>CAUOZE010000007.1:0-64107 GCA_963508915.1 uncultured Deefgea sp.
AACTGGCGCTATTGATTTGCCAGAAGGTACAGAAATGGTAATGCCTGGTGACAATGTATCTATCACCGTAACTTTGATCTGCCCAGTAGCTATGGAGCAAGGTTTGCGTTTCGCAATTCGCGAAGGTGGTCGTACTGTTGGCGCTGGTGTTGTTGCCACTGTTCTTGTTTAAGGAACATGTAAATGCAAAACCAAAAAATTCGTATCCGTTTGAAAGCATTTGACTATGCTTTGATTGATCGTTCAGCTCAAGAAATCGTTGAGACTGCAAAACGTACTGGTGCTGTTGTTAAGGGTCCAATTCCTTTGCCAACTAAAATCGAGCGTTTTGACATCTTGAGCTCACCGCACGTTAACAAAACTGCGCGCGATCAATTTGAAATTCGTACACACTTGCGTATGTTGGATATTGTTGATCCAACAGACAAAACTGTGGATGCTTTGATGAAGCTTGACTTGCCAGCTGGCGTTGATGTAGAAATCAAATTGAACTAATGTTTTGAATTTGATGTGAGTGATTAAAAAACTTGCATCAAACAAAAACATGCGATAGTATCTCGGGCTTGCCATTTATTGTGGCAAGCCCGTTTTATTTTTTAATAGTCATAGCCAGTCAATCGTAACTGGCCCTTGAAAAGGGAATAACTATGAGCTTAGGTCTTGTAGGTCGCAAAGTCGGCATGACCCGCGTATTTGCTGAGGATGGTGCTTCCATTCCAGTAACTGTGTTGGACATGGCTGCTAATCGCGTCACGCAAATCAAAACTCTGGAAGCTGACGGCTACTCTGCTGTTCAGATAACTTTCGGTACAAAGAAAGCAAGTCGAGTAAATAAGGCTGAAGCTGGTCATTTTGCAAAAGCAGGCGTTGAAGCAGGTTTGGCACTCGTTGAGTTCCGTATCCCAGCTGAAAAAGCTGCTGAGCTAAAAGCTGGTGATGCTTTGTCTGTTGAGTTGTTTAGTGTTGGTCAAATGGTTGATGTTACTGGTACTAGCCAAGGTAAGGGTTGGGCTGGTGTTATCAAGCGTTATCATTTTGCTTCTAATCGTGCAACGCACGGTAACTCACTATCGCATCGTTCTGCTGGCTCTATTGGTCAAGCACAAGATCCGGGTCGTGTTTTGCCGGGTAAACGCATGGCTGGTCAGCTCGGTAATGTTCAGCGTACCGTGCAAAACCTTGAAATCGTGCGTGTTGATGCTGAGCGTCAATTGTTGCTCGTTAAGGGTGGTGTACCAGGCTCCAAAGGCAATGACGTTATCGTTCGTTCGAGCGTTAAGGCAGGTGCATAATGGAACTTAAAGTTGTTAATACGAAAGGCGAGGCTCAAGTGGCTTTTGCTGCTTCTGAAGACTTGTTTGGTCGTGAGTTTAATGAAGCCTTGGTTCATCAAGTAGTTACTGCTTATTTTGCAAACGCTCGTAGCGCTAATCGCGCTCAATTGGGTCGTGGCAATGTTAAGCATTCTACAAAGAAACCTTGGCGTCAAAAAGGTACTGGCCGTGCTCGTGCTGGTATGACATCTTCTCCGTTGTGGCGTGGTGGTGGTCGTGCATTCCCGAACAGCCCTGACGAGAATTTCTCGCATAAAGTTAACCGTAAAATGTACCGTGCTGGTATTGCGACTATCGTATCGCAACTGGTTCGTGAAGAGCGTTTGGTTGTGGTTGACTCTTTTGCGCTAGAAGCACCTAAAACTAAGGCTTTTGCTCAAAAATTGGCAGAAATGCAGCTCGATAACGTGCTCATTGTAACCAAAGAATTGGACGAAAACTTGTACTTGGCTTCACGCAATCTTCCGCATGTTTTGGTGTTGGAGGCTGCTCAGGTTGATCCAGTAAGTTTGGTGCGCTTCAAGAAAGTTGTGTTCACGCGTGATGCACTACAGGCTTTTGAGGAGTTGTTTGCATGATCAAAATCGCAGAAAATCGCATGCTTCAAGTGATTTTGGCGCCAGTAGTGTCTGAAAAAAGCACTATGATTGCCGAAAAAACTGAACAAGTCGTATTTCGTGTAGCTACCGATGCGACTAAAGCAGAAATCAAGGCCGCTGTTGAGCTTCTCTTTAAAGTGAAGGTTGATGCTGTCAACGTAGTTAATGTTAAAGGTAAGTCTAAGCGTTTCGGCCGTACTAATGGTCGTCGTAAAGATTGGAAAAAAGCTTATGTTAGCTTGGTTTCCGGTCAAGAACTTGACCTTGCAGCTGCGCAATAAGGGGACTAATCATGGCATTGGTAAAAGTTAAGCCGACATCGCCCGGTCGCCGCGCAGTCGTTAAGGTAGTAAGTCCTGACCTCCATAAAGGTGCTCCTTACGCTCCTTTGTTGGTTAAGAAATCTAAAACTGGTGGTCGTAATAACAACGGTCACATCACTACTCGTCATATCGGTGGTGGCCATAAGCAGCATTATCGCTTGGTAGACTTCCGTCGCAATAAAGACGGTATCGTCGCTAAAATAGAGCGTTTGGAATACGATCCAAACCGTACAGCAAACATCGCTTTGTTGTGCTACGCGGATGGTGAGCGTGCTTACATTATTGCCCCAAAAGGCTTGACTGCAGGCATGACTGTAGTTTCTGGTTCTGATGCGCCGATTAAAGTGGGTAATACACTTCCAATCCGCAATATTCCAGTGGGTTCTACAATCCATTGCATCGAAATGCAGCCCGGTAAGGGCGCACAAATTGCTCGCTCTGCTGGTACTAGCGTTCAATTGTTGGCTCGTGATGGTGCTTATGCTCAATTACGTCTTCGCTCGGGCGAGATTCGTAAAGTGCATGTGGATTGCCGCGCAACAATCGGTGAGGTGGGTAATGGTGAGCATAGTCTACGTTCATACGGTAAAGCTGGTGCTAAGCGCTGGTTGGGTATCCGCCCGACAGTACGTGGTACAGCGATGAATCCGGTGGATCATCCGCACGGTGGTGGTGAAGGTCGTACTGGCGAAGGTCGTGTCCCTGTTAGTCCATGGGGGCAACCAGCTAAGGGCTATCGTACGCGTCGTAACAAGCGTACTAGCAATATGATCGTGCGCCGTCGTCCAGCGAACAAGAGGTAATGTAAATGGCACGTTCTCTTAAAAAGGGTCCATTTGTTGACCTGCACTTGTTGAAAAAAGTTGAGGCTGTTCGCGCAACTAATGACAAGCGCCCAGTTAAAACTTGGTCACGTCGTTCAACAGTATTGCCAGACTTTGTTGGTCTGACTATTGCTGTGCATAATGGTAAGCAGCATATCCCTGTTTACGTTAATGAAAACATGGTTGGCCATAAGTTGGGTGAGTTTGCACTGACCCGTACTTTTAAAGGTCACGCCGCGGACAAAAAATCCAAGCGATAAGGTGAAGACATGCAAGTATCTGCTGTACTAAGCAACACTCGCCTCTCCGCTCAAAAAGCGCGGCTAGTCGCTGACCTCGTCCGTGGCAAGCCAGTTGAGCAGGCGTTAAATATTCTGGCCTTCAGCCCTAAAAAGGGTGCTGTACTGATTAAGAAGGTTTTGGAGTCGGCTATTGCCAATGCCGAGCACAATGAAGGTGCCGATATCGACACTCTCAAAGTGAAAACGATTTATGTGGACAAAGGACCTTCTTTGAAGCGTTTTACTGCACGTGCTAAAGGCCGTGGCAATAAAATCGAGAAGCAAACTTGCCACATTACGCTGACTGTTGGCGATTAAGGAGCGACTCATGGGTCAGAAAATTCATCCGACGGGTTTTCGTTTGCCTGTCACCAAAAATTGGTCCTCGCGTTGGTATGCAAACAGCACTAACTTTGCAAAAATGCTTAACGAAGATATCGAAGTTCGTGCATTTTTGAAGAAAAAGTTGGTTGGTGCTGCTGTTAGCCGTATCGTTATTGAGCGTCCAGCAAAAAATGCAAAAGTTACAATCTATTCGGCTCGTCCGGGTGTTGTAATTGGTAAAAAAGGCGAAGATATCGAGCAATTGAAACTTGCCTTGCAAAAAATCTTAAATGTTCCTGTTCATGTGAATATTGAAGAGGTGCGCAAGCCTGAGATCGATGCTCAAATTATCGCTGATAGTATCACTGCGCAATTAGAAAAACGTGTGATGTTCCGTCGTGCCATGAAGCGCGCAATGCAAAATGCAATGCGTCTTGGTGCCCAAGGTATCAAAATCATGTCATCTGGTCGCTTGAATGGTATCGAGATCGCACGTACTGAATGGTATCGTGAAGGCCGCGTTCCATTGCATACATTGCGTGCTGATATTGATTATGCAACTTCAGAAGCTAATACTACTTACGGTATTATTGGTGTTAAGGTTTGGGTTTACAAAGGTGACTTGAAGCCGGGTGAACGTGTAGCCGCAGAAGTAGTAGAACCACAGAAGAAACCACGTAAGGGGCCACGAAATGCTGCAGCCAACTAGACTTAAGTACCGCAAGGTTCAAAAAGGTCGTAACACTGGTATTGCTACACGTGGTAATACTGTTGCGTTCGGTGAGTTCGGTTTGAAAGCAATTAGCCGTGGTCGTTTGACTGCGCGTCAAATTGAATCTGCTCGTCGTGCGATCACTCGTTACATCAAGCGTGGTGGTCGTGTTTGGATTCGTGCTTTTCCGGATAAGCCAATCTCTACAAAACCTGCTGAAGTTCGTATGGGTGGAGGTAAAGGTTCTCCTGATTACTACGTTGCAGAAATTCAACCTGGTAAAGTTTTGTACGAATTGAATGGTGTATCTGAAGAAGTGGCTCGTGAGGCGTTCCGTTTGGCGTCTGCTAAGTTGCCATTCGCAGTGACCATGGTTTCTCGTCAAGTGGGGCAATGATGAAAGCAACTGAACTACAACAAAAAACCGTTGAAGAGCTGAAAGGCGAATTGACGTCGTTGTTGAAAGCCCAGTTTAGTCTTCGCATGCAGCATGCGACAGGCCAATTGGCTAACACCAGCGAGATCAAACGTGTGCGCAGAGATGTTGCACGTGTTCTTACTGTTCTGAATCAGAAGGCTGCTTAATATGAGCGAAGCAAAACTCAAGCGTACGCTGACTGGTCGAGTGGTTAGCGCTAAGATGGATAAAACTGTAACTGTTTTGGTGGAGCGTTTGGTTAAGCATCCACTTTACGGCAAGATGGTTCGTCAATCTAAAAAGTATCATGCACATGACGAAACTAATCAGTACGCTGATGGTGATTTGGTTGTGATTGCAGAGTGCCGTCCATTGTCTAAAACCAAAAATTGGACAGTGACAGCGCTAGTAGAAAAAGCACGCGCTGCTTAATTTAATAAATTAAGCATAAATGCTTGTGTGGGCATTCTGCTTTGTGTAGAATGCCCTCTTTTCTTGTGGTGCTCTATGAGTTCCACTGTTTTCCCTTCGGGATCCAAAACTAGCCGCTATTGGCTCGGTACATCCGGGCACCTGGTAAACCAGGCTAATTAAGCGGGTTAAGTTGGAGGTTTGTCTTAAATGATTCAAATGCAATCAAAGCTAGATGTTGCTGATAACACTGGTGCACGTTCTGTTATGTGCATTAAGGTTTTGGGTGGCTCTAAGCGTCGTTATGCGTCTGTTGGCGACATCATCAAGGTAAGCATTAAAGATGCTGCACCTCGTAGTCGTGTCAAAAAAGGCGATGTATACAATGCGGTTGTAGTTCGTACTGCTAAAGGTGTACGTCGTGCTGATGGCGCGCTTATCAAGTTTGATGGTAACGCTGCTGTTCTTCTTAATGCAAAACTTGAGCCGATCGGCACTCGTATCTTCGGGCCAGTTACGCGTGAATTGCGTACAGAGCGTTTTATGAAGATCGTGTCACTCGCGCCAGAAGTTCTTTAAGGGGTATCCAGCATGAACAAGATTCGCAAAGGCGATGAAGTAATCGTTCTCACTGGCAAAGATAAGGGTAAGCGCGGTACCGTACTTACTTCTATTCCAGCTGAAGGTCGTGTTGTGGTTGAAGGTGTTAATATCGTTAAAAAACATCAAAAACCAAATCCAATGCGCGGCGTTCAAGGTGGTATCGTTGAGCTGACTAAATCAGTTGACGTATCTAATGTAGCTATTTTCAATGCTGCGACTGGCAAGGCTGATCGTGTTGGCTTCAAGACTCTTGAAGACGACAAGAAAGTTCGTGTGTTCAAGTCTAGTGGCGAAGTAGTTGGCGGCTAAGGAGAATCGATATGGCTCGTTTTCAAGAGATTTATGAGAACCAGATTGTTCCGAAATTAGTCGAGCAATTCGGTTACAAGTCTGTAATGCAAGTGCCACGCATCGAAAAAATCACCATTAACATGGGTGTCGGTGAGGCAGTTGCAGATAAAAAAGTAATGGATTTCGCCGTTGGCGACATGCAGAAGATTGCCGGTCAAAAACCAGTGGTTACTAAGTCTAAAAAGTCTATTGCTGGCTTCAAGATTCGTGATAACTACCCAGTTGGCTGCAAAGTGACTCTGCGTCGTGAACGTATGTTTGAATTCCTTGATCGCCTAATCACAATCGCGCTTCCGCGTGTTCGTGACTTCCGTGGTGTTGGTGGCAAGTCCTTTGATGGACGTGGCAACTTTAACATGGGTGTGAAAGAGCAAATTATCTTCCCGGAAATTGAGTACGATAAGATTGATGCGCTTCGTGGTATGAATATCACGATCACAACTACGGCTAAAACTGACGATGAAGCACGTGCTCTGCTCGCTGCCTTCAAATTCCCGTTTAAGACTTGAGGCGATCATGGCAAAACTTGCACTGATTAAACGTGAGGCTAAGCGTGTTGCTACTGTTGCGAAATTCGCAACAAAGCGCGCTCAGCTCTTGGTCGTTATTAACGATCAAAATGCGAGTGAGGAAGAACAATTCCAAGCTCGTTTGAAACTCCAGCAACTTCCACGTAACGCATCTCCAGTACGCTTGCGCAATCGCTGCGCATTGACTGGTCGTTCACGTGGGGTATACCGCAAATTCGGTCTCGGTCGCAGCAAGCTGCGTGAACTCGCCTTCAAAGGCGAAATCCCGGGTCTGGTCAAAGCTAGCTGGTAATAGGAGAGAAAACACATGGCAATGCATGATCCTATCGCCGATATGCTAACTCGTATCCGCAATGCACAACGTGCCGACAAAGCTGCTGTGGCTATGCCGTCTTCGAAACTGAAGGTAGCAATTGCTAAAGTTTTAGTTGAAGAAGGTTATGTCGAATCGTTTACCGTTGCTGGCGATGTTAAGCCGGTTTTGACGATTGAATTGAAATACTACGCAGGTCGCCCAGTTATTGAGCGTCTTGATCGTGTTTCTAAGCCAGGCCTGCGCGATTACCGCGGTGCTGGTGACATTCCAAATGTAATGAATGGTCTTGGTGTGGCGATTGTGTCTACATCCAAGGGTGTGATGACCGACCGCAAAGCGCGTGCCAATGGTGTTGGTGGCGAGCTTTTGTGCATCGTTGCTTGATGAGGTATCACAATGTCACGCGTAGCTAAAAGTCCGGTAACAATTCCGGCAGGCGTAGAAGTTAATATTGCCTCAGGTGAAATAGTGGTTAAAGGTCCTAAGGGTTCTTTGGCTCAACCAATAGTTTCGGATGTAACTGTAAAGATCGAAGATGGCAATGTCGTTTTCGCAGCTAATGGCAATAGCAAATTTGCTCGCGCTATGTCTGGTACTTTACGTGCTCTGGTTAATAATATGGTTAACGGTGTATCTAAGGGTTTTGAGCGTAAATTGACACTCGTTGGTGTCGGTTATCGTGCTCAAGCTCAGGGCGAAGTATTGAACCTATCATTGGGTTTCTCTCATCCAGTTGTTCACGCAATTCCTGTAGGGATTACTTGCGAGACTCCAACTCAGACTGAGATCCTATTGAAAGGTGCCGATAAACAACTTATTGGTCAGGTTGCTGCAGAGATTCGTGCGTACCGTTCACCAGAGCCTTATAAAGGCAAGGGTGTTCGTTATTCTGATGAAGTTGTGGTTATCAAAGAAACCAAGAAGAAGTAATCGAGGCTGAATCATGGATAAGAATCAAAGTAGACTTCGTCGTGCACGTAAAACCCGTGCCAAGATTGCGGAGCTCAAGGTTGTGCGCTTGTCGGTCCATCGTACCAATAGCCACATGTACGCCCAAATTATTGATGTAACGGGCGGCAATGTTTTGGCTGCAGCTAATACTCTGGAAGCAGGGTTGCGCGCTGAAGTTAAAAATGGTGGCAGCGTTGCAGGTGCAACTGCTGTTGGTAAGTTGATTGCTGAACGTGCAAAAGCAGCTGGTATTGAAGCAGTTGCGTTTGACCGTTCCGGTTTCCAGTACCATGGCCGCGTTAAAGCGTTGGCTGATGCTGCTCGTGAAGCTGGCCTGGCCTTCTAATTGAGTTTGGAGTTGAATAATGGCTAAGAACGAAAGAGAAGAAGTCAAGGACGGTCTACTCGAGAAAATGGTTAGCGTTAATCGCGTAACCAAGGTTGTTAAGGGTGGTCGTATCCTCGGCTTTGCAGCACTTACTGTTGTTGGTGACGGTGATGGTAGTGTTGGTATGGGTAAAGGCAAATCTAAGGAAGTGCCTGTAGCTGTACAAAAAGCAATGGAAGAAGCTCGTCGTAAAATGGTTAAAGTTAGCTTGCGTAATGGTACTGTGCAACACACAGTATTCGGAAAGCACGGCGCTACGACTGTATTTATGCAGCCAGCTCCAGAAGGTACTGGTATTATTGCGGGTGGTCCAATGCGCGCAGTGTTTGAAGTGATGGGTATTCATAACATTACTGCAAAATGCCATGGCTCAACTAATCCATACAATATCGTTCGTGCGACATTGGATGGTTTGGCTAAATTGCATACCCCATCTGATATTGCTGCTAAACGCGGTAAAGCAGTTGAAGAAGTTCTTGGGGGTGCGCAATGAGCGACGTAAAAACAATTAAGGTGACTCTGGTTAAAAGCTTGATTGGTCGTCTTGAGGCTCATAAAGCATGTGCTCGTGGTTTGGGTTTGCGTCGTATGAACAGCTCAGCTGTTGTAATCGATACGCCTGCAAATCGTGGCATGGTTAATAAAATCAGCTACTTGCTAAAGGTGGAGGGTTAATATGCAACTCAATAACCTAACTCCTGGTGTAGGCGCAAAACATGCTTCTAAGCGTGTTGGTCGCGGCATCGGTTCTGGTTTGGGCAAAACTTGTGGTCGTGGTCATAAGGGTCAAAAATCCCGTACTGGCGGTTTCCATAAAGTGGGTTTTGAAGGCGGTCAAATGCCTTTGCAACGCCGTTTGCCTAAGCGTGGTTTCGTATCTCTTGCTAAAGGCAAGAATGCAGAAATTACTCTGTCTGAATTAAATGCTTTGCCAATTGGTGAAGTAGACTTGCTAAGTCTTATTCAGGCTGGTTTGATTTCTCAGCATTCTTTGACTTGCAAAGTTGTTTTGTCTGGCACAATTGAGCGCGCTGTAACTGTGAAAGGTTTGGGCGTGACTAAGGGTGCTAAGGCTGCAATCGAAGCTGCTGGTGGTTCAATTAGCGAGTAATGCTGTAAATCAATAGGATAGGGCAGAACGTGGCAAATCCCGCTTTGGCTGGCTCAGCAAATAAATTTGCTGATCTCAAGAAACGGATCTGGTTCGTCGTAGGTGCACTGATCGTATATCGTATCGGTGCACATATTCCAGTTCCGGGTATTAACTCTGCAGAACTGGCGAATTTGTTCCATTCGTCACAAACTGGCTTGTTGAACATGTTTAACATGTTCTCTGGTGGTGCCTTGGAGCGTTTCACCGTATTCGCTATTGGTATCATGCCATATATCTCGGCGTCGATTATTGTTCAACTCGCCGGCGAGGTACTGCCTTCCTTGAAGCAGCTGAAAAAAGAGGGTGAATCTGGTAAGCGTAAGCTTACTCAATACACCCGCTATTTCACTGTTCTTTTGGCTACGGCACAAAGTTTTGGTATTGCAATGATGTTGTTCCGTCAGCCTAATTTGGTTGTGATGGATCAGGGAATCTTTGTTGCTGTAACGATGATTTCCTTGGTTACGGGAACTATGTTTTTGATGTGGCTTGGTGAGCAGATTACTGAGCGCGGAATGGGTAATGGTATTTCTATTCTCATTTGTGCTGGTATTGCCGCTGGCGTTCCTTCTGCAATTGCTAAAACATTAACATTATCCACTCAGGGATCTTTACCAATTTTGTTGGTATTGTTCTTGTTTGTTGGTGTTGTGCTTTTAACTGCTGCAGTGGTATTTGTTGAGCGTGGTCAACGTAAAGTTCCCATTCAATATGCAAAGCGTCAGGTTGGTAACCGCCTAATGCAGGCGCAAAGTTCATTTTTGCCATTGAAAGTAAACATGGCAGGTGTTATTCCGCCGATTTTTGCTTCTTCGATCATACTTTTTCCTGCTACGGTCTTGTCGTGGACAGGCAATAACGAAAAATTGACTTGGCTTAAATCGTTGGGTGATATGCTTCATCCAGGGCAGCCGCTGTATGTATTGTTCTATGCTGCTGCTATTATCTTTTTCTGTTTTTTCTATACAGCTCTCGTGTTTAGTCCAAGAGAAACTGCGGATAACCTTAAAAAGAGTGGCGCAATGGTTCCTGGGTATCGTCCTGGTGATCATACAGCCAAGTATGTAGAGAAAGTAATTTTACGGTTAACGTTGGTTGGTGCTGTATACATTACAATCATTTGTTTGATCCCTGAGTTTCTGATTTTGAAATGGAATGTGCCATTCTATTTTGGCGGTACTTCACTGCTAATTATGGTTGTGGTAACAATGGATTTCATGGCTCAGTTGCAATCTTATGTGCTTTCCCATCAGTATGAAGGCTTGTTAAAGAAAGCAAACTTTAAGGGTTAAGATGGTTCTTTGTATAAGCCCTGTCTAACAAACCTTTGTAATATTCCCAGTCTGATTGTTTCTTGCTGGGAATGTTGCATAAATCGGACGTGCGGTTCTTGTTTTACTTCCCAGAAAGTATTGGATGCTATATTATTCAGTCCCTCTTGGATTGCATGGTTGCAGTTTTTGTGATCATAAAACAAGTTCTGTATTGTATTCCAGCCTTTGGGTTGGGATTTTATTTTTGATCGTAAAGGATAGACCATGAGAGTTCAGGCATCGGTCAAGAAAATCTGCCGTAATTGCAAAATTATCCGTCGCAACCGAGTTGTGCGTGTAATTTGTACAGACCCACGGCACAAGCAGCGCCAAGGTTGATTCTTAGAATCAATTTTTGGAGTTAGTATCCACGACTTTTTAACCTGGGGTAAGAAGTATGGCCCGTATTGCTGGGGTTAATATTCCCAATCATCAGCATGCTGTGATCGGCCTTCAGGCTATTTTTGGTATCGGCCAAACTCGCGCTAAAGCGATTTGTGCTTCTACTGGAATTGAGCCTAGTAAGAAGGTAAAAGATCTCAGTGATGTTGAACTCGAAAAACTGCGTGACGAAGTAGGCAAGTTCACTATTGAAGGTGATCTACGTCGTGAAGTAACCATGAACATCAAGCGTCTTATGGACCTTGGCTGCTACCGTGGTTTACGTCATCGTAAAGGCTTACCTTGTCGCGGTCAGCGTACAAAAACCAATGCACGTACTCGTAAGGGTCCGCGCAAGGCTATCGCTGGCAAGAAGTAACTAAGGACATAAATTATGGCTAAAGCAAACACAGCTCGTGTACGTAAGAAAGTCAAGAAGAGCGTATCTGAAGGTATCGTGCACGTTCACGCTTCTTTCAACAATACGATCATTACCATCACTGATCGCCAAGGCAATGCTTTATCTTGGGCTACCTCGGGCGGTGCTGGTTTCAAGGGCTCTCGTAAAAGTACACCTTTTGCTGCACAGGTTGCCGCAGAAGCTGCTGGTAAAGTTGCCCAAGAATATGGTGTTAAGAACCTCGAAGTTCGTATCAAGGGTCCGGGCCCAGGTCGCGAATCTGCAGTGCGTGCATTGAACGCGCTTGGTTTCAAGATCACCAGTATCTCGGATGTGACGCCTGTTCCACACAACGGCTGCCGTCCGTCGAAGAAGCGTCGTATCTAAATCTGGAGTAAGAAATGGCTCGTTATATTGGACCTAAGTGCAAACTCGCACGCCGCGAAGGAACGGATCTGTTCTTGAAGAGCGCGCGTCGTTCGCTCGATAGCAAATGCAAGCTGGAACAAGCCCCAGGCCAGCATGGCGCGAAGAAAAATACGCGTCAGTCGGACTACGGCGTACACCTGCGCGAAAAGCAAAAGATCCGTCGTATTTACGGCGTTTTAGAACGTCAATTCCGTGGCTACTTCCATGAAGCAGCTCGTCGTAAGGGTTCAACTGGTGAAAACCTGTTGAAACTTCTTGAGAGCCGCTTGGATAACGTTGTTTATCGCATGGGCTACGGTTCTACCCGTTCTGAATCTCGTCAACTAGTTTCCCATAAAGCTATCACTGTTAATGGCAAGCCTGTAAACATTCCTTCTTTCCAAGTGAAAGCGGGTGATGTGGTTGCTGTACGTGAAAAGTCTAAGAAACAAGTACGTATCCAAGAGGCACTGTCTCTTGCTGAAGGTATTGGTTTCCCAAACTGGGTACAGGTTGATTCTAAGAAAATGGAAGGCGTATTTAAAAGTATGCCAGAGCGTTCTGACCTTTCTAGCGATATTAATGAATCGCTTGTGGTTGAATTCTATTCCAAGTAATAACCTGACCCGCTAAGGCAAGGGATACTGACTTATGCAAATCAACGCAAACGACTTGCTCAAACCGCGCATCATCGACGTACAAGCTGTTGCTTCTGCACATGCTAAAGTTGTGATGGAGCCTTTTGAGCGTGGTTATGGCCATACGCTCGGTAATGCATTACGCCGGATTCTACTTTCTTCAATGCCGGGTTATGCCCCGACAGAAGTAAAAATTGAAGGTGTAGTGCATGAATACTCCGCGCTTGATGGTGTACAGGAAGACGTTGTTGACATCCTGCTAAACCTTAAAGGCGTTGTGCTCAAGCTGCATGGTCGGGACTCTGTTACTCTCACTCTCTCAAAAGAGGGTGAGGGTATTGTTACGGCGTCCGACATTCAGCTTCCGCACGATGTTGAAGTGATCAATCCAGACCATGTGATTGCTCATCTTTCTGCTGGTGGTAAGCTCAACATGGAAGTTACAGTTGAAAAAGGGCGTGGTTATCAACCTGCCCCAGCTCGATTGAACAAAGAAGAAGGACGTACCATTGGTACTGTTATGCTGGATGCATCGTTCAGCCCGATTCTTCGTGTTAGCTACCAAGTAGAAAGCGCTCGTGTCGAACAGCGTACCGATCTTGACCGTTTGATTATCGACATTGAAACTAATGGCGTAATTGAACCGGATGAGGCAGTTCGCCAAGCCGCACGGATGTTAATTGACCAACTTGGCGTTTTTGCTGATTTGGAAGGTACGCCAGAAGTAACTGTTGCAGAACCTACAATCACAATTGATCCTATCTTGCTTCGGCCTGTAGATGATCTTGAGTTGACTGTACGTTCGGCAAATTGCCTTAAAGCGGAAAACATCTATTACATTGGCGATCTGATTCAACGTACAGAGACTGAGTTGTTAAAAGCTCCGAACCTGGGTCGTAAATCGCTGAATGAGATCAAAGAAGTGCTTGCTTCGAAGGGGCTTAGCCTTGGCATGCGCCTCGAAAACTGGCCTCCGGCTGGCTTAGATAAGCCTTGAAGTAGGCACTAGCAAAGGAACTGACAAATGCGTCACCGTCTTTCTAATCGTAAACTTAATCGCACGACAAGTCATCGTCTTGCGATGCTTCGTAACTTGGCTAATTCGTTACTTAAGCACGAAGTTATTAAAACGACTTTACCAAAGGCAAAAGAGTTGCGCCGAGTAGCGGAGCCGTTGATCACATTGGGTAAAAAGCCTTGTTTGGCTAATCGCCGCTTGGCTTTTGACCGTACTCGTGATCGTGATGTTGTTGTTAAATTATTTGATGTGTTAGGCCCACGTTACGCAACACGTAACGGTGGTTACCTACGCGTTCTTAAGTGTGGTTTCCGTCAAGGCGACAATGCTCCTATGGCATTTGTTGAACTTGTTGATCGCCCTGAAGAAGCTGAAGCTTTAGATTCAGCTGAATAAGTAATAAGCAATTAATCATTAGAAAGGCCAACTTATGTTGGCCTTTTTTATATTTAAGAGATTAGTCTTGCTGCTGTCGGTTGAACCCCAAACCAATCCCAATGTTTGGCGGTGTATACGGCGGTACTAACTACTAGTCGATGCGCTTCATCTTCATCAATCTTTAAAAAGTTAGCCGTATTGCTTAGATCTTTAAGATAAAAATCGGTATAAATTGACCATTCAGTGTGCCGTGCTATTGAGGTTGCAAGTTTTACTAATTTAACACGTGGCTCATCTGCACAGTCTTCGTTTGCAAGGTGTGTTAAGATTTTGGGGAGATTCCAAATAGAGCAAAGTCTTTGTTGTAATTCATTAAAATTACAACCGAATGTCTCATTTTGAATGTCCTTGCTTCTTAATTCCCGATTGTTACTTAATTTTTGTTTCAAATTTATCATGAGCTCAGGTGCAATTTGCCATAATAAAATCTCGGCGGTTTCGTGTAAGAGTGCAGCTGTTACTATCTCATTTGGGTCAAGATCTCTTCTGTATTTGCCCATTGAGTCTGCTAATTGCGAAGCAAAGTAAGCTCGATAGCAGGTTTTGTGGCAATCTTCAATTGCAGCTTCATTTTGGCCTATGGTGTCTTCTATGTGCTGAGTTCCACCAAAAGAGTTAAAAAAACCTTTAATCCCAATCATTAAAAGTACTTTTTCAATTGTTGTGATATCAGTTGTTTGATTAAAACTTCTTTTTTTTTCTTGATGCTTTAGCAACTTTAAGCTCAGCAGTGGGTCGTGCCGAATTAGTATTGATAAGTCTCTAAGATCAATGTTGTCGATATTTTGCTGGTGCTTAATGATTTGATCGTGGGTGTGCTTGAGTATAGGAATCTCAAGATTGCTAAGTAAAGATAGCCAAGACTCAATATTATTTGGGTATTTTTTTATCATGATGCGATTTCTTCTAAGAAAGAGACATAGATGGCTAGCTACGTAATAGGTGATATCCAAGGCTGTTTTGATGAATTCATGGGCTTGATATCCTTGATTGAGTTTAACCCAATTCTGGATAAAGTCTATCTAGTAGGGGATCTAGTAAATAGGGGGCCTCGCTCTCTTGATGTTTTGCGTTATGTTTACGCGAATCGAAAATCATTTAGGATGGTGCTCGGGAATCACGATTTGCACTTGCTGGCGTGTTGGGCTGGAATTTCTAAACCTAAATCTCTAGATACGTTTGATGATGTACTGCAAGGTGCAGAGGTTAATGAATTAATGTCTTGGCTGCGAAAGCAGCCGCTCGTTTTGGAGCTTCCTGAGTGCCTAATTGTTCACGCAGGTATTAATCCGAGTTTAAGTTGGCAAAAAAATCTTGAGTTGGCTATGTTTTGCAGTGAAAAACTCGCTGCCGACGATTTCTACTTTTGGTTGTCAAACATGTATGGAAGTTCTCCTACGAAATGGGCTGACGGAATGGAAGGGGTTGAACGATTCAGATTCGGGATTAATACTTTTACGCGAATGCGGATGCTTGATGGTTGTGATCTTGATATGAAATTTAAAGGTACAATTGAGAGTGCGCCGGATAATTTGCGGCCTTGGTTTAACCAATTAGCTAACTTACCAAAGCCGGTGATGTTTGGTCATTGGTCTGCTTTAGGCTTGGTTGTAAATGAAAAAGTGGTTGCCTTAGATACAGGTTGTATATGGGGCGGGCAATTGACGGCTATTTGCTTAGATAGTGGGAGTTTATTTCAATATCCTGCATTAGTCGGGGCGAGAGGCGGAGATGAATAAGATTCTTGTTTGTGATTGGTCTTCCATTCATAGCCTCGCTTGCGACGAAATAGGTAAATGTGCAGCTGAATTAGTATTCAGCTGACTCTTGTTTCTCTAGTGTTGGCAGTGGCTCTGTGGTGCTATTGCCGATGCGGTATGTTTCGTCTGCCCAAGCACCTAAGTCAATTGATTTGCAACGTTCAGAGCAAAAAGGTCGATATTGGTTTGTGTTGCTGTAGATCGTTTTACACTTACAAATTGGGCACGAAACGTTGATTTGTGATTTCATTTATAAATTACAGTAAGCTAGTGTGAATTGAATGTCAGAATCAACAACTTTAGCTCTATCGCCGCTTGTGCTCGGTACGATAAATCGGATATTTATTGCGTAGCGGTTTGCCGATAATTCAGGCACTGCAGGTAAGTCATCATTCAAGCTTACTTTCAGTAGTTGCACAGTTTTTCCGCCAGACATTTGCTGGAAAGAGCCACCCTTGGCTATGAAGTGATTTGATTTGGCCGAATCTCTAAGGAGCTTCAAAACTATGTCTAAACCGTGCTTGATTGGCAGTAGCGGGCTCAGCCAACGATCAAGGTCTATCTTTCTTCGTTCAGCCGATTGTGTGCGCCAGTAGTGGTAAGATGGTAGGTCGAATTCGCAAACACCGCCAGGAATCGAGATTCTTTGTTTGATAGCCATGAGCCATTCATTCTCTCTTAGGTATTGGCCAAGCTTGCCCGTCATTGCGAGTAATCTAGTGTGCGTCGACTCAATTTCAGTAAGTACCCGTTCAAGCGCATCTTCAGAAATATGAGGGTTGTTTCTTAGGGCAATTAATGTTTGGCGTTGACGTTCGAGTTCTTGCAGTAAGTCCGATTTTAAATCTGCCCTACTTGCGACTTCCATGATTTCAAAAATGCCAAGCAGTGCCATGTGATGATCAATGGGTTGATCTCGAGATGCAAATGAAATGGTACGTACGTAAAGATCTTCCAGTCTCAATAGAGTCCGAATTTTCTCATTGATCGGGAATTCGTAGCTAATCACAATTTTATGGCCTTAGAAGGTTTTGCAATTCTGCAGCAAACAATGAGTTTTGAAAACCCATGCATAGTATATTTAAGTTTTTTCTAATAGAAACTTATGCAATTGCGACACTTTATCTGCAATGTTTTCCAGGCCATCTTCATTGTTGATGACTAGGTCGGCAAGCTTGTTTCTTTGACTTCTGCTCATTTGAGCATCAATTATCTTACGGACTTGCGTTTCACTTAAACTACTTCGATGCATAACTCTAGTAATTTGTTCATTCTCGGTGCAATCAATCGCAATGCTAAATTGGGTAAGTTCATGAAATGACTTTTGTTCAAACAGCAAGGGTACGGCAATTATGCAATACGCGCAGCTGTTCTCTAGTTGCTTAATATGTAGTTTTAATGCTTGTAGAATCAGTGGGTGGAAGATGGCTTCAAGTTGTTTTTTTTTTACATCATCATTGAAGATCGCACTACGTATCCATTCTCTATTTAATGTCCCATCTGCTCGTAATGATTGCTCACCAAATAGTTTTTTGACGGTAGTATTTGCTGTTGAATAAGGTTGTGATAAATCGTGAGCGATGATGTCGGCGTCAATAATTGGGACACCCAAAAGTGAAAAAGCGGCACAGAAACTGCTTTTTCCAGACCCAATGCCGCCAGTTAATCCAACGACTAGCAAATTAACTAATTCCGTATAATGCAAGCGACAGGTCTTTGCCCCAAATTAAAGCAAGTAAGCCTGCTACGCCTAAGTAGGGACCAAAAGGCATCGGCTTATTCCAGCCTCTATTTTTTCCTAAAACCATGACAATTCCGATCACTGCTCCGGCAAATGACGACAATAGAATAATCATTGGGATCATGCTCCAGCCAAACCAAGCACCTAGCGCAGCTAATAGTTTGAAATCACCGTAGCCCATACCTTCTTTACCAGTTGCAAACTTGAATACCCAGTATACGCTCCAGAGCGATATGTAGCCTGCTATTGCGCCATATACTGCATTATCTAGTGTGGTGAAGGTATTAAAGCTGTTGAAGATTAGCCCGATCCAAATGAGTGGCAGAGTCATGCTGTCAGGTAGTAAATAAGTGTCAGCATCAATCATTATGAGTGCAATTAAAAACCACACTAGTATCAAGCCACCTGCTAAGGCATATGAATATCCAAAATGTAAGGCTAGGCCAGCAGATACAAAAGCGGTAATGAGTTCAATGATAGGGTAGCGAATGCTGATCTTTGCTTTGCACTTACGACACTTTCCCCGTAAAGCAACCCAACTGATCACGGGTATGTTCTCAAGCGCAGAAATGGTATGCCCGCACTTGGGGCAGGCCGATCTGGGAAAAATTAAGTTGTACTTAACTTCTGGTTCTAATTGCGCTACTTTTTTATCAAAGAACGCAGCGCATTCAGTCTTGAAATTGCTCTCCATCATGATCGGTAGTCTATGAATCACTACGTTTAAAAAACTACCCATTAGGAGTCCAAGCAAAGTGGACAAAGCTACCAACATATACATGTTGGTAGCTAGATATGAAAAATCAGCCAACTGCAGCACCCATTTTGAAGATTGGTAAGTACATTGCAACTACTAAGCCACCAATGAGTGTGCCTAGCACGACCATGATTACAGGCTCCATTAAGCTTGAAAGTGCCTCAACAGCGTTATCAACTTCTTCTTCGTAGTAATCAGCTACTTTACTAAGCATTGCATCTAATGAGCCAGACTCTTCACCGATCGACGTCATTTGCATGGCCATATTAGGAAATACATTTGCATTTTGCATTGCAACAGTCAGGCTGGTCCCTGTGCTGACTTCGGATTGAATTTTTTTCGTTGCAATTTTATAAATGTAATTGCCGGCAGCTCCACCGACAGATTCCAGCGATTCAACTAATGGGACACCTGCTGCAAACATGGTGGCAAGTGTTCGAGTCCAGCGAGCGATCGTTGCATTTTTAACAATTTCACCAAAGATTGGTAATTTGAGAATTAGACGATCCATAAAGATTTGCATTGCTTCTGATCTGCGCCACGCATTCATGAACAACCAGAAACCGCCAAAAATTCCACCGAATATCAGATACCAATATGAGACAAAAAAATCAGAAATAGCCATAACAAACAACGTGGGGGCAGGTAAATCGGCCCCAAAGCTTGAGAATAAATCCTTGAACGCGGGAATTACGAAAATCATAATGACGGCAGTAATGACAAAGGCAGCCACAATGACAGCGGTAGGATAAAACATGGCTGATTTGATTTTCTTTTTGACACCCAGAATTTTTTCTTTGTAGGTTGCAAGACGCGCCAAAAGGGCGTCAAGAATACCAGCCTGCTCACCAGCTTGTACGAGATTGCAGTAAAGGGCGTCAAATTGCAAAGGATGTTTTCTAAAAGCTTGAGTTAGGGATGAGCCTGTTTCGATATCGTTTTTTATTTCATTTAGCAATTTAGTTACGGAGGGGTTTGAGTGCCCTTTGGCGACAATATCAAATGAGGTTAGTAGTGGAACGCCTGACTTCAGCATTGTTGCAAGTTGTCGAGTAAACATTGCAATATCTTGTTCGGTGATTTTGCTACCGCCGCGCATGCGGATTTTTTTTACGCTGGCAACGTTCACGCCTTGGCGTCTTAAGGTGTTTTTGACGACAGCTTCACCACTGGCTCGCATTTCACCACTGACGGCTTTTCCTGTCCGATCTTTGCCTTTCCAGTGGAAAGTGAATTCTTTTACAGCATTGCTGGCTGCTTTTTTTGGGGTTGCCATATTGTGGCCCTCTATTCGTTAGTCACGGCCATGATTTCTTCGAGTGAAGTTAGGCCTTGTTTTACTTTTCTTAGTCCTGCTTCGCGTAACGATAGGACGCCTTCTTTACGCGCCTGATCGGCAATATCGATGGCGTTACCGTTGCTCATGATGATTCGATTAAGATCATCGGTTATCGGCATAACCTGATAGATACCAACGCGCCCTTTATAACCAGTGTCTTTACAGATCTCGCAGCCTTTGGGTCCGTAAGCTTTCCAGGTGCCATCAAGATCGCTCTGCTCGAAGCCTGCGCTCAAAAGCGCAGCTTCAGGTATCTCTACAGGCTGTTTACAGCTGCATAGTCGACGCGCGAGGCGCTGTGCGGTGATTAAAATGACGGACGAGGCAATATTAAAGGGCTGTATGCCCATATTGAGCATACGCGTCAATGTGGTTGGCGCGTCATTGGTATGTAGGGTCGAAAACACCATGTGGCCGGTCTGTGCGGCTTTAATGGCAATGTCGGCCGTTTCTAAATCGCGAATCTCACCCACCATAATGATGTCCGGATCTTGCCGCAAAAATGCTTTAAGTGCGGCAGAGAAAGTTAGGCCTGCCTTGTCGTTTACATTGACTTGATTAATGCCAGGCAAATTAATCTCGCAGGGGTCTTCTGCGGTTGAGATGTTGATATCAGGTTTGTTGAGCAAATTTAAGCATGTATAAAGTGAGACAGTCTTACCTGAGCCAGTGGGTCCTGTTACCAACACCATGCCATAGGGGCGCTGAATCGCTTCAAGAATAATTGCTTTTTGATCTGGGTCGTAGCCTAGGGCATCAATACCTAGTGTTGCGGACGATGGATCTAAAATCCGCATTACAATTTTTTCGCCGTGCATCGTAGGCAGTGTTGATACCCGAAAGTCAATCGCGCGACTTTTAGATAAAACAAGCTTCATACGGCCGTCTTGTGGGATGCGTTTTTCTGAAATATCTAACTTTGAAATGACTTTAATGCGCGAAGAGATTTTTTCTTTGATCGCTAGTGGTGGTGTTGCTACTTCGCGTAGTACGCCGTCAACTCGGTAGCGGATTCGGAAAAATTTTTCGTAGGGTTCAAAGTGGATGTCGGATGCACCTTGATTGATCGCATCCATTAACATTTTTTGTAGGTATTTAACGACGGGCGCATCATCAATCTCGAGATTGGCGGCATTGCCTTGTACTGGTTGGTCATCACCGCCCGCCATTTCTAGTTCCGCTTCATCGATGGTCATGTCTTTGAGGGTTGTCCCACTGGCTTCGATCATTTTACCAAGTAAAACGGCGAGCTTTGGGTCTTCAACGATAATGGGTTCGACTTGAGCGTTAGTTTGGAAGCGGACGTTTTCCACCGCAGCCATATTGGTGATGTCTGAAATGCCAATAAAAAGTTTGGTGCCGCGCTTATAGAGCGGAACTAAGCGCTGCGTTTGCATCGCTTTGGCGTCAAGAATGCCTTGCGGAATATAGCTTGGATCAACACGATCCAGATCCAGTAGCGGATAACCAAATGTTTTGGACGAGAAATCTGCAACGTCGCGCGCGGACATTTTCTTGCTTTGAATTAGCTGCTCAATAAATGATATTTTGTTACTGGCAGCGGTAGTTTGCAAAGCTTCTGCATCGGCTTCGATTAGGCGTCCGTGTTGCACTAGCAGTCGTGCAAGCCCAGAAATATGAGGTGCGGTCATAAGCGCGAGATAACTCCAAGGCTTTTATTGTTTGAAATGAACGTTGCCACAAATATAGTGTGCTTTATCGTTTTTCGCTTGCAGTCTAGCAGATGTAACAGGGTTGGCGGTGTGACGATGTGGCGTAGCTTATTCAATGTTGTATCAGTGTTGCTTTATTTGGTTTTAATTTGATTGTACTGATGGAGTTAGTGGTAGCTGAGTGGTTACTTTGGTTTTGTTTTGCGTTGTGGATGTATTGCCTGCTAGCTCTTATTAATAAATACCTCTAAGGCAATACGTGTGCCGATGTAGCCTAAAAAAAGCAGTCCAAATCCAATTAAAGCCCAATTGGCGGCAAAACTGCCTCGCCAGCCATGGCTGAATCTCCCCATTAATAGTGTGCCGAAGATCACCCACGATGCTAAGGCAAAAATGGTTTTGTGTGAGAACGAAAAGAACTGCCCACTAGTTTGTTGAGAAAAAATACTACCGGTGATGAGCGCCGCTGTCAGTAAGGTAAAACCGATGGCGACGCAGCTAAACAATAGTTTCTCCAGTGTAAGCAAGGGAGGGAGCGTGCGTGCTAATATTTTCTTGCTGTTGTGGTGCAAGTTTTTATCGGAAAAACGCATTAGAATGGCCACCGCAGCGGCATTGACGATCAGGCCTTGTGCAAGCATCGCGAGTAGGAAGTGACTGCGGAATAAGTTGTTTTGTGCGTAGCTGATGGCGTGGCCAGTCGGTAAAATCAGCGAAAGCAGCACAAAACTGCCGATAAAGGCAAATAGCGGGGGCTCTAGCCCGTCTAATTTCCAACGGAGTTTGCCAAGTAAGTAAACGTTTAGACTGAGCCATGCCGTGAGGGATAAGGACTCTGCCGCGCCAAAGTGTAATTGTTGTTGGCTAAGGATGGGGAGGAGTGCTGCCGCGCCATGTGTAAAACACACTGCCAATAGCAGTGTTTGCTCAGGTAAGCGCCGTGCAGCGCTGTGCCCAACAAGGCGAATTTGGCAAAAATGCCAGCCGAGTAGCAGGTAAATGAGAAAGGTCAGTGGCGTAAGCAGGGTGAGCACGTCAATTCAGGGTAAAATGTCGATTGTTTAGTCTAACAGAGTCGGTGCCCACTCGGCATCAACCGCATTAAAGGTGTAACGCATGTTTGAAAATCTGTCTGGCCGTTTAGGTGGTGTCGTTAAAACGTTGCGCGGCAACGCCCGCTTGACTGAAGACAATATGAAGGATGCGCTGCGCGAAGTGCGCATGGCGCTGCTTGAGGCCGATGTGGCATTGCCAGCGGTCAAGCAATTTATTGCTGATGTGAAAGTACGTGCTGAAGGCCAAGAGGTGGTTGGCAGCCTTACGCCGGGCCAAGCATTGATCGGTGTGGTGTACGAAGAACTCACTAAGCTAATGGGCGCACAAAATGATGCGCTGAATTTGGCCGCGGTGCCGCCGGCTGTGATTTTAATGGCGGGTTTGCAAGGTGCGGGTAAAACCACCACTTCGGGTAAGTTGGCCAAGCTATTAAAAGAAACGCAAAAGAAAAAAGTCCTTTTGGTTTCTGCTGACGTCTACCGTCCTGCGGCGATTGAGCAGCTTAAAACCTTAGCGGGTCAATTGACTGTCGATTGGTTTCCTTCTGATGTAACGCAAAAACCGGTTGATATTGCGCTGGCGGCGATTGATCAGGCCAAACGCCATTTTTATGATGTGCTGATTGTCGATACGGCCGGTCGCCTAGCGGTCGATGAAGCGATGATGGCCGAGATTAAGGCCTTGCACGCCGCTGTTAATCCGATTGAAACCCTATTCGTTGTTGATGCGATGCAGGGGCAAGACGCGGTGAATGTGGCGCAGGCCTTTAATGCCACGCTGCCGCTGACGGGTATTGTTCTCACCAAGATGGATGGTGATTCGCGCGGTGGTGCGGCTTTGTCGGTGCGTCATGTGACGGGTAAGCCGATTAAATTCTTGGGTACAGGCGAGAAGCTCACCGGACTTGAGCCGTTCCATCCCGACCGCATGGCGAGCCGTGTCTTGGGTATGGGCGATGTGCTGTCTTTGATCGAAGATGTGAAGAACACAGTCGACGAGGCTGAAGCACTCAAAATGATGAAAAAGGTCAAGTCCGGCAAGGGGTTTGATCTGGAAGACTTTAAAACCCAAATTCAGCAAATGAAGAAAATGGGTGGTATGTCGGCTTTGATGGATAAATTGCCTGGCAATATGGCGGCGATGGCCGATAGCCAGCTGACGGATAAGTCAGTTGCGCGTATCGAAGGGATTATTAATTCCATGACGCCGCTTGAACGCCGCAAGCCAGAGTTACTGAAAGCCAGTCGCAAACGCCGCATTGCGGCAGGTGCTGGCGTATCGGTGCAAGAAGTGAATCGTTTGCTCAAGCAATTTGAGCAAACCCAAAAAATGATGAAGCAATTCTCGGGTGGCGGCATGGCAAAAATGATGCGCGGCCTAAAAGGGATGATGCCTGGGATGTAAAGTGCGAGGTGCGAGGAGTTTGTGCGGTTGGGTATTTGTCACAGGGCTTTATTTAGTGCTTATTTGACTCGTATAGCATCGCACTTGCACCTCACGCCTTTCACCTCACTCATCACCGTTCAGAAGTTAATTGCCCATCGTCCTTGCGGTGAGGCCTGATTTCTGGCAGAATCGCCGCCTTTCTGCTAATTACCAATATTGGGTTTTATTATGGTCGTGATTCGTCTAGCTCGTGGTGGCGCAAAAGATCGCCCGTTCTACAACATCGTTGTGACTGACTCGCGCAATCGCCGCGATGGTCGTTTCATCGAGCGCGTAGGTTTTTACAATCCTCAAGCCCGTGGCGCTGAAGAAACTGTACGTTTGACGCAAGATCGTCTGACTTACTGGCTCGGCGTTGGCGCACAGCCTTCTGACACTGTTGCTCGTTTGATCAAAAACGCAGCTAAGTAATCAGTGTTAAAAGATCAGAAGTCCTCAGCAGTTGCCACAGCAGTACCAGATGATCTGGTGTCGATGGGGTATGTGAATGGGGCTTTTGGCATTCAAGGCTGGATTAGTCTTGTTGCTGATACCGAAAGCGCCGATGGCCTGTTGGACTATCCAGTCTGGTGGCTAGGGCGTAACGGTGTTTTCCGCGCGTATACTGTGGTGGATTCGCATATGCAGCCTAAGAAATTGGGCGCAAAACTCGAAGGTGTTAATGACCGCGATGCGGCTTTTGCACTCAAAGGTAGCGAGATTTTTATCCCACGCAGCAGTATGCCGCCGGCGGCTGAAGGTGAATATTACTGGGCTGATTTAATCGGTTTAGTCGTAATTAACCAGCAAGATGAGCGCTTGGGTGTCATTGAGAAGCTGTTTGAAACCGGCGCGAACGATGTCATCGTGGTAAAAGACGAGGCAACTGAACGTCTGGTGCCCTTTGTTGGGCATGTGGTGTTGGATGTTAATCTTGAAACGCGTGTGATGCGCGTGGATTGGGGCTTGGATTATTAATCCTTAGCGCCAGGCTTGGTGTAGGCGTGCAAAAATTTTATGGCAAGGCGTACAAGCCTCAGTCAGTACAATTGAGTACGGCCAGGCAAGACAACGAGGCAAGAAATTTTTTGCTTAAAGTGTTAGGTTCGCATGCAATTTGATGTTGTTACGTTGTTTCCGGAAATGTTTGAAGCAATCAGTGCGCATGGGGTCACTCGGCGAGCGGTTGAATTAAATCTGATCGGTTTAACAACATGGAATCCGCGAACATACACAACAGATAACTATCATCGTGTCGATGATCGCCCCTTCGGTGGTGGTCCTGGGATGGTGATGTTGCCTGCTCCGTTGGATGAGGCTTTGGCTGCGGCTAAGCAACATCAGCGTGATGTAGGCTGTGTGCCACACACGATTTACCTGTCGCCGCAAGGCGCGCTGCTCACTCACAAGAAAGCTGAACAATTGGCGCAAATGCCGAGTTTGGTTTTGTTATGTGGGCGGTACGAAGGCGTTGATGAGCGTGTTATCCAGACGCAAGTCGATGAAGAAATTTCGGTCGGTGATTATGTATTGTCGGGTGGCGAATTGCCCGCGATGATTCTGATCGACGCCGTATCCCGCTTGATTCCTGGTGTGCTCAATACCGCAGCCAGTGCAGTGGAAGATTCTTTTGTGGATGGGTTGCTGGATTGTCCGCATTACACCCGTCCCGAAAATTATCGCGGCATGATGGTGCCTGATATCTTGATGTCGGGAAATCATGCAGCAATAAGGCGCTGGCGCCTGAAGCAGTCACTCGGTCGTACTTGGTTACGCCGTCCTGATTTGTTGCAAGGTCGTCAGTTAACTAAAGAGGAAGCTCGGCTTCTGGCTGAATTCAAAACTGAATATACAGCACTCCCAAATCCTTAAAACTTGGGCAGAAGGTACGGTTTCACATACGGAGTAGTATCCAAATGAATTTGTTACAAATTCTTGAGCAAGAAGAAATTGCTCGTTTAAACAAAGCGATCCCTGATTTTGCACCTGGCGACACTGTTGTCGTTAGCGTAAAAGTGAAAGAGGGTACTCGTGAACGTCTACAGGCTTACGAAGGTATCGTTATTGCTAAGCGTAACCGTGGTCTAAACAGCGCGTTTATCGTGCGTAAAATTTCTTCTGGCATGGGTGTTGAGCGTACTTTCCAAACGTACTCTCCATTGGTTGCTGGTATCGAAGTTAAACGCCGTGGTGACGTTCGCCGCGCGAAACTGTACTACCTCCGTGATCGTTCAGGTAAATCTGCACGTATTAAGGAAAAATTGCCAGCTCGTAAAGTGGCTGCAGTTCAAGCGTAATCTCGCTTTAATTGCAACTGCATCGCTTGCTTGCTTTGCAGGCGACGAGAAAACCCCGCATGATTTGCGGGGTTTTTTGTTATCTAGTGTATTGGGTATTGCGATGTAGTCATTGCTAAATAATGGCTGCAATTAAATACCCTGTAGTAATGGGTGATGTTCAGATTTGGTGTTGATATCGTTTCGCGCTCGTCGAGTTGGGGTTTTAAAACCCCTCATATCAAACCGACGAAGTCGGTGCAGATATATCGGTCGCCTTCTTTTGCTTACTTTTCTTGGCGAAGCAAGAAAAGTAAGTCCCCATCGCGGATTGCGATTGCAAAACACCGTGCCGCAGGCACTTAAAACCATCAACACGTAATCTGAACATTGCCTAGTAATGATTGTTTGGCTGCGCTGATGACCGCTTGGCTGAGTCGCTCTAATTTGGGTGATTGCACGCGCCAGCAATGCCAGTAGAGGTTGACGTCGGTGGGGTGAGCGGGTGCAAGGTCGACCAAACTGCCGCTGGCCAATAATTCCCGATATTGCAGCTCAGGCACCATGCCGTAGCCTAGCTCCAGTTGAATCGCCTGCAAAAATGCCTCGCTCGAGGGTACGTAATGACAATGAATGTGCTTGCTAGGTAAGCCCAGTGAGTCGAGTAGGAAATTAGCTTGCAGCGCATCTTTACGGTTAAACACCATCAAAGGAGCCAAACGCGCCGCCTCCCGTTGTAGTCCGTGCGGGAAATAACGCGCTGCAAATTGTGGGTGCGCCAACAGGCGATAGCGCATGATACCCAGTGGTTCGGCACGGCAGCCGCGCAGCGCCTCGCTTTCGCTTGAAACGCCTGCTAGCGCGTGACCCGATTCTAAAAAAGTGTAGGTATGGTCTTGGTCGTCGACGGTGATGTCGAGTAACACACGCTCGGATATCAAAAAATCAGCCAGCGCCGGCAGTAGCCATGTGGCGAGCGTGTCGTGATTGACCACAATCGGTACGGTGAGGGTTTGATCCGCATCCAGCTCGGCAAAAAACTCACTTTCCAATAAATGACTCCGGCGAAGGTATTGCGCCAAGCGCTGCCCGGCGCGGGTTGGGCGGCAAGGGCGGGTGCGGTGGAGTAAAGGCGTGCCGAGTTGGCTTTCCAGCGCGCTCACGCGCTGCGAAATGGCCGATGCAGTCAGATGCAATTGCACTGCGGCTTGTTCAAAGCTGCCGCTATCGATGACTGCCAGCAGTGCTTCGCCCTTGCGGATGTCGAGCATGATCGATCCTATATTAAGAAAAATTAATCATTAATTAGAAATAATAAATCACATTTAGTTTTAAGACATTGTCCATGACAATCAGCTCAACACAAAACAGGTGAGTCATGATGATTGATTGGATGGTTTTTATTAAAGCGTTGGGTTTATGCGCGGCACTGATTATGGCGATTGGCGCACAAAATGCGTATGTGCTACGGGTAGGGATTCAGCGCCAGCACTTAATGATGACCTTGGCAGTTTGCATCACGCTCGATGCCTTGCTGATTGCCTTAGGTGTGCTGGGGATGGGCGCCTTGGTGCAGGCCTCGCCAATTTTACTGGGTGCAGCACGCTGGGGCGGGGCGGCTTTTTTAATTTGGTATGGCTTGCGCAGTTGGGCGGCTATTTTGCGTCGAGATACCGCGCTGGAAGTGGAACCTAGTGCTGCACCCATCAGCGCGAAGCGCGCTTTGATCACGATCTTGGCGATTTCGCTGCTCAATCCACACGTGTATTTGGATACCGTGGTGCTATTGGGCTCAATCGGCGGCAGTTATCCCGCTAGTTTGCAGCCGAGCTTTATTTTGGGCGCAGCGAGTGCGTCTTTACTTTGGTTTTGTGTGTTGGGTTTTGCCGCTCACGCGCTGTCACGCCATTTGTCACGCCCTGCCGCTTGGCAGTGGATTGATGGCATTACCGGCGGCACGATGCTGTTTTTAGCGGGCACTTTGGTGCTTGCTTAATCAGGAATGGCTTCAACCATCGCCTTAATTTTGACTGCCTTTTCAAAATGATCGAGGCGATGCGTTTGAATACACCATGTTGCCGCTTCCATCAATAAAGTTGGATTTTCGTTTTTATTGGCAAAAAAGGCGTAAAACGATAAGCCAACCTCTTCGCCTTTCTGAGCTATTTTTTGCTGGCAAACAGCGATGATTTTTTGTTTGAGCTGAGGAGTCATTTTTTCTGGTGTTGGGTATGTGTACCTAGCCATTATTTGGTAATGGCTAGGTGTAAATACATTAGTAATTTATTTCAGGTGCAATTATTTCTGCGTAATCATACAGTGCGGCCAAAATCGCCTCGCCGCGTTCATCGGCGTCTTCCGACAGGCGATCAATTTCTTCGCTGTATTGTTCTAGTGTTCGCGCACCCGCGGTGCCATCAAACAATTTGTCACTACGCCATTGATCCCAGCGTTGCATTTCTTGCTCGTTGAGGCTACTTGGGTAATTTCTAGCGCGGTAGCGGAAAAATAATTCTTCGAGTTGGCGGTCGTCAAAATGCGCTTGTTCGATGGCGAGTTTCTCTGGTGAGAGCGTGCGGATTCGATTGAGCGTGCGGCGGTCGGTGGGCGAAACAAAGCCACCATATAGATTGGCATCGACATCGGTTTTTTCGCTACTGGCTTCGCGTTTAAAGACATCACGCCAAATGGCGGATAAATCACTACCCGCTGCTAGTTGTGCTGCGTGCGCTTGAATGACGTCCATATCGATGCCCCACAGTGCCGCTTGCTCTGCGCTGAGTGTTTTCAGATTGCTCACGACAATCGGCGATTTATTCGCGTGGATGGTTTTGATGGGGAGGCGAGTTAAGCCCTCGGGCAAGTCAGCTAGTTTGGTAAACATCCGTTCGCGCATCGTCGGTGCGTCGAGCGTAAACAATTCGCTTGGATCAAAAGCCAAATCCCACACGATGATTTCATTTTTATTGCTGGGGTGCATTGCGAGTGGCCAGACAATCGCGAGATTGCCGCGCTCTGCGCCGTACATGCCAGAAATATGAATAAACGGTTTTGGATTGGCGAGATTGATTTCATCAAACACGCGATCTTTTTTGCGCAGCGCCAGACAGAAATCAAACAGACGTGGCTGTTTCTCACGGATTAAGCGCGCCAGCGCAATCGTCGCGCGCACATCAGACAGTGCATCATGCGCCGCTTCGTGAACTAAGCCATTTGCCGCACTCAGCATTTCGAGCTTGAAACTCACCTTGCCTTCTTCATTGATCGGCCACTCAATCCCCGCTGGGCGCAGCGCATAGGTGGCGCGCACCACATCCAGTAAATCCCAACGCGAGCAATCGTTTTGCCATTCACGCGCATACGGATCCATCAAATTGCGCCAGAACATGTATCGCGTTACTTCATCATCAAAGCGAATCGTGTTGTAACCCACGCCAATCGTGCCGGGCTGTGCGAGTTCGCGCTCGATCAGGTGCGCAAATTGATTTTCTGGTAGGCCTTTTTCTAGGCAAGTTTGCGGCGTGATGCCAGTGAGCAAGCAGGCAAACGGATCAGGCAAGAAATCATTGGCAGGCTGGCAATAGATCATCAGCGGTTCGCCGATTTCGTTCAACTCACTGTCGGTACGAATCCCTGCAAATTGGCTAGGGCGATCTAAGCGCGGCACTGCGCCAAAGGTTTCGTAGTCATGCCAGAAAAAAGTGTGAGTCATGCGGATATTGAATTCAAAAATGGATGCGGCTTTTATACTGTGTGCGCCGCATGCTGGCAAGTTCCATCGCCAAATCAGAATGAATCAGCGCTCTGCACTGTCCATGTCGACAAAGCTAATGCTTGTCAGTGTTGGCAGCCGGGCCCGCATTGGTGTGGCACTGGGCTGGCTTGACTCGCGCCGCCGCTGGCTGCTTTCAGTGCGATGCTGACTGCGCTGAGTTGTTTTTGATATTGGTCTACATGACAGGCAGGGCATGTGGCGAGGGGGGCGTCACTCATTTTTTGTAAGTGATCACCTTGGTGACCGCATTCAGCACAGCGATAAGCATAAATCGGCATGGCTCAACTTCCCTATTAAATTTCTACTTAGCTTAACTCAAAAGTGTAGGCCGATACAGGATAGTGAAATCTTGAATGGCTGGGTTGGCGCAAATCCGCTATAAGTGGCTTTTGCATATTTGGCAGGTTTCAAGCGATGTTCAGTCAGCAGCTCACCCTTGTTTTGCTTTTGTTGCAGCAAACTTGCGTCTTTTTGGTGATCGCTTGGTTGTTGGCGCGCACGCCTTTGTTCACGCCCTTGATGCAGGTGACGATCCGTTTGCCACACAAGCTGACTTGTTACTTGGTGTTTTCTGGCTTTTGTATCTTGGGTACGCAGCTGGGTCTAAAAGTGGATGATTCAATCGCTAATATTCGCGCGATTGGTGCCGTGTTGGGTGGTTTGCTCGGTGGGCCATCGGTTGGTTTGGCGGTGGGGTTTACCGGGGGATTTCATCGCTATACCTTGGGTGGCCCCACTGATCTTGCCTGCATGATTTCAACGATTTGCGAAGGCTTGTTTGGCGGCGCGATACATCGAGTGCTAATTCGCCGTGGCCGTGTTGATCTCTTATTTCAGCCCATGCTGGTGGGCTCAGTCGCTTTGGTTGCGGAAATGATGCAGATGCTCATTATTTTAGCGGTGACGCGGCCATGGAGTACGGCGCTGTCCGTGGTGAGTCATGTTGCACTACCAATGCTGGTGGCCAATAGCGTCGGCGCTGCCTTATTTATGCGCTTGTTGTTAGATCGGCGTGCATTGGCTGAGCAGTTTTCGAATGCTTTTTCGGCGCATGCGCTGCGGATTGCCGCGCGAACCGAAGGGGTGCTGCGCGCAGGCTTTAATGAAGCCAATTCGATGAAAGTGGCGCGGATTATTTCGGAGGAAACCGGCGTTGGTGCGGTGGCTATTACCGATAGGGAAAAGCTGTTGGCGTTTACGGGTACAGGGTCAGACCACCATTTACCCGGTACGCCGATTACCTCGCAGCACACATTGCACGCCATTCGTGATAATCGGGTGGTGTACGCCGATGGGAATGAAGTGGCCTACCAATGTTCAATTCATGCGGATTGTCGTTTGGGATCGACCTTGGTAATTCCTTTGCAAGACGCCGACGATCAAGTGATCGGTACGATTAAGCTGTATGAGCCCAAGGGGCGCCTGTTTGCCAAACTCAATCGCACCTTGGGTGAGGGTATCGCGAAGCTATTGTCGCGGCAAATCTTAACTGGGCGAATTGAGGCGCAGCGCGCCTTGCTGGCACAGTCTGAAATTAAACTGCTGCATGCACAAGTGAATCCGCATTTTTTATTTAATGCGCTCAACACGCTTAATGCGGTCATCCGAATTGATCCTGATCGTGCTCGTACTTTGGTGCAGCATTTATCGACCTTCTTTCGTAAAAATCTAAAGCGCCCCGATGAGGTGGTCGCCTTAGCCGATGAGCTTGAACACATCAACGCTTATTTACAGATTGAGCTGGCGCGCTTTGGTGATCGGCTGAATGTGGTGGTGAAGATAGATTCGGCCTTTTTACAAGTCCGCTTGCCCGCATTTTCGCTGCAGCCTTTGGTCGAAAACGCGATTAAGCATGGCACTTCTCAGCTTTTGGGTTTGGGTCAGCTGACCTTGTCGGCCGAGCTAGGTAGCCGCGCCAATACCTTGTTGCTGCATGTTGAAGACAATGCTGGACTATTTGAGCCGAGTCGAAAAAGCAGCGATGGGATGGGGATGAGTCTGGTTGATCGCCGCCTGAAGGTGCGATTTGGCCCTGAGTATGGGCTGAACGTTGATAAAATTGCCGATCAATTTACCCGCGTCACTTTGACCTTGCCCCTAACAGAGGAGATTGCGTAATGCGTGCCTTGATTATTGATGATGAGCCCCTCGCGCGTGATGAGTTACGCAGCTTATTGCTTGCAGAAGGCATTGAGGTTGTTGGCGAGGCGAGCCATGCCATCGAAGGCATGCAATTAATTAATCAACTGCGGCCTGAGGTGGTTTTTCTTGATATTCAGATGCCGCGAATTTCAGGCCTGGAAATGGTGGCTATGCTCGATCCTGAGCGACAACCCTTGATTGTGTTTGTGACTGCGTATGATGAGCATGCAGTGAAAGCATTTGAAGAGCAGGCGTTTGATTATTTGCTGAAACCCGTTGAAGCGCAGCGTTTGGGTAAAACACTGGTGCGATTAAGAAAATCGCAAGGGAGTGCGCCCGATTACGGTGCCTTGGCGCCACGAGAAGCGCTAAAGCAATTGCCTTGCCATCGGCATGATCGGATTGTGTTGCTGCCAATTGATGAGCTTGAGTTTGTTACCGCGCGTTTGTCTGGTGTGTATTTGGTGGGTCGAGAAGGTCATGAGCATTTCACTGAACTCACACTGAAAACATTGGAAGAAAAAACCAAGCTATTGCGTTGCCATCGTCAGCATTTGGTGAATCCAGACAAAATTGCTGAAATTGTCTTGCTCGATGGTGGTGGTGCCGAGTTGCTCACGCGTGGTGGATTGAGCGTGCCGGTGAGTCGGCGTTATTTAAAGGTACTGAAAGAGAAGTTGGGGGTATTTGCCTAAAGGCTATTTTAAATAGTGACTGGATGAAAATACCCTCTATTTCTTATTGTTTGTCTAATTTTTGCGCTAAATCAATACCGCTGCCGCTGAAGTGCGTTTCATCGCCGCTTAAATTCACCAGTAACCGCTCCCTCAGTTCCGCACGCACTCTTCGTCGTACTCGGCATAGCATGGGTTTGTCATAAACTATCCCCCGAGGTTTGTCATGAACTCAATTAAGCAGTGGGGCGTCTGGATGCTCATCGCGCTGGTGGGCGCGTTCTCCTTCGCTATGCTGGCGCTATCGCGCGGCGAACACGTCAATGCGGTGTGGTTGGTGTTGGCGGCAATTAGCTGCTACAGCATCGCCTATCGTTTTTATTCCAAATTTATCGCAGAAAAAGTCTTTGAATTGGACGATACGCGGCTTACGCCTGCGGTGCGTCGTAATGACGGTTTGGATTACGTCCCGACCAATAAATGGGTGTTGTTTGGTCACCACTTTGCTGCGATTGCGGGGGCAGGCCCGCTCGTTGGGCCGATTTTAGCAGCGCAGATGGGCTTTTTGCCGGGCACGATTTGGATCTTGGTTGGCGTGATGCTGGCGGGTGCGGTACAAGACTTTTTGATTTTGTTCATCTCAACACGTCGCGATGGTCGTTCACTCGGCGAAATGGCCAAGCAAGAGCTAGGTACGATTCCTGGCTTTATTGTGATGGTCGGCGCATTGGGTGTGATGATTATCATCTTGTCGGCTTTGGCGCTGGTGGTGATTAAAGCCTTGGCGGAAAGCCCATGGGGTGTGTTTTCGATTGCGGCGACCATTCCAATTGCCTTGTTTATGGGCATCTATATGCGCTATATCCGCCCGGGCCGAATTGGTGAAATCTCGGTGGTCGGTTTTGTGCTGATGATGGCAGCGATTATTTATGGTGGCGACATTGCGGCGCACCCATATTGGGGCCCATTTTTCACGATGACCGGTCCGCAATTGACCTTTGCGCTGGTGCTGTACGGTTTTATCGCTTCAGCTTTGCCAGTGTGGCTCTTGCTAGCGCCGCGTGATTACCTATCGACCTTCCTTAAAATCGGTGTGATTGCGGGTTTGGCGATTGGGATTGTATTTGCTGCGCCTGAACTCAAAATGCCAGCGGTGACTCGATTTATCGACGGCTCTGGCCCAGTTTTCTCTGGTTCTCTATTCCCATTCCTGTTTATTACGATTGCGTGCGGGGCCATCTCCGGCTTTCATGCCTTGGTGGCATCAGGTACAACGCCAAAACTGATTGAGAAAGAAAGCCATATGCGTGCAATTGGCTATGGTTCGATGTTGTGCGAATCATTTGTGGCGATCATGGCGCTGATTTGTGCTTCTGTGCTCGATCCGGGTATTTATTTTGCGATGAATTCACCGGCAGCAGTGATTGGTACCACCGTAGAGAGCGCTTCTACCGTCATTAATGGCTGGGGCTTTTTGATTACGCCAGAGGTGCTCACGCAAATCGCTAAAGACGTCGGTGAGCATTCGATTCTGTCGCGTGCGGGTGGCGCACCAACGTTTGCAGTCGGTATGGCGCATATCATTTCGGATATTTTTGGCAGCAAAGCCATGATGTCATTCTGGTATCACTTTGCGATTCTGTTTGAAGCCTTGTTTATTCTGACTGCCGTCGATGCCGGTACCCGTGCTTGCCGCTTTATGGTGCAAGACACGGTGGGGGTGTTTATCCCTGGGATGGCTAAAAGCCATTCGTGGGCGGGCAATATGCTAGGCACAGCGGTTGCGGTTTCGGGCTGGGGCTTCTTTGTTTACCAAGGTGTAACTGACCCATTGGGTGGTATCAATACGCTGTGGCCGCTATTTGGGATTGGCAATCAAATGCTGGCGTCAATGGCGCTGCTGCTTGGTACGGTGGTGCTGTTTAAGATGAAGAAAGAGCGTTATGTGTGGGTGACTTTGCTGCCTACTACATGGTTATTTATTACGTCGATGACGGCGGGTTGGCAGAAAATCTTCCATGAAAACCCGAAGATTGGTTTTCTCGCCCAAGCGAATCGTTTCCAGAATGCGATTACCGATGGCACCTTGCTGGCACCGGCGAAGAGCATCGCGGATATGGAGCGAATTGTATTTAACAATCAAATCAATGCGGGTTTGTGCGCCTTCTTTATGTTGGTCGCTGTAACGATGCTGATTGCAACGATCGTTCACGTTCGGAAAGCACTTGGCCATGCTCATCCAACCGTGAATGAAATTGGTGGTGAGCTGCAGATTGAGGGTGGTCGTGCTTGATCTGAGCTTTTTGCTCCCAGCTTCTGCCCGCGCTGCGCGGGTAGAGCTGAGTGATGAGACGTTTCAGGATGAATATGATCGCTACGTGGCCGAACAGCGATTAACAAATCCTTATGGCGTCTTGATGAGTCCAGATGATTTTAGGCGCTTTAGCTTGGGATCGAACTGGCTAACAGGGCTGAAAGATACGGCGCAAAAAGTGGTGCAAACGTGCCGCCTGATGGTTGGGATTCATGATTATGAATATTATCTAGACCATATGCGCAGTCAGCATCCCGGTGCGAAACCCTTTACCCGCGATGAGTTTTACCGCTATTGTTTGGATGCTCGGTTCCCGAGCGCCGGCAATGTCAATAAATGCCCGTGCTAAACGGTTAAATCAATGAGCGTATTGCAGCATGGCTGCGTGCGCTCATTTTTTATGCTTGGATGAATCGTATGAAAGTAACTTGCATCGTCGAGCAGCCTCGCAATGAGCCCTATCGGGTTCGGTTTGAGCCCAGTGCGAAGGCATTCATCAAAACAGAATTTCTTTCATTAATGCATGCCAGAAATTTCATGGGCGTGTATGGCTGGGTTGCTGACAGTGGCACACCTCCAGATCCGCATTTTGATATTTTGATCGCAACGAATGAAGACTTTGCGGCTGGCGAGCTTATCGACGCGCACGTCTGTGGCATGTATCTAAGGGAGGACGGTGATCATAAATTGCTCGCGTTGGCTGATGACGTGATTCGTGCAAATGGGGTGAGTGAGATTTGCTTGTCTCAGCTGCCTGAAGTGCTGCGTTCTAATTTCTTGGGCGTGTACCCGTATTTAAATTTGGGCGAGGCGTGGCTCAACGCGGCAGAAGCCATCGAGTTTTTGCGGAGCAATTTAGCAACGTCAGGTGATTAAATTTGGCCGATGTGATGCCGTGCCATATCTCAATGAGAGATTAAATAGCGAAACGTAAACAGCGTACGTGTTGTTACGGTCTTCTTGGCGGAAAGCGTTCTTGAGTACAAAGGGCTTACAAGGGATTATCGAGCGGAAATGAACAAGGCCCCAACTTTCGTTGAGGCCTTGATTTTTGTGGGGTGGCTGATGGGGCTCGAACCCACGACAACAGGAATCACAATCCTGCTATTTTTACATTTCTTCGAGTTGATTGCCATTCCTAAAGTAGCTCAATACCTTGATATATCTAGGTTTTAATCGTTTTATCTGTTTTTTAATATTCCTGAATATTCCTAAAAGTTGCTATAATTTGCCTACATAGTGCCTACATGAAACTCCATGTAGGCAAAACAGGAGTAAATCCTCATGGCAAAAAGCAATCGTATTTCGTTTACCGCGTCTCGCGTTGAAAAGGCCTCTTGTGAACCGGGCAAAGCGCAGTCTTTTCTTTGGGATAGTGGCGCGCCTGGTCTTGGTTTACGCATGACCCAAAACAAAGAGGGCAAAGCATACATTTTCGAGAGTCGGGTGAATAGCAAAACTCTGCGAATCACAATTGGCTCTGTGCTGTCATGGACAATTGATGCCGCCCAGGCAGAGGCGCGTCGTTTGCAGTCGTTGTGCGACCAAGGTATTGACCCTCGCCAACAAAAGTCAGATGAGAAGGCTATTGCTACTGCGCGGCGATTAGAAGAAAAGCGTAAACATATCAAATTAGGTGACGTGTGGCCTGTGTATATCGAGGAACGCCGCAGCAAATGGGGCGAATGGCATATCCGCGACCATGAAGAAATGGTTCACCTTGGTGGCGTTAAAAAAATACGTGGTCAAGGTTTGACGCAGCCGGGCGCGTTGGCTGCATTGTTGCCACTGAAGTTGTCTGAGCTAACTGTAAAGCGCGTCGCGTCGTGGTTGGCTGCGGAAACACTCGTGCGACCGACGAAAGCGCGGTTGGCGTATCGCTTATTGTCGGTCTTTGTTAATTGGTGCGAGTCGCAAGACGAATATGCGGGCTTAATTCCGGCTGGGGTATGCAAGGCGAAGCAAGTTAAAGAAGAGTTAGCGGCAAAAAATACGAAGGATGATGATTGCTTGCAATCAGAGCAGTTACCGCGCTGGTTCGCCGCTGTGCGTGGTTTGAACAATCCAAGTGCATCAGTGTACTTGCAAGGTTTGCTGATTACGGGGGCGCGTCGTCGCGAATTAGCGGACTTACTTTGGGACGACATTAATTTTGAGTGGAACAGCCTGACCATTCGCGACAAGGTTGAAGGTGAGCGCACCATTCCACTGACCCCGTACTTTAAGTCGCTGCTGCAAAATTTGCCTCGTCGCAATAAATGGGTTTTTTCGAGTGCATCATCGGCGTCTGGTAAGTTGGTCGAACCGACTGGACCGCATCGTCGCGTCTTAGAGGCTGCCGAGTTGCCGCACCTATCCTTGCATGGCTTGCGCCGCTCATTTACGACCTTGGCCGAATGGGTTGAAGTGCCTGTCGGCGTGACGGCTCAAATCATGGGGCACAAGCCAACAGCCATTGCCGAGCTTCACTATAAACGCCGCAAACTCGATATCCTTCGCCGCTACCATATTAAAATTGAGCAGTGGATGTTGGAGCAGGCGGGGGTTGAGTTTCATTATGAGAATGTGCCACCAGCTTTGCGCTTGGTCGCATAATGTTGATACGTGTAACGTTACGGTATACAATTAAATGATTAAAACTTTTCGCCATAAAGGACTGCAAGTTTTCTTTGAAACGGGCAGTAAAGCGGGAATCCAGCCGCATCACGCCGCCCGGCTCGGTCGGCAGTTGATTCGCCTAGACCAAGCCAGTCGGCCAGAAGATATGAATATACCAGGGTGGCGTTTGCATGGACTTGAGGGCGAATTAGCGGGGCATTATTCGGTGACTGTAAACGGCAACTGGCGAATGACTTTCGTTTTTGAAGGGGCAGATGCCGTGTTGGTTGATTATCAAGATTATCATTGAAAGGAGTAACACAATGAGCCAAATGTATAACCCTCCACACCCAGGTGAAACGCTAAGAGAAGATGTATTGCCTGCCTTGGGGCTCTCTGTTACGACCGCAGCGGCACAACTTGGCGTCACGCGGGCGACCTTATCAAGAGTGCTCAATTGCCGCGCGGCTATATCCCCTGAAATGGCGCTGAGATTAGAGGGTTGGTTGGGTATCGAGAACGGCGGTCGCGCCGATGTGTGGGTTGCGCAGCAGGCTGCTTATGACCTATGGAAAGCGCGCGAAGCGGGTATGCCTGTAGTAATGCACGCGTCGATTCAGGGTGGTTGCTAATAAGGTACTATATTTTTTCAAATAAAATGCACGGGCACTTTCAAAATGAAGCGGCTCTTATCGAATTACTTATAAATGCGCCCCAAGCGCTCAGTTTAATAGCAGCCTAAATATGACTGGCACAACTAACTATTCTGATGAAGTAAAAGCAAAATCTCCCTGTTTGATTATCATCGAAGGCCGATACGCTTTGCGCGTGCGTGCCATTCCATTTGTAACTCACGATGTGATTGGCGCTGAAACGCTTGCATGTTGGCTAGCCTATGGTGAGAAGCTTCATCGGCTTGGTGATATTCAAGCTTTTCATCTCATTAATGGCATGTGCGCCGATATCCCCGCCCAATTTTGGGCTGGCATCGTGAACCAATTAGAAACGTTAGAGCGTGAATTGCGCACTGTCGAATCTGTTGAAAATGCACTTGAGGCACAATGGTTACTCCAGGCACTGCAAATTTTGCCTGTAGCCTACATATGGCTGGATGAATTCGAGGCGGTATGGCTTGAGCGGTTTACGCCGACGGATATTCGCCCGATTCATACTGGCCACTTTGTTGGAAAAACGTGGGTTGTAGATAATCGTGCAAGTTCGTGGACTTTGAATTTGTTGCCGTATCTCACCGCATCCCAGAGCGCACTTGTACTCGACGAATGGGCTGACGACTTTACTCAGAATGACAAGCGGCATGCTATGCAAATAAGAGAGGCTGCCGTTTCTGAGATTCACAGAAAAAGTGAAGCTAGTGCGGATGGGAGCATCAAAAATCAGGCATTGGCGTCATTGCACATGAAGAATAACGAGCCACAGATTACGCAAATCAATGAGGTCAATGTTTCTGATATTCAAGGTAAAAGTGAAGTTAGCCTAAATTGGAAAATGAGAATTCAGGCAGAGGCGGCTTTGCGATGGACTGCAAGTCTGGAAGTGGGCGCGAAGCCGACAAAGCAAGGGATGGCGCCAGAATTAGCAAAGTGGTGTCGAGAAAATGAGATAAAAACGGATAAAACTAATTATCCGACTGCTACTTACATACAACGACATGTCCTGCAAAGCTGGAATCCACCGCCAAAAACGAGAATAAAAACAAAATAAATGTTCGGCAAAAATTTGCCTACCTAAAAAAGGCACCACAACCCGCATAAACATTGGTTTTGCGGGCTTTTTATTGCGAAAAATTTAGTGCTTGTAGGCAAATTTTTGCCGAGTCTGAATTGGGTATCAACGCATCGACACAGCAATACCGCTGAGGTGCACTTTCGGAAACGAGAGGAAAGTTGATATGGCTATGCCAGTTAAATTGCCCGAAAAACTTGCCGAGGTCGCCCAAGGGCGCGACCACATTAATACCGCTGAATATGGCCATGCCATTGACCGCGCCAATCAGACTATCCGTAAAAACTACTGCCTCACTGGTCATTGCTTCGGCATTCGTCCGGTGAAGGTGGGGGGGCGTTTGTTGTGGCCTGTCGCGGATATTGCCCGCCTGCTGAATGGGGAGGCTGCAAAATGAAAAGCGCCCCTGCCGAATACCCCAACAAGAGCGCCCCTCCACAAGGTCATTTTAACACATCAAAACAATTGCCCTTATTCCCGAATGAAGCGCCAGTTGGCCGCTTTATGGGAACAACTAATCCACGCCATGTTCGTGTCTTGAAAATGTTTTTAAAAGAAAAAAAACTTACGCGGGAAGAGGTGGACAAGATTGCTCGTGCATCAAATGGCCCTGATTTAATTGCCGACCTACGCCAACTTGGCTTGGAGCTACCGTGTCGCCGTTTTAGTCGGCGCGATTTTGATGGCCGTTTTTGCCGCCCTGGTAGGTATGAGGCTACTGATAATGACATTAAGTTGCTTGAGGCCTGGTTTCAGGAGTTCGGTCATGCAGCGCATTAATGTCCAATTAATTAGCATCGTTTTCGCTGCTATGTCTGAGCTGGTATTTGTTAGGTTGCTTAGCCGCGAAGCTTCTTTGCTGGTGCTGCATTGGCTAGCTAGGAGGCAACATGGCAATTGACCAAACTGAGAAGAAGCGTCGTGCGGGCAAAGGGCGTGGCAAGGACCGCGATGGCGAGCAGTTTGTTGCCATTCCGATGGTGGTGTTGAATTCGCCAGCGTTTATTCACTTATCACCGCGTGCGGTGAAGCTTTTGTTGGATATTGCTTCGCAAAACAATGGGCGTAATAACGGACGTTTATTGGCGTCAAAACGCTTTATGACGTCACGAGGCTGGACCAGTGTAGACCAACTTACCAAAGCGCTTCATGAGTTGTTGGAGCATCGCTTGATTGAACAAACCGTCCGAGGGCACATGCCGAATAAAGCAAGTTGGTTTGGCGTGACGTGGCAGGGATTGGAGCCTCGTACCGATTACGATATGGCGATGAGTGGTTGGCCGAGAAGTGCATATATGAACTGGAAACCACCGGCAATTCCACCCAAAAAACGTCCACCACCAAAATCAAAACGTCCTGACCGTAGTACGGACTTAAAGGAGTAAAAATAGCTCCGTAGTACGGACCTACGGTCAATTGGCCAAGTCCGTACTACGGTTCTATATGGGGGCTTTTTGTGATTCCTCAGCACCGTAGTACGGACACCATCTAGATGTTGCCATCTGTGGGGTTAAAAAGAATGTCGGCATAGGGTATGCGTACAGCATCACCTTGAAGTGGTATGCAGGTTTTGGATTGCCACCAAATTCCAAGCTACATAGTCGCCCAACACGGACGAATAGTTTTAAGCTATTCGAGAGTCAGTGTTGCGCACTGCGCACTGCGCAGGCTAAAGTGGGTTTTGTAGTGCGCAAGTGCGTACTCATCATGAACATTTGTCACCAAGCATCGTCACCTCATTTTGTTTTGATATATCCCCACCATTTCAAGCCAGCTATTGTCTCGCCTGCGCCGGCTGTCAAACTCGCTCAACACGGATGAATAGTCTTAAGCTATTCGAGAGTTAGTGGTACGCAGTACGCAGGCTAAAGGGGGTGTTTGAAGTGCGTACTGCGTACTACTCGTGAGACTTTGTCGCCAGGCTCATCAAGCAAGTTCGTTTAATATATCCCCTCCATTTCAAGCCTAGCTATTGTCTCGCCTGCGCTGCGCTGTCAAACTCGCGGGCTATATTTGTAACTTAGGCAATGCCCGTGAACACCTCTATTCAAGACCTTGAAAACCGCCTCTGGTCCGCTGCTGACCAACTTTGGGCGATGACCGACCTCAAGCCTTCCGAATTTTCAACGCCTGTTTTGGGGCTGCTGTTTTTGCGTTATGCCGAAACCAAATTTGCCGCCGCCGAAGCGCGCTTTGCTGAGGACGGCCTGAGCGCTGCTGAACTCGATAAAACAGATTTTCAAGCCGATGGTGTGCTGTACCTCACGGGCATTGCGCGCTTTAGTTATTTGGTGAATTTACCCGAAGCCGAAAATCTCGGTTTGGCCGTTAATATGGCAATGGCAGCGGTCGAGCTAGAGAACGAAGAATTACGTGGCGTGCTGCCGCGCAGCTACACGCGCCTGGATAATGGCGTGATTCAAGAGCTATTGCGCTTGCTTGCGCCGATTAAGATTGAAGGCGATGCGTTTGGTCGCGTTTACGAGTATTTCCTCGGCAACTTCGCGATGAAGGAAGGCCAAAAGGGCGGCGTGTTTTACACCCCGACCAGTATCGTTAAACTAATTGTCGAAATCCTCCAGCCCTACCACGGGCGCATTTACGACCCCGCTTGCGGTTCGGGCGGTATGTTTGTGCAAAGCGCGGAATTTGTGAATCAACATAACAAACGCGCCGCCGATGAACTCACGGTATTTGGCACCGAGAAATCCGCCGATACCGTCAAACTCGGCAAAATGAATTTGGCCGTGCATGGCTTGTCGGGCGACATTCGCGTTGCCAATAGTTTTTTTGAAGACCCGCACGAATCGCTGGGCAAGTTTGACTTTGTCATGGCCAATCCGCCGTTCAACGTCAGCGGCGTGGATAAAGACCGTATCAAGGGCGACCCGCGCCTGCCGTTTGGCTTGCCAAGCACCGACAACGCCAATTACCTGTGGATTCAATACTTCTACAGCACGCTGAACGACACGGGCCGCGCCGGTTTCGTCATGGCCAATTCAGCAGGCGACGCGCGCGGTAGTGAGCTGGAAATCCGCAAGCAAATGCTGCAAAACGGTGTGGTCGATGCCGTCGTCAGTATCGGCTCTAACTTCTTCTACACCGTCACGCTGCCGTGTACTTTGTGGTTCTTTGATAAGGCCAAGCGCAGCCTTCCCCCTCTCCCCACGGCGGGAGAGGGTCGGGGTGAGGGGCGCGTGCGCGGCAAAGAGACCGTGCTGTTCATCGACGCGCGCCACCTGTACCGCCAAGTGAGCCGTTCTGTGCGCGACTTCACGCCAACGCAAACCGAATTTCTTGCCAACATTGCCCGCCTGTATCGCGGCGAAGCGGTTGAAAACCTGCATGATAGTGCGGAACTCATTGCGCAGCATTTCCCCGCAGGCGTCTACGCTGACGCGGCAGGGCTATGCAAAGTGGCAACGCTGGCCGACATCGAAGCGCAAGGCTGGAGCTTGAATCCTGGGCGTTATGTCGGCGTGGCCGATGCTGCGGCGGATGATTTTGTGTTTGCTGAACGGCTGGAAGAGCTGAGCGAAGGATTGGTTGTGTTGAACGATGAGGCTCGTCAGTTGGAGTCGCTCATCGCGCAAAATATAGCGCTAATTTTGGATGGTGTAGCATGAGTGCGCGTCAAAAATTTAAGCTTGATGAGTTAGGTACTGTTGGTAGAGGTAAGTCTAAACATCGGCCTCGTAATGACCCCAGCCTTTATGGTGGCCCATATCCATTTTTTCAAACTGGCGACGTAAAGGCTGCTGAGCTTTATTTGCGTGAATATTCGCAAACGTATAGCGATGCTGGATTGGCACAAAGCAAATTGTGGCAGCCAGGTACGCTTTGTATCACTATTGCCGCTAATGTCGCTGATACAGCAATTTTGGCAATTCCTGGTTGCTTCCCTGATAGCGTCGTTGGGTTTATCGCAAATCCTGAAAAAGCTGATGCTCGATTTATTAAATACTATATCGACGTTATTAAGCGGCAGATGGTTAGCGCCTCAAAAGGCACTACGCAAGATAATTTGAGCGTAGATAAGTTACTGATGTTTGATTTTGAAGTTCCGCTGGTCTGCGAGCAAACGCATATTGCAGATATTATTTCCGCCTATGACGACCTGATTGAGAACAACACGCGGCGGATTGCGGTGTTGGAGGAAATGGCGCGGCGGATTTATGAAGAATGGTTCGTCCACTTCCGCTACCCCGGCCACGAGCAAGCCCAAAAAGTAGAAACCGAGCTAGGCTTGGTGCCGGAAGGGTGGGAGGTTAAGCAGCTTGGCGAATGTTCCGTTTATGTGAATCGGGGCATTACCCCTAAGTATGACGATGCTGCTGAGGGCTTGGTTATCAATCAAAAATGCATTCGAAATGGCAAGCTAAGTATGGCTTTTGCAAGAAGACAGTCGAAAGTACCTCCAAGCGATAAAGTGGTGCGTTATGGTGATGTATTAATTAATTCAACAGGTGTTGGTACTCTTGGACGTGTTACTCAAATTTGTGAAAATTTGAATAATGTCACGGTAGATACGCATGTCAGTATTGTTCGTCCGAGGCCTGAGCTAGATGTAGAGTTTTTTGGATTGGCACTGCTTCGGCTGGAGCCGCACTTTGAGCAACAAGGAGTCGGAGCAACTGGTCAAACAGAGTTGAGCCGCGCCCGTATTGCGGAAACTCCGATGCTCATTCCGCCGTTTGAATTGCAGGTGCAGTTTTCGAATATGGTTTCTGCAATGCGTAAGCAGCCACTAATTCTATCCAAGAAAAACGCTAACCTCCGCCAAACCCGCGACCTACTCTTGCCGCGCCTGATTTCGGGCGAGCTGGACGTTTCTAAGCTGGTGCTGCCGGATGTGGCTTGATGGGTATGTGGTGCTGAGTGATGGTGGTAATGGGTTGTGAGTATATACCCGTTATGACTGTTTTGCACCCTGTCGCACGCCCCGTGGCTGCGCAAGCCCACCAACTTCGCCTACGAATGCTCTGTGCGTTGCAGAGTGAACGAAGCCGAAGCATGCGCGCGTTTGCCGAGTCATGGCCGCAAGAGGCAATTGTCCAGCAGGCTGTTGGACAATAATCGTGGGTGCGAAAGTTGAAAGAACCGCAGTGGCGGATGAGGGCGTAATGTCGAATGTGGTGTTGGAATGTGGTCAGTGCGGTAAGGCCAATAAGGTGGAAACCCAGTTTCAGATTAGCTGTGGGTGTTGCAAAGCACCGCTGGATACGCAGGCGTTTCGCCCTTATGCCGATTATTTTGAGCAACAAAAGCCCGCTAAAAAAAGCGGTGTGAGCAAAACGACGATGTTTGTGGTGGCGACGGTGACGGCGGTGAGTGGCTTTTTTTCGGCTGAATATGTGTCGCAGCGCGCGGCGGTTTCTCCGACCGAATACCGCTTCTTGGAGGCATGTATTTTGGGCTCTGAGCCAACAAACCATGCACGTTATCAGCGCAAAGTGGCCATTTGTACTTGTGCATTTAATCAAACGCGCGACAGCCTTGCGGCCAAGCCTGAGCTAGATTTCGTAGCGACGTTTGAGCAGACTGTTACCGCGTGCGCAGGCGCGGTGCAATAACCCCAGGGGTTAAGCCTGGGGCTGCGATTACTTGGCTTGCGTGTCGCCGGAGTCTAGGCGCTCTTCGTAATCATCTGGCCGCTCATCCAAACCGCGCGACTCCCAATAGGCGTCGTTATTTGGATTGAGCTGGTTGCTATGATTGTCGTTGTCGTCTTTTTTGCTCATGGGCCAGGCTTCTTATTTAGTTTTCGGTGGGTTGTTATCACGGCCACCGCCTGATGGCTCTCCTGTTTTGCTCGGCCAATTGGGCTGGTTTGATGCGGTCAATGTTTGAGTTGTGTTCATGGTGAGGCTCCATTTGAGTTGAATGCTGGATAAGGCTTACCCAGTGATGGAGATAATACGGAGTGGTACTGTGACAGTACGTGACAGCGAGCAGGTGATTTCCCATTGGCCGCAATTAAGCGTCATCATTGATGAATGCGGCGGTGCGGCGGCTTTTTTGCGTGGCATCGAAGGCGATGCGCTGGATGAGTTGCTGGACAAAAGATATGGCTGCGCAGACGGTGATGACATGCGCATTGAAAAGCTCAATGAGAGCTTAAGGCAGTGCTTGAGCCGCTATAAACGTGGCAAGAATTTACAGGGTAATTCGCTGGATTTAGGGCGGCAATTATTGGAAATCTGGCTGAAGAAATATCCTAGTGCAATACGTTATACCGAACATGAAGAGCTTCGGCAGATGCGAGCTATTTCACATGAGCTTGAACGGCTGCTTGCTGGCAATGCCTAGCGCGTTGATTGCTAGCTTGTAAGATTGATGCGACTTGGGTAGTCTTTCGTCTATGTTCAGTTAAAAAATAAGATAATTCAGCAAAAATTAGTTTTCATTAGCTGACTATTTATCCTATTCGCTGGGCGAATTGAATGGTAAGTCTTTGATAAGACTGCTATTTGTATTGGATAAAAGGACCGTCAGTGCCCTATAACATCGAAAAACCAACCCCACATTCCGCGCGTGACGTGTCGGCTGGCTATGGCGAGCTGAATTTAGTTGAAGCGCCTGCCATTGAATTACTTAAAAATTTGGGCTGGCAGCATGCGGATTTGTTCAAAGAAAAAATAGGGCGTTTGGGCACTGAAGGGCGCGAGAGCGAAAGCCAAGTCATTTTGCCGAACCGCTTGCGGGCGGCATTGCAGCGGCTCAATCCTGGCTTGTCGCCATTGGCGTATGAGCTGGCGTTTGACGTGTTAAATACCGACCGTTCCCGTGAGTCGGCGGTGGTGGCGAATCAAGCGATTTATGCCTTGCTGCGCGACGGCGTCAAAGTCACCGTTCCCGACGCCGATGGTATGCCGAGCTTTGAAACGCTGGTGCTGGTGGACTGGAAAAATCCCGAGAACAATGAATATTTTCTGGCGACTCAACTTTGGGTGGCGGGGGATATGTATCGCCGTCGCTGCGATGGTGTCGGCTATATCAATGGCTTGCCGCTGGTGTTCTTAGAATTTAAAGCGCCTGGTGTACATTTAAAAGCTGCCTTTGACGAAAACCTGCGCGATTACCGGGGGCAAAGCATCCCGCAATTGTTTCACTTCAATGCGTTTATCTTGTTATCCAATGGCCGAGAAACTAAGGTCGGTACGCTCACGTCAATGTGGGAACACTTTGCCGAATGGAAGCGGATTTCGACCGAAGAAGAGCCCGCTAAGGTGTCGCTAGAAACCGCACTGCGTGGGATGTTGCTGCCTGAGCGTTTACTCGACCTGATTGAAAACTACACTCTGTTTGAACTGGTTCGTGGTGGGCTGGTGAAGAAGGTCGCTAAAAACCATCAATTCCTTGGTGTGAATAAAGCCATCGAGGAAGTGGGCAAGCTGAACGAGAACCAAGGGAAGTTGGGCGTGTTCTGGCATACCCAAGGCAGTGGCAAGAGTTTGTCGATGGTGTTCTTTACACAGAAAATCTTGCGCAAGCGTCCTGGCGCGTGGACTTTTGTGATTGTGACGGACCGCGAAGAACTTGATACGCAAATCTATAAAACCTTTGCCAATACGGGTAGTGTGGGCGCTGAGGTTCAAGCCACTAGCGCGGCGCACCTTAAAGAGTTGTTGGCAGGTAATCAGCGCTATGTGTTCACGCTGATTCAAAAATTCCGCAGTGAGGACGGTGCAGAATATCCGCTGTTGTCGAATCGTTCCGACATCATTGTGATTACCGACGAAGCGCATCGTAGCGAGTACGGCACGTTTGCAATGAATATGCGCAAGGCGCTGCCGAATGCGGCGTTTATTGGTTTTACCGGAACGCCATTGATTGCGGGCGAAGACGAAAAAACTCGCGCCGTGTTTGGTGATTATGTTTCGGTCTATAACTTCGCCCAGGCTATTCAAGACGGTGCAACGGTGCCGCTGTATTACGAGAATCGTATCCCCGCTTTGCAACTGACTAACGAAGATTTGAATGCCGACTTGGCGAGTATTTTGGAAAATGCCGACCTCGACGAGGACCAAGAGCAAAAACTAGAGCGCGAATTTGGCCGTCAATATCACCTGATAACTCGTAACGACCGACTTGAAACCATCGCCGCTGACATCGTTGAGCATTTCACGGGTCGTGGGTATCGCGGCAAAGCGATGATGGTGTGCATCGACAAGGCAACCGCCATTCGCATGTACGACAAGGTGCAAGCACATTGGCAAGCGACGCTGACACGCCTAAATGCCGAGCTAAAGTCGAGTACGGGTGAACATGCCGAGGCTATACAGGCCCGTATCACCTTGATGCTCGATACCGATATGGCCGTGGTGGTGTCGCAAGGCCAAAACGAAGTGGCCGACCTGAAAGAGAAAGGCCTGGATATTGAGCCGCATCGCCGTCGCATGATGCAGGGTGATTTGGAAGAAGAATTCAAAAGCCCGACGACCAAGCTAAAACTGGTGTTTGTTTGCGCGATGTGGATTACGGGCTTTGACGTGCCGACTTGCTCGACGCTGTATCTGGATAAGCCGATGAAGGCGCATACCTTGATGCAGGCCATCGCCCGCGCTAATCGGGTGTCTGAAGGCAAAACCAGCGGCATGATTGTCGATTACGTCGGGATTTTCCGTCACCTCAAAGACGCGCTTTCTATTTATGCCAATTCAGGCGCGGGCGGTGCGGGTTGTGATGATTCGGGCGATGATTCAGGAAATGTCCCGCTAGAGGCGAAACAACAGCTTATTAGCTTGCTTGAGCAGTCCATTACCGACGCGGAAATGTGGTGCCAAACTCAGCAAATTAGTATCACCGACATCATTGCTGCCGAAGGATTTCACCGTGTTGGCTTAATGATGGACGCGGTCGATGCCATCGTCGCCAGTGATGATACTAAAGCGCAGTTTATGGCGCTGGCGGGCTTTGTGGCTAAACACTACAAGGCCATTTTGCCCGATACCCGCGCTGCGGATTACGCGCCCAAAACGGTTGCGCTGGCGTTCTTGGCACGGCAAGTCAAAGCGCTGATGCCACCCGTCGATATTAGCGAGGTGATGAATGATATTGAGGCCTTGCTCGATGATTCTATTGCCACCGATGGGTATCACATTTCCGCCAGTGGTATGGCCAAAGCTTTGGTTGATTTGTCGGAAATTGACTTTGAAGCGCTGGATGCCGAGTTTAAAAAGAGCAAGCGTAAACACGTTACAGCCGAACAGTTGAAGGGCGCGGTCGAGCAAAAAGTGAACGAGCTGGCGGCGAAAAATCCAAGTCGTGAAGGCTTGGTCGAAAAGCTGAAAAAACTGATTGATGCGTACAACGCTGGCGATATCAACATCGAAACGTATGTCGAGGAACTCAAGCAATTTACTAAAGAGTTGAAAGCGGAAGGGTTGCGTGGTGAATCGCTAGGGCTTAGCGAAGAAGAGTTGGCCGTGTTCGACATTTTGACTCAGCCCGACCCGCCACTCACGCCTGAACAAGAGCAAGAAGTACGCCGCGTAGCGAAAACGCTATTGACCAAGTTGAAAGCAGAAAGGCTGATTTTGGATTGGCGTTTAAAACAACAAGCCCGTGCTGCAGTGCAGAAAACCATCAGAGATATTTTTAGAACATTGCCACAACCCTATAACCCCGACCTGCGCCAGGAAAAAGCGGCTAGGGCTTATAGCTTTGTTTATGACAATTTGGCGGGGTAAGGGGGAAGGGAGTTTGAATTTCATCACAAAATCTTGAAATAAGACGTTTGGTTGCTTTGTTGTTGGCTCGTCATCATAAATTGTAATTTCACCTGTTGAGTAAGGCGCTGAGTATGGCTGATATGTTGATTAAACATTTAAATGAAAAAGGCAGTGCCCATTCGGGACTATCCTTGTTGGTAAATCAATGGGGGTTTGATGAAAAACTAATTCCCAAAGCGTTACAAACAATAGGCGGCCTTTTTCCTCATTACAGCAGGCATGATGAGTCCCATAGTAAACAGATTTTAATTAATATTGAGCGCCTGCTCGGTGAGAATATAAAGCTGCTCACGGCTACAGATACTTGGCTTTTGCTTGAGGCTGCGTATTGGCATGATATTGGTATGGTTGTTCCTCAGGAAGATATTGCCAATACGTTAAAATTAGCTGAATTTCAACAATATCTTGATTCAATTTGTAATACGCCGAACCATGAGTTAGAGCGTTGTGCTAGAAATTTACGTACGAGAAATGATAGCAACAGTTTTTTTGATGCACGTTCACCGCTAGAAGCTGTTGGGCAGTTTGGACAGCTAATGGCTGAGTGGTTTCGCAGACAGCATGCAGGACGAGCAGCAAAAACAATTCAATCTCCTTGGGATAGTGCTGGAATTAGTTCTCCCCGCACAGAGCTGATACCTGCTCGACTCTTTAAATTGCTTGGACGAATTTGCCAAATGCACGGTTCACCATTTGAGGAGTTGTTGGCTCCGAATGGTTTACCTTTCCGAGAGGCGGGTTTAGCACAGGAGGATTGCCACCCCCGATTTATTGCTTGTCTGCTGCGTATGGGGGATTTATTGGATTTGGATGACAATCGTTTTTGCCCTGTTATGCAGCGCATCGCGGGTGAAAACCGCCCCAAACTCAGTAAGGCGCATGAAGATAAGCATGCAGGGCTTCGGCATTTGCGAATAGACCGTGAACGAATTGAAATCAGCGCAGAGTGCGAAACGATTGATGGATATTTAGAAACCTTCAAATGGTTTGATTGGCTTAAGCAAGAAGTTCAAAATCAAATGGTGAACTGGCAAGATATCGTCCCAAGCCGGGATTTAGGGCTTTTGCCTACACTGGGTTCGTTAAAGGTTCGATTAAGTGGTGAGTTACAAATATTAAAAGAAGGGCAGCGCCCGCAGTTTGGAGTTGATGGCGTAAAAGCTATTGAGCTGTTGCAAGGAAATAATCTGTACAGCACGAAATTTTCCTGCATTCGTGAGTTATTGCAAAACGCGGTCGATGCTACTTTGCTACGGCTGTGGTTGAGTAAGAGTAAACGTAAAAGTGACACCGCTGAGGTTTGGGATAGTCCGTTGGCTGAAGGAGCTAGAGTTGCTCTTGATTCGGCATTGGTAGAAGTTAGCCTGACTGAAACCCCTGAGCCTAACGAGGATATGACTGATAAGTCTACTTGGACTTTAACAATTACTGACGAAGGGACCGGTATTAGTCGGGAAGATTTGGCATACATGCTGCAAATTGGCGGCTCACATCGTAATCAGCAAAGGCAAGCTAAAATTAGCGCAATGCCGGAATGGATGAAGCCATCAGGTACTTTTGGTATTGGTTTGCAAAGTGTGTTCTTGTTGTGCAATGAAATAACACTAACGACTAAAAGTATATTTAGTAATGAAATATTGCAAATAACAATGCATAGCCCTACAGGGCCACATGAAGGTTTGGTGCTGTTAAAAATACTTGAGAATGACATCGGACGTTCTTTTGGCACCGAAATTAAAGCTAAATTTCAACTAGATGCTTTTGCCAAATCATGGACTATATCGTTAGGTGGCAATATTTCTTTGGCCGAAAAATTCGTAAATGCAATGGACCCTCTTGATGCTTCATTCCCCTATGAAGCGGCTAAAATTGCGGATGAGTTCATTGCATTTTCTGCAAATTCACCCATTAAAATCGTACCCAAGTTAATAACTTCTAATGGAAAACAACATATTGATGTTACTGCTAAGGTGCCGATTAGTAATGTTTCAAATCAATGGCGTTTTGTGAATGTTAATAGTCATGCGTTGGCACTTCGGTACACTCCCGTTGTTTATGGTCGTTCAAATTGGAGTCTGAGTTTGCTTTATCGTGGTCAACCATTTGAATTTAAAAACAAGGTTTATTCTCACCTTCAACTGGAGGTTGACTTAATGTCAGGGAAGGCCGGCCATTGGTTGATTGCTAATCGCGAAAAGTTGGCGGGCAGTGCCGAGGGTGAATTGAACAAACTAATCCTGGCTGCACTTGAGCAGCAGGTGAGGAGTGATATTGCAGCTCCCGAAGATATTGAGATGCTTCATGAGAATAATCGACCAACGTATTCTTTTTTTCTTGAAGTGATGGCATTGAGTCATCAAGGTGGCTGGAAGGAGTTAGCCCAACTTTTCGATAAAGAATGGTTAGCTTTACCTTGTCGCTCAAAGATATATCCCACATTCCATGACGCATTTTTGGCACACTCTTGGACTCTAGGAGAGGCACCATCCCGTGGTGAACCTGAAGTTCTTGGATGTGATGTTTTAGTGGATAGCCCTAGTTGGGATGCTACCCTGCATATTGTTCTGAATGAGTGGTTAAAAGATGACCGCAGAACGGTGCAAGTGCAAGTACCTGAACTACGCGAAGAATCTGCTGTTGGTTGCTCAGAGGGGGACATACCTACGACATATTTAGAAGATGCAGTTAAATATCGTGTTCGTTATCTACTTAAAAAAGAGAAACAAGAGGCCTATACGAACGACGCGTTAGCTACTCGGTTGGCTGCGGTTGCACGTCAAACATCTGGTAATTCTCGTTACTTATTAAATGTAGATGATATTAGGTGGAATAAACTATGGTTGAAAGATGATGCTCAGGTGATGGCTCAAAGATTGTTTGATGTGACACCGCGAAATGCAAAATTTATTTTATTACCTTTTCTCTTTCGTGGTTTGGTTAGAGGAGTGGGGGTTTCGAGTGAAGCAACTTCAGAGCAATTGGATGCCTTATGCAAATGGATTCAGCCTAATTTGGTTTCTACAGTTACGCTAGAAGAAATTAGAGAGACTTACAAAAAGCTCATTGAGTATCTTGATGTTGATGTCATGGGCCCGTCGATACATAGTGCAAGATGGCGAACCTCACGAGGTCTTAGTGATTAAATGTTTAAGAATTGATGTATCAAAAATGGTTTTAGAAAATATTTTATATTAGCGAAGAAGTGAGTTAGCTATAGCGCGGCGACAGGGGTTTATGCGTTCTTAATGATGCATTTAAGTTTGTTGCTGCCTCAATTATCACGCCAGACCATCATTAGCCCCATCCCGTTTCATCCTGTGACTTGCAATTCTTGGCTTGAGTTAGTCTAGAATGTAGCCTTAAAAGCTACATTCGTAGCTAAAAAGGCAACGCTATGCTAGCGGATTTATTACTTGGGCAGTATCGCAGACGGGTGCTGGCACTACTGCTGCTACACCCCGACAACGCATGGCATGTGCGCGAAATAGCGCGGTTGACGCAAACGCAAGCGGGTACACTCAACCGTGAACTGGCCAAATTGGCCGACGCTGGTGTGCTACTGGTGAGCAAGGTCGGTAATCAAAAGCATTACCGCGCTAATACTGATTGCCCCGTATTTTCTGAACTGGCGGGCTTGCTGCGCAAAACGGCGGGAGTGGCCGATGTGCTGACTGCGGCTTTGGCCGAGTTGGCTGAGCGAATTGATGTTGCCTTGGTCTTTGGCTCGGTTGCGCGCGGTGAAGAGCGTGCGGGTAGTGACATCGACGTGCTGGTGCTGGGTGAGGTTAATTTTGCCGAAGTGGTGGCGGCGTTATATCCACTGCAAGAGCAGCTTGGTCGAGAAATTAATCCCGCCGTATATAGCGTGGCTGAATTTGCCGACAAAACTGTACAGCAACAAGCATGGGCGATGGACGTATTAAAACAGCCGAAGTTATTTTTGATAGGTAATGAGCATGACCTTGGAAAACTTGCTGGCAAGTCAAAAAGCTGAATAGCCAGCAGTTTTACCCTATTGCGTTGTAACGGCTACAGGTGGACGCGGCTCGCCATTTACTTGAACACAAAGATATAGCACAGCTTTTCCTTGACCTAAAATCGCATATTTTTAATAAGAACTCAGGCTAAGTCATGAATAGTGCGACCAAGACTCAAGAAATAATTCTCAGTTACTCCGCGAGATGTTGAATGATTAACTATGAAAAAGTTCGTTGCTGGCGTTGGGCTCAATAGGACTGTTAATTGACAGTCAGGGTCAGGAGTTTCCTCTGTCCATATACTTTCCTGCCCAGTTACGGCTTGAACTATGCTTTTCCATGAGGGTAAATAAGTTCTCCCATAAAAAACAACATTTCTTGGGCGGTAGTTACGAATTTTCGTCGCTAATGTGTTTATTCGCTGAGGCTCAAGTTGGTTGCGATAAGCTCTGCGATTTTGCAGCATAGTGTATTGGTGTTCTTCGGCCCAGGGAGTATATATCCAGCTAGTAATTCTTCTTGAAGCCAGAGGCATCAATTCAAGAAGACAGTGATTGGAGTTTGGTGTGCCAAACATGTTTGCTTGAAAGTCTCGTATCGCTTCAATATCAGCTCTTTTGTATCTTTGATACCCAAGGAGTATTCTGATTAGTCCTCTCCACGTAGGCTGAGTTGGGGGTCTCGCTCTATCAAAGTATTTGGACTTATCAATTACACGATGATACGTGACTAAATCAATGACGTCGCCAGCGCCCAGTCTTTGCCAGGCCTCTATTCGGGCTTGTGCTTCAGCTAAATCTTTGCCACCGCCTTCCTCCATGCCAATAAACCAAATTGGGGCTTTTAAATTGCCATACCCGAAAAAATTATGAAGAAATCTGTCTATTAGCTCATGCATATACTCTCCATTGGAGTGACAAAAGTGTTTTTTATTGGCCGACTGTGAACTGTCACTAAGTTTATCTGCGGCGCATATTACGTGCATTAATCTCTGGCTAGGTAGTGTGGAATTGTTTGCTCATATTTGATTTGCAAAAGCGAGTTGCAGTAATTGTCGCGGCAAACCTTTCTGACTTCGTCATACAATGAATTATTCACCAACGTATGATATTGATTCATTTATTGGCAGGCGAGCTATGGAAACACAAGTCTATTTTTCAGGTATTCGCAAAGAAATCATCCAGCGTTTGGACAAGGCAACAGAGCGGGTTTTGGTCGCGGTGGCGTGGCTTACCGACAAGTCGCTTTTTGATGCGCTAGTTTCGTGCCAGCGCCGTGGGGTGGTCGTTTCACTTGCGGTGCTAGACGATACAATTAACCGTCAATCCTCCATTGCTTGGGAGCGCCTAACTGCCTTGGGCGGTAATCTATACTGGATACCCGAAGGAACAGACCATCATGGCTCTTTGCATCACAAGTTCTGCCTGATTGATACGCATACCGTGATGAATGGCAGCTTTAACTGGACCTACCGCGCCAGCCGTGCCGATGAAAATATGACGGTGTTTGAAGGCGACGCAGCAATAGCTCTTCGTTTCCAGCAAGAATTTGTCCGGTTACTCAGCAAATATGGCCATGGCCCCGCGCCAGTGGTTATCGATTCCGCCAAGCTCATGGCGCGGCTATCAATTATTGCTAGCTTATTAGAATTGGCCGAATTTGACGAAATTCCCCAGCACATCAACAAAATTGCCAACGCCCAAGGGCAGACTGACATTGATAGTTTAATGCAATACGTTCAGCAACAAGACTGGCAAGCGGCGCAAGAAGTTGTGCGTTGCATTTTGTCTCGGGGTACGGCTGTTACGCTTTATCTTGACCCACTCGCAGAGGCGTTGAATTGGCAAATTCGCCTTCTGGAAATGGAGATTATTGCGCTAGAAACATCGCTAGGTGAAATGCTGCGGCAAATCCACTTGTTTGATTACCAGCAGAACCAAGCTATTGGTGATTTAACGCGTGAATATCTAGAGGTTCGTTGGCGTTACTTGGCCCAGTTACATCAAAGAAAACAGCAGCAAAAAACATATGAGGACGCTGAGGCAGCCAAAAAAACCTTCCATGATTATCAGCAAGCGCAATCCGAGCTTGCGCACGAAGCCCAGCCCATTGCACTTGATGCAGAGCAGCAAGCGGAGCTAAAACAGCTCTACCGAAAACTGGCTATGCAGAGCCACCCAGATAGGGTGGCTGCACATCTGCAAGAGCAGGCCAAGGTCTTATTTCAGCAATTACAGGCAGCCTATCAAAATAACGATTTAGCGGCATTGCAGCGCATCAAGCTACAAATTGAACAAGGCCTTGCCCCAGTAGAACAGGTGGCCTTATCCATTGAGCGGCTAGAGCTGCGTATGACTGAACTGCAAAGTGTTCAAGCGCAACTTGCCCAACAAATTGGAGCGCTGAGTCAGACCTTGGTTTGGCAAACGCTAAGCACGCACACGGATTGGGCGGTATGGTTTGCCGAGCAAGCTGAGCGACTGAGAACAGAAATCGCAAATTATCGAGCACAGCTTGAAGAGCTTGAGGCGATGCCGATATGAATCTCGTCCCTATTGGTGCGCAACTACCTACGGCTCTCACAAGGCGTTGCGATATTGTGGCGAGCACACTCGCTACCGTTGAGCAGCAAGAAATCATGCAGTTTTTTCGTGATTTCCCTGAGTTGTTTTATTACTGCGTGCAACGGCACTATCCACTAACGGAAGAGCAAGTAACTCGCTATCCAGACTTTTGGGATTGGTCTCTATTGAGTAAAAATAGAGACTTGATGCGGTCTTATGATTTGGTTGAGCAGCATGCTGGAAAATTAAACTTGGGCTGGTTGAGTTGGAATGGGCTTTTGCCATGGTCAGGTGATTTGATTGAGCGTTATGCTGGCCAGTGGGATTGGAGGGCGCTAAGTTGGAATGGGGAGTTGCCATGGTCGGATGACTTGATTGAGCGTTATGTTTGCCAGTGGGATTGGAGGGCGCTAAGTAGGAATGGGGCGTTACCATGGTCGGATGACTTGATTGAGCGTTATGTTTGCCAGTGGGATTGGAGGGCGCTAAGTGGGAATGAGGCATTGCCATGGTCGGTTGATTTGCTAGGGCGTTATGTTGACCGCTGGGATTGGGGTTACTTAAGTAGAAATACAGCTTTACCATGGTCGAGTGATTTGGTTGAATGTTACGCTCTTCGATGGAATTGGGAGGAGTTAAGCTTCAATCACGCATTGCCTTGGTCAATTGAAATGATTGAACATTTCTCCGCCCAATGGGATTGGGAAAATTTGAGTTTGAACCACTCCTTGCTTTGGTCGTGTGAGTTGCTTGAACGTTTTGCCGACCAATGGGATTGGATAACGATAAGCTTTAATCGCGCAGCGCCTTGGACGCTTGAGTTAACGAAGCGTTATGCGAACACGTCGAATTGGCAAGGGCGGGGCGTAAATGGTTTCCTTCCATGGTCGCCTGATTTGATTGAGCGCTATGCTGACCGATATGATTGGGAAACACTGAGTTGGCATGTTATTTTACCGTGGTCGATTGATTTAATTGAATATTATTCTGACCGATGGGATTGGGGTTCGTTGAGTTGGAATGATGGCGTGATTTGGTCGTATGAATTAATAGAGCGCTTTTCTGACCGATGGGCTTGGCCGATTCTAAGTCAATGCCATTCTTTGCCTTGGTCGAATGAATTGATTGAGCGTTATGCCCAGCGATGGAGATGGTTGGACCTGAGTTTAAATAGTCGTTTGCCTTGGTCTAGGGCCTTGTACCGAAAATTTAGCATGAAATTTGATACTTTAGCGGTCTCGACAATTGAAGACTTTGGTATCCAGTCTTTGCTGCCCCAGCAAATCAACCAGCTATTAACTGAAAACTTAGGGCGTCAATCAAAATTCAAACCTGAAAATAATAAACCCCTCGTGCATGACCAGGTGATGGATTCGGAATTTGAATGTAGCAAGACGGCTGATGTGACGGCGCAAAATTTAAGCGCAGAATACTACTCGAAAAAAAACTTAGTTAGCGCTGACCGCGCCAATGAAATTAGTGCACAGCTAAACAATACGAACAGCGGTATCGACCTTGAAATGATGCAGGATGGGATTGTTTTAGCTGGCTATCACATCGAAAAAGGGGCGCGTACATTTGCCGCTTATGCCGAGGCAATGATTGGCGATTTAGGCGAGGCAGTAAAACCATATCTTAAATCATGGTATATGAGTGTGAAGTACGACCCTCGCGCTGCTGGCATAGAAGGCTTGAGCAGCGCCGCCGAGGTGGAAGCCGCTGATATTGATGCCTTAGCAACTCCCGAAGACCACGAAGCAGAGCTGGCAAACGACACTTTAGATGACGTGCACGCGGATAGCACTGATGATGTGAAGGCAAGTAGTGCGGCTCTGGGGCAAGTAAAGATTGATCTTGTAAATGCACTTTACCACCGTGATAACATTTTTTTGCATGAGCGAAAGGCTAATATCTCCCCTGAACTGAGTGACCTCGAGCAGCGCTATGAAACCACCAAAGGCAAATTTGAGCTAGATACGAAGGGGGTTCGTAACGCTTCAGAACTTCTCCCCGCACTCTCAAAAGTAATTGGCTTGCTGATGGAACAAGGCTTGCGAAGCTTTGCCGAGGTAGTTCAAACAACTTATTCATTGCTAGTTCGTAACGGGCTTGACACAAATTTACTGGCACAAGTGAGCGACCAGCGATGGGCCGCGGCCTACAACGGGGTTGCTGAGGATTACCAAGGTACGGAAGGTCTGGATGATGTGTGGAAACAAAGTGCAAAGGCAATTATTAAATCAATGCAGTCGGTCGTGCCAGGTGCTAGCTCTTATTTAACGTCCGAACAAGAGAAAGCCATTATGCCAATTTTGGTGCGCGTGTTAGATGTTGCTTTCCGTCTTGGGTATTACAAATTCAAGGATGCAGCAAAATTCATTCTTGATGAGATTCGAGGGGCAATTAGCGCAGAAGTGGCCGACGCGATAACACTTGACAATTTGCAAGGTGCATACATTGCAATGTCAACTAGATACGAAAACGCCGACAGTGCCGAGGAAGTTATTGCGGTCAAAAGCGTCGATGAAATCAACGCGCACACGCTAATTGACCTTCACGCGCCGACCTACGAAGCCCACGAATCAGAGCTGGCCGACAACCCTGTGGATGATGTTGTGGAAGCGGAAAGCAGATAACAGCCTGCTAACTTCATCCTGCTATTGTTTTAGGCTAATCGGATGATGAGTTAATGGCGCTGAATTTTAACCGTTCAACACAGGTACAAGCTGGCCGTTTTGCTGCTCGATGACGACCGTTGTTATCGCCAGCGGCTCATCAGGCAATTTGGGGTGGATTTGTCGGTAACCATTCGTTGGGCAGACCACCAATTGTGCTGGAACGGTTTTGGCTAAATGTTCAATCAGCTCGGCAAATAAATCCGCATGCCCATTTGGCGTGCGTAGCACGGCGGTACTAGTAATACCCTGCATCGATTCCCCGTTGGGCCCCACCAAAGTGAAATTTTTAGCCACGGGAATCCACTTTGCGGTAAGAAAATCCGACCTAGCGAGGCAACGCAATATATTGAGTTTTTCTGTATCTGTGCCGTGCAATGCATAGCTCTTGCCTGCTAGGCGTTGGATGTTCCCATCTTCGTCTGAATAGGCCCAGAGGTTGATAACGACTTCAGCTGTTTTGTGTGATTCACCCAGCATGGCCTAATCCTTGGGAAGTTTAAAGACAACGGTTTTCATTTGTATGAAGGTCCGCAGTTGATATGTGTTCTAGAATGTTTACGCCATATGTCAACCATGTGAAGCTGAGGCGTACTATGGCTATAGCCGAAGTTAGTTTTTCTTGGGGGCTTGCTGCGCAAAACTACGGCGGGGTGGTCGATGTGTTGACTGCGGCCTTTGCTGGAGTTGGCTGTGCGAATTGATTTTTTATTCAGTAGCGCACGGTGAAGAGCGTGTTGGCAGCTACATTAACGTGCTGGTGCTGAGAGAAGTGAACTTTGCCGAAGTGATGGCTCTACATCTATTGCACATAGTTGCCGAATTCGCAGACAAAGCCACTCTGGAACAAGCATGGGCGCTGGAGGTACTAAAATAGACGAAATTGTTTTTGATAGGAGGCGAGCATGACCTTGGAAAACTTGCGGGCCATTAACAAGCTGATTCGCTCCCCCGTGTAACAAAAAGTCGTGTGCAGCAAGTACGGGGGACCACTTCGACTCTTTGCTGCAAAAGTCGTTTTAGAACCGCACGCTGGACGCGTCTTGAAACCCCTTGATAACATCGGGCTCAGATGAAAGTAGGCAAAAGAATTTTCGCTTTGTAATGTAGTTCTTGTGAAGTTTAGAAAACCATTCTACTTTTGTGTCCAATAAAACGGTGTCTTTAAGAAGTGATTCCTTCCCGAGTATGCGCAATTTGAACTCAGCGTAATCCCCTGAGAAGGGAGGGTACTCATTTGATGAGTATTGAAAGCAGTCAACAAGTCGAAACTGTGTTGGTTTCTCGATGCTACCTTCAACAACCCAGATGATGTCGTGAAGGCAGAGTTTTGGCTGGTTGTTCTTGCTGTAAACAGCGGAAATGCCTAGGGTGGCGTAGTCATGCCTCATAGTTTTTACGCTGTGATAAATATACCAGTGCTGCAATTCAGTCTCCTAAACTCTAATTTTTAAGTCGTCTCAGTTATTGATGTTTTACTGCATTGAAATCTTAATATTGATTTTATTGTGCGACTTGAATTTGTTGGCTATGAATTTTGGTTAATTTTTGATGAGAGAAGTTAAAAAGGTGTTACTAGAGGCCTGATTGGCTTTTTGACTTTGCTCATGTAGGCAAAAAATACTGAATTTGCCTACATAGTGCCTACATGAGATTTTGGAGCGGAAATGAACAAGGCCCCAACTTTCGTTGAGGCCTTGATTTTACTGGGGTGGCTGATGGGGCTCGAACCCACGACAACAGGAATCACAATCCTGGACTCTACCAACTGAGCTACAGCCACCACAAAACTTTTATAATCTTCGAATTCTCGGCATGCTTGGCGCACCCGACAGGAATCGAACCTGTAACCTACGACTTAGAAGGTCGTTGCTCTATCCGGTTGAGCTACGGGAGCTCCGTATTTACTAATAAGTGTTTCTGGTCGGGGCGGTGGGATTCGAACTCACGACCACCTGGTCCCAAACCAGGTGCGCTACCGGGCTGCGCTACGCCCCGAACAGAGGCCGAACTATACGTTGCCAAATTCTCCGCGTCAACACCCTGTGCGAACTTTTTTTTGAAAATGTTGAAATGATGAGAAAAAAAGTTCAAATGATGAGAAAATGCGCTCCTCATTGAATATGCCGGAGTAAGCCCATGACCGCCCAGATCCTCGATGGTAAAGCCATTTCTCAAGAAATCGTTAGCGAAGTTCGCTTGAAAGTCGACGCGCGTGTCGCGAGCGGCAAGCGTGCGCCTGCCTTGGCGGTGATTTTGGTAGGTAGCGATCCGGCTTCACAGGTGTACGTGGGCAATAAAAAACGCCAATGTGAAAACGCCGGTATTACGTCGTTTGCCTATGATTTGCCTGCCGATACGTCGGAAGCCGATGTGTTGAAATTGGTTGCTGAACTCAATACGCGGGATGACGTGGATGGCATTTTGGTGCAATTGCCGCTACCGAAGCATATTGATGCCGATAAAGTGATCGAGTTGATCGACCCGATTAAGGATGTCGACGGTTTCCATCCCTACAATATTGGCCGCTTGGTATTGAAAATGCCTTTGCTGCGCCCTTGCACGCCGCGTGGCGTGATGACTTTGCTGGAAAAAACTGGCATTGATTTGGTCGGTAAAGATGCGGTGGTGGTGGGCGCGAGCAATATTGTAGGCCGCCCACAAGCGCTAGAGCTTTTGCTGGCGCGTGCGACGGTGACGGTCTGCCACAGCAAAACCAAAGATTTGGCCGAAAAAGTTCGCGGCGCGGATGTTGTGGTTGCAGGCGTGGGTATCCCGAACTTTGTTAAAGGTGAGTGGATTAAAGAAGGCGCGATTGTGATCGACGTGGGTATCAATCGTCTTGAAACCGGCAAATTGTGCGGCGACGTGGAGTTTGACGTGGCGAAAGAGCGCGCCAGCTGGATTACGCCAGTGCCGGGCGGTGTTGGTCTGATGACGGTGGCCACCCTAATGCAGAATACATACGACGCTTGCGTAAATCGGAATGGGTAAGGTGCGAGGCGTGAGGTGTGAGGGGTAAAGTCAACAGCTTTAAACCATCGCACCATAACGCTTTTACTCCTAACACCTCACCCCTAACACCTAACAAGGTTTCAACATGGCTTACCAACTCGCAAAACCCCTGTTATTCATGATGGAAGCGGAGCGCGCGCATCATGTGGCATTTAAGGGGCTTGGCTTACTCCAAAGCATGGGCTTTTTGCGCACGCTCACGCCAACGGTGCAAGACAATCCCGTCACGGTGATGGGTGTTGAATTTCCAAATCCAGTCGGCTTGGCGGCTGGTTTGGATAAAAACGGCGATTACATCGATAGCTTGGGCGAGTTGGGCTTTGGCTTTTTAGAAATCGGTACGGTGACGCCACGCCCGCAGCCGGGCAATCCAAAGCCACGTTTGTTCCGCCTGCCCGAGGCACGCGCGATTATTAACCGTATGGGTTTTAATAATGGCGGCGTGGATAATCTGCTCACGAATGTAGCTGCAAGCCAGTATAAGGGTGTACTTGGTATTAATATTGGCAAGAACGCCGATACCCCGATGGAAAAAGCAGTTGATGATTATTTGATCGGCTTGCGCAAAGTCTACGCGCAGGCGAGCTATGTCACCGTGAACATCTCCAGCCCGAACACCAAAAATCTACGCCAATTGCAGCAAGCGGATGAATTTGGCGCGCTGTTGTCGGCCTTGAAACTGGAACAAACTAAATTGGCCGATGAACATGGCCGTTATGTACCGATTGCTGTCAAAATTGCGCCAGACTTGGACAACAACCAAATCCAAGAAATCGGCCAACTGTTGATGGCGCACAAAATCGATGGCGTCATTGCGACCAATACTACGCTGTCGCGCACGGGTGTTGAGCATTTGCCTCATGGCCAAGAAGCCGGTGGTTTGTCGGGTGAGCCAGTACGGGCCAAATCAACCTCTGTGATTCGCGAACTCGCGCAAGTGCTTGATGGCGCATTGCCGATTATTGGCGTGGGCGGGATTGTGTCTGGCGACGACGCCGCTGAGAAAATCCGCGCTGGTGCTGCCTTGGTGCAAGTGTATAGCGGCCTGATTTATGAAGGCCCGCAATTGATTGCCGATTGCGCCGAAGCGATTGCCAAACACCAACAGCACCGTTAATTGCACGATTTGATTTTGAAGAAGGGCGTCACCGTTGAAAGCTCAAGACGAAGCAATAACGCAAACCGTACTCACTTTTGCCCAGCCCGTGCTGGTCGGTTTGCCCAAGCCATGCAGTAAAGAGCAATTCGCCGGCGTCATGCGCACCGTGTTGACGGTGTGGAATGCGGTGGTGAAAGATGGTTTAGATGGCGGCGATAAACATGAAACCGCCGTATTGGCGACGATTGCCGCCGCACCGAAGCCAGTTCAGTTGATGGTGAAGCGGCTGATCAAACGTAAAAAAACCAAGTTCGCCGATTTCGATCAAGTTATTGGTCAGCATTGGGTGCATGAGCAAGGTGGAGAAGTGTTGTTTGGCTGCGAGGTGGCGGTCGTTGAGCCGCCAGCGCTAAGTGGTGTGCCATTTAAGGTGAAGTAATGGGGGGATTGCTGAAGCGGTGTAATTGGATTTATGTGGCACTTGTAGTCATTGCTGTTATCTGTGCTATTGCGATTCTTTCATGGTTTTTCACTTTTAAAACCTCACTTTTCTCGAGTGATCCGAAGGGATGGGCTGACTTCGGTACTTATGTTGGTGGCGTGCTTTCCCCATTGTTTGCCGCCGCTGCATTTCTAGGATTATGGAAAACAATTCAGCAGCAAACTGAAGCTCATAATAAGCAGAAAATAGACGTTGACTCAGAAAGCTATTTCAAGCATGCAGTGCAAAATCTTGAACGGGCTTATGAAGCGATTGCTCCATTATCTGGCGATGCAATGCCTGTGCGAGATCGACTTGCGTGGTTAACCTGCGCTAGATTGTTGTTGGCGGCTAAATCAAGCTCCTGCAGAATTCATCATGAGTGTGAAGGTCTTTGTCAGCTTTATGCTGGTGAAGAGGAGTATTGGCGACATAAATTTTATAAGCTTTTACACCATGAAGGAACATCAGGGATTGGGAGGGATTGTCTTTTTTTTCAAGGAGATAAGGTCAAAAAAATAGCTGAAATAGCAGAGGAATCAATCAGGGTAATCTATGAGTTTAGTGCTTGGCGGAACGATCAGGCTGATCCATTGCTGAGTATTCCGAAATACACTCAGAGTGAGTTAGATGGTGTGAAATTTTCTTGTGAAATGGCTGGAATCAAGAAATATATTCTATCTAAAGGTCGTTTTAAATCACCCAATCGGTAGATCGATTTGGTTAGGTTTTATCGTTCGCGCAAAGAAAGGCGACCCGGGGCGAACCCGGCTCCGCCGTTCCCTTGCTCGTCGTGAGCCAAACATAAAACCGTTTGTCTCCCTCCTCGCGCGGTGTTCGCTTGAACGGGTTGAAAAGCATTCATCCACCTGATGCGTGCTTGGTGAGTGAAGTTCTGAGTTAAGAATTAATCAATCTTTGAATTTGATTTTGTTTGATGTATCACTGCCTAGTCAGGTAGGGCGGGTTAGTTTTATCAACCCGCGCGGATCGCAATGTTTAAAGGCCAAGTTAGATTGGCGGGTTACGCCTAAAGGCTAACCCGCCCTTGTATCTTTCTCTCCGTGGTGGTTAGCTACTACCACATGAGGCGAAGTGAGTTTGAACCCACCCTTAAGGCATTGACCTTGCAACGTAGATTAAACCCTTCGTCCTCACTTCTTTCGCCAAATCAG
>CAUOZE010000008.1:0-62818 GCA_963508915.1 uncultured Deefgea sp.
AGAGTGGACACATTACGAAGGGAGTCAGTTAGGGTGCTTAATCATATAGTAATTAATAATCAAAGAGTTATGTTTGTTTCTGCATCATGCCGGATGGAGATTGAAAAAACAAGCAGCGCTTAAGTTGATACGATTGGCAAATACACCGGTAAAACATTCAAGTACAAATTGGATGCGAAAGGCAGCAATATTGGCGACTTCATTATGTACAACGCTGAAGAAGGCATCATTATCGAGCGTGACAACAGTCAGGGCGATCTCAATGGCTTTAAAAAGTTGTTTAAAGTGAAACTCGGCAAAGCAGGCGATTTTGTTGAAAAAACTGAATTGGTGAATCTGATGGATGTTAAAGATCCAAGTGGGATTAGTGGTAAGTCCAGCAATGGCGATATTGGCTTGGGCAGCATATTCGCCATGCCATTTGTCACCATTGAAGACGTTGTAGTGATGGATGAAAACACGCTTGGCGTACTCAATGACAACAACTATCCATTCAGAATCGGTCGCCACATGGGAACAAAGCAGCCGGATGACAATGAGTTTATGTTGATTAAACTGCCAGCGCCGTTGAAGCTTAAAAAATAATTGAAAGCAGTACTCTAATAAAAGCTGGCCGGACGTTTTGGCCAGCTTTTTATTTGCTTTCAAGTCATTCCCAAAATATCACTCTCGCTGAGCGCATGCACTAGCTGCTTTATCCTTGTAAAACTCACTGCTCGGCTTTGGCGAGAGCCATACAACACGATGCCGCCTTCGGCGATCATGGCGAGCAGGTGCACGCTTTCACGCAGTTTTTCTATGTCGAGCGTGTTGGTTTTGCGCAATAAGGATTGTGGCTCTTTCCATGGTGATGTCGTAAAAATCATCGACCATTTTGCGTATCGACCATGCAGCGCCATTGCCCATAGCTCACGAAACGTGCGAACCGTTGCCTCTGAGATCGCATCGACCATGAGCCATTCGACTAATTTATCCAGACCTATCGTTAGGCTTTGATCGGATTTTTTGATTTCATTTTTAAACCGCGTACGGCGCATATCGTAGAGTGCTGATGAGCGTAGCGAATCGCGCCGTACGATGTGTTCGGCTCATTCGGCGCAATTGACTGCGCTCATTGCCGCCCTACGGTTCCATTACGAAAATAGCTTACTCATTAACCACATAAATACAACTCCTATAAATGCATATATTCCTTTGTGTGTGCCGTCTGCGATTCTCTCTGGGTTTTTTACCTTTTCCCAAAGAGAAGGTAAAAATTTGGGTTTTGGTGTGCTCAACTCTTTCGCTTTCTCATAACCCGTCGCTGTAAGCGTGTACGTTAATCTTGAGTCCTTATCAAATTGAACATAACCACGATGTTCGAGCTCTTTAACAGCATCAACCAATTGACTTGCCCCTACTTGTACGATTTCACCATCACGGGCTTGTACTTGTTTTGAATAATTTAAGCCTGAAGATTTGGCGCAACCAATCATGTCTGTTAAATAAAAGTTGTAACTACTTAATTTATGAGTTTGTTCATCATGCTTGCTTGCAAATTGCTTAAAAAGACAAATCAGTAGTTTTTGTATTTTCTCTTCTGGTAAATTTGGCTTATTCATCATGCGCCCTAATTTCTCATCTTATAGCGAACAGTAAGGTGCACTGAGCGAAGCGAGTTGCACCGAATAAAGCATGTATTACCATAAAGCCAATATTAATAAATGGCTAGATGGCAATACTCATCACTTAAAATTAAAGATCCGCTTCAACCTCATTCCCACGTGCTTCCAGCCACGCACGGCGGGAGCTGGCTTCGGATTTGCTCATCAGCATATTCATCACATCACGCGTGTTGGCGGCGACGTCAGAATGAATTGCCACGCGCATCACACGGCGGGTGTCGGGATTCATCGTCGTGTCGAACAATTGCTCAGCGTTCATTTCACCCAAGCCTTTGAAACGCGAAATATTCCACGCCGACTCGCGTAGTTTTTCGCCTTTGAGCTTGTCCAAAATCGCTGTCAATTCACCTTCGTCGAGCGCGTAAAATTTGCGCGGTGGTTTGTTTTTACCACTGCCACCCACGTCAACACGGTAGAGCGGCGGTTGCGCTACATAGATATGGCCATTGGCAACCAGCTGAGGGAAATGGCGATAAAACAGCGTCAACAGCAGCACTTGAATGTGCGATCCATCCACGTCCGCATCCGACATGATGATCACTTTACCGTAACGCAGGCCACTTAAATCCGCTGCGCCATCCAGCGTATGCGGGTCAACGCCGATGGCGACCGCCATATCGTGGACTTCGTTATTGCCAAAAATCTGATCTTTATCGACTTCCCAAGTATTCAAAACCTTACCGCGCAAGGGCAAAATTGCTTGGAAATCTTTATCACGGCCCATTTTGGCTGAGCCGCCCGCTGAATCCCCCTCGACGAGGAATAACTCGCAGCGCTCGGTTTCATCCGACGCGCAATCGGTCAACTTACCCGGCAATACGGCAACGCCGGATGACTTTTTCTTTTCGACTTTGGTCGCGTTTTTCTGCCGCGACTGCGCAGCGCGAATCGCCAGTTCAGCGAGCTTTTTACCTAGATCAACGTGCTCATTCAGCCACAATTCAAACGGCGAGCGCACCATGGCAGAGACGAGTTTGAGGCCGTCACGGCTGGTAAGTTTGTCTTTAGTTTGGCCCTGAAATTGCGGGTCAAGCACTTTGGCCGACAGCACAAAAGAGCAGCGGCTGAATAAATCTTCTGGCAGTAATTTGACGCCTTTCGGTAGCAAATTATGAAAATCGATAAACGTTTTCACCACTTGGAACACGCCATCGCGCAAGCCGCTTTCGTGCGTGCCGCCGGCTGGTGTTGGAATCAGATTCACATATGATTCGCGATTCACCGCGCCGTCTTCGGTCCACGTTAACGCCCAAGCACAACCTTCGCCACGGCTAAAGGTTTCGTCTTCGCCCTCGATGTATTTCTCGCCTTGCAAAATCGGTACTAGCTGCGTGAAACCAGCGACCTGCTCATTCAAATAACCGAGCAAACCATCGGGATAACACCAGCGTTTTTCCAGCATTTCGCCGCTGGCTTGCTCAACCGTCAACGTCACAATCAAGCCGGGCAACAACACCGCTTTAGATTTGAGGACATGCTCGAGATCGGCGAGTGGAATCGTTGGGCTATCAAAATACTTGGCATCAGGCTCAACAAACACGCGTGTACCGGTGTCTTTCTTCGCGCACGTGCCGAGCACCGATAGTGGCTCAATGACATCACCGCCAGAGAATACCAGACGATTGATTTGCCCTTCGCGGCGTACTTCTACCTCTAGCCGAGTCGACAAAGCATTGGTAACCGATACACCAACGCCGTGCAAACCACCGGAAAACGCATATGCGCCGCCGTCTTTTTTGTCGAACTTGCCGCCGGCATGCAATTGCGTAAACACCAATTGCACCGTCGGCACGCCCTCGTCGGGGTGTAATCCAACCGGAATACCACGACCGTTGTCTTGTACGCGCAGCGATTGATTGCGGTACAGCGTAACGTCGATTTGCGTTGCATAGCCACCAAGCGCCTCATCGGCCGCGTTGTCGATGACCTCTTGACAAATGTGCAGTGGATTGTCGGTGCGGGTGTACATGCCAGGACGGTGGCGGACAGGATCAAGACCTTTTAAGACCTTGACGGAAGATTCGTCGTATTTAGGAGCTGCCATTGTTTCACGTGAAACCGGTAAAAATGATTGGGTTGAAGTCTAGCAGAGAATGGAAAGGAGCGTTAATGCTAACTTTATTGGGTCTCCTAGTAAACAATAGGTGGGCTTTAAGTACTAGATTAGTAATTACTTTTACTATACCTATTTGTATATTGATCGAGAAAAAGCCGCCTCAAGGGATAGACCCAAGGAGACGGCAGGTATTAACTGAGAGTGCTACTACGTGTCTTAAGCCCTTTCTTCTTCTGATTTATAAAAACAGCTAGTCTCTGTTTCTGGTCATTCAAGCGGTCTTCAAATTGTTTGAGCCCCATAGGTTTAATTCGAAGACGACACTTACCATAGGTCGAGCCGCTAGGAAGTTCCCATGCGAAGTAATCTTTATAGTTTGGTTTAATTGTGTAGCTGGATTCACCAGTGAAGCGGTCAGTCTTTTTGGAGAAGTAATAGGTCAAAATATAGTCGCCAAGATAGTGATTACTTAGGCCTAGGCGCTCTGCTAGTTCAGACGGTGTAATGCCTTGTGTGTTTAGCTTGCGGTCAAATGCTGCTGCTTTGGCCTTGCGACCCTGTGCTAATTCAACAGCGATTGATCGGAGGAGGCTAAAGGCTTCGATTACTTCGAGGTAAAAATCATCGGAGACCCACATGGCGTAGGCGATGGTCGCAGCTTCAGAGGCCTTTGTGTCACTACCTGCACGACCATTATTCTCAGTGATTAAATGACAATGTGTTACGGCAGCATTTTCTGCGGTCGTACCCACTCGGAATAAAGCGGCCTGTTTAGTACGCCACTCGCTAGGCTCTCGGTTTACTTGAAGCCCTAACTCTCGGTGAATCTCATTGAGAGACCAGCGGCCTTGGTCATCAGGTATAAATTTCTTGCCTTCAATCCAGAGGGGCGCAAATGTGCCGACCTTGGTTTTGATTAGTTCTGAGGTATCAACCATTTCAGTTAGGGTCAGTGCTGTAGATTGCTTCATATATTTGATACTCCTTATGTAAAACCACGTGCAAGTCCCCCTGCTAGTCAACACCAGACGGCCTCAATGGGGCGCAACTGGTAGCAGCAAGCAAATGGTCTTACATAATGGATCTGGATTGATTAATAAGGTCAGTGATGACCAGTAATGGGCGTAGGTGATACAAGGCAGCTATGGTTTCCCTGATCTTTGGGAGGGTTGACCAATGATGATTATGACAATGGTGGGGGATCTAAAAGCTTCACAATTAGCCAGCACAATATGTTTACCATCGCCTCTACAATTTGATTGACCAGCTTTGGTACTTTAAGTCAGACAATAAGTAAACCTAAAGTCTAAGACCTTAAGTACACCTAAAGTCTAATTAGTCTTTATTACTATAATGGTCATTAATACCTTAAGGAGAAAACCTAAAGTCTTAGACCTAAAGTAAAACCTAAAGTCTACATGGGTTTATCGAGTCATACTGATAAAATACCCCCTGTAGGTATATGGCCTAGGGTGCTGACTTTCTGGTTTAACCTCTTGCGTGACCTGCGGTAAATGTATAACAGACGAGCTGTGACATTTCTGAGGTATGACGAATTGGTCTACTGGGTGTGAATTTTAAGTTGACTGCCAGTGGCTTCGGGCTCTGGACTTTATGTCATAACAAACAGGTGCGATAGCTATCCTTCATTTTAGCGACCAGATTAGGTTAGCTACTGTTTGACTTAAAGTCGTCCTTATTGGTTGGTGATATTCATGATAATCATCACCCCTTTAAGCTGGAACTTGTTGAAAAGACTTAATCAACTCACCGAGGGTCATATTGGTCTATCTCGGTGTCTACTGTAAGTATTAACTTTATGTAGATAACCTTAAGTCCCCCTTGGTCTACTGGGTGTGAATTTTAAGTGTACCTGCCTGTAATTCTCATGGATGCTAGACCTACGGCATTGACATAAAGCGACTGGTGAACGATATGTAAGACTTATGGTTAGACTTACGGTTACAGATAGTGAAAGACTTTCATGTCAGACGCATGGTCTATCGGCTGTAGAGGTTCTACTATTCCAGTACCGTTTGATTGAGCTTAAGGAGATACCTAGAGCTTCACTAGCTTCTCTTTGGGTCATGCCAGCCGTTCTAGCGGCCTGTATCGACTCTTGGTTATCCTTACCAGCACCAGACTTAACGTAGCGACCAGCAGCCTTAGCCGCCTCAATACCAGCTCTTTGGCGTGACCTAATGTTCTCCCGTTCAAGCTCAGCTACAGCAGCCAACATGGTCAGCATAGCCTTGCCGATAGGAGTCGATAGGTCAAACCCTTCACGGACTGACACAATGGTGACCCCTAGTCTCTGTAGCTCTTCTATCGTCGTTATCACATCAACTGTATTACGGCCTAGACGGTCAATAGCAGCCACTACAAGCGTCACAGGTGACCCGAGAGTCTTCACATAAGCAAGGAGACTGGCTGCACCTTCACGCTCACTGAATGGCTTAGAACCGCTAGTGGCCGCATCGGTAAATATCTGGTTAATCTTATATTTATCAGTGATTGTTGACTCTTGAGCAATGGTTGTTTGTTCGCTGGTGCTGACCCGTGTATAGGCTAGTATCATCCGTCTCCCCCTTAGTAGTCTTCGCTAGGACGCTCAGTTATCCACAGGGCAAATGATAGCCGTAAGGTCTCACAAAGTATACCTTCCGAACCTTGATTGGTATTAGTACACTTAAGAGGCCGAATGATTGACAGAATAAGTTTAGCTATGGTCAGTGCTTTGGTCTGACTTCAAGGGGGCGGTAGGCCGACTACGGGGGTATTCCGTGGGTCTTAACTATCACATATGGGGTCTCATAGATTTCTACTATTTTTATTAAAGTACTCATTAACAACCCGTAGTGCCTCTATTTGGGCTTCTTGTTGCTCTCTTGTTGTTTCCCTAAGCTGACTAGCCACATGACCGTAAGTCTCGGTGTAGACGCTCTTATCGCCCTCTGTATGGCCTGATATGGTCTTTCCTAGTTCATCAGTGACTCCTGACAGCTTCATCAGATTGATTAGACGGTGGCGGTACTGGTGTGCTGTATGACCAAGACTCTGCAAGGTCTTACCTAGTCGGCCTTCACTCCAACGGTTACGGGGAGTCCTACTGGTCAAGAACTCAGTAAGGCCATCAAGGGTAAACGATTCATGATAATTATGGCGACCATCAACAATCGGAATCCAGCGTATAGACGCTTCGTTCTTTACTGAGCGTACCCCTTTAGCAGCCGCCTTCGTTACCCCGTGGATATGAATCCAGAAGACATCAGGGTCAATCCAGTCAGGCTTTAGGTCTTCTACAGTCAATGGGGTCAGTTCGTTAATCCGTGCCCCTGAGAGGCTCACTAGGCCAGCTAACCAGAAGTCAGGACGACCAGCCAGCAATAAGGAGAGAGCCTTAGGTGAAGCCTTAGCATCTGGTGATAGTAGCCTTGCAATCGCTTCCTGCTTGGCTGTGTCATCGCTTATCCTGTTCGGCTCTGGTCTCCACGGGTCAGTCACGAGGGGCTTAGTTAGACCAAGGTCTTCTAGGTCGTAACTCTCGGCAAGCCACTTAGTCAACATAGCAATATGACCAATGCGCTTCTCAACCGTAGATGGCATATGTTCTTTTAATAAATCTTCAGCAAGTGCCTTAAGTTTTGGCTTAGAAGTCAGCATCTCAAGGCTTAACTTGTCTTCTAGCTGCTTCATTACGGTTGCAATCGTCTTACGACTATTAGCGGAGACTTGTTTCTTTGGGTCTGGTGGATTATTTCGGTATTCAATGTAAAGCGGTATCAGCTCAGATAGGGACACTTTAGGCCTAGCCAAGGTCGGAGCGACGACTGAACTATTGATCATTGCTGGTGCTGGTCTCAACAGTCGTTTAACTGCCGTAGCATCTAGCTCATTGTCTTCTGGTCGGCTGCTCTTCGCATCTTGAATCGAGACCGCAAGGTTAGCGACCTCAGGCAAAGCAAGCTTATCGGCTAACTCTTCGATTGACTGCCAGTACCATGACTGGAGGATATGACCAGCGGCTGACTCGATCAGTCCGGCACGTTCAGCAGCAATCGCCTTCCTGATGATCTCTGGGTCTGTCTCGTGGGCTTGTAGAGCCTCTAGTAGTTCCATTGCTTTTGCCTCAGTTTCAATACGCCTGATAATAGTCGTCTTGCCTGACTGACTCAGCGTCTTAATACCGTAGCTTCGATAGCGACCAGTAGGCCTTACGATGCAATGGTAAGCCTTAAATTTAGTAATTACTCGTTGTCTTGCTTGATTTGCGTTGTTAAGTGATTGAAATATAAAGGACAAATCAGTCATGGCCGTCTAGCAGAGAACGGGAAAGCTTGAGTCCACGAAAAACACGAAAAACACGAAAGGCACGAAAGGCACGAAAGGCACGAAAAAAATCAAACGAAGAACATAAGTTTTGATTATTTTCTCGTGCTTAAAAACCGTTAGAATCAATAAGTCGTTCCTTCCTGCAAGTTTTCTGTACTGAACTTGATTCGAGCTTCTTCAGTTTAATTAGTGCATTTTTCGTGTATTTCGTGTTTTTCGTGGACTATGGTTTATATGTATTACCATACAAGCCTTGCTAAATAAAGCCCACAAAGCAATACGTCTATTCAATGCCACGCCGATATTGAATCGCTTCAGCTAAGTGCGCTTTGCTAATTGCTGGGCTATCAGCCAAATCAGCAATCGTGCGCGCCACGCGCAAGACTCGATGATAGGCGCGCGCCGACCAACCGAGCTTTTGGACTGCACTCTGCAGCAGGGCCAAACCTGCCGCATCAGGCTGACAATGTTCATCCAAAGACGCGCCAAGTAAAGCGGCGTTGTGCTGGCCTTGCCGAGTCTGTTGCCGTTGCCGCGCTGCGCCGACTCGCTCGCGTACCGGCAAACTCCCTTCGCCTTGACCGCGAGCCAATAAAATCGCCTCAGGAATCGCAGGCACTTCGACCACCATATCAATACGGTCAAGTAAGGGGCCAGAAATCCGTCCGCGATAGCGCGCAATTTGCTCAGGCGAACATCGACAGGCTTTTTGCGGGTGGCCAAGATAGCCACAGGGGCAAGGATTCATCGCAGCGACCAATTGAAACCGAGCAGGAAATTCCGCTTGCCGCGCAGCGCGGGAAATGTGGATTTTGCCGTTTTCTAAAGGCTCACGCAGCACTTCTAAAACTTTGCGGTCAAATTCAGGGAGTTCATCAAGGAAGAGTACACCGTGATGCGCGAGTGAAATCTCGCCCGGCTGCGGCACACTGCCCCCGCCGACCAAGGCCACGCTCGAAGCGGTATGGTGCGGACTGCGAAAAGGGCGTTGCCCAAATTGGCGCGGATCGAGGCCATTTTGCCCCAAGGATTGCACCGCAGCGGCTTCGAGCGCTTCGTGTTCCAGCAAGGCCGGTAATAATCCGGGCACGCGCTGCGCCAACATGGATTTTCCGGTACCGGGCGGGCCGATGAGTAATAAGGAATGGTTGCCTGCGGCGGCGACTTCTAGTGCGCGACGGGCGGCGGTTTGACCTTTGACGTCCGCCAAATCAGGGTAGCTGGGCGCAGGGATTTCAGTCGGTGGCACGGCTGTAGCTAGGGACTCAATACCGTGCAAATGCTGGCAAACCTGCAAAATATGCTCGGCAGCTAAAACGGTGGCGTCTTGAATCAGTGCCGCCTCGGCACTACTCGCGGTGCTTATCACTAAAGTACGCCGGGCATCACGCGCCGCCATCGCCAAAGCCAAACCACCCCGTACCGGCCGCAATTGGCCAGTCAGACCTAATTCACCGGCAAATTCATATTCGTGTAAATGATCACAAGGTAATTGTCCGCTGGCGGCTAAAATACCGATGGCAATCGCCAAATCATAATGCCCTGTGCCTTTGGGCAAGTCGGCAGGGGCCAAATTGACGGTGATACGGCGATTGGGAAATTCAAATCCAGCCACTTGCAAAGCCGCCCGCACGCGTTCGCGAGATTCGCGCACTTCTGTGTCGGCCAGCCCAACCAAATTGAACGCAGGTAGGCCATTGGCTAAATGCACTTCTACTGTAACGGATTGAGCACATAATCCATCAAGCGCCCTTGAATACAAAACGGCAAGCGACATAGGTCAATTCACGGTGCTATGCTAATTTATACAGTGTAAGCAGGAAATCAGAATTAAATGGAACAATCAACATCGTCAATGCCAAATTTTCGCAATCTCGGTGTTTTGCTACGCGCCTTGGTGCTGATTCATTTGGGCGTGTTGATCTATGTATTGCTCACGATCAATCATTGGGGCGAATGGAGTAACAAACTCACCGAGGCGAGCCTCTGGGTGGAACCGGTGTTGTTGATTTCTTTGGCGGGCTTGGCGCTGTTTAGCACCCCACTACAGCGGATTAATTATCGACATGCCATAACAGCTGTTTTAATTTGGGTGCTTTTGGTGTCGTGGGGAGTTTCTGCCATCTTCGATAATATATTGCCGATGGAGCAAGAAGGGATGCCTTTTCGATTCGAGCTGGTTTCGATGACTGTGGCGCTTTTGCTACTGCTGCATTATCAATTATGGATACGCGCCTTATCACCAAGATTGGCCGAAGCACGGCTCGTTGCATTGCAAGCGCGAATTAGGCCACATTTTTTCTTTAATAGTTTGAATGCAGTGCTATCTTTAATACGCCGCCAACCCAAACTAGCAGAAAAACTACTCGAAAACTTATCTGATTTATTTCGGGTGGCGATGGGTTCGGAGACGGGGCTTTCCACAATGGCGCGGGAAGTCGAATTAGCGCAAGGTTATTTGGAAATTGAAAAGGTACGCTTAGGCGAGCGGCTACATGTGGAATGGCATATTGATAAAATGCCCAAGCAAGCTTCAATCCCGCCGCTGATTTTGCAACCTTTACTCGAAAATGCGATTTACCACGGAATTGAACCGAATATTGAGCCCGGCATTATCCAGCTCAATGTATTTCGAGTGCGCGATGAAGTGCATATCGACATTCGAAATCCTTTGTTAAACCACATACCGCTCAGGCGCGGCAATGGCATGGCGCTAGACAATGTAAGCGAACGTTTACTGCTTTATTATGATGCTGAAGCGAATGTCAGCATAAATTCAGGAAACGACTATTATCAAATACATATCACGCTACCCTATCGGGAGCTTTAACAATGAATACTGCGTTACGACTCTTTCTCGTTGATGATGAATTGCCCGCCCTGAATCGTCTGCAAGACATTCTGAGCGATTGCGCACAAGAGTGCCCCAATCAAGTCATCGGCACCGCCACCAATGGCATGAGCGCTTTGCCGCAAATTGCCGAGCACGATATTGATGTGGTGATTTTGGATATCCAAATGCCGCAAATGAGCGGCATCGAAATCGCCAAAAAGTTGATGAAATTAGCCAAACCGCCCGCGGTGATTTTCGCGACCGCGTTTGAAGACTATGGCGTAGCTGCGTTTGATGTGCAGGCGGTGGATTATTTGCTCAAGCCGATCCGCCAAGATCGCCTGCTGACCGCACTCAAACGCGTTTTAGAGCTACGTAAGCCCAACAACACCACCGAAACGCCAAGGCAAGAAGGGGTACGCAGCCACTTTAGCGTGACCGAACGCGGCCGAATTCATCTGATTCCAACCAGCGAAGCGCGCTTTTTGAAGGCCGAGCAGAAATACATCACACTCCGTACCCGTGATCGCGAGTATCTACTGGAAGACTCGCTGACTAAACTTGAAGATGAATTTGGATCAAAGTTTGTGCGTATTCACCGCAATTGTTTAGTGTCTCGCGATAATATTGCAGGGTTCGAACGCGAAGTTCAAGACGGTGGCGAAGCGCATTGGGTCGTCGTTTTGCGCGATGTGCCAGAACGATTGCCGGTCAGTCGTCGGCAACAACACATCATCAAAGAATTTAAAAAAGGTCATGATGGATAATTTTAGTATCAACACCCCCTCACTACTTTTTCCTGCAATCTCCTTGCTGATGCTCGCCTACACCAATCGTTTTCTCACGATTTCTAGCATTATTCGCCAGCTGTACGAGCATCACAGTAATAATCCACACGACAATATCCTGCGACAACTCGGCAACCTGCGCCAACGCGTTTGGCTGATTCGCTATATGCAAGCGTTCGGTATCACCAGCCTGCTGCTGTGTATTGTGTCGATGATTTTGATCTCGATGAGCATGAGCACTTATGCGCAAGGATTATTCATCGCCAGCCTAGTGTTGATGACAGGCTCTTTGGTCTTGTGCCTGCTCGAAGTGATGGTCTCTGACTCTGCGCTCAAGATCTTGTTATCTGATATCGAAAAAGACCTCAAAAAGCCTTAAGCCTAGGTGAATCCATGTCCAACACACTCAACGCCTATCCCATCGGCACGCCCGGCCTCGCTTGGGGCTCAGAGGAGCGCGCCGCTTGGCTTGCGCAGCAAACGATACAACGCAGCTATCTTGCCGAAGTCGTTTCGCCTTTAACGACCTTGCTGCTAGATAGAGACTCACCACTGGCCGATGCGGCAGAGTTGCTTGAGTACGGTGTGTTGGATTATCAGGCTCAGGGGTTTGCGCAGTATCCCTTGTATGCAGTGCGTAGCCGAGACTGGCAAACAAATCGCTCCACCGTGCTTGTGACGGGCGGCGTGCATGGTTACGAAACCAGTGGCGTGCAAGGTGCGCTGCAATTTATTGCGCAGCACTTTGCCCAATACAGCACGCAAGTCAATTTACTGGTGCTGCCATATATTAGCCCGTGGGGGTATGAAACGGTCAATCGTTGGAATCCAAACGCGATTGATCCAAATCGCTCTTTTGTTGCAGGCAGCGCTTCAGCAGAAGCCGCCGCAGCACTGGCTTTTGTGCATGCGCAAGCAGAGAAAGTACGGGTGCATATCGACCTACACGAAACGACGGATACCGATAACAGCGAATTTGGCCCCGCCAAAGCCGCCCGCGACGGCATTGCGTTTGAATATCACGATATTCCTGATGGTTTTTACGTGGTTGGCGATACAGAAAACCCAGCCCCAGAATTTCAGCAGGCTTTGATTGCCGCGGTGAGCAAAGTAACGCACATCGCCGAGGCGGATGCGGCGGGCTGTCTGATCGGAGAACCACTTGAGCAGTTTGGCGTGATCAACTATGCCAAGAAGGCATTAGGATTATGTGGTGGTATGAGCAATGCCACTTTCGTCACCACCACCGAAGTCTATCCCGAGAGCCCCAACGCCAGCCCAATTCAATGCAACCAAGCGCAGGTGGTAACGGTGTGCGCTGCGATTGATTTTTCGCTGCAGGACTCCAACACAAAGAGAGCGAATTAATTCAGCAGTTCAATCAAAAACATAAGTATTGTGATCAAGCCCATATAGAAATTAGTCTTGATTACAATACCCTGGATAAAAAATCAAACTTCAATATTGACCACACATCAACATCTAGATCAAACCAATGGATTAAACGCGAGCGGCCGCTTCGCTTAGAAATGCTAAATGCGCAGGGATTTGCAGTGCTTTTGGACGAATTTCTTGCACTTGTTCGATGACGGTTGGTAGTGGCTCGCCGCGGTTAATCAATAGCATCGCCACCATCAAACCAGTACGGCCAGAGCCCCCCTTGCAATGCACAGCAATCGTGCCGCCATCAGCTAAGATCTGTAGTACTTCAGCTGAGTGTGCCACCCATGCGCAGGCAAACCCAGCAGCAGGCGCAGCATCGTCTTCCACGGGAAAATGAAACCATGCTAAGTCATGCGCTTGGCACACGGCAGGCAATGAGGCTGCCCCGTTGGCTTGCAATTCTTCATTTGGCATTAAGGTCACAATCGCACTAGCACCAGCCGCTTTGAGTTGCGCGACCGAGGCATCTAAATCTGCGGCCTTAGTCCCTGGGCAAGGGGTGAACAAAATCTGGCCACCATCAGGCAATTCCAGTGCGTCAAAAGGATGCAGGTTCATATGCGGTCTCGTATGAATAAAATAGATGACGATTTTACGACAGATATATTGCAGTGATATGGCAAAGCCAAATTACTCGGGCCATGATTCCAGCGGGGTGGGGCGGCCAAAGAAATAGCCTTGCACGCGTTGGCAACCCAGCTCTCGCAAGCGATTAGCTTGGGCTTCAGTTTCGATACCTTCGCCGACTAGTACCACTTTAAAGCCGGAGGCCATGCTGATAATCGCTGAAACAATCGCTTCGTCTTGGATGTTTTCCAACATTCTGGCGATAAAGGATTGATCAATTTTGAGATAGTCAAAATCAAACTGATGTAAATACGCCAGCGATGAATAGCCCGTGCCAAAGTCATCAATTGCGATGCTGACACCAAGGCTGCGTACCCGCTTAATTAGACTTGCCACGACTTCACTTTGCGTCACCAAACAAGACTCGGTGATTTCAAGCGTCAGATTGTGTGCAGGCAAGCCGGTTTCTTGCAAAATTTGTAGCAACTGCTCATAAAAATCCGATTGAATCAACTGCCGCACCGACACATTCACATGAACATCAAAATCAGCACGCCAGCCCGCTTTGAGTTTATTGGCAATTTGCTGGCAGGATTCGCGCAGTACCCAATTACCAATTTGTAGAATCAAACCAGAATCTTCAGCAGCCGGAATAAACACACCGGGCGAAATCATGCCACGTGGGCTTTGCCAACGAATCAAGGCTTCGGCCCCAATGGTTTCTCCGGTTTGCAAATCAATCACCGGTTGGAAGAATACTTGGAATTCTTGCCGTTCGATCGCCAATTTCAACTCATTGGTGATGCGTGTTTTGGCAATCGACTGCTCAATCATGCTCGCTTCAAACAGTGCATAAGAGCCAAAGCCCTTAGCCTTCGCTTTGCCCAGTGCAACGCTTGCATTTCGAAGCCAATCATTGAGTTCTAGACATTTAAATTGTCCATATACCAAGCCTATCGATGCGGTAACGACCACTTCATCGGATGACTCAGCAGCTTTAAATGCTTCAGAAAAATAAGCCAAATAGCGTAGAGTCGTAAAAATAGCCTCGTCTTGATTTTTGGCTTCGGGGATCAAAATCGTAAACTCAGCCCCTGCAGTACGAGCGAGTAGGGCATCAGCAGGAATATTTTGCATTAAACGATTGGCAATTGATTTCAATAAAGCATCGCCCAAAGTATGGCCAACGCTATCATTAATTGCTCGGTAGCCATCCAAACCAATTAGCAGCATCAGTTGATTCTGTGCGGGTGAAAAGCCCCAATCTTTTACCGCCACGGTTAGGCCATTTCGATTCATCAGCCCCGTCATATTATCAAAGCGAATCTGCCGATTCATTTGCTCAAACGACAGTGCTAGTTTGGCTGCCATATCGTTAAAAGTGGTCGTCAATAAGGCAGTTTCTTGCAGCTGAATTCTGGGCATCGGTAGCGGCTGCCAATCGGTATGGCCTAGCTTTTCAGACGCTTTGGCGGTAGAAATAATCGGTCGGGTGATTCGTCCCAATACAAACCAACTTAAAATCGCAATGCCAAGCCCAATCAATAAAATCAACAGCATCGTCTGCTGCTGTTCTTTGCGAAGTGTGCCAACTAAGTCTTGCTCTGGGGTGAGCACCACGATTCGCCATTGAATACCGGAATATTCCAGTGGCAAGATATGGCCGTAAATGCGCTCTTTTTCCAAATGAAAGGAAAATTTACGCCCACCATTCAGTTGTTCAGCTGCCGCGCGAATTAATGGTTTCGAGCTTTCCACAGCCAAAATCCGCTCACCACGCGGTGTCTGCGATTGACCATGGCTCAATACGCTATCAGTCGAGGAATGAGCGACTAAACGATTTTGAGCATCGACTATAAAAATAGCACCGGTGTCCAAGCTCGATTGATTGAGCAGAAATCGATTGAATTGATCGATCCGAATATCACTGACTAAGACCCCGATCAGTTGTTGCTGATTATTAAAAACGGGTAGGGAATTAGAGATGGTGACGGCTTTTTTCTCATCGATATTGCTGTAGATATCCGACCACAGCATCGTCTTTTTTTCAGCTACGGGTTGATACCAAGGACGAGTTCTTGGATCGTAGTTTTGAATGCTCGCAGTGGGGGTCGAAAGTTGGTCGCTAGGATAAATATTGAGCGCGTTTTGTGTTCTATCGTCTTGTAATAACAGATTAAAAACTTGGCTTTGATCTTCACGGCGAAAGCCGATGAAACTCACCATTTCCGAACCGAACCCGATCACACTCAGTGCGGTTTTATCGGCCATGGTTTGCTTGAATGTATTGCGCAGTGGCGCATCCAACATGGATAAATCCGAAGTGGGATTCAGCTGCATCGTTTCAATCAAGCCTGCAACAATTCGATTACTTTGCTCTGGTATATAGAGGAATTCAATTAAATTGCGCTGCACATCAAGCGCTTCAGCAGCCATCACCTTTTCGCCAAGACTAAGTAAAACTTTCTCTTGATTGCGTAACTGCAAAACACTACTCATCCACAACGCAATACATAACAGCGCTGCAAAGGCAAAACTCACCGCAAATCGAAGAGATATTTTATGGGTCAAATCAGGCTCGGAAAGCAAAATGAAAAATCACTTTTAACTATAGCAGTATTAGCATGAGCAGCAGAAATCGAATATATATAATTTTGTTTATCGTTAGCGCTTTGAACCTAAGCGCACAGGCAGCTAGAATACACGCCTAGATTCACTTTGGCCTTTGATCCATGTCTGATGATTTGCTCGACCCCGTAGAAACGCCGATTGAACCGATTGCGCTAAGCCCCAGTGGGTCAAGTCGCTTTATTGAAACGCAAGTCTCAACAGTACCCGACGATGGTGAGTCGGTACAGCTAGGGCTTTACGCCGAGAAGAGCTATCTCGAATACGCAATGAGCGTAGTAAAAAGCCGCGCTTTACCGCAAATCGAAGACGGGCAAAAACCCGTGCAGCGGCGCATTTTATACGCGATGCATGAGCTGGGCTTAAGCTCTACCGCCAAGCCAATGAAATCAGCGCGGATTGTCGGTGACGTATTGGGTAAATACCATCCCCACGGTGACCAATCGGCCTACGATGCACTGGTGCGGATTGCGCAGGATTTCTCGCTGCGCTATCCCCTCATTGATGGTCACGGCAATTTTGGTTCGCGCGATGGCGACGGCGCTGCGGCATATCGTTACACCGAGGCGCGTTTAACGCCGGTGGCCGATTTGCTGCTCGGCGAGCTAGACAAAGGCACGACAGACTTCACACCGAACTACGACGGCGCGTTCCAAGAGCCGGTATTGTTGCCTGCTCGTTTGCCGATGCTGTTGCTCAATGGCGCATCGGGAATTGCCGTCGGCATGGCGACTGAAATGCCGTCGCATAATTTAGGCGAAGTGGCTGATGCCAGTATCGCGCTGATTCGCAATCCAAAATTAAGCACGGCTGAATTACTGACTTATATCCAAGGCCCCGATTTGCCGGGCGGCGGTCAAATTATTTCGTCGCACAAAGACATCGCCACCGCCTACGAAAATGGTCGCGGCAGTTTGAAAGTGCGTGCGCGCTGGGAAAAAGAAGAGCTCGCCCGCGGTCAGTGGCAAATGATTGTCACCGAATTACCGCAAGGCACGTCCAGCCAAAAAGTGCTCGAAGAAATCGAAGAGCTCACCAATCCGAAAGTGAAGAAGGGCAAAAAAGCACTGACACAAGATCAAGTGCAAACCAAGCAATTGATCCTCAGCGTGCTCGATCGGGTGCGCGATGAGTCGGGCAAAGATAAATCGGTTCGCTTGGTGTTTGAGCCAAAATCATCACGGCAAAACTCGGATGATTTGATGAATCTGCTGCTGGCACACACCAGCTTAGAGAGCAGCTTATCGATCAATATCGTCACCATCGGTCGTGATGGTCGCCCAGGGCAAAAAACACTACGCGATTTGATTGCCGAGTGGATTGACTTCCGCTTTGTCACCGTCACGCGCCGTTGCCAACATCGTTTAGGGCAAGTTGACGATCGAATTCATATTTTAGAAGGGCGCTTACTGGTTCTTTTAAATATCGACGAAGTCATTCGCATCATCCGTCATTCGGATGAACCGAAATCGGCATTGATGGAAGCGTTTAATTTATCAGAGCGGCAAGCTGAAGACATTCTTGAGATTCGCCTGCGCCAATTAGCGCGCCTTGAAGGCATCAAGATTGAGCAAGAATTAAGCGCCTTGCGTACCGAAAAAGCCGAGTTAGAAAACCTGCTCGCCAATCCAGCCGCGATGCAGAAACAAATTATCAAAGAAATCGAAGCCGACAAAAAGAAATACGCCGATCCGCGCCGCACCTTGATCGAACAAGCCGAGCGCGCTGTGGCAGAAGTGGCGGTGGTTGATGAGCCGGTAACGATTATCTTGTCCGAAAAAGGCTGGTTGCGTGCGCGTCAAGGTCACGGCCTTGATTTGCAAAGCCTGACCTTCAAAGATGGCGATAGCCAACTGGCGGCGATTGAATGCCGCACCGTTGATCAAATCGCGCTGTTTGGTAGCGATGGTCGCGTGTATTCGATTCAAGCCTCCGTCGTTCCTGGCGGGCGTGGCGACGGAGTTCCGGTGACGACCTTGGTCGATTTGGTCGCCAAAACACGTATTACACAAATGTTAGCTGCGAAAATGGGCGAATGGTTGGTGATTGCCAATTCGAGCGGTTACGGTTTTAGCTGCCAATTCGATAATTTACTCAGCCGCCAAAAAGCGGGTAAAGCGTTCTTGACGCTCGAAGAGGGCGAAACACTGCTGCGCGTGACGACATTTGTTCCACGTGAAACATCGATTGTCGCGTGTCTATCTAGCGCGGGTAAATTGCATCTATTCCCGTACAGCGAATTCAAGCAACTCACTGGTGGTGGCCGTGGCGTGATTACGATGGCGCTGGACGACAAAGATCAGCTCGGTGCGATCACGATTTGCGATGGCATTACGCTCACCATTAATGTCGTCAACCGTGGTAAAGCCGTGGAGTGGGTGCTGAACGAAAACGAAATGGCACCGTATATTGGCAAACGTGCTCGCAAAGGCAAGCCTATTAGCAGCGCATTTAAGTTTCCGGGGTGTTAGTGGGTGAGGCGGAAGGTGTAATGCCAATGCGCCAATCAAAAACAAGCTATTTTGTCCACGAAAAACACGAAAAGGCACGAAAACCAATTATTCATGACACGTATTAGTTTTTGCCCTTGTTCGTGATTTTCGTGTCGTTCGTGGACTCCGTTTTTGACTTTAATCCAAAGTGGTGAGCGATGAATTTACCCCTGCATTTACAAACCTACTGGCAGCAGCTCGGCATTGCGCCTGAAGTCTTGCAGCATAAAGCCTTGTGCGTATTTGATGAGGCGACCGAGCTAGTCGAAGTTGAAACTACACTTGATGGTCGCGTTTGGCAGCTCACACCAGCCGCTGCGCAAGCGTGGTGGTCTATGCAAGCGGCCGCTTTAAGCGATGGAATTAATTTAAAAATCGCCTCGGCGTATCGCGCTAGCTCGCGGCAAGTTGAGCTGATTCAGAAAAAACTCGATGCTGGCATTGCCATCGACGAGATTCTGCAAGTACTCGCGCCACCGGGTTGCAGCGAGCATCACACGGGTAGGGCGGTGGATATTTTTGAGCCGGGTGGCCCTGTGGTGACCGAAGCATTTGAAACAACGGCGGCATTTGCATGGCTGCAACAGCACGCTCATGAGTTTGGTTTTACGCTGTCATTCCCACGTGATAATCCATTTGGCTATGTGTATGAGCCATGGCATTGGTGCTTTTCAGCAAGGGCTGACGCGCTGCAGCATCTAGGGGATATACGGTAGTTAAGTTTGGGCAAAACAGTACGATATTGTCATTAAGCGCATCGAAGAACGAGATCTCCCCGTCCAAGCGCTAAAGCGATAAAGATCATGACCTACGCCATTCACCCCGTGTGGAGCACCACCAACCAGCCGCAATCAATGCGTTATGGTCTGTATAAAATTTGCGCAGACGGCGAACAAGAAATTGCTCAAGCCGTTCGCTTAGAATCAGTTGAAGCGCTGCGCCAACACTTATTGCACCCACAGCACACCACAAAATAAAAGAGCACGGATTTCCGTGCTCTTTTTCCCTTCTGACCGCTGAATTTACATCGCGCCGATAAAATCACTTTTACCGACATCAACCCCATTGCTGCGCAAAATCGCGTAGACGGTGGACAGATGAAAGTAGAGATTCGGCTGCACAAACGACAGCAAATAAAATTCAGCCGTCATTGGCTTATCTGGCATAAATGGCAGCGTGATGGATTTTTTCTCGGCATCGACAAAAGCCGCTTGCGGTAATGAGCTCACAAATCGCAAGGTCGCCGCGATGCGTGACTGCAACTCAGCGAATGTTTTCTCATTGTCTTCATGCTTCGGTGCTTGCGTACCCGATAATCTTGCCACGGCAAATTTGCTAAAGTCACAAACCACCTGCACTTGCCTCCCCAAACTATACATATCCGGTGCAAGGCGCAGACCCAGCATGGTTTCGTCGTTGATTTGTTTCGTGGCTGCGTACTCAGCTGCTTTATCCAGAATGTGGGCTAGCTGCTTTAGTGCGCGAGTATAAACAGGAACGGTGAGCTGGTAATAATCGAACATGATATTTCCTTGCGGTGGGGAAGGGAAGCAACAGACCTTAACAGCATTGTTCCTTAACTGTAGATATTCAAGTGCTCTAAAGTTTCAACCGCGCCACGCCATATCGCTTGTTGATGTATCTGATCGTAGAGCTTGATAGCCAATGCCTGCGGCTCAATACTCGTCGTATCAATTTCGATATCGTACGTCATATCTTGATGAACAATTGGCGCTTGCCATGTGACCAAACCAATCGCTCGATCACCACGCGCCTGTTCTCGCGCCTGTGCGATTTCAATATCACAATGTACACCAATCAGCGCCACCGAATATCCCGCCAGCTCAGTCAGCAATTCCCGCTTTTCATTACGATCACACCACGCATTATCAATCAGCAAATGGCAACCCGCTTGCAGCAGCGCTGGCAAACAATAATGGTAACCGCGCACTAAACTCGGCCAATCGTAGCCGGCACGTGTAATCGGCGCGCCTTGCTTCATTTGCTGCAAATCGCTGGCTGGCAGCGCGTACAAAATGCTATCAATACTGAAACTCAGATATTGCTGCGGTAGCAATTCTTGCAGCGCTTTGGCGATGCTGGTTTTTCCTGAGCTACTAGTGCCGTTCAGGATGATGACTTGCGGTAAAGACATGGGAGAAATCCAAACAGGAGCGATAGATGTGTTTCACGTGAAACACATCACTCGATTATTGCAATTTGGCTGGCGGCTCAAACTCAGCGGCCGCAGCGGCGGTCGCGATTTCTTCGGCAATTTCTTCTTCAGTGCTGCGCGCCCAAAACAAACGGTCAGGAATAAACTGGCCCATTCCCGGGCGAAATGCTTGCGAAAGCGCTTGCCACGTATAGTCTTGCGCATCACGCACCGCATCAGCAATCTCGACACCATTGGCCAGCGCGCCCGCAATAGCCGAGGCCAGCGTCGCCCCCGCACCGTGATAGCTACCGGGCAGTCGTTCCCACTGATCGGTTCGCACGCGGCCTAAGCGGCTATACAGCGTGTTAACGACTTTAGGCGTTGTTTCATGCGTACCGGCAATCAATACATACTCGCAGCCACACTCCAAAATGCGCTGCGCTGCGGCATCGAGCGGAATCTCTTCTTGCTCATCAGGATCATCCGACGCCAGCAAACGCGCTTCGGTATTGTTCGGCGTTACGATCAGCGAGTGCGGAATCAGCAATTCTCGCATTGCCGAGATCAGCTCCTCGTTCGACAATTCTTCGCCGCGGCCCATACTAAACACCGGCTCCAAAATCAGCGGAATATCAGGATAGTCAGAAGCAATTTCAGCGATCACGGCCAGATTTTCCACGCTGCCGACCATGCCGACTTTAATCGCGTCGATTTTGATATCTTCTAAAATAAACCGCGCTTGCTCTTCGACGATTTCAGAATCAACGGCATGAAATTCTTGCACACCCGCGCTATCTTGCACCGTCATTGCGGTGACAATCGGGAGCGTGTGACAGCCCAGCGAGGCAAGGGTCAATATATCGGCCATTAAACCCGCGCCGCCCGAAGGATCGTTGGCGGCAAAAACCAGCACGGTGGGTGGAGTTGGATTCATAAGCAGAGATTTTCTATGTTCGGTAAAATTAGAATTCTAAACCACTCTGAGCGACTTATCCCGATGAAAAAATATATGTGCCTAATCTGTGCGTTTATTTACGACGAAGCCGAAGGTCGCCCCGAAGACGGCATCGCCGCAGGCACCAAATGGGAAGACGTGCCAATGAATTGGACTTGCCCAGACTGTGGCGCGCGCAAAGAAGATTTCGAGATGGTACAAATCTAAGTTTGAACTCCAATCCTGATCAAGGACGTGCCATGAAGCGTTTACTATTGAGTGCATTGCTGGTCACCGTGCTGGCCGCTTGCCAACAGGTCAATACCACCAGCGGCGGTACCGTCGGCGCCAATCGCAAGCAAAGCATGCTGTTGTCTAGCAGCCAAGTCGATCAAATGGCCGCCGCAAGTTATGCCGATACGATTAAAAAAGCCAATCAGCAAGGCAAATTGCTCCCCGATAGCGATGCCACGGTGCGCCGTGTTCGCGCGATTTCTGATCGACTCATCCCGCAGACCATCGTATTTCGCCCTGATGCGGCTCAATGGCAGTGGGAAGTGAATGTTGAGAAAAGTCCAGAACTCAATGCCTATTGCATGCCCGGCGGCAAAATCATGTTTTACACCGGCATCATTGATCGCCTCAAACTCACCGATGATGAAATCGCTCAAATCATGGGGCACGAAATCGCCCACGCGCTACGTGAGCACGGCCGCGAACGGATGAGCTCCGAATACGGCAAAGCCATCGCGATGCAAGGCGGCATGCAATTATTATCGATTGCAACCGGTGGCAAATACGATGCGTATCAGGATTTGGCGGGGGGCGGTCTCAATGCTTTGGTCGATGTGACTTATTCGCTGCCCAATAGTCGCACACATGAATCCGAAGCCGATTTAATCGGCCTTGAGCTCGCCGCACGCGCGGGTTACAACCCCAATGCTGCAGTGAGTTTATGGCAAAAAATGGCGGCGCAGGGCGGTGGTAGCGGGCCAGAATTTATGTCGACGCACCCATCGAGCAACACACGAATTGCCGAGCTGCAAGCCAAAGTACCCGTCGTGATGCCGCTCTATGAAGCCGCCAAAGCAAAACCAGCCGCGAGTCTTGCGCCGAAAAAAAGCAATAAAACCAAATCTAAATAAAGGGTAAAAGTATGGCGGTTTGTGCCACATCATCGTGCCGCGACCGCCACTTACTTACAATCGGTCTTGATTACTTATTTGCCACGTTGAAAAACGCAGATTAAAAAAGGAAAGACCATGTTGTGGATTAAATCGTTACACCTGATATTTGTGATTAGCTGGTTTGCGGGGCTGTTTTATCTACCACGCATTTTCGTCAATCAGGCAATGGCGACTGAACCCGCCGAGCTAGCGCGGCTTAATTTAATGGCGCATAAACTCTATCGATTTATGACGCCGATTGGCATCTTGGCACTGATTTTTGGCGTGTGGATGTGGAGCTACTATGCTTTTTACCTCGGTGAAGGCTGGCGCTGGATGCATGTTAAACTCGGTTTAGTAGCTTCGTTAGTCATTTACCATGCGTGGTGCCGACAAATTGTGCGTGATTTTGCCGCCGGAAAAAACACCCGCAGCCACGTGTGGTATCGCTTTTTTAATGAATTCCCCGTGCTTGTTTTGTTCGCCACCGTTGTGTTGGTGATTGTGAAACCTTTTTAAATGGTCAAAAAATGAAAGCCTTGCTGCCTGTTTTGTTGATTGCTTTACTCAGCGCCTGTGGAGAATCCTCAAGCACCGCTACCGCTACCGCCACTGGCGAGCAATGTGGCGTATACGCCATTGGCCCCAACCAAATTAAAGAAATCCTCAAGAGCCAACAAGCCGAACCGGCGCCAGGCCGCACCGCCAAAGCGGATCTGCCTGCCGAATTTCCGCCAGAGCTACTCGACCCGCAAGGCTATTATCGTGGCATGGCGGTGTATTGCACGGTGGAGGAGGCCCGCAAAGCCTTAGTTGATCAAAAGCACAGCGATTGGGGCGTGTATGAGCTGACCAGCGATTGGGCCAGCAATGTCTACAAAGCCGATGACGGCGCCAATCACCTAACCAAAAACGCCACCATCAAGCAGGCGGTGGAATAATGGCGGTCGAGATTGAACGCAAATTTCTCGTTGCCAGCGATGCATGGCGCGAGCAAATCAGCCGTAGCACGCGTATTGCACAAGGCTATTTGTGTACCGACATCGAGCGCACGGTGCGCGTTCGTACCAAGGGCGAGGCGGCGTTTTTGACCATTAAAGGCAAAAACGCTGGCATCAGCCGCGCCGAGTTTGAATACGCCATCCCCGTCGCCGATGCTTTGGCGATGCTGCAGCTCTGCCCGAATGTGCTGGATAAAACCCGCCATTTGGTCGACATTGACGGTCATACCTTTGAAGTCGACGAGTTTCACGGTGCGAATGCCGGACTCATCGTGGCCGAGTTGGAACTAAGCAGCGAAGATGCGGCTTATCCACAGCCGGCATGGTTAGGCGCAGAGGTCTCAGGCGATACGCGCTACTACAACAGCGCGCTCTCGATTACACCGTTTAGCCAATGGGCAAAATGAGCGATTTTCCAAGATTGGAAACCAAGCGTTTGGTCTTGCGTGAAATCGTCGCTGCTGATGCAGCGGCGATTTTTTCTATTCATGGTGACGCGAATGTCATGCGCTATTTTGGCGCCGACCCGATGACCGAACCAGACCAAGCCGTCGCTTTAATTGAAACATTTACTCGCTGGCGCGACGAGGAAAACTCGGGTATCCGTTGGGGTATTGAGCACAATGGGCAACTCATCGGCAGCTGTGGATTATTTCGTTGGAATCATGCGTGGCACAGCGCGATGGTTGGCTACGAGCTCGCGCAAGCGGCGTGGGGGCAGGGCTTGATGCAAGAAGCGTTAGCAGCGATTCTGCTCTATGGTTTTCACGCAATGAATTTAAACCGCATCGAAGCGCAAATTCACCCTTATAACACCGCCTCGCTCAAACTGATGCCCAAACTTGGTTTTGCCCATGAAGGGCAATTACGCGAAGTCGGTTTTTGGGGCGGCCAGTTCCATGATTTTGTGCAGTATGGCTTATTAAAGCGGGAGTTTGTGGGCTGATTGTTGCACGCTTAATTGCCTTTTTGAGCAACAAGCACGCACAAGCATTGCACGATGTATATGTCTGCAGACATTGCTTATGAATGGCTACAGACAGATACATCATATTTAGATCAGATCGTATTTAAGCGCCCCGCAGCAAACTCACCTGAATTAGCCCACTACGCTTTAAGCCGCGAAAACTATCCAAAAAAGATATTGTAGGTTGGCGCTGAGCTTGCGAAGCCCAACAATCGTGGAGCCCTCGCGTGAACGTTGGCTGCATTAGCCCAAGGGCACTTATGCGTTTATCGAGTAGCTTGAGCGGCAGCACCCGACCCAAAGCAGACTCAGAATACAGTTTCAATTTGGCTATGGATGTATGCTACAAAAACACGGATTTCCTTTGCTGGATAGTCATGCAATGGTTCTGAGTATGAGTCATTATTTTTAGTTTTGATTAGCAGCCAGCTATAAGATGGAATTAATCCAAATAATCGCTGTCGAGTTTTTTCAATAGAAATTGAAGCAATTTGCTCAATTTTTAATTGCCAGAAAGTTGAATATCCCATAGTGAGCCATATACCATCATCTGAAAAATGAAGCACACGAACTTCTGCACCCAACTGGTATGGAATGCTTTTAACTTGAATGTATTGCATCTATTAATACTGCTCATTTTTAAATTTGATGACTGCTATTGGCCGACTGCGGCCTGTCGCACAGTCTAACCCAGTCAATTCATCGACGCATTAACTCGAACTGGCAAGTGGTAATTAATCAACTCAGGCCAAGAATAACCATTGATGTATTTCGCTACAGGCATTATTTATCAATACCTAGCAAGCAATACACAACAAAAAACCCGCCGTAGCGGGTTTGGATCAAACTAGTTTCAAGCTATTATTCCAAATGCGCCAGTGCGCGACGTTGAGCTACCGCATTGGCAAGGTTAAGCAACAGTTCTTCTGTCGTTTCCCAGCTAATACACGCATCGGTAATCGATTGGCCGTAGGTCAATTCTTTACCTGAATTGTCGTCTTGGCGGCCTTCGACCAGATGGCTTTCGACCATCACGCCGAAAATCGCCTTATTACCCGCAGCAACTTGGGTACAGGTGTCGTTGCACACCACCATTTGGCGACGGAAATCTTTGCTGCTGTTGCCGTGGCTAAAGTCGATCATGATTTTTTGTGGCAAACCAACGGCCGCCAAATCAGCGCTGGCCGAACGCACATGCGTTTCGTCGTAGTTTGGCGCTTTACCGCCGCGCAAAATCACGTGGCAATCTGGATTGCCGCCAGTGGCCACAATCGCTGAGTGACCGTATTTAGTCACTGACAAGAAATGATGCGGCTGACCGGCTGATTTGATCGCGTCAAACGCGATTTTCAAATTGCCATCAGTGCCGTTTTTGAAACCGACTGGGCAAGACAAGCCCGATGCCAATTCACGATGCACTTGCGATTCAGTCGTCCGTGCGCCAATTGCGCCCCAGCTCATCAAATCAGCCACATATTGCGGCGTGATCATATCGAGGAATTCGCCCGCCGTTGGCAGGCCGATATTGTTTAAATCAACCAGCAATTTACGTGCGATACGCAAGCCTTCGTTGATGTTAAAGCTGCCGTTGAGGAATGGATCGTTGATTAAACCTTTCCAGCCCACGGTGGTGCGTGGTTTTTCGAAATACACACGCATGACGATTTCGAGGCGATCTTTGTATTCTTCGCGCAATTTCACCAAACGGTGACCGTATTCGATGGCCGATTTAGTGTCATGAATTGAGCATGGGCCGATGATAACCAATAGACGGTCGTCTTGATCGTTGAGCATGCGGTGAATCGCTTGGCGGGTTTCAAACACCGCCGTCGACGCGAGTTCATTAACTGGATATTTCTCAATCACCGCCACCGGCGGCAAGAGTTCTTTAATTTCGCGGATACGGACGTCGTCGGTTTGATATTGCATAATCTTCCCTGCCTGCGTGCCTAAGGGCATTTATTCTTCGAAAGGAAGAGATTAGCGACAATTGCGTGCTAATTCAAGGAATTTCCCTGAAAAGGTGTGAGGTGTGAGGTGTGAGGTGTGAGGTGTGAGGTGTGAGGTGTGAGGTGTGAGGTGTGAGGTGTGAGGTGTGAGGTGTGAGGTGTGAGGTGTGAGGTGATTTAGCGTAAATTCAAAAAATCTAGTGTGCAAAGCACTTTTTACGTCTTTGCCCATTTCTTGTGGGGCTGGCACGCGATGAACTTGGTGCAAAATCGAGCAAGAACGCAAAGGTTTTACACCCCAGTCCTCGCACCGTTCTCCTCACCTATTTCAAACAATCCGCGCAGACGCCTTTGACGGTGATTTCAACCGCGTTGACCAGAAACAGGGGCGGTACGGTCAGGGATAAATCGTTGCTCACATGCTCTAGGCAATAGAAACGCCCGCAAGAAGTACATTGAAAATGTGCATGTTGATGCGGCGCTGAGGCCACTGAGAACCGCCATACGCGGTCGTCACCCGATAATTTGTGCGCCAAGCCCATGTCTGTGAGCCAATCTAAGACACGGTAGACCGTGACCCGATCCGCTTCTGGCTCAAGCGCAGCAAGCACGTCTTGATGCGACAGCGGGCGCTGTGCCGAGAGCAAGACAGCCAAAATATTAACCCGCGCCGGTGTAACGCGAGCGCGGGTGTTGGTGATGAGTTCGCTCGCTTGCGCAAGCGCAGCTTGGCTCATCTTAGTCTGCGTATTGCTTTTTCTGACGTTCGCGGCGTTCTTGCGCTTCTACCGTCAATGACGCAGTTGGGCGTGCCAACAAACGCAATAGACCGATAGGCTCGCCAGTATCTTCACAGAAGCCGTAGTTATTGTCGTCAATTTTGCGAATGGTTGAATCGATTTTCAGCAACAATTTGCGTTCACGATCACGTGTGCGCAACTCTAATGCGTACTCTTCTTCCAATGTAGCGCGGTCGGCCGGATCAGGGGTCGCTTCTTGCTCTTGCAAATGATTGGTCGTTTGCGTGGCATTGATGACCAATTCTTCTTTCATTTGCAATAAACGCTCGCGGAAAAACTCGAGCTGGTCCGCATTCATATAATCATCTTCGGAACCTTTCCAGCCGATGATGTCTTGTTCTGTGAGCTTGGCCATGATTCTTTCTCGCTTATCGAAAACTACTGTAATCGCGTTAATGTCTATGTGTAAAAAGGTAGTGCGCGTAAACCGATGCGGCAAAACTTTTGCTTTACTACTTACATCGAATGAAACAGTAAATGGGGCAGCAGCTTAATCAACTCCGCATTCTTATGCAATACACCATTTATCACAGTTTTGTTAAATTATTTGCTTACTGCGCCAAAACCCAACGAATAATCACGCGCAAATCTTTATCTTCAATCTGCTGTGCGGGCATCGGAATCTTGCCCCATTTACCGCCAGGCAAGCCTTTGCGCACTTCTGCCATCAACATTGCCTCGGCATCTTTCTGGCCTTTGTACTTAGCAGCAACGTCTTTGTAAGAAGGGCCAACAATTTTTTTATCGACCGAATGACAGGCTAAACAGTTGTATTTTGCCGCCACTTTTGCACCATCATCTGCCGCAATTGCCGGTGCAGCTAATAATGCAGAAATTAAAATAATTCGGAGCATGATGTCTTAGCCTCTATCAAGAAGTGTTTCCTTTATTGTACTCCGCTTCACTCTTGAAGCGGCGCGCCGCCTAAGCATTGGGTCGGCTGTGCTACACTCACGCGGTTATAAAGTTACGGCGTATTAAGGAAACAGCATGGATCGGCGGGATCGTTTTATGGCAATTGCCATTGGGTTTTCTATCATTGCGCACGCCTTTCCCATTTTTGGCATTAAATTTGTCATGCCCGACCCACGACAATTTCTATCGCAGCAGCCACTTGATATTGTGCTGGTTAACCAAAAAACCAAGAGCAAGCCGCAAAAAGCTCAAGTAGAAGCTGAAGCTGATTCAGATGGTGGTGGAAATACTGATTCAGAAAATCATCGGGTTAAATCTAATTTACCTGCAGATACCCGAGCACCTTCGCCAGAATTAGAGCAGGTCGCAGCACAACAAAAACAGCTCGAAGAGCGCTCAACGCAGTTGATGACGCAACTCAAAAACAGCAACGCGCTAAACTCAGATAGCAAAAATACACCAGAAAAACCCGACGGCAGCGGTAAAGACGCCGAAGAGAGGAAGCTGCAAGAACTCAAACTGGCAGGTCTTGCCGCAGAGGTCGCAAAAAATAATCACGCCTATCAAACTAAACCTCGAAAAACATTTATTGGCCCTCAAGCAAAACAAACCAGTGTAGCAATGTGGGCAGACGACTGGCGTCAAAAAATCGAAAAAGTCGGCACGCTCGTCTATCCAGTCGATCCGAACGGCAATAAAATTTACGGGCAATTGCGCGTCACGGTGGAAATCGCCGCAGATGGCCGCCTGCTGAATGCTGAAATTGATAAATCATCTGGCAATCCACAACTGGATAAAGCGGCTTTACGTATTTTAAAAATGTCGTCACCGTTTAAAAAACTACCACCCGACATGCTCGATGCAGCAGGCAAACCCGCGCAAATCCTCGTGATTACCCGCACGTGGACCTTCGAGCGCCAAACGACGTCAATCGACTAATGCGCATCCTCGGCATCGACCCCGGCTCACGTACCACGGGTTTTGGCGTGATTGATGTGGTCGGTCAAAATCGCGTTTATGTCGCTTCGGGTTGTATTAAAACCCAAGGCGGGCCGCTGCCTGAGCGCATCAAAATCATCCTCGACGGCATTGCCAAAATCATCCGTACTTATCAACCCAACGAATCCGCGGTCGAGCAAGTGTTCGTCAACGTCAATCCCGCCGCCACGCTGATGCTCGGTCAAGCGCGTGGCGCAGCCGTTGCCGCCTTGGTGCTGGCTAACCTGCCTGTGGCTGACTACACCGCGCTGCAAGTCAAACAAGCTGTCGTCGGCAATGGTCACGCCGATAAAACCCAAGTCGGCCTGATGGTACAACGGCATTTACGCCTGTCGGGCGTACCACAAGCCGACGCCGCCGATGCACTCGGCGTCGCCCTCACTCATGCGCAACACAGCGGCGGTATCGCCAAGAAATTGATGGAATATCAATTGTCGATGAAACGTGGTCGGATGGCTTAGCGTGTGAGGTGTGAGGTGTGAGGTGTGAGGTGTGTCATTTTTAACCAGCAAATTTATATGGCGATGTTCAGATTTTGTGTTGATATTGTTTCGCGCTCGTCGAGCAGGGGATTTTAAAACCCCCTCATATCAAGCCGACGAAGTCGGTGCAGATATATGGGTCGCCTTCTTTTGCGACTGTAAAGCACCGTGCACCCTGAGGGTGTGGGCTTTGCTAAGCCGCCAGCGGCTAAGCGACGCCACACCGCAGGCACTTAAAACCATCAACACCAAATCTTAACATCGCCATTTATAACGATGTATATGGCTGCATCCCTTTTTCAATATTAATTAGAAGACAATACCCATGACCCTCAACGATTACGCCCTCTGGCGCGGGCTGCATGTGCTGGCGATTGTCTTTTGGATCGGTGGCGTGGCGTTTGTGACGACCATCTTGATTCCCGCACTGCGCCGCAGCGGCAATGATTACGCCCTGTTTGAAAAACTCGAACATCGCTTTGGCCTGCAAGCCAAGTTCAGCACCCAAATCGCAATGATTTCGGGTTTGATGATGCTGCATCTCAGTGGTAGTTGGTCACGACTTGCCGATACATGGTGGCTGTGGGCGATGATCGCCACATGGGGTATCTTTACGCTGATGTTGTTTGTGCTAGAGCCTTGGCTGATACATCGGGCTCTGCATCGCAAAGCTCAAATCGACCCCGCAGGTACGATGATTTTACTTCAGCGTTTGCATTACGTGCTACTCACGCTCAGCCTGATTTCCGTCGCCGGTGGTGTGATTGGCGCGCATGGTGGTGCTTGGTTTTAGTCGCTGTGACTTATTACCCTGACCACGCTATCGCGCTTCGCTAGAATCCGCAGCTCATTGATTTGGAATATCGTCTGATGCGGAATTTTAGTTTACGCAGTAGCGCCATCGAGCCCGATACGCTACGCCGCCTTAAGTGGTTGGCATTTTCTGGGCTGATTGCCTTGCTGGCGCTCACCGCCGCGATTGATACCCCTTTTCTGAATGCCATCGACCAAGGCATGAGCCATGCGCTGTATAACGCGCATCCCATCTGGATTGCTTTGAGTCGAGTACTGGCATTGCTGGCGAGTTTTCCCGGCTCTTTATTGATTGCGCTGTGCTTTAGCCTTTGGTTTTGGTCGCGTGACCGAACTGCTGCCTATGGTTTACCCATCGCGGTTATTGCCAGTTGGAGTTTGGCGGGTGTTATCAAATACAGCGTACTGCGCCCACGGCCCGAGCTAGAGCACCTCGCCCATGCCAATAGCCCCTCATTTCCCAGCGGCCATTCGATGGTCGCTTGGGCCTTGCCGTTTATCTTGGCGCTAATTTTTTCACAAAGCCAACCCACTAAAGCACGGAAATTTTATGCCATCGCATTTGCGATTGCGCTGATCTGCGGTTTGGCGCGAGTGGGCTTGGGCGTACATCACTTTAGCGATGTACTGGCAGCGTACAGCGCGGCGATGATTATCGTTGCCGGATTTGCCATTCTTTATGCCAAATATCAGTTGCGTTGATCAGAATAAAGCGCAAATTTGCACTTTGACGGCAGCAAAGTGAACGAACGTCCAAAAATGCGGCTACAATTGCATGCAATTAACCCACTCGTACAAAAGTTTTATCGCAAGGCAACAATGCAATAACACCTTTGCGAGTCTAAAGAGGAATTGCGCACATGATTGGACGTCTCACTGGCTTGATGATTGAAAAACAGCCGCCGCACATCGTGCTCGACGTCAACGGCGTCGGTTATGAAATCGATGTGCCGATGAGCACATTTTATGTATTGCCGCATCTGGGCGAAAAAACCACGCTGTTCACGCACTTGGTCGTACGCGAAGACGCGCAACTACTCTATGGTTTTGCCAGCAAAGACGAGCGCAATAGTTTTCGTACCCTGATTAAAGTCTCTGGCATCGGCGCAAAAATTGCATTGGCGATTCTATCGGGCATGAGCGCCGATGAACTGGCGAGCGCCGTCACTGCAGAAGACATCCAACGCCTCTCGACTGTACCTGGCATCGGCAAAAAAACCGCCGAGCGTTTGGTGCTCGAACTCCGTGGCAAACTCGCCACCAGCAGCCTAACCAGTACCCCAGGCGGTCTGCCATTTGCCACCACGCCCGACGATCGAAGTGATATTCTCAATGCCTTGCTGGCACTTGGCTACAACGAGCGCGAAGCGAAGATGGCGATGAAAACACTGCCGCTCGATGCCGATGTGTCGACGGGGATTCGGATGGCGCTGAAGGCCCTGGCGAAAGGTTGAGTTGCTGATGGAGTTTTACTTGTTTTAAGTGCCTTCGGCAGGGTATTTACAGTCGCCATCCGCGACGGGGACTTACTTTCTTTGCTTCGCCAAAGAAAGTAAGCAAAGAAAAGCGACCCTATATCTGCACCGACTACGTCGGCTTGATATTGAGGGATTTTAAAAGTCTCAACCTGACGATTGCGGCATAATATCAACGCCAAATTTGTACATCGCCCTACAAAATTACTGTTTTGTTTTAATGCTGTGCGGCGCTCGTTGGGCTGCACGAAATCCCTTGTATCAAGCCGAGCGAGGAACAAGCGGCAAGGGGCTTTCGGCGGGCTCTGTTTTGTTAAAGCCCACCGCCTTGCCGATTGTCCGCAGCGAGGGAATCCGACGAAGTCGGACGTGGATACAGGGCGGCTTTCTTTTGCTTACTTTTCTTGGCCGTTCAAGAAAAGTAAGTGCCGCGCGGCATCAGCGCTACCATGATGAATAGAAAGTTGCTGCTTCAATATGAAGCGACGCAGCCTTTACCAAAGTTAAATTTCAACAGTTCGCAATCGTTATAGGTATTGACCTACAAGACTTTATTTTTAATACCTGCATTCATATACATCACCAAAAGCACACCATGATCGAAACTGACTCGCTTTTTTCTGCCCCGCCGCCTGATCGCATCATCACCGCGCAGTCGAAAACCGAAGACGCGCAAGAAAAAGCGTTGCGGCCTAAATTGCTCGACGAATACGTCGGACAAATGAAAGCGCGCGGGCAGTTGGAGATTTTTATCGAAGCCGCCAAGCGGCGAGGCGAATCTTTAGACCATGTACTGCTGTTTGGCCCACCGGGATTAGGCAAAACCACCTTGGCGCACATTATTTCGCGTGAGTTGGGCGTCAATCTGCGGCAAACCTCGGGGCCGGTTTTGGAACGCGCTGGCGATTTGGCAGCGCTGCTCACCAATTTAGAACCACACGATGTGCTATTTATCGACGAAATTCACCGACTTTCTCCAGTAGTTGAAGAAATTTTGTATCCGGCACTGGAAGACTTTCAGCTCGATATTATGATTGGCGAAGGCCCCGCGGCACGCTCGGTCAAACTCGACCTGCCGCCATTTACCTTAATCGGCGCAACCACGCGCGCGGGGATGTTGACCAATCCGCTGCGTGATCGTTTTGGCATTGTGGCGCGTTTGGAGTTTTATACCGCCGAAGAGCTCACCCGCATCGTGACGCGCTCGGCCAAATTAATGAATGTCGAAATGGAAGGCGAAGGCGCTTTTGAAGTGGCGCGCCGTTCGCGCGGCACACCACGGATTGCGAATCGTTTGTTGCGCCGCGTACGCGATTTTGCCGAAGTGCGCCACGATGGCATCGTCACGCAAGCGATTGCCGACGCCGCATTACAAATGCTCGACGTCGATCACGCTGGATTAGATGTGATGGATAGAAAAGTATTGCGCGCGATTTTAGATAAATTCGCCGGTGGCCCAGTCGGCCTTGATAATGTCGCCGCAGCGATTGGCGAATCGTCCGATACGATTGAAGAAGTGATCGAACCGTACTTAATCCAGCAAGGTTATTTGCAACGCACTCCACGCGGTCGCATGGCGACACTGAGTGCTTACCAACATTTCGGCCTAAATCCACCAAAAACCGACTAAATCCCCGCCGACCGCAAAGATTGGAAATCCCAAGCGCTGCGATTTCCGATCTTTGGTACCGATTCTCCTGCACAATTCTCCCTTCCCGCTTTATCCACACGTCATTTTTGCGTTTTCTCGTCTAATTGCCGTAATTAATCACAATTACGCTATTATCATGTGAAAAATTTAGGCAGAATCACTAAACTTTTCAGTGTTTTTTTGCTCGAAACCCAATTTCTATTCAAAATCAGTAACGAAACACGACTGCTCACGCAAAGCGTAATCACACCAGCGTAGAAGTTTTGTCTTGCTACATAAACAGCCCATTTGGAGCCTAGATTCATGCAACCTGTTGAAGATATGTCGATTATTAGCTTGGTATTACAAGCCAGTATCGTCGTGCAAATGGTGATGGTGTTATTACTGGCACTGTCGTTTATGTCGTGGTGGCATATTTTTAGTAAGCATTTCACCATCAGCACCGCAAAAAAACACACTGATGAATTTGAAGATCGCTTTTGGGGTGGCTCGGATTTGAATGGCCTCTACGAGCACGTGAGGCACAGCCGCAACGCGATTGGCATGGAAAAAATCTATATGGCGGGTTTCAGCGAGTTTTTAAAACTGCGCCAAAAATCAGGCATGGAATTGTCTGACGTGATGGAAGGCTCGCGCCGTGCGATGCGTGCATCTTGCCAGCGTGAACTCGATCATCTGGATAAACACACGTCTTTCTTAGCTTCAGTCGGCTCCGTCAGCCCCTACATTGGTTTGTTTGGTACGGTCTGGGGCATTATGTACGCGTTCAAAGGCCTCGGTAATGTTGGCCAAGCGACACTCGCCACCGTTGCGCCGCATATTGCCGAAGCGCTCGTTGCCACAGCGATTGGTCTGTTTGCCGCAATTCCAGCTGTTGTGGCGTACAACCGTTTTGCGCATGATGTCGATCGTTTGGCGGGTCGTTTTGATACCTTTATCGAAGAATTTTCGAATATCTTGCAACGCCAAATCGGCAAATAAGGGAGCGAACCATGGCTCGTCGCCCTCGCCGCGTTAAAAACGAAATCAATGTTGTGCCCTACGTCGATGTGATGCTGGTGCTACTGGTGATCTTTATGGTCGCCGCGCCCGGCATGCCATCGGGTTTGGTGGAGTTGCCTTCCGCTGGCAAATCTAGCCAGCAAGTCACGGGCAATCCAATGACGGTTGAAATCAGTAAAGATGGCGCTTTATTGCTCAAAGATGGCAAAGACAGCACACCATTTACTGATGCCAAATCGCTGGCTGCTGCGATCAAAGAAAAAGTCGACGCAGCGGCGGGCACCGAGCGCCCTGTCGTCATTGCTGCCGACAAAAATGTGCGCTATGAAATCGTCATGCAAACCACCGACGCGCTGCGAATCGCCGAAATCCCACGCGTGGGTCTACAGGTTTATCAGAAGTAATGAATCCAAATCGCTCAAATTATCCTGACGAACAGCGCGGATTAGCCTTTGTACTGGCCATCGGCATGCATGCGCTATTGGCAGGATTTTTGCTATTCTCAGTGCAGTGGAAAACCAAGCAGCCTGAACCCGTTGTGGTTGAGCTTTGGGGTGCGCCACCGCCTGCTCCGGTCGCTAGCGAACAGATCGAACAGCCCAAGCCCGTTAAAGTACGAGAGACTAAGCCTGAACCCATTCCAGTTCCGGTCAAAGCGCCAGACATCGTCACTGAGAAAGTAAAAGCCACAACAGTGCCAACGGCTAAGCCAACCATAAAACCGACAGTTGCGCCAACGGCAAAACCAACCTTAGCACCGACAGCTAAACCAACGGCTGCGCCAAGCGCAAAACCAACTGTGGCACCTAAAGCAACCCAGCAACCTAAAAAGACAATCACAAAAGCACAACAGCCAGTAGATGATCCATTTGATTTACTTGGAACAAGCAAAGGTGAAAAACCAAGCCCCAACGCTAAAGTCGGCGGCAACGTAGGTGGCACGGGTGATACGCTGGGTGCAACGGGCGGCGCTGGTAAGGGGAAGGGAAATGGACTCGCTGAGGGGTACAAAACGGCAGTAGGCGAAGACATTAAACTCAAAATAAATTACACGAAAACAGGCCAAAAACCTCGGGTGGTCTATACAATTTTCTTGCTGCCTAGTGGTGAAATTAGAGACATTGTGAAAAAGACACCAAGTAGCGACCCGAAATGGGATGATGCGGTATATAGCGCTATTAAACGTTTTGCACCGTTTCCAAAACCACCAAATGGTTTAACTTTTAATGATGTTCGGGAAATTGAACTTGCGTTCAGACCTGAAGAATAATTTCTCTCGTAGGAGCGGGCTTGCCCGCGAAAGCTCACCAGAGCACAAAACCTTCGCGGGCTAGCCCGCTCCTACGCAGACCTACGTAAATGGAGATTTTTGTGTTATTCAAACGTGTTTTACGCCATTTCGCACTCTTGATTTTACTCGCCAGCAGTGTGGCACAAGCAGACATGACCATTGAAATCGTTGGCGTTGGTAGCCAGCAATACCCTATCGCGATTATTCCATTTCAAAATGAAAATATCGACAAACAAGCTGTCACGCCAGTGATTGGCAGCGATTTGAATACCAGTGGGGCGTTTAAGGTGATCAGCATTACTGATCGTAGCCTACATGCCTATACCCCTGCCACATTGAATTTGGCTGCGCTGCAAGCCAGTGGCGCACAATATGCAGTGATCGGCCAAATTTTCAATGAAGGCGGTCAAGCAGTTGTTAAGTTTTGGCTGATTGATGTTGCGACCAAACAAGAGCTGATTGCCTTCGAAAAACGCGGCAATCCAGCGCAATTACGCCGAATGAGCCATCAAATCGCCGACATGATTTATGAAAAAATCACCGGTAAGTCAGGCGCATTTGCATCGCGAATTGCTTATATCCTCAAAACGGGTAAAGCCTACGAATTGCAAGTTGCAGATGCAGATGGTTATGGCGCACAAACTGTGTTGAAATCTAGAATGCCGATTATGTCGCCACGCTGGTCACCCGATGGGGGCAAACTCGCTTATGTATCGTTCGAGCTAGAAAAACCTGTGGTGTACATTCACGAACTAGCATCAGGCAAACGCTGGCAAGCCGCTAATTTCAAAGGCAGCAATTCGTCACCGGCATGGTCACCCAATGGTCGTCAACTTGCTGTGGTTTTGAGTAAAGACGGCGGCAGTCAGATTTATATTGTGAATGTCGATGGTTCAAGCCCGCGTCGTATCAGCCAAGGTGGTGAAATTAACACGGAACCAAGTTTCACTGCCGATGGTCAAAGCATCATCTTTACGTCGGATCGAGGTGGCAGCCCACAAATTTATCGAGCTTCAATCAACGGCGGCAATGCAGAACGGATCACTTTTGCAGGTGGCTACAATGCCAGCGCAAAAATCTCCCCCGATGGCAAATCGATGACCTATATCACGCGTGATAATGGCTATCGCGTTGCCGTGATGGATTTGGCCACGCGCCGCAGTACAACGCTCACGTCAACCAATATGGATGACTCCCCGTCGTTTGCCCCGAATAGCGCGATGATTTTGTATGAAACCGACGTCGGCCGCCGTGGCACTTTGGCGATTGTTTCTAGTGATGGCAAAGTAAAACAACGCTTGAAATCACAAAACGGTGAAGTTCGCCAACCGACCTGGGGCCCGATGCTGCGCTAAGTAGATCGGTGAATTCCACTCGTAATCTGATATTTATTATTTTTAAATTGGAGTAATACATGAAAAAAATCGCCCTCAGTATCGCCATGACCGCCCTATTGGCCGCGTGCTCAAGCACACCACCTGCACCGATCAAAGATCCAAATGCAGGTCAGCAAACTAATACTAGCGGCACAACTGGCAGCGAAATCAAAACCGTTGATACTAGCAAAACCAGCGGCAAATCGATGTATCCAGAATTGACCGACCCGAACAATGTGTTGTCACAACGCCGCGTGTATTTTGATTTTGACTCATTCGTTGTGCGTCCAGACTTTAACGAAATGGTGCAAGCGCACGCTAAATTCTTGCTGACTCACAAAGACGTGAAGATCATCTTGCAAGGCAATACCGATAATCGCGGTACTGCTGAATACAATTTGGCACTGGGTCAAAAACGTGCCGAAGCCGTATTTGCGATGTTGAAAGCCTTGGGTGTACCAGAAAACCAAATCGAAGCGGTGAGCTTTGGTGAAGAGCGTCCGCTTGAAAATGGCGACACGGATGAAGCATGGGAACGCAATCGTCGTACCGATATCGTTTACCCAGGCGAACAAAGCAAGTAAACACTTGAAACACTTGCCATGCCGTCGCTGGCTCGAATAAGCTAAGCGCCATCAACGACAAACCCCGCTGGTCGGGGTTTGTGTATTTCAGATCAATGGACAAACCTATGGAACACTTTAAAAAAAGTCTCATCGCCTTCGCATTGGTGGCTTGGAGCGCACAATCCCAAGCGGGTTTGTTCGACGATGATGTGGCTCGTAAACAAGTGGCCGACCTGACCGCCAAAGTGCAAATGCTGCAAGAACAAAATCAACAGCGTATCGAGCAGCTCGAAGCGGGCAATAAACAGATTATCAATTTGGTACGCCAAATCGAATCGCAAAAAGACACTTTGGCCAAACTCAATGGCCAAAATGAAATGCTGCAATTTAATCTGGATGAAGCCGTTAAACGCCAAAAGGATTTATACGTCGATTTAGATACGCGTTTACGTGCCATCGAACAAGTCAAAGCAGAAACAAAAGCTGCGGTGCAGTTGAGCGAACAAGACAGCTTTGATAGTGCAGTCGCCTTGGTGCAAGCGAAAAAATTCAAAGACGGCAGCGCCGCGCTGAATAAATTCGCCGTTGACTACCCGAAAAGCGACAAACTCCCCGCTGCGCAATATTGGCTAGGTACCAGTTATGCATTTAGTAAAGACTACAAATCAGCGACTTCAGCTTTTAAAAACGTCGTAGAAAACGCACCTAACGATCCCAAAGCGCCTGATTCATTACTCGGTTTAGCATCGGTTGCTGCCGCGACGGGCGATAAAAAAACCTCACGCAATTACTTGATTACAATTATCGAGCAATACCCACAATCCGATGCCGCTGGCAAAGCCAAAAAAGCTTTGATGGCGCCCAACTAATTGGGTTAATGGTTTAGGGAAATTGTTAACAGCCCTAAATATTAAATCGGTATAAAATGGGCAACGGCATCGAATTTCGATGCCGTTTTTTTATTCCCCCGGACTGTTATCCGGTTAGGAGCTTCAATGCGTGAAGAGTTACGAATTACCGAAATATTCCATTCGCTCCAAGGCGAAACCAGCCGGATGGGTCTGCCCACCGTGTTTGTTCGCTTGACGGGCTGTCCGATGCGCTGTGGCTATTGCGACAGCGCCTATGCATTTACTGGCGGCAAAACGCAGTCAATTGACGCCATCATGCAGCAAATCCGCTCATTTTCTTGCAATACTGTCTGTGTGACCGGTGGCGAGCCATTAGCGCAAAAACCAGTTCATTTACTATTTAAACACCTATGCGACGAAGGCTTTGATGTCAGTGTCGAAACTGGCGGCGGCCAGCCAATTGATTGTGTCGATCCGCGCGTTTCGCGAATTTTAGACATCAAAACACCGGGCTCGGGCGAAATGCACAATATGCATTGGCCCAATGTCGATGCGGTTACCGCAGGTGATGAAATCAAATTTGTGCTGGTTGATCGCAGCGACTACGAATGGGCGCGCGATAAAGTCATTGCTGAAAAACTCAATGAGCGCGCACCAGTGATTTTCTCGCCAGTTTGGGAAACACTGAAACCAGTCGATTTGGCTGAGTGGGTCATTGCCGACAAACTACCGGTTCGCGTGCAAGTGCAGCTGCATAAAATACTCTGGGGTGAAAAACCTGGGGTATAAACACCAAGCTATTTATATGTAATGCGCAGCTAAATATACCTAGGATATTTAATGCTTATTAAGCGTTTACTCATCAAGATCAAGCATTTACCCATGCGTAGCCGAACCACTTTGGCGCTTTGGTTAGGTGCTGCCTTGGTCGGTTTGGTGGCTTTTTTATTGGCGACCGCGGCAGAGTGGGCATTTGCGGGTTTTAGCGCATTACAAGCAAAATGGTGGTGGTGGCCTTTATTGTCTTTGCCATTGGGTGGCATGGGTATTCACTGGCTGATGCAGCACATTGGCGCAGGCGCACAAGGTAGCGGGATTCCTCAGGTTCAAGCCGCACTCCAGCTCAATGATAAGCCAGAACAAATTGCACGAATTCTGTCGCCGCGTATCGCCGTAGCGAAATTTATTGCGATTGTGCTGGGCTTAGGCAGTGGCTTTGTACTGGGTCGGGAAGGCCCAACGGTGCAAATCGGCGCGAGCATTATGTTTGCTTGCCGCAAATTATTGCCGATTGATGATCCTGTGTTCCGGCGACAATTGATTTTGGCGGGTGGCGCAGCAGGGATTGCGGCAGCATTTAATACGCCGCTGGCAGGGATTGTGTTTGCTTTTGAAGAACTCGCCCGCTCAGTGGAAGAAAAAACCTCAGGTAAATTGCTCGGCGCGGTGATTTTGGCGGGTTTGGTTTCCTTAGCTTTACAAGGTAACTACATCTATTTTGGCAAAATACATGTGCCGCCATTTAGTTATTCTATCTTGATCCCCTTAGTATTAATTGCGGTAGCGGCGGGCTTGATTGGCGGGGCTTTTTCTTGGCTTTGTGTGAATGTATCGACTTGGATGCCTTTTAAAATAAAGGTTTTTAGGCAATACCATCCTTATTATTTTATTGCCAGCATTGGGCTATTGATTGCAGTTTGTGGCCTATTTGCACCGATTTATGGCAGTGGTGCCGAGATAACCAGCGAAGTCATCGCTGGACACGCTGAATTAGCATGGTACTTTTTGCCACTGAAATTCATCGGTCAATTGGGCACATTTTTAACGGGTTTACCGGGCGGGATTTTTGCACCATCCTTAAGTTTGGGCGCGGGGATAGGCAGTTGGTTTGTGCCGCTATTTGATCCCGAACTCAAAATAAAGCTGATTGCAATTGGGATGGTCGCCGCGCTGGCCGCGATTACACGCGCGCCGCTGACCTCGGCGATTATTCTGATGGAAATGACCGATGGCCACGATATGGTGATTTCCATCATGGCCGCAGCGATGATTTCCGCCAGCGTTGGCCGTATTTTTAAAACAAATTTGTATCATGATTTGGCTGAACAAGTGCTCGCCAATTTACGCAACACCAACCAACGCTAGCTAAAAAGAGAAGTGAAAATGAATAAAAAAGCCGTCATTTTATTATCAGGTGGACTCGACTCAGCCACTTGCCTTGCAATGGCCAAAGCCAAAGGTTTTGATTGCTATGCGCTGTCGTTTGATTATGGCCAACGCCATAATGCTGAATTACAAGCCGCTGGTCGTGTCGCTAAAGCGCTAGGCGCGATTGAACATCGCATTATCAAAATTGATCTCGCTGGCTTCGGCGGCTCAGCATTGACTGATGCCAATATCGCCGTGCCAGTCGATGGTGTCGAGAATGAAAACGAAATTCCAGTGACCTATGTGCCAGCGCGCAATACCGTGTTGCTGTCATTTGCCTTGGCATGGTCTGAAGTGCTCAAAGCCGATGATATTTTTATTGGTGTGAACGCAGTAGATTATTCGGGCTACCCCGATTGTCGCCCTGAATATATTTCTGCATTCCAAGCGATGGCGCGTTTAGCGACCAAAGTTGGCGTTGAAGGCTCATCGCTCAATATCCATACACCTTTGATACGATTGACCAAGGCCGAAATCGTCGCCGAAGGCATTAAACTTGGCGTGGATTACAGCCTGACTGTCACCTGCTATCAAGCCAACGATGCGGGTGAAGCTTGCGGCGTTTGCGATGCTTGTCGTCTACGCGCCGCCGGTTTTTCCGCCGCCAATATGAGCGATCCAACGCGCTACGCAAAGTAAGCTATTTTCAAAATCGGCAGCTCATTCTGCCTTTTTTCAATCATCGCTGAGAAAGAAATGACAACTCAACAAAAACGCCTTGGCCTCGTATTTGCCATGGCCGAAGAGCAGCAAGGTTTAACCGAGCATTTGCAAGATGTACAAATTCATCAAATCGGTAAACGTGAGTATCGAAGCGGTACGCTCTGGGGCGTGCCTTGTGTGTGTGTTTTATCCGGCATCGGCAAAGTCGCAGCGGCCAGCACCGTAACCAGTTTGATCCAACATTTTGGCGTGACTGAAATTGTGCTCAGTGGCGTCGCGGGTGGCGCGGATAGTAGTCTTAGAGTTGGCGATATCGTGATTGCCGATGCATTGATTCAACACGATATGAACGCATCTCCTGTTTTCCAAAAATTTGAAATCCCACGCACTGGCAAAAGTCGCTTTGCAAGCTCGACCCAATTGAGCCAACAACTCAATCGCGCTGCGCAGCACTTTTTACATCACGATATGGACAACCATATCAGTGCCGCTTCACGCGAACAATTTAGCTTGGATAAAGTGCAAATTGTGACCGGCTTAATCGCCAGTGGTGATCAATTTATTCAAGATTTACAAGTACTTGCGAAACTAAAACAAGAATTGCCAGACTTGATGGCCGTTGAAATGGAAGGTGCCGCGATTGCACAAGTATGTGATGATTTTGAGATCCCATTCGCGATTATGCGAACAATTTCTGATGAAGCCGATGAACATGCACATCTGGATTTCAAGCAATTTATCCATGAAGTCGCCGCGCAATACAGCCTTGGAATTTTGAAACAGTTTTGCGCTAACTGCGCAAAGTAAAGCTATATCATTAGGTATTGAGCTGTAGGCTATATTTAATAATATCTACAGCTCAATACCTCAATTACCGTAACCGAGCTCAGTGATATTCGCAATCGAACCACCAATAAACTTCACCTTCATCATAAAGCGTTGCGGACCAAAGTTATAAACCCACTCGGTAAACACCTGCTCACCGCCATAGCGACGATTGCCCCAATTGTCGGTGTAGTAATAAGGCGCGCTATATTCATTTTTTTCAGTCGGCGCACCACAACTATTCTCAACTTTAGTCATTGAATCACCCAACTCCAGCAAAGACTGCCCACAGCGTAAGCCCGTAGCAGCTGCTGGCAAAGCCAAGCAAAATAGAACAATAGCGGCAATCTTTCGCATTTTTCAATTCCTCTTCGGCAACAGCAATAAAGGCGCAGCAATACCAAACGCCAGCGCCAACACAATCATTCCTGCTTTCACACCACTCACGCCTGCCGCGACCAATAAAGCTTGACCGTTATCACTAGCAGGCAAAGTCGCAAGACCCAGCAAAGCCTGTACTGCTTTATACATATAAGTACCCGGTACCATCGGAATCGCAGCACTAATAGCATAGATAATTGCAGGTTCATTGCGGCGTGTCGACCACCATTCAGCAATCAAACCAATCAAAATCGCAGCGACTAAAGTACCTAATACAATGTCGCCATGCATCGTCATCACCAGCTTGCGCGCGGAATGCCCCAAAATTGCCAACGCACCACACATCCACAATGCCCGTGGCGGCACATTAAATAAAAGTGCAAATCCCAAAGCCGCTGGTGCAGCCCAAATTTCTAGCAACCAGTCGTTCATTTAAATCCCCAAAATCCGCAGCGCCAAACTCACACCGACCGCAATACCAAAAATAATCACTGCACTCATCGCAAAGCGGACCATACCATTTAGATAATTAGCATTGAGTAAATCAGCAGCGCCATTAATCAGTGGCACGCCAGGGATCAAAAATAAGACCGATGCCGCCAAAGCCGCTTCTGGTGTATCAGTCAGATGACGTAGTAGCCCAACAGACAGTAATGCGACAAAACTCGCCGCAGTCGCAAAGACCGAAGGTTTGAAATGGCGCAAAACCAAATAAAAGCGCACCGCCATCCCCAATGTCGCGCCAAAAGTCGTAATCAAAATCGCAGCTATATCACCGCCAAACAACGCCGCAAAGCCGCCACACGATAAACCGACCAAAGCGGTAATCAGCCAGCGCGGATAATGAATCGGGCGCTTGGCGATCTCATCGAGTGCTTGCTGTGCATGTGCAGGATCTGCATCACCTTGCTCTAAATCGACCAGCCACTGATTCAGCGACGTGAGCAAAGCAAAGTTAGCGCCCATATGCGGCGCTTTGCGAAAGCCTGTCTCGCGCTGATCGCCCCACTCAATCGTTGCACCGATATTAGTCGAGGAAATAATCACCTCCACCCGCGCAGCGCCAAGTGCTTTGGCCGTACGCTGAATAATCAGCGATGTGCGATGCGTACCCGCGCCAGATTGGTGGGCGAGCAGGCCAACCAGCAACGACAAGGTCAAAATTTGAGATAAAGAATAGTTAGGTTTCATACCAAATATCATAAAACTATGAGTGAAACGCATATTGCCACCAATCAAAAAAAACGCATACCCATAAGCTTAATAAATCAATCACTTGACCACTGAGCAAGTAAAAATAACCTGTTATCTCCCCGACAAGCTAAAAATTCAGCGTGAGTCTATATTCATAAAAAGTGAGTTTTTTCACATTTACACATATATAGTCAACTGATTTATAAGGGATTTTAGTTATTCACTCATCGGCTAAAAACCACCTATCATCAGTCAATGTAAATATAAACATATTAGTATATTATAATATTAATAAGTAAAGAGACTGTAAGACCTATAAGGAGAAATATGATGAGCAGCCAATTCAAAGTAAAACCAATTTATGTCACGATTGGCTTGGCACTTGCAACCCAGAGTCACTTTTTATTGGCAGTTGGACCATACCCAGCCTTGCCACCGACTTTGTCTACATCGGTAACGCCCAATGTACTTTTGTTCATCGATAACTCTGGGAGTATGAGAGATAATGCATCCGATGGCAGAAGAAAAATGACCACGGCAATTAATGTGTCAAATAATCTAATCAAAAAAAATAGAAATTTGCGCTGGGGATTATTTACTTTTGATGGCAATAGCATCGATAAATCAGGTATATTAATTGAAAATATCAACGAAAGAAATACAGATACTAATTTAAAAAAAATTACAGATAAAATTTCTGCATTATCACCAGAAACTTACACACCATTAGGTGAAGCAATGCTGGAAATAACTCAATATTTCCAAGGTAAATCCTCGTTATATGGGAAAACATCAGGGATTACTAGCGGTGTATATACCAGTCCAATTCAATACCGCTGTCAAAAAAACTTCGCAATTATTGTAACTGATGGTGATTCAACGCAAGATGATGAACTACCGGGATCAAGCTTAAATGGGAAAGCTACATTATCACCTATTCCATATACGACTTACGATACATCAAATAATCCTATTTCGAAAATTTTTAATGTATGTAAGGCAATTTCAAGTCCAGATTGCCCAGAAAGCTTAGAAGGATTTACTACTAAACCAGGATTTACAAGTACATTCAGTCAAGACGGTAAGAATAATTTAAATTATTTTCGCTCAATACGTGACGTAGCAAAATATGCCAATGAAATGGATATGAAAATATCTAAAACTGGTGATTTAAATGACCTTGATGGTAAATCATGGGATGATGCAAAATTTAAAAAACAAAATTTACAAACATACACAGTTGGTTTTTCAGTAAACAACCAAGTTTTACCAGCCGCAGCTAAAGTTGGTGGAGGTAAATATTATAATGCAAATAATGAGGCTGAATTAACTACTAACTTAAATAATGCTGTCAATGATATTGTTGCATCTGTTTCAAATGCAGGTGGCGTTGCTACACAAACTGATATTGTCAGCTCTGGAAATAAAGTATTTCAACCTGTATTTAATCCACAAGGATGGTATGGTGAATTACGCTGTTTCAATTTAGATTCAGCAGGCAATTTTAATCCAGCGATATCACAATGCACCCCAAACGCTAAAGCAGTTATACCAGTTGCAGCAGATAGAAAAATTTATACATCCAAAGTTACCGGATCAACTACAACTAGTTTTATTTTTAATAGCAGTAATCTATCGACAATGACTACGGCACAGTCTAATTTTTTAGGAAGTACTGCTGCTGAAAGAACAAATGTAATAAATTTTATTCGTGGACAAAATATATCCGGATATAGAGCAAGAGCAAATGGTCTATTAGGAGATATTATTGATAGCCAACCCGTTGTTGTTTCAAAGCCAATTGGCCAAAGCTTAGACTCAGGCTACGCAACATTTTCTACAAATAATGCAAATAGAAATATTGTTTTTATTGGTGCTAATGATGGTATGTTGCATGCTTTTAGCATTAGCAATATGACAGAGCTAATGGGCTATATACCTTCACCTGTCTATTCAAATCTAAAAGCATTAACGTCACCAGATTATGGTATGAGTGGTGGCACGCCACACGAATTTCACGTCAATGGCAGTATGCGCCAAGCAGATATAAAAATAGGTAGTAACTGGAAAACAATCTTAGTTGGTGGATTAGCACAAGGTGGTGAAGGCTATTACGCGATAGATGCAACGCAAGAATCAAATTTCTCTAATGTAAGTAACACTATTAAATGGGAATGGACAGACCAAAATACAAACACAATGGGTTTTGCGTTTGGTACTCCAATAATTTATAACGTTCGTACTGCCGCAGATACAGTAACGCCTGCGGTTATTTTAACCAATGGTTATGAAAATAATTGGGTTAAAGGGGCAACGACACAATTAGCGAATACCTCATCCCTCTATATTATTAATGCAGATACTGGTGCTCTTATAAAGCAAATTGATGTTGTAGGGGGGGCTGGTTTGTCATCACCTGCCGGTGTAGATGCTGGGCAAGATGGAGTATTAGATTATGTATATGCAGGTGATATTAATGGAAAAATGTGGCGCTTTGATTTAACTAGCGATAAACCATCTGATTTTAAAGTAATAACAACGCCGATATATAATGCCGGTATATCAAAACCAATTGTAATGCGGCCTGCAGTGATGCAACTGAACAAGGCTGACGGTACACCAATTGGTAATTTAGTTATGTTTGGAACCGGAAAATTACTAACTGACAGTGATAGACCCGATCTGAGCCAACAATCTTTTTATACTATTCTTGATAAAATGGAAGATTCACCTACAACCATAGTCGAAGCAGATTTGCAACAACAATCTATTATTGATACTAAAGAAGTATCTAGTGGAACGGATATCCGAATTGGAAATTATAGAAAAGTTTCAACCAGTCCACTGGATCTGAGAACAGAAACAAATACAGCAAGCACTACCAAAAATAAAGGATGGTTTATTAATTTTCCTGTAAGTAGTGAGCGTATTGTTACATCACCAATGATATTTGAAGACAAAATACTATTTGGTACAGGTATTCCACAGACTACAGAGAAATGTATTCCAGGTGGTAAAGGTTGGATTATGGGTTTAAATCCATTTACAGGTTCAGTAACAACTAATAATAGTAAAAAAACTAAACTGCCTTATAGCTTTATTGACATCAAAAAGGATGGTAGATCAACTGATGCGGATAAAGTTTCATTTGGAAGTGGTTCAGAATTTATTAGTGGCTATGAAAAAGAAGGTATTCCAACTGAATTAACTTATGTTGCTAGTGAAAATAAAATTGTAACGCCAACTGACAATAGTGGTTCTACATTGGATATAGGTAAAGTGATTGCGCAGCGCGAGGCAAATTATATGGCTGTTTATACTGGAAATCCTAAACTAATTACAGATGCAGATGGAAAGAAGAAATCAGCGATCAAAATTTATAAACCAATGCCAAAACCAGCGTCAACAGGCAAAGGCACACTTTATGGTGGCACGATCGGTAGTGATACCGTCGATAAAGAAAGCCTATTAAGCAAATCATCAGGTGTAAAAGTTGAAACTACTATTTGGCGGGAGATTAAATAATGTTTAATCAATCAAAGAAGTTAATAAATCAGTCAGGCATGACATTAGTTGAGATGATGATTACAGTGTCTATACTTGGGATACTGGCTTCTGTTGCCGTTCCTAATATGATGGATTTATTAAAAGATGCAAAATTATCTTCACAAAGTGATTTGTTAATAACAACATTAAAAAATGCCAGATTGGAGGCTATCAAACAAAAGAAAGATGTTCAATTTTGCCCTGCTGCTAATGCAAACACAGCAACAGCTTGTTCTACAACCGCTGCAGATTGGTCAAAAGGTTGGATTTTAATTGAAAGTGGAACAAACACTGTTTTACAAAGAGTGGTTGTACAAAAAAATGTCAGTATCACTAGTGGAACGGGTGATCCTACACTAGTAACTTTTAGCTCAACCAACGGCAGTGCATCGCCAGCCGTTAATTTTGCAGCCTGCATAAAAGATAGAAAACAACAAGATATCAGCGTTTCATTATCAGGCCATATAGGTAAAAGTATTAGTTCTACAATTTGCTCTTAAGCTAGTTGAATATATTAACGAGGTTTTATATGTATAAACAGCTTGGTATATCATTAATTGAAGTGATGGTATCAGTAATGATATTAGGTTTAGGATTATTGGGTCTTGCTGCGCTGCAAGCTAGATCTGTAATTCTAAATCAAAGCTCATATTATCGGAGTATAGCTGCTGATTTATCATCTGATTTAAGTGATCGAATCCGTGCAAATCGTACCCCTTTTTTAGCTAGTACTGATGCTGATACCCCTGCACCATTACCACCTGATTTTTCACTATGTATTCAAGATACGAGCAATCTTGACAATGTTTCTTGTACAAATCAGGCAAGTGGTACTCAGTCTTATTTAGTTAATACGGAAATGAGTAATTGGAATCAGTATTTACGCTCACAATTACCTGAAGCAACTTACACATTAACTTCTGCTACAGGCCAATCAACTGGTTTCTTTCGTTATAATTTAACTGTAACTTGGCTTGACAATAGGTCAAAGACTTCATCAGTCGATACTAAGTTAGCCAGTTATTCAACGGTAATTGAATAATGAAAAATAATAATGGATTTACTTTAATAGAAATTATGGTTGCCATGGCAATTTCATTAATTGCTTTATTAGCTGTATCTGAGCTTTATGTAAATTCGAAAAAAACCTCTAATTTACAGTCAATACAAAATCGAGTTTCTGAAGATGGACGATATTCTATTTTTATGTTGCAAAAAATAATCTCTCAGGCTGGATTTAGACCAAATCCAAATGTTGCAATGCCAACAGATCGTATTACAGTGACTTCAAATGAATCTGTATCAGTTAAGTTTAATACTGATGGCGCTAATCAGATGGCTTGTGATGGTTCTGTTGCAACTGCTGATCCAACTACTCTAGTAATTTCGAAATCGGCTAATAAATTGCAGTGTGGAACAGTAGACTGGATAGCACCAAGTGCAAGTGGAATAGGATATGGAACTGAGCTAATCGATTTTAAAATTAAGTATGGTATTGATACTGGTCCTGCTAATACAGAAGGTACTTATGGATGTGGTACAGAAGCTCCAGATACAACAAAACCAAGGGATTGCGTTACGGATAGTTATGTAAGCAGTTTATCCGGTGGTGTTACAGCTGATCAAGTAACATCTGTGAAAATTTGCTTAGTACTAAGAAGTGAGAAAACGGATAGTTCAATTGTAAAATCTGCAGTTGTTAAAGATTGTAATAATAATGATATCGCTTCTTCACAAGAAGATAAAAAGCTATATCGTACTTTTAGATCAACAATATTATTAAAAAATAGTTAGGAGGTATTAATATGAAAAAAAATCAAGATGGATTTATTCTTATCATTTCATTAATTTTATTAATATCTGTAACCATTTTAGTTGTAAATAGTATGAGAAATTCAATTGTTAATGAAAAAATGGCTGGAAATTACATGGACCGTAATCGTGCTTATCAAGCTGCTGAACAAGCTCTTCGGCAAGCAAGTGCATTATTACAATCAAATGCTGATTCTTGTTTAGATGGTTGTACAAATACAAATGTAACAGGCGTTGCTGCGTCAGTTAATGCGATGCCAAGTACTTGGACCTATACTAATTCACATAATGTAACTTTAGGATCAGGTCAATTAACTACAGCTAAATTTTTAATTAATCAATTACCGGATTCTATGCGTCCAGCAGGTAAAGAGTCATGTAAAGCATATAGTATTATGGGGCGTGGTCAAGGAATTGATGCTCGAGCAGTTGTGATGTTACAAACAACTGCTTTTGTTTGTCCAATGTGAGGTTATAAATATGAAAATTATAAATGGTTTTAGTTTGATTGAAATGATGATTGTTGTAGCAATTATTGGAATATTAGCTGGTATTGCTTTACCTAGTTATCAACAATATATTGTAAAAACAAGACGAGTTGATGTTCAGCAAACTATTACTTCTCAAGCTCAAGCACTTGAGCGTTTTTTTACTACGAATGGTAGATATACATCATCAGGTACGACATGCGGTGTTTCAAATTCTACAAATACATATTATACGATTACATCTGATTGTAGTACTGCTAATCAATTTACAATAACAGCTACGCCAATCACAGGAAAATCACAAGCTTCTGATGGAAATATAACACTAGATAATACAGGTGCTAGAACTGGTACTTGGATGAACTAATTCACGGTTTAACAAATTTATTTATGATTATTCTGTCAAAGCTTATCTGTCTATGAAGTAATTTACTTGATAACAAACTCTTTTTTATGATTTTTAATAATTTTTTAAGTAACTATTGAATTTTTAAAAATATGAATCCTATAGACATTATGTTTGTAGGATTTTTTTTATACTTTTAGTCTGTATAGATCGAATGTTCATTTTTATGGTTTTTTTGTCGTCTATCTGGATATTTTTGTTCAGTACGCTTTTATATATATATTGATAAGTAAAAGATAGTAGTAGTAATAAGGATCAAAATTTCTGTGGGTAAGTCTAGAAACTTATATTTTTCAACAACTTAAGTTATCCACATGGGCAGGTACAACTCCTGCTGCTGTTGTGGATAAAATGTGTTGAGTTTTACAGCTTTGCTGTGGGTAATACTTATCCACACTTCTTGCGAATTCCCCCACATTTTAAGTAACTGATTTATATAGGCTTGTGTGAATAAGCTGTATAATCGCGGGTTTTCTGGGGGATGTTCGATGGCGATTCAGTGGTTTCCGGGTCATATGCATGTGGCGCAAAAGAAAGTGGCAGAGACAATGGCCAAGGTGGATATGGTCATTGAGATCGTGGATGCGCGGATGCCGCTGTCGAGTAGTAACCCAATGATCGAGAAGTTGCGCTTGCATCGCCAACGCCCTGCTTTAAAGATCATCAACAAGACTGACCTTGCTGATCCGAAGCTAAGCCAGTTGTGGTTGAACTATTTCCGTCAGCAAGCGGGTACTGAAGCGTTGTTGATGGGCGAAGATAACAAAGCTGCTGCGATTAACCAGATTGCTGTGCTGTGTAAAAAATTAGCCCCGTTCCGCAATGATGCTGAGAAACCGCTGCGGGCGATGATTTTGGGGATTCCTAATGTCGGTAAATCGACTTTGCTCAACACTTTGGCTAAACGCAAAGTCGCTAAAGTGGCTGATACGCCAGGTGTGACTAAATCGCAGCAACGGATTGAGACGCTAGATGGTGTCATCTTGTACGACACACCGGGTTTGATGTGGCCAAAGGTAACGCACGAGCCATCGGGTTTCCGCCTTGCTTTGGGCGGTTCTATCGGTCGGAATGCTTATGATGAAGTGGTTGTCGCATATTTTGCGATCGAAACACTCCGTGAACGCTATCCCAAAGAGCTTATGGCACGCTACAAGCTCAGCAATCTGGATGGTACGGTTGATGAGTTGTTTAACTTGATTGGACGCAAGCGCGGTGCCTTAATGGCTGGCGGCGTGATTGACGAGCAAAAAACCGCTGATTTGATTATCACGGATTACCGTAGTAAAGCGATTGGCCGGATGACTTTGGAAGTTCCAGATGACTTTATCGGTGTTGATTTAAGCTATGGCGTTGATATGGTTGAGGAAGTTGTTGAGGATAATGAAGATTAATTGACTAGTATTGCTGTGTAGGCTAATAAATACATAGCTTGCATGGTAATACATCTACAAATTAATCAAAGATATGATTTTTTCATGGCTTTACGTAATAATTAGCTTTGAATGAAATGATCTGGTTTAGCCTTGATGCCGCTTAAGGACGCTAATTATGGAAGTTGAACTCAGTGGTTTGGAAGATAAAGTGATGCAGCTTGCTGCGCTTTGCCGTGAGTTGCGCGCTGAAAATCGTGTTTTACGCCAAGATTTACTGCTTGCTCAGCAAGAACAGCAGCATTTGACTCATAAATTGGCAGGCACTAAAGAGAAAGTTGCGGCGATTTTGGCGAAGCTGCCTGAGGATGTGCTATGAGCGAAACGATTAAACATCTCGATATTTCAATCATGGGCCGTGAGTTTCGGGTGGCTTGCCCAGCAGATGAAGAAGCGACCTTATTGCAAGCGGTTGAACTGCTCGATGCGCGTATGCATGATATTCGCACTGCTGGCAAGGTAATCGGTATTGAGAAAATTGCCATTATGACGGCGCTCAATATGACACACGAGTTTTTAAGTACGAAAGTTGAAGGCGGCTTTGACATTGGCCGTATTCAGCGTAAAATCGATGACATGAACTCAACAATCGATGCGGTTTTACAAGAACAAACTGAATTGTTCTAACGCGTCGAAACCATTAGCTTTCCTGCGGTGTTCGCGACGGTTCTAAATCTTTGAACCGATAAGCTGTATAGCATGTTTGCCAGTCATCTAGACGCCTGTTGTGCGCGTTCCTCGTTGAATGCACCTGATGGCATCTGACCGGCAACAACTTGAACCATGGGTTCAAGATGCGAACCGAAACGGCACTGTGGGAAGCCCTCGTTCTTCTGTGATTACTCAAAAATCTCAATTACGCCGTCAACTACGCCAAAATAGAGCGGCGACATCAATTGCTGATAGACAGTCAGCAGCATGGGCGTTGACTCACTACTCATCAATTTTGCAGCAACTTCGGCGTGGCAAAAAAATTGCTTTGTATGTACCAGTTGGTAGCGAGCTTTCTGCCTGGCCTTTGATATTTCTGGCTTTGCAGCGGGGTTGTTTGGTTTATTTGCCGGTTGTGCCCGAATCAGGGCGAAAACTGCAGTTTGTTCGATTGAATCAGCACGCAGTCTGGCACGTTGGTGCGTACGACATTCCGGTACCATTTAATATCGAACATTGCCAAGCACGTGATCTGGATACTGTGTTTGTTCCTTTGCTCGGTTTTGACGAGTCGCTGGCACGGTTGGGTCAAGGTGGCGGATTTTACGATACGACGTTTGCATTTCGTCGCCACCGCCAATCTTGGAAAAAACCACGTCTGATTGGTTTGGCGTTTGAATGCCAACGTGTGTCCGCATTGCCTTGTGAACCCTGGGATTTGTGCTTAGATGGATTGGCGACTGAGCTTGCGTTTTATCGTCCTATTTGATTTAACGCAAATTAATCCAAAGCCTAGTGAAATTACTGACATACAGTGCCATGTGCCTTGTTTAAGATTACAAGAATGTTCTATGCTTTTTGCATTGATCCCAATTGATTTCATCAAAATGAGGTTACATTATGGCTGCAGTTGTTTCTTCCCCAGTGAGTATTGTGAATGCGACGGGTTTACATGCACGTCCTGCAGCAAATTTAGTGAATGTCGCCAAGCAATACAAAGCCGATATTAAGTTGGTGTATAAAGGCATCGAAGCAAATGCCAAATCAGTTGTGTCTGTGATGGGATTGGATGTCAGTAAAGGTGACCAGATTCAAATTAAAGCCGATGGTTTAGATGCCAATGAAGCCATCAAGGCAGTAACAGCAATTATTGCATCAGGATGTGGCGAGAACTAAACGAATCGCTTTAATAATAGGGTGGCTCAGCCACCCTATTTGTTTATGTTGCTGTTCATCTAAATGTCTTGAAAGTCATGTAGTTTGTTAATAAATGTAAAGAAATACCGTGTCAGGTAAATGAGCCTTTGAAAACTGATTAAACACAATATGTGAAAAAGTTAGAACGATAAGAATGCAAGCCAAAATATAAATTGGAAACAAAAGTGGTTTAATGCTTGGCAAAATTTACTACTAAAAAGAGAAATAGTACGCTGTATGCCACTGGGATGCAGGCGGTAAACTAATGAACATCTGAACGCATAAACCATTTTAAATGCAGATCGTATGATGCGATCTGTGTCATCAAGAATTAAACCAACAGAGGTTGTTATGTCGACAAATCCAGCTTCGCAGTTTGTATTATTAGCCCCTTTTTCGGGCGTCATGGTTCCGTTAGAAGCCGTACCTGATCCTGTTTTTGCTCAAAAAATGGTTGGAGATGGGATTTCGATTGATCCAACCAGCAACATTCTTGTTGCACCAATGACAGGCAAAGTAACGCAAATTCACTCAGCCAAGCATGCGATTAGCTTGGTGGCTAGCAATGGCTTGGAAGTATTGATTCATATCGGTCTTGATACCGTTATGCTTAAAGGTCAAGGCTTTACTGCGAAAGTCAAAGAAGGCGATATCGTCGATGCAGGCCAAGCACTGATCGAATTTGATATGGATGCGGTTGGCCGTAAAGCGCTGTCATTACTTACTCAGATGGTGATTACCAATGGTGAAAAAGTAAGCAGTTACACGCCAGCTAAAGGTTTAGTTGTAGGTGGCAAAGATGCTGCGTTAACTTTGGTCATGGCTGAAGGCGTGGTGCAAAACTCAACGACAGCTGATGCATCAGGCGAAGCCTATTCAGATCCAATCCGTATTCCAAACCCAACTGGTTTGCATGCTCGCCCAGCTGCGGTATTAGCCAATGCAGCAAAAACCTTTAAATCTGAAGTTAAATTGGTTCGTGCTGGTCAAGAATCAAACGCCAAATCAGTTGTAGCGATTATGGGCTTAGAAGTCCAAAACGGCGATGAAATCCGTGTGCGAGCAATTGGCCCTGATGCTTCAGGCGCAATTAAAACACTGACGGCACTCATTTTGAGTGGTTGTGGTGAAGACGTCGGTGGCGTAGTGCCGAAGTTGAAACCAAAACCGATGGACACCATTAAAATCACCAAAGCACAGCCAAAATCAGAAGATCCAAACGTGCTGACTGGCGTCTCTGCTTCGCCTGGTTTGGCTGTTGGTCAGATTTTCCAAGTTAAACAAGTTGATATCGAAGTTGCAGAAGCGGGTGAAACGCCAGAAGTTGAACGTCGCCGTTTTGACAAAGCCTTGAAAGATGCGCGTCAGCAATTAGAAAATCTGAAATCTGAAATCAGCGATAAAAGCAAAGCAGAGATTTTTGCAGCTCATCAAGAGTTGCTTGAAGATCCTGATTTGTTGGCGATTGCGATTGCCGGCATCACCAACGGCAAGAGCGCTGGTTTTGCTTGGAAAGAAGCTTATAGCACCTACTCGGCTAAATTGGCGGCGCTGAAAAATGAAGTCTTGGCGGGTCGTGCCAATGATATTCGCGATGTGGGTTTGCGTGTTTTACGCTTGATTGCTGGCATCGAAGAAGCTGCGATGGTTGTGCCTGAAAACGCGATTTTGATTGCTGAAGATCTCACGCCATCCGATACCGCTAGCCTTGACCGTACTCGCGTCCTTGGGTTTTGTACGACCGGCGGTGGCGCAACCAGCCACGTGGCCATCTTGGCGCGATCACTCAATATCCCAGCCATTTGCGGTATTGATGAAGATGCACTGGCTTTGACCAATGGCATGCCAGTGATTTTGGATGGTACTCGCGGTACTTTGCGTAAAAATCCTTCAGAAGCTGAAGTGACTGAAATTCGTGAAAAACAAGCGAAGCAAGCGATCAAGCGCGAAGCCGAATTGGCCGCAGCATTTGAGCCAGCCACAACCAAAGATGGCATTCATGTTGAAGTCGTCGCCAATATTGGTGGCCTTGATGAAGCTGTTCAGGGTGTTAAGCTCGGTAGTGAAGGCGTGGGCTTGTTGCGTAGTGAATTCTTGTACCTTGAGCGCACCGACGCGCCAACTGAAGAAGAACAAAGCCAAATTTATATCGATATCGCCAAAGCACTCGGTAATGATCGTACTTTCGTCGTGCGTACTTTGGATGTGGGCGGTGATAAACCATTGGCTTACTTGCCAATGCCAGTTGAAGAAAACCCATTCTTGGGCGTTCGTGGTGTTCGTCTCTGCTTGGCAGAACCAGAACTCTTGCATACTCAAGTTCGTGCCGTATTGCGTGCAGCACCGTATTCAAAATTGGCCATCATGTTCCCAATGATTACCAGCCTTGAAGAAGTACGCGAAGTGAAACGCATCGTGGCGCTTGAGAAAGCAGCACTTGGTATTACCCAAGACGTGCAAGTCGGCATTATGGTTGAAGTTCCTGCCACCGCAGTGATGGCTGAGCAATTTGCGCGTGAAGTTGATTTCTTCTCGATCGGTACCAATGATTTGACGCAATACACCTTAGCGATGGATCGCGGTCATCCAAAATTGGCGAAGCAAGCCGATGTAATGCATCCAGGTGTACTCAATTTAATCAATATGACCGTAAAAGGTGCACATGCACACGGTAAGTGGGTTGGTGTATGTGGGGGTATTGCCTCAGACCCTATGGCTATTCCATTGTTGCTAGGTATAGGTGTCGATGAATTGTCAGCCAGCGTGCCAACGATTCCTGCAATTAAAGCTTTAGTACGTACTTTGAACAAGGCCGATTGTGAAAAACTGGCAGCAGAAGTCTTGCAACTCGGCACTGCCGCCGAAGTTCGCGCTCGTTTGTCGCAGTTGGTTGATTAAAAGGAATTTACAATGCTTTATATTATTGCTTTAGTGATTGGTATTGCGATTGGTTGGTTACTACGTGGTAATCAGCAATCAACGACTAGCGAAGCGCGAGTGGAAAAAGAAATTCAGGCTGAAGTGATTCCGGCAGTTAAATCTGAATTACTCAAGCCAGAATGCTACGCTGCGCTCGGTGGTAAAGCCAATGTACGAGTAGAAGAGTTTATTGCTGCAACGCGCGTACGGGTTGAGTTGTTTAATGGCGCACTATTGAATGAAAATGCATTGAAGAATGCAGGTATTTCAGGCGTTGCAAAAATTGATGGCACAACGCTGCATTTGATTATGTAAATATTTGTGTTAATCAAAAAAAACCACCATTCATTTTGGTGGTTTTTTTTTGCTAAAAAATAATATGTCGTTTACATTGATGCAGTTTTTAAAATATTATCACCTTGATATAAAACAATAATTTTCAGGTCATTTGCTAAGGTATATCCCTGTAAGGTGATTGCTGCATAGGCAAACAACATTTTATGTAACAAAATGAATCATGAACTTAATAAACCGGCGATAAACTGATTTATTCATTATTCGCCTTTTGGAGAAAAACTATGTTTAAGAATGCATTTGCAGTCTTACAGCAGATTGGTAAAGCATTAATGCTGCCAGTGGCTGTGTTGCCCGTTGCCGGTTTATTGCTCGGGATTGGGGCGTCTAATTTTTCGTTTATTCCGACGATTGTGTCGCAATTAATGGCCGCAGGTGGTGGTGCGATTTTTGGCCATTTGCCTTTGATTTTTGCAATCGGTGTGGCTTTAGGTTTGACGGAAAATGATGGTGTGGCAGCGATTGCAGCAACAGTAGGTTTTGTCGTGTTACTCGCCACCATGGGTGTGATGGCACCAGTGATGGGGGTTGAACCTGCGATGGTGATGGGCATGAAATCGATGGAAACCGGCGTATTCGGCGGGATTATTATCGGTGGCGTGGCTGCAACCTTATTTAATAAATATTACCGAATTGAATTACCGCCGTATTTGGGTTTCTTTGCCGGTAAACGCTTTGTACCGATTGTTACAGGTGTCGTTGCGATTTTTGTTGGTGTGTTGATGTCGTTTGTTTGGCCACCAGTACAAGGTGTAATCAATACATTCTCACAATGGGCTGCGCATTCTGATCCACGCATGGCGGCTACGGTATATGGTTTTGTGGAACGTCTATTAATTCCATTTGGTTTGCATCATATTTGGAACGTGCCTTTCTTCTTTGAAATTGGTGCATTTACTGATGCAAGCGGTAAAGTGGTGAATGGTGATATCGCTCGTTTCTTTGCGGGTGACCCAACGGCTGGTATTTTGTCTGGTGCGTTCTTCTTCAAAATGTTTGGTTTGCCAGCAGCAGCGATTGCGATTTGGCATACAGCTAAACCAGAAAACAAAGTAATGGTTGGCGGGATTATGATTTCAGCAGCGCTGACTTCGTTCCTCACAGGTATTACTGAGCCGATTGAATTTGCCTTTATGTTTGTGGCCCCGGTTCTCTATGTGATTCATGCTTTCCTTGCTGCTTCAGCGCAATTTATTGCCAATACTTTAAACATGCACATGGGTTTTACGTTTTCACAAGGTGGTATCGATTTCTTAATCTTTAATGCCTTCGGTGTGTATGCGAAAAACTGGTGGTATGTACTAATCATTGGCCCGATTTATGGTCTTATCTATTACAGTGTGTTCCGCTTTGTTATTACCAAATGGAATCTCAAAACACCAGGTCGTGAAGATGTTGCGGCTGATGCTGTAAAACAAGAAGCCAGTGGTCATGGCATGGCGCATGATTTGGTAGTCGCCTTTGGTGGTGCAGAAAATATTAAGAGCTTGGATGCGTGTATTACTCGTTTGCGGATTTCGGTTGCCGATGCGGCGAAAGTGAATCAAGCCTCACTGAAAGCCTTGGGTGCTGCCGGTGTGATGCAAGTCGGTAACAATATGCAGGCTATTTTTGGTACTCGCTCGGAAAACTTGAAAACGGATATGTCTGAGTATTTAAAATCAGGTGGTATGGGCTTGGCGGCATCATTAAATAATGTTTCTGAGGCAATACCTGCCGAAAAAGCTGGTGAGATTCGTAATAAAGCCTTGTTGGCGGCATTGGGTGGTCAAAGTAATATCGCTGAAGTTACTTCAATTGCTGCAACACGGGTTCGAGTTCAATTAAAAGACATGAGCCAGTTTAATGAATCAGCAGTATTGGCGGCAGGCGTTGATGCTGTTGCTAAGCTCGATGGCAATGTGCTGCATTTGATTGTGGGTGATCAAACGACGGTATTGGCATAAAGCCCTAGATGACGAAGTAGATTGATACAAAGCCCATCCAAACAAGGATGGGGTTTTTTACATGCAGCTAGATTTAGTATGAACTTTGCGCCAAACTCGTTCTATGGCACGTGAAAAAAAATTAATCCTCAGTGAGTTTCAATCGGCGAAATGGCTGCCAGGTGGCCATGCGCAAACGATTTATCCTGCCTTATTTATGTGGCGCAGGGCGGCACGTTATCGCCGCGAAGCTTGGGTTACACCTGATTTAGATAGCATCGTGGTCGACTGGACCGCTGGCCGTGCGGGCACACCGCTGATTGTTTTATTTCATGGGCTCGAAGGCAGTTCAAACAGCCACTATGCTTTGTCATTGTTCACACAAGCGTATAAGCAAGGCTGGCGTGGCGCGGTGCCGCATTTTCGTACTTGTGGCAATGTGCAGAATCGGTTGCCACGCGCTTACCATGCGGGTGATTCTGAAGAGGTGAATTGGATTTTGCGAAGAATGCGAAAAGCATTTCCAGATTCACCGATTTTTGCAGTCGGCGTATCATTGGGTGGTAATGCATTATTAAAGTGGCTGGGTGAACAAGGTGCCGCCGCCAATATGGTGATTGATGCTGCGGCCGCAGTTTCTGCACCCATGGACTTGAGTGCCAGCGGTCATCAGTTAGACCAAGGCATCAACAAGCATATATATACTCGCAATTTTTTAAGCACCTTGCGTTATAAAACGCAGATGAAGTTAAAACTGAATGCAAATCCGTATATAGATTGGCAGCAAGTGAAAAAGGTTAAAACGATGCGCGAATTTGACCATCTGGTCACCGCGCCGCTGCATGGCTTTCATAGCGTGGACCATTATTGGCAAAGTGCCAGTAGTAAAGATGTATTGAATCAGATTGCTTTGCCGACCTTAATCATTAATGCTTTGAATGATCCATTTATACCGGCTGCGAGTTTGCCCCATCAGAAGGACATGCCTAGTTGCGTAAAATTGCTGCAACCTGCTGAAGGCGGTCATGTTGGTTTTGTCAGTGGCGCGCCACCCGGTCAATTAACTTGGCTACCTGATAATATCCTGCGTTTTTTTCAATACCACTTACCTTTGCCGCGATAATATGATTTCAGTGCCAGCCAGCTTGTTTAAGGCCTACGATATTCGAGGCAAAATTGATTTACTCACTCCCGACTTTGCGTATTGGGTCGGTCGAGCCTGTGGGGCCGAGGCGATTCAACGCGGACTTACCATCGTCGCCCTGGGTTTTGATGGTCGTTTATCCAGTCCTGGCTTGGCAACGGCACTCAGTCGTGGCTTGGTTGAATCGGGAGTTCAAGTTTTAGATCTTGGCTTGTCCTGTACGCCACTCCTTTATTATGCCGCGCTGAATAAAGCGGCGGGCTCCGGCATTATGATTACCGGCAGTCACAATCCACCTGATTACAATGGCATCAAAATTATGCTCGGTGGCGAAACCATTGCCGCTGAAGCTTTGCAAGATTTACGACAAAGTATCGAGCTCGCAACATTGCCAGTACAAGACGGTGGCACAGTCGCGGCACTCGATATGGCGCAAGAGTATATCGCCGCCGTGAAGCAGCAATTGCCTTTGGCGCAATTATCAACACCACTCAAAATCGTTATTGATTGTGGTAATGGTTCACCGGGCGCACTGGCTCCTGATTTGTATCGAGAACTGGGTTGTGAAGTCATTGAGTTGTATTGCGAAGTTGATGGCTTATTTCCTAATCATCATCCGGATCCGCAAGTCGCCGAAAATCTACGCGAACTGCAAGCCACCGTCTTGGCGCAACACGCAGATTTGGGCTTGGCTTTTGATGGTGACGGCGACCGGCTCGGTGTCGTCACGCGCAGCGGTCAAATTATTCCTGGTGATCGCTTATTAATGCTGTTTGCGACGGCTGAATTGGCACGGCACGCAGGGCATGTACTCTATGACGTTAAATCTAGTCGAGCTGTTGCCCACTGGGTTTCACAGTTAGGAGGCACATCCGAAGCGATTCCAACCGGTCATTCACATATGAAACATCGCTTGCGTGAAACGAAGGCACTGCTCGCTGGAGAGCTTTCGGGGCATTTTGCCTTTGCTGCTTGGGGTGTTGATGATGCTTTATATGCCGGTGCTAAATTACTGCAGCAAGTTGCAGCGGGTGTTGATCTTGATTTCGAACTCACTCGTTTTCCAATTCTTTATGCTTCTCCTGAGTTGCAAATCCCACTCAGTGAATCAGGTCATGCTTTGGTTGCGCAGATTGCTCAATGCGCGCAGTTTCCTAGTTCACAGCAGATTAGTTTGATTGACGGTTTGCGGATTGAATATACCGATGGCTTTGGTTTGATCCGAGCCTCTAATACGACACCTGTTTTAACGCTAAGAATTGAAGCCGAGACCCTCGCCGCGATGCAACGCATTCAGCAGGAACTCGCAACAGCAATTGCCCCTTTACCCTTTCCAAATATTGACGAAAAATGATGACACTTCCTCCGCAACATCTTATCGCCGCCAATGTCGCAGCCGCTTTAACCGAAGACATCGGCGATTGCGATTGGACTGCCCAGTTAATTCCAGTGCAGCAAGTTGGCAAAGCCAAGATTGTGCTACGTGAAAACGCCGTGATTTGTGGTCAAGCTTGGTTTAATGAAGTGTTTCGGCAGGTCGATGCAGCAGTGAGTGTTAACTGGAAAGTCGCGGAAGGTGAGTATGTACATGCAGACCATATTATTTGTGAGCTAGAAGGCAATACCCAAGCCTTACTAACAGCAGAAAGATCCGCACTTAATTTTCTACAAACCCTGTCGGCTGTCGCGACGGTCACCCGTCAATATGCTCAAGTTGTTGCAGGCACTTCAGCCGTAGTACATGACACTCGTAAAACGATCCCTGGATTACGTCGTGCTCAGAAGTATGCAGTCACAGTCGGTGGCGGTGCTAACCAACGCATCGGTTTGTACGATGGTATCTTAATCAAAGAAAACCATATCCTCGCCGCAGGCAGCATTGCCAATGCTCTAGCTACTGCGCGAGAAATCGCACCGTCGAATGTCACCATTCAAGTGGAAGTGGAAAACTTGCATGAGCTCGATCAAGCGCTGGCAGCAGGCGCTACGTCTGCACTATTAGATAATATGAGTTTGACTGAAATGAAGCATGCCGTTGAACGCGCCGAGGGTAAAGCGATCCTAGAAGCATCAGGTGGCGTCGATTTAACGACGCTACGCGCCATTGCCGAGACCGGTGTGCAACGTATTTCAATCGGTAAACTCACAAAAGATGTGCTCGCAATCGATTTATCGATGCGATTAATCTAAATTTTCTGTGGTTTTAGTTTGTTTTTCACCAAGGGCGCGTTAGCGCCCTTGTTTGTTTCTAGCGACTGCTGCATTTTTGTTTCAAATCGGTTTCTATGTAAATCAATGACTTATAACCTTTAGTCCATTTTATTTGCGGGTTGGTGTTGACGTACCTGCGGGGCGTGGGTATAGTTCGGCCTCTCTGCTGCTGACACAGCAAACGAAACAAGCGGTTCTAGTGCTGGTTTCGGTGTCTAAGCCACTGATCTTTAACAAAATACAGCCGATGAGTGTGAGTGCT
>CAUOZE010000009.1:0-61197 GCA_963508915.1 uncultured Deefgea sp.
ATGAGAGTGGACACATTACGAAGGGAGTCAGTTAGGGTGCTTAATCATATAGTAATTAATAATCAAAGAGTTATGTTTGTTTCTGCATCATGCCGGATGGAGATTGAAAAAACAAGCAGCGCTTAAGTTGATACGATTGCTCTAGGAGGTGGAATGTCTAATCGCACGATTAATTTTTTACGCATCACGATGATTATCTTAATGCTGCTCTCGGTTGGCTTATTGTTGTGGCAGCATTTTGGCATGACTCGTATTTTGCGAATCGACCCTCAAACGCCATATCTCGTCAAGTCGATTGATGATAGAACGCAGGGCGGCGCGAGCGTTGGAACGTTTGCAAAAAATAATGGTTCCTTGCAATTGCAATGCGATCTGAAAAAAAATAAATACGAATGGCCATTTTGCGAGATGAGTATTGCGCTCTCAAATACCGCGCAAGGCGTCGATTTATCGCAATTTGATCGCGTGGTATTTGATATGGATTTGCGGGGGCCAGAGTTTAAGAAGGTTCGTGTTTATCTGCGCAACTTTGAGTCGGATATTTCAAAATTGGATGATCCGCTTTCGCCAAAAGTGAATGAATTAGAGTTTGCGCCCCCTGCTGGCGAGACGTTTAGCGTGCCATTAAAGTATTTTCGTGTTGCATCGTGGTGGATAGACGAAAAAAACATCCCCATTTTTAGTACCGATATGCGCTTAGACAATGTCACGCAGATTGAAATTGCCACGCCGGGTAAAGTACAAACTGGCTTGCATCAGATTGAATTGAGAGCCCTTGAGTTTCATGGAAAATGGCTGAGTTTGACTCAGGTCTTGATGATGATTGTCATGGCTTGGCTGGTGTTTTGTTTTGTCTGGCTGCTGATGGAGTTGCTGGCTTACCGCGAGCGGGACCAAGTGAAGCGGGCAAGAATGCATGAATTGGAAACGATCAATCGTGTGCTTGAAATTCAAGCGGAAGTATTGAGTAATAAGATTCAGTTAGACCCACTCACTGGCGCGCTCAATCGTGAAGGATTACGCGATTTTCTGCTGCAGCAGTGGCAAGGGGAAATGCCGACGAGTGCGGGAATGAGTGTGTTGTTCGCCGATTTAGATTATTTCAAACGCATCAATGATAATTATGGCCACGCGGTGGGCGATGATGTGTTGCGGCAATTTGCGCAGTTAGTGCAAAGTGAAATTCGACAGAGCGATGGCTTGGTTCGTTGGGGCGGGGAAGAGTTTTTGATTGTTTGTCCAAATACACAATTGGATCAAGCCGTCAGGTTGGCTGAAAAGTTACGCGCCAATGTTGCCAATGCTCAGTGGCCGAGTGCGATCATGCTGACCTGCTCTTGCGGTGTAGCGACCCGCGCACAAGGCGAGGAGTTTAGTTCATTAATTGAGCGGGCAGATGCTGCATTGTATAAAGCGAAAGACAATGGCAGAAATCGAGTTGAGTTAGGTTGAGTGTTGGTAGTGTATGCAGGGGTATATCAATGTAGTCATTTTTTTATAATGACTACATTGATATACCCCTATTCTTTTTGGCTTATAGGCCCGCTTCTACCAGCATTTCTCGCGTGAGTAAGAAGACAAATCCATCGCCAGACTCTGTTGTGAGCCAAACAAATGGCAACATTGGATATTGCGCTTCAAGCTCATCTCGATTGTGACCGATTTCAACCACTAATACGCCACGTGGATTCAAGTGTTTGGTGGCCTCGCTCAAAATACGGCGCGTGATATCTAGACCATCTTCACCGCTACCCAAAGCCATTTCTGGTTCGTGCAGATACTCTGGCGGTAATTCTTCAACGCTGTGCGCATCCACATACGGTGGATTGGAAATAATCAGATCGTAAGTTTCGTCGCTAATCGCTTCAAATAAATCCGAATCCATTAAATCAATGCGATCACCCAAGCTGTAATCGATAATGTTCAGCTCGGCAACGTCGAGTGCATCGGGCGACAAATCAATCGCATCAATCGCCGCATCTGGGAAGGCGTGCGCCATCAAAATGGCTAAGCAGCCCGAGCCGGTGCACATATCGAGCGCACGTGTCACGAGTTCTGGATGCTCAACATAGGGCTCTAAACCGTCGTTAAACAAAATTTCGGCGATAAACGAGCGCGGCACGATAACGCGTTCATCGACATAAAATTTAAATTCACCCAAATAAGCTTCTTTGGTTAAGTAAGCCGCAGGTTTACGCGTGACCACGCGCTCTTGAATAATGTCGAGCACTTGGGCGATTTCTTCGGGCAATAAATGCGCGTCAAACACAGGCTCAAGGCGGTCAATCGGTAATTTAAGCGTCGCTAAAATCAAATAAGCGGCTTCATCCCACGCTTCTGTGGTGCCGTGACCATAAAATAATTCAGCGGTATTAAAACGGCTGACGGCAAAGCGGTGCAGATCACGCACTGTGCGCAGATGTTCACGGGCGATATCGTACATACGGTGGCTCCAGAGAGTGGCTGAGTGAGAATCGCTAGTTTACTGCGAAAGGATGCATTTGCACTGATCTGGGTCGAAATTTGTTTTAAATGCGGTTGACGTCTACGGCGGTGTGCTTGAGTTAGGCGCTCTGAACTTGGGCGGACATCATGGGCTTAAATGCTTGGTTTTAATCTGAATTTTATGGCCAGCGCCGCCGCTTATGGCCAGTCTTGGGTAGGCATAAAGCGCCATTTGGTGTAAAGTGCTGCCTTTAGTTTTTCAGCAGTATTGGAGCGTAATGGGTATCACATTTGCATCACTAGGCTTGGCGCCTGAAGTTTTGAAGGCGGTTGTTGAGCAAGGCTATGAAACCCCGACCGCAATCCAGGCTGAGGCGATTCCTGTTATTTTGGAAGGTAAAGACGTCTTGGGCGCTGCTCAAACGGGAACGGGCAAAACTGCCGCTTTCACTTTGCCGATTTTGACTCGCATTATTCGCCACGCGAACCACAGCGCTTCACCAGCGCGTCATCTGATTCGTGCTTTGATTCTGACGCCAACGCGCGAATTAGCCGATCAGGTTTACGCCAATGTAGCGACGTACAGCAAGGGCTCGGGATTACGCAGCCACGTGGTCTACGGTGGCGTTGATATCAAAGCGCAAATCCCTGCGCTACGTGAAGGAATCGAAGTATTGGTGGCCACACCGGGCCGTTTGCTCGATCACATTCAGCAAAAATCAATTAACTTATCGCAAGTTGAAATTTTGGTCCTCGATGAAGCTGACCGTATGCTCGATATGGGCTTTATTTTGGATATCCAAAATATTTTCAATTTGTGTACCAGTCGCAAACAAACGCTATTGTTCTCGGCGACCTTTGCGCCAGAAATCCTGAAGTTATCTAAGCAGTTTATGCATGAGCCGGTGAAAATTGAAGTCGCTCGTAAAAACTCAGCCAATGAATCAGTAAAGCAAGAATTGCATCCGGTTGAAACGGCCCGTAAACGCGCTTTGTTGGCGCATTTGATTCGTGTGCATCAAATGACGCAAGTGATCGTTTTCTGCCGCACCAAGATTGGTACCGACCAAGTGGCGCGCGATTTAAAACGCGCTGGCTTTAGCTGTGAAGCCATTCACGGCGACCGCGATCAACGTTCACGCACTGAAGCGCTTACTAAATTTAAAGCGGGTGAAATTCAGGTGCTGGTCGCGACTGACGTCGCTGCGCGTGGTTTGGATGTGACGGATTTACCGTTTGTAGTGAATTACGAATTGCCAACCACGCCAGAAGATTACGTGCATCGTATTGGCCGTACTGGCCGTGCAGGTGCTACGGGGGTGGCGATTTCACTCGTTGCGCCCGAAGAAGGCAAATCATACGAAGGCATCAAAAAGCTATTGAATCGTGAAATGCCTTTGATTCCAGTACACGGTTTCTCGCCGGGAACGATTCAAGTGATTGATGAGCGCGAGCGCCCACCGCGTGCCGAACGCCGTCACCACACAGATCCAACGACTGACAAAGGCGTGAAAGAGTACAAGCAGCTAGAGCGTATGCCATCGCGCGCGCAACGTGAAGCGAGTGACGTGCCCGCATTCCCAAGCAATCTACCCAAGTTGCCAAAACGCCCACCGCAAATCGCGGCGCTGTTTCAGCCGCCGCAACGCAATAAATCTTGATAATGTAAAAATGGACTCGTTCAGAGTCCATTTTTTTGTCTGTCGTTAGTGTGCTGCTTAAGCAGTAATCAAGCGTACGGCCAATGCTTGCTTTTTCGCCGCAATTTCGATGAGTCGATCAATATTGGGATGTTTGCCTGGAAAGCTTTCAGCATCTTGTGTGTGTTCTGCGTAAATGCGCAAACCTTTTTGAGCTGCTAAAGCATCAATCGCGCCAAACTCTTGAAATAACGCGTGGTAAACGCGAACGCTACCCGCTTGGCCGGGTTTATTCTCGATTCGCGCAATAACAGTTTCTCCGTCCAGTAACTCAAGTGCTGCCAAGTGAGCAATCGTAGGGAGTGTGGCGAGTTGTTCGTTGAAAATCATTTTTTCTTCTAGCGGTGTCAACTGGATTGAAGTGTGCGACGTTATATCACATAGCTCAAGCTGCATGGTGCAGTTTGCAAATTCGGAGAATCAAAATGCGTACCTCAATCCAAGCTCTCTTGCTCGCCGCCGCTGTTGTCTCGACTTCAATGGCCTATGCCGCTAGCCCAACTTGTCCTGTGGCTGAAATGACACCGAAAGGCGATGTGAGCAAAGCTGAGTTCCAAAAAATGTCAGAGGCAAAATTCGACCTTATGGATACCAATAAAGATGGCGTGCTGACAGTAGAAGAGCGCCGTGCTGCACGAGAACACATGCGTGCTAATTGCGGAAGGAAAGGTAAAGGCCACCACGCATCAGCACCGATGATGAAATAAAGGTCAATACTAGGGCGCTATGCAGAGCCCGAGACTATGGCGGCATCACCCCAAATTAAAGCCAAAGGCATAGCCCCAGCAACGATGCGATTGTCGAGTACTTTCAAAATACCGTATTCTGCAATCGCGCTATTGCGAACGGGGGGCTGCGGATGAAGCAGATCGCTCTGATTAAACAGGGCGAGTACTTGGGGGGATTTGCTGTTTTTATCCTGCCGTATCACCACACCTGTTTCGCCATTATTGAGTTGCACCACCGAGCCAGGTGGGTAGCTGCCGATGGTTTGGGTAAATAAATTGAGTAATTTATCATCCAGGCTGCCGCCATCACTTTGTAAAGAATTTTGCAGTGCCATATCGGCCGATTGGCTGCTGCGATAGGTTGTATTCGAGAGTAGTGCGCAATAACGGTCGGCAATCCCAATCAGGCGTGCGCCAAATAAAATCTCATCACCAGCGAGTTTGAGCGGATAGCCGCTCCCATCGGGGGCTTCATGGTGCTGCGCCACGCATTCAAGCCACACCGCATCGGCCACACCTGCGCTGCGCAGTAATTCACGCCCGATGCTAGGGTGTTGCCGAATGTGGGTTTTTTGCTCTTCAGTCAGCGGGGTGCTTTGTTGGGCCAAGGTATTTTGCAGATCATACATGCCGATATTCATCGTCAGTGCGGCGGCGACAAAGTGCCAGCGTTCCCCTTGGCTTTGTCCTAAGTTTTCCAAGACCAAATTCACAATGACCGCCACATTCACTGCGTGGCGAACCGCGTAGGGTGCACCATGATCAAGCTGAATCATCGCTAGTGCGACATCGGGGTTTTTTTCACAACTGGCGTAAATGTGGGCGACGATTTCAGCGACTTGCGTGACTACACTGTGTTCACTGGATTCAAGCGCTAAGAGTGGCATGAGTTGCTGCCGCGCATAAAGTGTATGTTGCGCGGCAGAGCATTGAGGGTCAGACATGCGTTGGGCCGAAGAAAGGGCAAAGAAGCTAGTTTAGCGTATTCTAATCTTTGCTGACATGTGGTTATGCACTACATTTTATGCTGTTAGGATAAGCGGTTGATCGGCATCAAATGTCCATTGCTATGGGATGGTGAGGCCGATCAATGTGAATTACTCTGCTTCATCCATCCAGAGCAGTTGGATTGCTTCCAGAATTTTTTCGCCGCAATATTTGGGATCATCATCAAAACCATCGAGCTCCATGACCCAATCACGCAACTCAGTAAAGCGAATGGTTTTTGGATCAACATCAGGGAATTTCTCTGCCAATTCAATGGCGATGTCGCGGCTGTCCGTCCATTTCATGATTGTGCTCCTTAGTTGATTCTTGGGTATGTAATTGTAGTCATTGATAAATAAGGTTTGCATTTAAATACCTTTGACTTACTATGAGTCTGCCTCACGCCTCACGCCTCACGCCAATCAATGATGTTCGCGAGCGTGGTTGATCGTGTATTTTGGCAACTCAACCACTAAATCAACACCAGCGACTTCCGCTTGGCATGAGAGCCGTGAGCAAGACTCTAAACCCCATGCTTTATCCAGTTGGTCGTCTTCCAGCTCGTCAGCTTCATTCAGGCTGGCTAAGCCTTCACGTACCAGTACGTGGCAAGTGGTACAGGCACATGACTTTTCGCAAGCGTGTTCGATTTCAATGTCATTGGCGAGTAGCGCATCGCAAATGGTCGTACCCGGCTCAACGTCGAGGACTGCGCCTTCTGGGCACAGCGATGGGTGGGGTAGAACTACGATCTGTGTCATGCAAATAATCCTTAAATCTCAGTAATCTTGTGGCCAGCCAAACCGCGTTTAACAGCTGCATTCATTCGGCGGCTGGCAAATTCGTCGGTGGTGGCATTGAGTAATTCGGTGGCTGCGATAATCGCATTGGCGTCGCCTGCGGCAGCAGCCATTTGCAAATCTGCAATCGCCGCTTCAATCGGCGCGCGCTCTTCATCGTTGAGTAATTGGCCATCTGTATCGAGCGCCACCAATACTGCGGTGACGATGCTCTCGGCTTCAACGTGCGCTTCGGCGAGTTTGCGTGCTTGCACATCGACGTGTGCGTGCGTCATCGACTCGGTCAGCATGCGGCTGATTTCATCGTCGCCCAGACCGTACGATGGTTTCACCGCGATGCTGGCTTCAATGCCGGTTGATTGTTCGCGTGCCGACACAGAAAGCAGACCATCGGCATCGACTTGGAAGGTTACGCGAATCCGCGCAGCACCCGCCACCATCGGCGGAATGCCACGCAATTCAAACCGCGCCAACGAGCGGCAATCAGTGACCAGCTCACGTTCACCTTGCAATACATGAATCGCCATCGCCGTTTGGCCATCTTTAAACGTCGTGAATTCTTGCGCACGTGCAGTTGGAATCGTGCTATTGCGAGGAATGACTTTCTCAACCAAGCCGCCCATCGTTTCTAGGCCGAGCGAGAGCGGAATCACGTCCAGCAGCAACCAATCATCGTCGCCCTTATTGCCAGCCAAGACATCAGCCTGAATCGCCGCGCCAATCGCGACCACTTTATCAGGGTCGAGATTCGTTAGTGGTGCTTGACCAAATAATTCGCTCACTGCTTTGCGTACATGCGGCATGCGTGTTGCGCCGCCGACCAGTACCACGCCTTTAATGTCTGCTATGGATAATTTCGCATCGCGCAGCGCTTTTTTGACTGGCAGCAGCGTTTTGCTGACTTGGTGTGCCGTCATTTTATGGAATTGTTCGGCACTCAGTTCCAGATCAACAATGCTGCCATCGGCGAGCACAGCGGTAATCCGCGTGCTCATGTGATCGGTGAGTGCTTCTTTGGCTTCGCGCGCGCGCGTGAGCAAAAGACGCGTATCTTGCGGATTCGGGCCGTGAATATCAGCTTGTTCCAAAATCCAGCAATAAATACGGTGGTCAAAATCGTCGCCACCGAGCTGCGAATCGCCCGAAGTCGCGCGCACTTCAAACACCCCGCGGGTCAGTTCAAGTACTGATACATCAAACGTACCTCCGCCCAAGTCGTAGATCATATACGTGCCTTCGGACGAATTATCCAAACCATAGGCAATCGCGGCGGCGGTTGGTTCGTTGAGTAAGCGTAAAACATTGATGCCCGCTAGCGTCGCAGCATCTTTGGTTGCTTGGCGTTGCGCGTCGTCGAAGTAGGCCGGAACGGTAATCACCGCGCCAACGAGTTCGCCGCCGAGGCTCTCTTCGGCGCGCGCTTTGAGATTTTTCAGGATTTCGCTGGAGACTTCTACGGGGCTCTTAATCCCTGCACGCGTGACGATTTTGAGCATGCCCGGCTCGTCAACAAAGCGATACGGCGTCGCAAGGTCGGCAATGTCATTGATGCCGCGACCCATAAAACGCTTCACCGAAACGAGCGTATTGCTTGGATCTTCATTTTGTTTTTGCTGCGCGGCATGACCGATCAGCAGGCTGTCGTCCTTACCGTAATGTACGACAGAAGGTAACAGCGTACGGCCATCATGGTCGGGCAAGCACACCGCGCTACCGCTTTTTACACTGGCCACCAAGGAATTGGTCGTGCCCAAGTCAATGCCCACCGCCAAGCGATGTTGGTGTGGTGCAGCAGAGAGGCCGGGTTCGGAGATTTGCAACAAAGCCATTGGCTTAAATCCTAAAAATCTAATCGATTAAAGTGCTTTAAGGTATATGCCTGAAGCCATTAATTTAAAATGGCTTTAGGTATATACCCTTGGTTGTTTGTGGTTTTATCCACGGGTGTCAAGTTGGTTTGAGTAAATTAGCACATCTGCTATTTGCTCAAAGTATTAATACATAATCGCTTCAATCGCATCGCCAATCTCTTGGTCTAGTTTTTCCATAAAGCGTAATTTTCTCACGCTCATTGCCGCGTGGATATAGTCTTTTTGCGTATCGATTTGCGCGCCCAGCTTGCTCTCAAGGGCTTGGATTTCAGCGCGCATCTCACTGGCTAGATTTTCGAGCGCATCCAGATTTTGACTGGCTTTTGCATCGCTAATCCCTTCGCGCCATTCCATTTGTGCCATCAAAAAGTCCATCGGCATCGCCGTATTGGTTTCTTCTTGCGTATCCACATTGGCGAGTTTGAGCAAATAGCGCCCACGAGCGAGGCCGGATTTTAAGGTCTGATACGCTTCATTGATGTGGGTAGTGGCTTGCAAGCTCATGCGGCGATCAGCTTCCGATGCGGTTGCAAAGCGGTCTGGATGATATTGTGCAACGGATTCGCGGTAATGCGTATCGAGTAACTTGGCGTCGATGGCAAATGCCTCGGGCAAGTCAAACAGGGCGAAGTGGGATAGGCTGAAATTGATCATCGGTTTGTGTGTGGGGTGTGAGGAGAAAGGTGTGAGGGGTAAAGGCAAAAAGCGAAGCGTGCACCTTACGCCTTACGCCTCACCGGCGAAGCCTCAAACGCCGAAGCTTTCGCCGCAGCCACACTCATTTTTTACGTTGGGATTATTAAACTTAAACCCTTCGTTGAGGCCTTCTTTGGTGTAATCAAGCTCGGTACCGTCGAGGTAGGCGAGTGACTTGGCATCGGTGTAAATCTTGGCGCCAAAACTTTCAAATACCAAATCAGTATCGCTTTCCACGTCAACAAATTCGAGCTTGTACGCCATGCCTGAGCAGCCCGAGGTTTTCACTGCCAAGCGAATGCCAAGGCCTTTGCCGCGCTTTTTGATGAAATTGGCAACGTGATTCGCTGCCGCTTCGCTGAGTGTCAATGACATATCTAACTCCGTGAGGAGTGAGGGGGGAAGAGTAAGGTGGAGTGTTTTTCGCCTCACACCTCACACCTAACGCCTCACGCCAGATGTTTTTGTTTGTAATCTTCAACTGCGGCTTTGATCGCGTCTTCAGCCAAAATCGAGCAATGGATTTTAACCGGTGGCAAAGCAAGTTCTTCTGCAATGTGGGTATTTTTGATCGCCAACGCTTGGTCTAGCGTTTTGCCTTTTACCCACTCGGTAACGAGTGAGGATGAAGCAATCGCCGAGCCGCAGCCGTAGGTTTTGAATTTTGCATCTTCAATCAGGCCATCGGCGCCGACTTTAATCTGCAACTTCATCACGTCGCCACAGGCCGGTGCGCCGACCATGCCGGTACCCACGGTGTCGTCACCTTTTTCAAACGCACCCACGTTACGTGGATTTTCGTAGTGGTCGAGTACTTGTTCGCTATATGCCATGGTGTTTCTCCAGTGAGGAGGGAGGTGTGAGGTGTTGACCCCATCGCAGCCCTTCCCAAAAATAATTAGTCGGTATGGGAGTAGGGGGTTCTACACCTCACCCCTGACTCCTCACACCTCACGAATAAATCAGTGCGCGGCCCATTCGATGGTCGAAATATCGATGCCTTCTTTATACATATCCCACAATGGTGACAACGCACGCAGCTTGTCGATTTTGCCTTTGATCAATTCAATCGCAAAGTCGATTTCGGCTTCAGTCGTGAAGCGGCCAATTGTGAAACGAATCGAGCTGTGTGCCAATTCATCTGAACGACCTAAAGCGCGTAATACGTAAGATGGCTCGAGTGATGCAGATGTACATGCTGAACCTGACGATACCGCCAAATCTTTCAGCGCCATAATCAGCGATTCGCCTTCAACATAATTGAAACTCACGTTCAAGTTATGCGGAACACGTTGGTCCATATCGCCATTCAAATGCGTTTCTTCGATACCATTTAAACCAGCCCACAGACGATCACGTAATGCGCCGATGCGTTTGTTTTCTTCAACCATGTCTTCACGAGCGATTTTGAACGCTTCACCCATGCCGACGATTTGGTGGGTTGCCAAAGTGCCAGAGCGGAAACCGCGCTCATGACCGCCACCGTGCATTTGCGCTTCAAGGCGAATGCGGGGTTTACGGCGAACATACAAAGCACCCATGCCTTTCGGGCCGTAGGTTTTGTGTGCTGAGAAACTCATCAAATCGACTTTCAATGTCGACAAATCAATTGCAATTTTGCCTGTCGCTTGCGCGCTATCAACATGGAACACAATGCCACGTTCGCGGCAGATTTCACCGATGGTGGCGATGTCTTGAATCACGCCAATTTCGTTATTCACAGACATCACTGAAATCAGAATCGTGTCTGGGCGGATCGCCGCTTTTAATACTTCCAAATCGAGCAGACCGTTCTCTTGCACGTCGAGATAGGTCGCTTCAAAGCCTTCGCGTTCGAGTTCACGTACCGTGTCGAGTGTGGCTTTGTGCTCGGTTTTTACCGTGATAATGTGTTTACCCTTGGTTTGGTAAAAGTGCGCTGCACCTTTCAAAGCCAAGTTAATGGATTCAGTTGCGCCTGAAGTCCAAACGATTTCTTTTGGATCGCAATTCACCAGTTTGGCCACTTCCTCACGCGCTTCTTCAACTGCAGCTTCAGATTCCCAACCATATGGATGCGAGCGGCTTGCAGGATTACCAAACATTTCGGTGAGGTAAGGAATCATCTTGGCGGCAACGCGCGGATCCACTGGCGTCGTGGCCGAGTAATCAAGATAGATTGGATGTTTTGGATTCATTCGTCTTGCTCCAATATCAAATTCGTGGGGTAGAGCCCCGTGTAATCTATTTAGTGAGTGGAGATGTGGCTAGTACGTTTGTCCTGCAGAATGCCTGGTTTGTCTGCGCAGCGTTTGAGCTTCTTTTGCTGTTTTTCAATGAGCTCACCCAAGGTAATGTTGGACAAATAGTCGTGAATCGTCGTACTGAGATCGCTCCATAGGTCGTGAGTCATACAGCGGCCTTCGTCGCGGCAATTTTCTTTGCCACCGCATTGCGTGGCATCGATAGGCTCGTCAACGGCCTTGATGATTTCGGCGACATTGATTTCGTTAGCTGGGCGCGCTAGGCAATAGCCACCGCCTGGACCGCGAACACTTTCAACCAATTCGCTGCGTCGTAATTTGCCAAACAATTGTTCTAAATACGACAAAGAAATGTGCTGCCTCTCGCTAATCCCTGCCAAAGTGACGGGACCACCGGTTTGCCGTAATGCCACATCCAACATCGCAGTCACTGCGAAGCGGCCTTTGGTGGTCAAGCGCATTGGCGATTTCCTTGCTGATTTATCTATGCCTTGATGGTATCAAAGCCCGACTAATTTAGTCAAGTATAATCCCGATTAATTTAGTCAGGTATTGAGCTTTTTCATCGCTGCATTAATCAACGATTTGGTTTAGGTAAGTGGGATCAAATTTATCCGCTGTGGCACGCTCTTCGGCGCAATCGACACCCAGTGCTTCCAGTCGAGCCAACACCATTTCGAGTCGTTTATCGGTGGTCACCGAGTGATCAAGCAGGCCGTGAATGGCTTTGACCATCGGGTCGTTCATGTCGGCACCTACGCCGTAAGCTGAAAAACCGAGTTGTTCGGCTTTTTCTTCACGGGCTTGTTCGACTTGAGCGGCTAAAACCCGCGCAGGAATACCGATTGCGGTGGCATTCGCGGGGATGTCTTTGACCACAACAGCGTTTGAGCCCACTTTTGAGCCGTCATTTAAAGTGATTGGGCCAAGGATTTTGGCGCCAGCGCCAATAATTACGCCTTTGCCTAGAGTAGGGTGGCGCTTACCGTGATTCCATGACGTCCCGCCCAGCGTGACGCCGTGATACAAGGTGCAATCGTCGCCGATTTCAGCGGTTTCACCGATGACAATCCCCATGCCATGATCAATAAACACGCGGCGGCCAATAGTGGCGCCCGGATGTATCTCGATACCCGTCAAGAAACGCGAGACGTGTGACACCATACGTGCAAGTAATTTCCAGTCGCGTAGCCAAAGTCCATGCGCAACGATGTGTAAAGTCAGCGCATGAAATCCGGGATAGCACGTGACGACTTCCAGCGTCGAGCGGGCGGCAGGATCGCGGTCGAAAACCACGCGGATATTTTCACGCAAACGGTCTAGCATGTCTGTGGATTCAATAAAGCCAGAAAGGCTGACTATTTTACTCGGTTTTTACGGCAAAAGGGAGGCGAGTTTCCCGACTGTTTTCATTGAACGTGTACACTTGCTGCAAAAGCGCGGTGCTTGGCCTGTGCAATTTCTACTTAATTTCTATTCAATATCATCATATAAAGGACTTTAGATGCGTCTCGATAAACAACCTTCCAATCGTTGGGTGCAAAGCTTGAATCGTCGTCAGCGAAAAAAGCTTTATTTGGCTGAGTTTCAAGAATGGCTGGCCGTGGTCAAAGTCGGTTTTGCTTCGCCACTGTCTGAGGCTGATTTTGCCTTGTGGGCAGATGATTTGCACCAGTGGTTGGCTGAGCGTGAATTGTCGATGACCGGAGGCGCAGATGCCTCGCCAGTGAGCGAAGCGGAATTGATGATTGTGAGCGATTTTGATTCGATGACACCAGAGTTGCTGGCCGAGATTCGCGCGGCCTTGGTAGCGCAGCCACAAGTGGCCAAGTGCGATGCTGAGTTGGATGATGCTTGGTATGGCTGGGGTTGATTTTGCCTGTTTGAATCTTTAATTTGAGTGTCTTGGATTGATTCTTTATTTGTGGGTATATCGAGCTAGCTTTTAAAATGGATGCTTAGCTTGATATACCCATTGATTACTCTTAATTTACATCCTGCCGAAGTAGCCGCCCCACGGTTTTAGTACGATTTGTTTTTTATCGACGGCGCCGCCCATCAAGCCATGCCCATCCATGGCGGTAACTTTGTTCCAGCCTTTTGGCAGTGGAATAGTTTGGGTTTGATCACCTAAATTGAAAGCCACTAGAACGTGTTCTTTGCCATTGCTGCGCTCAAATAACAAAATCGGCTCAGGCGCGCCTAAGAATTGAATCTCACCCGTGATTAAAACCGCGTTTCTGCGCCGCCATGCCAAAAAGCGGCGACTAAAATTGAGTACCGACTCGCGTGGTTTCTCTTGTGTGTCGACTGCAGCCAGCGCGTGTTCGGCGGGAATGGGAAGCCAAGGCTGGCCGGTCGTAAATCCTGCATGTGTTTCTCCGGCTTGCCATGGGATCGGCGTGCGACAGCCGTCACGGCCTTTGAATTCGGGCCAGAAGGTGATTCCGTAAGGGTCTTGCAGTAATTCAAATGGAATGTCGGCTTCGGTGAGGCCGAGTTCATCGCCTTGATACAGGCACACCGAGCCACGTAAGCTGTCTTGTAACGCCATCATTAATTTAGAAAACTGCGCGCCACCTTGCCCTTTTCCCCAGCGTGTCGCCACGCGCGGTACATCGTGATTGCCAATCGACCAGCAAGTCCAACCTGGATTTTCCAGTGCAGCAAATTTGCTTTCCATCGTTTCGACGATCTTGCGAATGTGCGTGGCTGTAAACGTTTCGGTGAGTAAGTCAAAGCTATAGGCTTGATGGAATTTGTCACCGCCTTCGGTGTATTCGGCGATGCGGCTGGGCGAATCGTCGTCGCCAATTTCGCCGATGCTGGCTGCTTTGTATTTATTAAGTAATTTGCGTAGTTTTTGCAGGAATTTGATGTTTTCTGGCTGTGATTTGTCATACACATGCTGCTGCATGCCATAAGGATTGCTGGCGGCGACACTGGTGGTATCGGCGACAATGGCTGCGGGATTGTTGCGCAACTGCTGGTCGTGAAAATGGAAAATACAGGCGTCAAAACGAAAACCATCAACGCCGCGCTCAAGCCAAAATTCAATCTCACCCAAAATTGCTTTCTGCACTGCTTTGGAATGGAAATTGAGGTCGGGCTGGCTGGTCAAAAAATTGTGCATATAGTACTGGCAACGGCGACTATCCCATTGCCATGCGCTACCGCCAAACACCGAGAGCCAATTATTGGGTGGCGTGCCATCCGGCTGCGGATCAGCCCAGACGTACCAGTCTGCTTTCGGATTGTCCCTTGAGCTACGGCTCTCTTTAAACCATGCGTGTTGATCCGAGGTGTGCGATAGCACTTGGTCGATAATGATTTTGAGTTTGGCTTTGTGCGCGACTTTGAGTAGCTCATCAAAATCGTCTAGCGTGCCAAACAAGGGGTCGACTTCACGATAGTCGCTGACGTCATAGCCAAAGTCCGCCATTGGTGATTTGAAGAAGGGCGAAATCCACAAGGCATCCACATTGAGCGACTGTAAGTAAGGCATCTGCTGGATAATGCCGCGCAAATCACCGACGCCATCGCCATTGCTATCCTTGAAGCTGCGCGGGTAGATTTGATAGATCACCGCGCCACGCCACCAGTCTGGATTTTTTTTAGCCATTATGTCGCTTTCCTTGCGAAAAAGTGTGTAGTTTTGCAGAGAAGGTGTAATTTTATTACAGCAAAGCTTGCGCGTCTTCTAGGGCAAAGCATAAGATTCTTGTGCTGTACTGCATCCAGACTTTCCCTAGTGTATGGCGATTCGCATCAACCATTGCAGCAGAAAATAAACCGCAAAACGAGGTAAGAATGATTTCGATTGATTCCGTACAAGTCGCAGCCGTTTGTTTAGGCCAACATTCTGACCCGTTTTCATTTCTTGGTATGCACACAATAGACGGTGTGTTGCAAGTTCGCACTTGGTTGCCGGATGCCATTCAGTGTAGTTTGATTGAAGTAAAAACCGGCAAAAAACTGGCTGATTTTGAAAAAATTGACGAGCGTGGCTTTTTTGCGGTGACGGTTCCACGACGGAAAAATCATTTTCACTATCGTTTACGCGTTGAATGGCATGGCGTGACGGTAGAGATTGAAGACGCTTACCGTTTTCCGCCGGTATTGGGCGAAATGGACTTATGGCTACTGGCCGAAGGCAATCAACTTCGCCCCTATGAGCGCCTAGGTACGCATTTTCGGACGATGGACGGTGTTGAAGGTGTCGCGTTTGCGGTGTGGGCACCGAATGCACAACGCGTGTCGGTGGTGGGCGATTTCAATTACTGGGATGGCCGCCGCCACGTGATGCGTTTGCGCCGTGAATGCGGCGTGTGGGAAATTTTCTTGCCCAATGTCGTCGAAGGGCAAGGCTATAAGTACGAAATTATTGATCAACACGGCGGCTTGCAAATCAAAGCCGACCCGTATGGATTTTCGGCGGAGTTGCGCCCCGCAACAGCTTCACGCGTTGCACGTTTGCCCGCTTGGGTTGAAGGCACACAAACTCGCAAAGCCGCTAATGCACTCAACGCGCCGGTGTCGATTTACGAAGTCCATTTGGCCTCTTGGCGTCGTCGCCCCGAAGAAGATAACCGCTGGCTGTCTTACCGTGAATTGGCCGATGAACTCGTTCAATATTGTGTTGAAATGGGTTTTACCCATATTGAATTATTGCCAATCAACGAGCACCCATTTGATGGTTCGTGGGGGTATCAGCCGCTAGGTCTTTATGCACCTACATCACGATTTGGTACGCCTGATGATTTTCGATTTTTTGTTGAAGCCGCTCATGCGAACGGTTTAGGCGTGATTCTGGATTGGGTGCCGGGGCATTTCCCGAGCGACAAACACGGTTTGGCCGAATTTGACGGCTCTCATTTGTATGAGCACAGCGATCCGCGCGAAGGTTTCCATCAGGATTGGAACACGTTGATTTACAACTTTGGCCGTAACGAAGTCCGTAATTATCTGATTGGCAATGCGCTGTATTGGCTGGAACGCTACGGCATTGATGGATTGCGTGTCGATGCAGTCGCTTCGATGCTGTATCGCGATTATTCGCGCAAAGATGGTGAGTGGATTCCAAATCAATTTGGCGGCCGTGAAAACCTTGAAGCCATCGACTTTATGCGCCGCATGAATGAAGTCGTCGGCGTTGAGCGCCCAGAAGCGATTACGCTGGCTGAAGAGTCAACCGCCTTCCCATCGGTATCGCGCCCACCGGCGATGGGCGGTTTGGGTTTCCATTACAAATGGAATATGGGTTGGATGAACGACACGCTGTCGTACATGAAAGAAGATCCGATCAATCGCAAATATCATCACAATAAAATGACTTTTGGCTTGGTGTATGCCTTTACTGAGAATTTTGTGTTGCCGCTGTCGCATGATGAAGTGGTGCATGGCAAAGGCTCGCTACTCGATAAAATGCCGGGTGACGCATGGCAAAAGTTTGCTAATTTGCGCGCGTATTACGCGTTTATGTGGGCGCATCCGGGCAAGAAATTACTGTTTATGGGATGCGAATTTGCGCAAGGCGCCGAGTGGAATCACGATACCAGTCTCGATTGGCATTTGTTGCAAGGCGATAATCCTTGGCATCGCGGCGTGCAGCATTTGGTGAAAGACTTGAACACTGCGTATCGCGCTAATCCGGCTTTGTATCAAATCGATTTCGACCATCGTGGTTTTGAGTGGATTAGCCATGACGATGGCGAAAATTCGATTTTCAGCTTTGTTCGTAAAGGGGAGGCTGAGGACGAGTTTGTCATCGTCGTCAGCAATTTCACCCCCGTCCCGCGCCATGGTTATCGTTTGGGCGTGCCAAAAGCAGGCATGTACCAAGAAATTCTCAATAGTGATTCTGAATATTATGGCGGTAGCAATACCGGTAATATCGGCTTGCCATCTGAGGGTATTGCTGCGAATGGTAGGTTGAATTCTGTTTGCATGACAATACCCCCGTTGGCGACGGTTTATTTGCGTTGGAGTAAAGCCTAATGCTAGAGCGCGGCACGCCTTATCCGTTGGGTGCGACATTTGATGGCGATGGCGTGAATTTCGCTTTGTTTAGCGAGAATGCCACTGCGGTTGAGTTGTGCTTGTTTGATGATGCAGGCTTGCTTGAAACGTCGCGTTTGCCGATGCTCGAGTTCAGTCACGGGATTTGGCACGGTTATTTGCCCGATGCCAAGCCGGGCTTGGTATATGGTTATCGCGTATCTGGACTGTATAGCCCGCATGCTGGACAGCGCTTTAATCCGAAAAAAGTATTGCTAGACCCCTATGCCAAGGCCGTGGTCGGGCAATTTATGGATAGCCCTCTCTATCAAGGGTATCGCTCTGATAATCATGATTTAGCTTGCTCAGAAGACAATACATCCATTGCACTAAAGGGTAAGGTTATCTCGGAACCCTATGATTGGGCTGATGATGAAGCGCCCAAAGTCCCTTGGTCTAAAACAATTATCTATGAGGCGCATGTTCGTGGCTTGACCGCTCTCCATCCTGAGATTCCTGTCGAGATTCGCGGCACGTATGCTGGCCTTGTGCATCCGGTGATGTTGGCACATTACAAAAAGCTGGGTATCACAGCGATTGAATTATTGCCGGTTCACTTTCATCTGGATGAACCGCGTTTATTGCAGCTGGGTTTGCAAAATTATTGGGGCTATAACAGCATCAATTTTTTTGCACCGGAAGCGAGTTATTGGTCGCAGCGAGCGGGTACAACACCGTTGTCTGAATTCCGCGACATGGTCAAAGCTTTGCACGGGGCTGGGCTAGAAGTGATTCTGGATGTGGTGTTTAACCATACCGCCGAGCAAGATCAAATTGGTCCTACGCTGTCATTCCGTGGCATTGATAATGCCAGCTATTACGTGCTCAATCCGGGTCAGCCAGCCTTGTATGAAAATTGGACTGGCTGCGGCAATGTATTGAATATATCGCACCCGCGCGTGCTGCAGATGGTGATGGATAGTCTGCGCTATTGGGTGAACGAGTGCCATGTGGATGGTTTTCGTTTTGATTTGGCGCCGATTGCAGGGCGACTCGATGGTCGATTCACACCGCAAGCACCATTTTTTGCCGCGATTGCGCAGGACCCACAATTATCACAAGTCAAGATGATCGCCGAGCCGTGGGATATTGGCAGTGGTGGTTATCAAGTTGGGCATTTCCCCTTGGGTTGGGCTGAATGGAACGATCAATATCGTGATGTGATGCGCAAATTCTGGCTGCACGACGGCGTGAACCGCTCCCTGTTTGCGCGCCGCTTTGCGGCATCGAGCGATATTTTCCATAAGCAACGTCGCAATCCCAAATCATCGATTAACTTCATCACCGCGCACGACGGTTTTAATCTACGCGATTTAGTCTCGTACAACCGCAAGCATAACCTAGCGAATAAAGAACATAACCGTGACGGTCATGGCCATAATCTCAGCTGGAATTGCGGCATTGAAGGCCCGAGTAACGATGAGGGCGTATTGCTCTTGCGTTTGCGCGCCACTAAAGCACTGTTAGCGACACTTTTATTGAGCCAAGGCACGCCGATGTTGTTGGCGGGTGATGAATTGGGCCACACCCAGCAAGGCAATAACAATGCCTATTGCCAGAATAATGAAATCACTTGGCTCAATTGGTCGCAAGCCAATCATGAGCTGATTGATTACGTGGCTGAGCTGACGAAAATTCGCCGCGAATGCAGGGTTTTGCAAAGCAGTCGTTGGTGGACGGGGGTGCCGGATGAAGATGATATTTTGGATGTGGAATGGCTTAATCCTTCTGGTGCGCCATTACATTCGCATGATTGGGAGGATGCGGGTGGTCGCGCGTTGATGGTGTGTTTGGCCAAAAATTTATTGATTTTGATGAACGCTTCAGCGCATCAGATTCACTTTCATTTGCCTGAGGGCGCTTGGCTGATGCGTTTGGCGAGCACGGGCGATTCACAATCGGATTTTAGTGGTAAAGATTGCCGCGTGGCGGCGCGCAGTGTGACGATATTACAAAGAGACTTAAATCAAAATCAGGGGTAAGTGGTAATGGGTTTTTCAACGGTAACAGCGCAGGTTTATGCCGGACAACGTCCAGGCACGTCGGGTTTACGCAAAAAAGTCACGGTATTTCAACAGCCGCATTATTTAGAAAACTTCGTACAAGCGATTTTTGACGTGGTGCCTGAGCTTAAAGGCGGCACGCTGGTGCTGGGCGGCGATGGTCGTTACCACAATCGTGCTGCTGTGCAGACGATTTTGCAAATGGCGGCGGCCAATGGCGTAGCGCGAGTATTGGTCGGGCAGGGTGGTTTGCTCTCGACGCCAGCGGTGAGCTGCGTCATCCGCAAGCATGGCGCAGTCGGCGGGATTGTGTTGTCGGCATCACATAATCCGGGCGGCCCTGATGGTGATTTCGGCATTAAATACAATGTGACCAATGGTGGCCCTGCGCCAGAGAAAATCACGGAAGCGATTTACGAGCGTACAACAACGATTACCCAATACAAGATGTATTCGTCTGAAGTAATTGATATTGAATCGCTAGGTGAATATACCCTTGGTGAAATGCAAGTCGTGGTGATTGATCCGGTCAGTGATTACGCCGAATTGATGGAAAGTTTGTTTGATTTCGACAAAATTCGCGCTTGGTTTGCGAGCGGCAAACGTATGCGCTTTGATTCAATGTGTGCGGCTTCTGGCCCTTACGCAACGCGGATTATCGAAGGCTTGCTCGGCGCGCCGAAAGGCACCGTTGTGAATGGCATTCCACTGGAAGATTTCGGTGGTCTACATCCAGACCCAAATCCTGTTTACGCTGATGATTTGGTTGCGCATTTGATGGCGACTGACGCGCCTGATTTTGGTGCGGCCAGCGATGGTGATGCCGACCGCAATATGGTGTTGGGGCGTAATTTCTTGGTCACGCCATCGGATAGTCTGGCGGTTATGGCGGCCAATGCTCAACTCATCAAAGGCTATGCGGATGGTATTGCAGGTGTGGCGCGCTCAATGCCGACTTCATGCGCGGTGGATGCCGTCGCGAAAAAACTCGGCTTGCCATGTTTTGAAACGCCGACCGGATGGAAGTTTTTTGGCAACTTGCTCGATGCAGGCAAAGTGACTTTGTGCGGTGAAGAAAGTTACGGCACGGGCTCTGGCCATGTGCGTGAAAAAGATGGTGTGTGGGCGGTGCTGTTTTGGTTGAATTTGCTGGCGGTAACAGGCAAATCGGTCGAAGAAATCGTCACTGCCCATTGGCAAGAATATGGTCGCCATTTTTATTCGCGCCATGATTACGAAGCGGTGGATACCGATGCTGCGAATGGCTTGATGACGCATTTGCGTAGCCAGTTAGCGAGCTTAAAAGGACAAAAACTGGGCGCGTTTACCGTGGCGCTGGCCGATGACTTTGCCTATGACGATCCGATTGATGGTTCGCGCAGCGAGAAGCAAGGTATTCGTGTCGTGATGACTGATGGTAGCCGCGTGGTATTCCGTCTTTCTGGCACCGGCACAGAGGGCGCAACCTTACGCGTCTATTTAGAAAAATTCGCCGCAGATCCAGCGCAGCATGGCGTAGCAACACAAACGGCTTTGGCTGAGTTGATCGTGATTGCCGATCAACTTGCACAAATTAAAACGCGTACCGGTCGCGATGCCGCGACTGTCGTGACCTAATCGGAGAAGAAGATGGAAACCCAACTCATTGATAAAGCCACATTAGCCCGTCAATTACCTAGCCGAGCAGTGGCCTTGGTTTTGGCCGGTGGTCGCGGCTCGCGTTTGAAGCAATTGACCGACCATCGCGCCAAGCCTGGCGTGTATTTTGGCGGTAAATTTCGCATTATCGATTTTGCTTTATCCAATTGCATTAATTCAGGCGTGCGCCGAATCGGCGTGATTACGCAGTACAAATCGCATTCTTTGATGCGTCATTTGCAACGCGGCTGGTCATTTTTGCGCAATGAAATGAATGAGTTTGTTGATGTGTTACCAGCACAACAGCGCGTAGCGGATGAACATTGGTATCGCGGTACAGCGGATGCAATTTATCAAAACTTAGATATTTTGCGTACTTACGAATCTGAATACGTCGTCATTTTGGCCGGTGATCACATTTATAAAATGGATTACTCACGGATGCTGGTCGATCATGTTTTGCTCGGTGCTGATGTGACGGTGGCGTGTATCGAAGTGCCGCGCGCAGAAGCCAATGCATTTGGTGTGATGGCCGTGGATTCGACGCGCAAAATCATCGATTTCGTCGAAAAACCAGACAACCCACCAGCAATGCCGGGTAATGACAATGTATCGCTCGCTTCGATGGGCATCTACATTTTTAACACGAAATACTTAGAGCGCTTGCTCGAAGAAGACATCGTGTTGGAAGGCTCAACGCATGATTTCGGTAAAGATTTGATTCCAAAAGCCGTGGGTGAAGGCAAAGCATTTGCTCATCCATTTAGCTTGTCTTGCGTGATGAGCGATCAAAAAGCTGAACCGTATTGGCGCGATGTCGGTACCGTGGATGCGTATTGGGCCGCTAATTTGGATTTGGCATCGGTGACGCCTGATTTGGATGTGTACGACACCAACTGGCCGATCTGGACACTGCAAGAACAATTGCCGCCGGCCAAATTTGTGCAAGATTACAACGGCAGCCACGGGATGACGCTCAATTCCTTGGTGTCGGGCGGTTGTATTGTTTCTGGCTCTTTAGTGATTAATTCGGTGCTGTTCTCACAAGTGCGGATTCATTCATTCTGCACGATTGATTCAACCGTGGTGTTGCCGCAGGTAACGATTGGCCGCGGTTCACGCATTCGCCGTTGCATTATTGACCGTGGTTGTGTGATTCCAGAAAACACCATCGTCGGTGAGAACGCTGAAGAAGATGCACGTCGTTTCCATCGTAGTGAAACGGGCGTGGTGCTGATTACGAAAGACATGTTGGTCAAACTGTAAAGAACAATCGCTAGACTCGGATTAATCAAGTTTTGATAGTGCCGATTGATCGTTCAATTTGAATACTGACAGGATGTTCACTATGCGTGTACTGCATGTTTGCGCGGAAATGTTTCCACTGTTGAAAACAGGTGGTTTAGCCGACGTTTCAGGTGCTTTGCCTTTGGCCTTGGCTCCGTTAGATTGTGATGTGCGGGTGTTATTGCCTGGTTTTCCTAGCATATTTGCAGAGCTCACGATTGATGGTGAGGTGGCTCACTTTGATACGTTCGCCGGTGCGGTGCGTTTATTGTTTGGTAAAACAGCTGATGGCGTCGGTGTGTATGTGATTGACGCGCCGCATTTGTATGATCGCGGCGGTAATCCCTACCAAGATGGTAATAATCATCCGTATGCCGATAATCACCTGCGCTTTGCTGTGTTGGGCTGGGTGGCGGCGCGGATTGCCGAAGGCTGCGATGGATTCTGGCGACCGAGCGTCGTCCATGCGCATGATTGGCACGCGGGTTTGGCGCCTGCCTATTTAGCAGCTGTTGGTCATCCAGCGCGGAGTGTGTTCACGATCCACAATCTGGCGTATCAGGGCGTATTTTCGCCATCTGATTTTGCTGCGGTTGAATTGCCCGCGCACTTTTTTGATGTGAATGGCGTTGAGTTCCACGGCCATTTGTCATTTATGAAGGCTGGGATTTATTTTGCTGATCGTGTGACAACGGTTTCGCCAACCTATGCGGCTGAAATTACAGGTACCGAGCAAGGTTGCGGTTTGGATGGTTTATTGCGAGATCGCGGCGGCGCATTGTCAGGCGTGCTCAATGGGGTTGATGATGCAATCTGGAATCCTGCTAGCGACGCTTTGATTGCGGCAAGTTATACGCCAGAAAAGCCAGCGGGCAAGGCTAAATGTAAAGCGGCTTTGCAAGCTGCGATGGGTTTGGAAGTGTCGGCAGATAAACCGTTATTTGCTGTAGTGAGTCGTTTGACTGAGCAAAAAGGTTTGCATCTCGTTCTGGCTGCTTTACATGAAATCACCGATCGAGGTGGTCAGTTTGTGCTACTAGGCAGTGGTGATGCGGCGATGGAAGCGGCATTTCGCGTAGCTGCCGCTGAAAACCCAAGCCAGATTGCGGTGAAAATCGGTTACGACGAGTCGTTCTCGCATCAAATTATGGCTGGCAGCGATGTCATTATGGTGCCAAGCCGTTTTGAACCTTGCGGTCTCACACAGCTTTATGGTTTGAAATATGGTGCTTTGCCATTGGTACGCTCGGTGGGGGGGCTTGCCGATACGGTGGTGGATTGTTCATTAGAAAATCTACATGAGGGTATAGCCACCGGAGCCGTATTTGATGGCTTTTCTAGTGAAGAACTCACTCGGGGTATTCGCCGGATGTTTGCTCTCTGGGCGCGGCCTAAAGAATGGAAAGCAGTACGCCAGCAAGCGATGAATTCAGATTTTGGCTGGCATACTGCAGCCGAAGAATATTGTGCTTTATATCGCGCCCTAGGCGCATGAATAGGTGAGGTGTGAAAAGCTGGGTGTTGGGTGTGTTGGGTATTTTATTGTAAGGCTTTAAAGATAAAGACTGCATTGATATACCTGATTTACTTGTCCCCTTACGCTTCACACCTTACTCCTCACAGGAGTTAGCAATGAGTTTGCCATTTCAATATGATTCAGTGAGTCAGCACGATGCTGAATCAATGAAAAAAGCCATCGCCAATAAATTAATGTACTCGATCGGTAAAGATCCCCGCGCAGCGCAGCCCAAAGATTGGTTGGATGCCACCTTTCTTGCTGTGCGTGACCAAATGGTTGAGCGCTGGATGGAAACCACCCGCGCGCAATACTCGCAAGATGTGAAGCGGGTTTATTATCTCTCGATGGAGTTCCTGATTGGCCGCGCTTTATCTAATGCCCTGCTGGCTTTGAATATGGAAGACGTCGTCCGTACTGCGCTCGATAATATGGGCGTTGATTACGACGAACTCGTTGGCATGGAACCGGATGCAGCCTTGGGTAATGGCGGTTTAGGTCGATTGGCGGCGTGCTTTTTAGATTCAATGGCGACCCTAGGTATTCCTGGAATGGGCTACGGGATTCGTTATCAGTTCGGTATGTTTAAGCAACGCATCATCGAAGGCCGTCAGGTTGAAGTGCCTGATACGTGGTTGGGTTCTGTCAATATCGTCGACTTCCCGCGCGATGAAGTGTGTTACCGCGTGCGTTTTGGTGGCCGACTGGAATTAGAAGGCAAAAAAGTACGCTGGTTAGATAGCGAAAACGATGTACTGGCCGTTGCGCACGATATTGTTATTCCAGGGTATGCGACCAAATCAACCAATACACTGCGTTTATGGACTGCGCGTTCAACACGTGAAATCAATCTGAAGAAATTTAATCAAGGCGATTATTTCTCGGCGGTGGAAGAGAAAAATCTATCTGAAAACGTATCACGTGTCTTGTATCCGGACGATTCAACCTACGTGGGTAAAGAGCTGCGCTTGCGCCAAGAATATTTCTTTGTTGCAGCCAGTTTGCAAGACATTATCCATCGCTATTTAAGCACGCACGATAATTTAGATCGCCTTGAAGACAAAGTCGCGATTCATTTGAACGACACGCATCCGGTGTTGGCGATTCCAGAGTTGATGCGCATTTTGCTCGATGATTACAATTACGAGTGGGATGAAGCATGGGCGATGACGGGCAAGGTCTTTAGTTATACCAACCATACTTTGATGAGTGAAGCGCTCGAAACTTGGCCAGTCGATATGTTGGGCCGTTTGTTGCCGCGGCATTTGAAAATCATTTTTGATATTAATGAAGCCTTCTTAAAAGAAGTTGCCTTGGCGGTACCGAATGATGCTGATTTCTTGCGCCGCGTTTCATTGATTGAAGAACACGGTGATCGTAAAGTACGGATGGCGTACTTGGCCGTAGTCGGTAGCCATAAAATCAACGGCGTATCCGCTTTACATTCAGATTTGATGGTGGAGTCGATATTTGAAGATTTTTCACGTCTGTATCCGGAGCGTTTTACCAATGTCACCAATGGCGTAACACCGCGCCGCTGGTTGGCCTTGGCCAATCCATCTTTATCAAAATTGATTGACGGTGCAATTGGTCAAACTTGGCGCGCAAATTTGAATGAACTGGCAGAGCTCAAGGCCTCAGCTGATTTCCCCCAATTTGTTGAAGCGTTCCGTGAGGCTAAACTGGCAAATAAAAAGCGTTTGGCGACCTATGTTGCGCATACCTTAGGTGGTGTGATTAATCCAAATGCTTTGTTTGATGTACAGGTGAAGCGGATACACGAATACAAACGGCAACTGTTGAATGTGTTGCATGTGATTACCCGTTACAACCAAATTTTGGCCAATCCAGATAAGAACTGGCAGCCACGCGTGGTGATTTTTGCCGGTAAAGCAGCGTCGGCGTATCACATGGCGAAGTTGGTGATTCAACTCATTAACGATGTCGGCATCAAAATCAATAATGATCATCGTATTGGCGACAAGCTCAAAGTCGTGTTTTTGCCCAACTACAGCGTGAGTTTGGCGGAAATCATTATTCCTGCTGCCGATTTATCGGAGCAAATTTCGACTGCGGGTACGGAGGCTTCCGGCACGGGCAATATGAAATTTGCGCTCAATGGCGCTTTAACAATTGGTACGCTCGATGGTGCCAACGTTGAAATGCAAGATGCTGTTGGTGCTGACAATATGTTTATCTTCGGTAACACCACGGAGGAGGTCGGCGAATTACGTGCCAACGGCTACAACCCACGCGCACTGTACGAAGGCAATAAAGATTTGCGCGACACGCTTAATATGCTGGCTTCGGGCTTCTTTAGCCCAACCGAGCCAGAGCGCTATCGTGTGATTTTTGATGTGTTGGTCAACTGGGGTGATCATTACCAGTTACTTGCTGACTTTGAATCTTATGTGGAAACACAAGCCAAAGTAGACGCTTTGTACGCCAAGCCAGAAGAATGGGCGAAACGCGCTATTTATAATGTGGCTGGCATGGGGCATTTTTCGTCGGATCGCACCATCAAAGAATACGCTGACCGTATTTGGTATACGGAACCAGTCAAACTTTGATGTGATGAAGTGTAAAGGATGGGTCTACAGTGTAGACTCATCCAATATCTGTTTACGGCGACTACAGGTCGCCGTTTTCTATTTGAGAATTGGAAATCATCATGGATCGTCATTTAATAGAAGAGAAAATTACCAGTCAGCCTTTATTTAAGGGCAAATTGCTCAATGCCTTTTGCGACACAGTTCGCCTGCCAGATGGCTCTGAGGCGACGCGAGAATACATCAAGCATCCCGGTGCGGTGATGATTATTCCGCAACTGCCGGATGGTCGTTTGTTACTCGAGCGACAATTTCGCTATCCGCTAGACCGCGTCTTTATCGAATTTCCAGCCGGTAAACTCGAAATCGGCGAAGATCCTTTATTGTGCGCGCAGCGTGAATTACTCGAAGAAACGGGCTACACCGCAGCATCGTGGGAATATCTTGGCGTGATTCACCCGATTATTTCTTATACCGATGAAGAGATTAAGATTTTTCTGGCTAAGGATTTAACTGCCGGTGAAAAGCAATTGGATGAAGGTGAGTTTTTAGAAAGTATTACGATGAGCATGAGCGACTTAGTCGCTGGCGTTTTGGATGGCTCGATTACCGATGCAAAAACAGTGAGTGGTATTTTTTGGGCGCAGCAGAAAGGTTTGATCTAATGGGTATTGCCCGCTATGCATTAATAAATAATACGTAGCGGGATATACTTATTACTTACTCGTCGTCGGTTTCACACAATAAACCAGCTTGTACTTCGTGCCGGTTGAGGTGAGGGGCGAACAGCTCGATAAAGTCATACCCATAACCGCGTAGATAAGCATCTTTGCGAATACCAATCCGGGTCGTTGATGATTCAAACAAGTGACTCACATCAATTGCGGTAAGTAGCGTATCACGCTCAGGCTCAAAGGCCATGCTTGCTAAGATGCCGATCCCCAAGCCTAGGCCAACATAGGTTTTGATAACGTCAGAGTCAATCGCGGTCAGCACCACATTCGGATTCAGATTTTTCGCTTCAAAGGCGCGATTGATTTTTGAACGACCCGCAAAAGCAAAATCATAAGTAATCAGCGGCCACGCGGCGATGTCTTCCAAGCTAATTTCACGCTGCAATTCGGTTAAAGGATGACCTTTTGGTACGACCACGCTGCGATTCCATGTGTAGCAATCGAGCATGGCGAGTTCTGGGTAATGATCAATCCCTTCAGTGGCAATCGCGATATCGGCGCTGCCGTCGACCACCATTTCAGAAATTTGCGTTGGGCTACCTTGTTTAATCGACAAGCGAACTTTGGGGTAGCGCTGCAAAAAGGTCTGGATTGTTTTGGGCAGTGCGTAACGCGCTTGCGTATGTGTCGTGGCAATGGTGAGGCTACCGCCTTCCACGTTGACAAATTCTTCGCCGATGCGTTTTAGATTTTGCGATTGCATTAAAATGCGCTCGGCAATTCGCAGTATTTCACGCCCAGGGGCGGTAATGTCTACGACGCGTTTGCCGTTGCGAATAAAGATTTGCACGCCTAATTCGTCTTCCAGTAAACGAATTTGTTTGGAAATTCCCGGTTGTGAGGTGTGAAGTTTTTCGGCCGCCTCAGAAACATTTAAACCTTGCTTGGCGACTTCAACCAAATAGCGGAGCTGTTGGAGTTTCATGTTACGGCCTTAGAGAATTTTAAGTTCTAAAATCCTAACATATTTGTCTAAGCCGTTATAAGTAAAATTGCTATGATGCAAGGCTGAATAAAAATCCGCCGATCAATGGCAAATTAGGACTAGTTATGGATTTAGGCATCATTGAAGTTGGCATGATTGGTTTTGTGGTTGCGGGCTTGGTGGTCGGCTTTATTGTTGGGATGACAGGTGTAGGTGGCGGTTCTTTGATGACACCTATTTTATTGTGGTTTGGTATTCCGCCTGCTGCGGCCGTGGGCACTGATTTGCTTTATGCCGCCATCACGAAAGCTGGTGGTGTGTATGTGCACCAAAAAAATAAAAACATCGACTGGACCATTACTGGTTGGTTGGCCTTGGGTAGTGTTCCTGCGGCGGCGTTGACCTTGCTGGTGCTGCACAATCTGCATACCGATACCCAAGTGATGAACGCAGTCATCAAGCATGCGCTTGGCTGGGCTTTGCTTTTTACTGCAGTAGCTATTGTGTTTAAACAGCAAATTATTGCTTTTGCCCAAAAGCATGCTGGTGATAAATTCAAAATGACGGGGAGTCGCTTAAATACGCTCACAGTGATTACGGGTATTTTGCTCGGCGCAATTGTGACATTGACCTCAATTGGTGCAGGCGCATTAGGCACGGTCGCGTTATTTTTACTCTATCCATTAATGGCCACCAAGCGCCTAGTCGGTACTGAGATCGCTCATGCAGTGCCACTCACGCTGGTGGCTGGGTTAGGTCATGCCAGCATGGGTAATATGGATTGGAGCTTACTTGGGTATTTATTAATGGGCTCTTTGCCTGGCATTTATTTAGGTAGTCATTTGTCCGGTCGTATTTCAGACAATGTTTTGCGCCCATGCTTGGCAACGATGCTGGTGTTTATTGGTTATAAATTAGTATTCTAATCGGGGATTAAATAATGGATTTTGCACAAAAGCTATCAGAAACGGTCGCCCTATTAGAGCGAATTGCAGCGGAGTATAGCCCGGCGGTGTTCGCCAATTCATTTGGCGCGGAAGACATGGTGATTACGCATCTGCTCGCCAAGCACAATGTCGCGGTGAAGATTTTTAGCTTGGATACCGGCCGCCTGCCCGTTGAAACGTATACCTTGATGCAAGACGTTGCGGTAGCTTATCCAACACATCCAATTCAAGTATTTTTTCCGAATACTGCGGCCGTAGAAGCGTATGTGAATGAAAAAGGGATTAACGCATTTTATGATTCGGTTGAATTACGTAAATCATGCTGCCATATCCGCAAAATTGAGCCGTTACAACGCGCACTAGCAGCTCAAAAAGCATGGATTACCGGTTTGCGCCGTGAGCAATCGCCAACTCGCACTGATTTGGGTTATCAAGAATTTGATGCTGGCAATGGGCTAGAGAAGTTTAATCCATTGATTGAGTGGACCGAGAAAGAAGTTTGGGCCTTCATTCGTGAAAATAACATTCCTTATAATAAATTGCATGATCAACATGTGCCATCAATTGGCTGCGCGCCCTGTACGCGGCCAATTGCGATGGGCGAAGATGTTCGCGCAGGCCGTTGGTGGTGGGAAAACCCAGAAAACAAAGAGTGTGGTTTGCATGTGAAAAGCGCGCCAGTTAGCTTTTTGAAATAAATAACTGTTGCTTGAAAACAAACGCCCGAGAAATTGGGCGTTTTTTATTGGGTACTCAATTGACAATTGAAGTGTGCCTGACTAAATTGGTACTTTTATTGCGTTGATATTTCACGCAATGACTTAGTTCTAAGGCTTGGTTTTATTGGTTTGAGCAATGGCCATAAACAATTTATCTCCAAAGTGGTCTCTAAGCTCCATTTTGAATTGGGTCAATCGGCGATCTCTTCACAAGAAGGAAAAGAAAAAATGAGCAATATTCAGTATTTGATTGGTGTTGATGGTGGTGGTACTGGCACACGCATTTGTATCGCAGGACTGGACGGTGTGGAGAAACTGCGCGCTGAGGCTGGTCCTTCTGCGTTAGGGCAGGGGATTGATAAAGCTTGGACCAATATTACTCAAGCTATTAATGACGGCTTTAAAGCCTTAGGTATTAATGAACCAGATTTCAGCCAATGCGCAGTGGGTTTTGGTTTGTCAGGTGTAACAGTGAAGGCGTGGGCTGACGAATTTACGGCTAAAAACCCAGGCTTTGCGAAGATTGTGGTTGAAACGGATGGTTATTCGACTTTATTGGGTGCGCACAATGGCCAACATGGCGGCATTATCGCCATTGGAACAGGCTCAATTGGTGAGGCATGGCTCGCAGATGGCACGCGGCTTGAGGTTGGCGGCTGGGGCTTTCCGACTTCAGATGAAGGTTCGGGGGCGTATTTAGGCTTAAAAGCGATTAACCATGTGCAACGCATTATGGATGGTCGTCGCCCTGTGACTGCATTTGGCGAAAAGCTGCTTTCGATTACCGGTTACACGCGTGAGAAAGTATTCGAGTGGATGGGCAAAATGAAGCAGAGTGAGTGCGCCACATTGTCGCCAGCCGTGGTGCAATTTGGTGAAACGGACGAATATGCCAAAGCATTTTTGCTGGATGCCGGTCGTGAGATTGAAAATATTGGCTTGGCGCTGCGCGCTTCAGCGCCTGATTTGCCGATTGCGATTTGTGGTGGTGGTTTATCAGAAGCCTTGCGCCCGTATATGCCAGCAGAATTCTTGGCGAGTACGACACGCGCGCAGAAAGACTCCTGTGCAGGTGCCTTGATTCTGATTGCTCGTGAGTTCAAGTAATCTGCTGAGTCATAAGGGGTAGGGGATGCAAAACCAAAATAAGCTTTTAGTGCTCAAGCCTGATAATGACAGTGCAACACCGTTGTATTTACAGTTTGGCCACAAGCTTGCTGCAGCAATTCATGCGGGGTTTTGGAAAGCAGATGATCCCCTGCCTTCTGAACGCATGTTTTGTGATGTGCTGGGTATTTCACGTGTTACCGCTCGTAAGGCTTTAGATTTGCTGTTCGAGCAAGGATTGATTTTGCGTCGACAGGGTTCTGGTACATATATCACACCAAAACTTGAGCAGCCTTTGACGCGTTTAACGAACTTATCCGAAATGCTCAAACAACGTGGTTTTCGGCCTTCTTCAAAATGGTTAAAACGAGAAATTGTTTTAGCTGGCTCAGAAGAGTTGCTGAGGTTGAATCTGACACCCAATAGTCGAGTCACTCATTTGGAACGTTTACGTCTTGCTAATGATGTCGTTATGGCTGTTGAACATACGTCATTGCCATTTCATTACGTGCCAGAACCAGAGCTTATTGGTGAATCTTTGTATGATTTCATGCGCGAGTCCAACATCAGTGTTGTTAGGGCGATACAGAATATTGGTGCAATCAATGCAACAGAAGAGCTGGCTAAACTCACAGGAGTAGAGCCCGGAGCAGCCATGCTGCATTTGACGCGGGTAGGTTACTGGGAAGATGGTTCGGCGATAGAGTTGACACACTCTTGGTTTAGAAGTGACTACTATGATTTTGTCGTAGAGCTTTATAGATAGTGGTCGGACGGTTGGCAATAAAAAATGGCGTGAGACGGTGGTCTACACGCCATTTTTATTGCTGGTGTTGCAGGTTTGATACAAAAAAATACACAAAAAAAATAAATTAGATTGATTGATTTCTGAGCATTTTCCGGGTGTTGATTCCTGTTTTGGAGCCTGAAGTAAGTATGTGAGAATGTAATTTTTGAAACAAAGTCGGTGTTTTTTTGATGAGACCCTACATTTTCCATCCCTTCTGTCGACTTATTGGCTTGTTTTGTATTGATTTTTTTAAAGTTCGTAAATTTACTTTGTAGTATTTGAAATGAATTAGGGGTATTGCCTACATAGTTTTCTGTATTAAGTTGGTGGGGTGAAAAAAAAACGCAGGTGTATGCTTCATTTCGATGCTTTGAGCCTGCCTTGTGAGCCAGGTAACAGAGTTCACGCTTGCCGCGATTTACGGTAATCTAGGTTCCGTAGTGTCAAAAAACAGCTTACATAGATGTGAGAATGAAGTGTGAGCCAATAAGTGATGCAACAGCTTGACTTGAGATGTTTAGATCAAGACTTTCCAACTGTGGACATTGATGCATTTACGTAATGGTTTACCTGAATTAAGTTGACGCTAAAATTTGTTGTGCCTTAAAGTAGTTTTGCAGTTTTTGACTTGCGCCTTTTTCCTGCATCCTTTGTGTTGCTAGATTTACTGTTAAATTTTAGGAGTTGTTATGAACTTTAAACGTTCCGTTCTTGTTGGTGCAGCACTTTTCGCTGCTTCTGTTGTAACAGCTCAAGCTGCTACTAAAGTTGAGTTCTGGTCTCACTCTTTGGCTCCAACTTACGACGCATACCACAAAGAAGTTGTTGCTAAATTCAACAGCTTGAACAATGGCATCGAACTAGTTCACAAAGATTTGGGCTGGGGCGCAATGAAGCCAGCAATCGTTGCTGCTGTTGCTGAAGGCAATGTGCCAGGCTTGGCATTGGTTCCGACTAACTGGATGAATGAAATGGCGGGTAAGCTATTGACTCCAGTTGATGGCATCATCAACAAAGCTCAATTTACAAACGCAGCTTTGCAAAACGCAACTGTTGACGGCAAAATCTTTGGTTTCCCTTCTTACCAAGTAACTGCTGTTATGGTTTTCAACAAAGATATGTTTGCTAAAGGTGGTGTTAAACCAGAATTCAAATCTTTGGATGACGTATTTAATGCAGCTAAAAAAATCAAAGCAGCTACTGGCAAACCAGGTTGGGCTTCTAAACTTCAAGACGGCTTCACTGGTTGGTTCATGTTTGAAGGTTTGCCATTGATGGCAAACGGCAAAGCAGCATTCAACAGCCCAAAACACGTAGCTTTGGTACAAAAATTTGCTGATGCATACAAAGAAGGCACGATCGTTAAAGACGTTAACCTTGACTTTGACAAGCAAATCGCTGGCTTCGCTAACAACAGCTTTGCAATGTTCGGTGAAGGCGGCCATGCCGTTAAGAAAATTAAAGATGCAAACCCAGCAGCTTACAAAGCAGCTGACGTAACAACTTTCCCGTTGGGTGATGGTGGCAAATTGGCATTTGGCGGCTGGACTACTATGTATGTAGTACCAAAAGGCCAAAAAGATCTTAAGTCTGTAGGTGTTGTAGGTAACTTCATCACTGGTGAATGGGCTCAAGAGCAATTCTCTAAAGCTTCTTACACATTTGCTTCAACTAAATTGGCAAATGCAGCAGCTTCTAAAGATCCAGCTATGAATGACATGACTGATCCAGCTAAGAAAGCATTCAAAATGGGCGGCATGGTAATCGATAAAACTCGTCACTTCATGATCAAAGATTTGCCAGCTGGTGCTGACGAAGCTGCTTTGGAAAAAATTATGAACGACAAGATCGACGCAGCTATTCAAGGTCGTATCCCAGTTAAGCAAGCTTTGGATGAAGCAGTTGCAGCTTGGAACGCAGCATTCACTAAATAATTTTTAGTGAATTAATAATGTGGCGGTAAATGCTTAATGCATTGCCGCCATTTTTTTTGTGCGTCGCAATATCATTTTATTATGCTTATATAAAATTCTTACTTCAATTTGATTTGTACTTTCTTCCGCACTATTCTGATGCAGTATTTATTATCGATGCACCGTATTGTTGCTGTAAATAAAGTGTTGATCAATTTAATCCGTTGGCGATGTAATTGAGAATGCTTAAAAACACTCAGCAAATGTGCAAAAATTGTATTGCTTAAGTTATAATCCCGCATTGTAAATCACTTGGGTTTGGTTAATATCAAGTCGCAATTGCCGTGGTTTGAGTTATTATCTACCTTGTCTGTAACGCACTGAAGAGTCGAAACGTGAAAAACTCCAATCTGTTAGCCTACTTTTTCTTGGCACCGGCCTTGATCTTGATGGGTATTTTTGTTTTTTGGCCTGTGGGTTTTAACACCTATTTGGCTTTTCATGAGTATGAGATTGCAGGGGGAGCAACAACTTGGAATAACTTTGCTAACTTTAAGCAAATTTGGGAAGAAGATTTATTTCATCAGGCTGTAAAAAATTCTTTGCTTTTCTTGTTGGTTGTTCCGCCTATTCAATTATTCTCTTTGCTAATTGCGAAATTAGTAAACAATAAATTACCAGGGATGACATTCTTTCGTGCGCTTTACTATATTCCTGTAATTACTGCAATTTCTATTGCGGGTGTTGTTTGGTCTTTTGTACTGAATTACACTGGTATGCTGAATGCAATATTGTCTTCAATTGGTCATATGTTTTTCTTGCTTCCTGAAACAAAAATGCTTGAAATAGACTGGTTGGGTAATCCACATATCGCGATGTATTCCATTATGTTGTTTACGTTCTGGAAAGGTTTGGGTTATTACATGGTTCTTTACCTCGCAGGTTTGCAAGGTATTCCGAGCGAAGTTGAAGAAGCTGCTATTTTGGATGGTGCTAATGCTTGGGATCGCTTCTGGAAGATTACAGTTCCGATGATGAAGCCAACAATCTTGTTATGTACCATGCTTTCAACCATTGGTGCATTGAAAGTATTCCAAGAGGTTGTCGTTTTGACGAGTGGTAAAGCTGAAACTTATACCGCACTGTTCTATGTCTATGATCAAGCCTTTAAGAATTTCAACTTTGGCGTATCGGCAGCTGCTGGCTTGGTTGTAACGTTCTTTTGTGTGTTGCTGGCTGCGCTTCAATTCCGCTTCTTTGGCGAAAAACAATAAGAACATAGAGGAGAATTGTTATGTTTAAAAGTAAAGCAGTAAACAAAGCGGTACTGACAGGTGCGCATTACACAGGCTTAATGCTATTTGCCTTCTTTACCGTGTTCCCATTGTTCTGGGCTCTGGCATTTGCACTTTCGCAAGATGGTTCGACAGCCTACAAGTTTCCAGAAGGCTTTATGCCAACGACGGCGGATGCAGATGGTAATTACACCTTCGGTATGACGTTTATTTGGTTCGAGCGTGTTTTTACTGAGATTCCATTCTCAAAATACTTCTTTAACTCGGTTATTATCTCTGGTGCTTCAGTGATTTTTACTGCCATCATTTCGCTCTTGGCCGCTTACCCATTAGCCCGAATGAAATTTGTTGGTCGTAATCTCATCTTTGTTGCCATTATTGCTACCTTGATGTTGCCGATCGAAGCTGGTTTTGTATCTAACTACATTACGGTTTCAAAATTTGGCCGTGTAATGAATGAGTTGCAAGCATTTTTTGGTAGCCCAGATGAAACGTGGAGACGCTTTGTAGGGATCAATAGTTACTTTGCTGTTGTCGCTCCGGGTGTGGCGGGTGCGTTTGGAATCTTCTTGATGAAGCAAGCATTTGAAGCTGTTCCGCAAGATTTGATCGATGCCGCACGTGTTGACGGCGCTACCGAGATGCAGATTTTATGGCGCGTGATGTTGCCTGTGACAGTACCTTCGTTAGCTGCTTTGAGTATTTTTACGTTGGTTAACTCATGGAATGACTTCATTTGGCCGTCAATTATCATGCGCTCAAAAGAAATGCAGCCATTGGCAGTTGGTGTATTTAATGATTTAACAGGCCCGCTGGCTGGTTCACAAAATACCTTGATGGCAGCCATTGTATTGACTGTAATCCCTGTATTGATTTTCTTCGCCTTCACGCAGCGCTACTTTATCTCTGGTATGGATGGCGCAGTTAAATAAGATGCTCTTGTATTGGCGCTTTATCAAATACCCAATTCAGAATTAAGGAATATTAAAAATGGCTAGCATTACACTTAAAAATATTAAGAAAAATTACACCAAAGATGTTTGCGTGATCAAAGGTGTTGATTTAGAAATCAAAGATGGTGAGTTTGTTGTATTCGTTGGCCCATCTGGCTGCGGTAAATCAACGCTGATGCGTATGATTGCAGGCTTGGAAGACATCACTGCTGGTGAGTTGTACATTGGTGACACCCTTGCCAATGATGTACATGCATCAAAGCGCGGTATTGCGATGGTGTTCCAATCGTATGCGCTGTACCCGCACATGAGCGTGTATGACAATATGGCCTTTGCACTTAAACTTGCAGGTACGCCAAAACCAGACATCGATCAACGTGTTAAAAAAGCCGCTGAAATCTTACAAATGACCCATTTGCTTGATCGTAAGCCGAAAGCATTGTCAGGTGGTCAACGTCAACGTGTGGCCATCGGCCGTGCGATTGTACGTAATCCAAAAGTATTCTTATTGGATGAGCCATTGTCTAACTTGGATGCATCATTGCGTTTGAATATGCGTGTTGAATTGTCTAAGTTGCACCAAGAATTAAAAACAACCATGCTTTACGTAACGCATGACCAAGTTGAAGCAATGACTTTGGCTGATCGTATCGTTGTATTTAATGCCGGTATCATTCAGCAAGTGGGTAGCCCGCTCGAAATGTACGAAAATCCATCTAACTTGTTCGTAGCAAGTTTCTTGGGTTCGCCGAAAATGAACTTGTTTGAATCACAACTCGTGACGGTTGAACAAGGTGCTGCGGTAGTTCGTCTACCTAAAGGTATTACAGGACGTGCTGCAGTTCAGCCTGGTAATGCAAAAGTTGGCGATAAAGTCACTTTGGGTATTCGTCCAGAGCACATTGAATTGGCTGATGAAAGCGTTGCTGGTTCAATTCCTGCCAAGATTGATTTGGTTGAACATTTGGGCGATATCGTTCTGGCGTATGTTGAAATCCCTGGTGTTAACGAAATTATCTGCTTGAAATTACCTGCGCACATGACTGGCTTGAAATTTGGCGATACAGTTCGTATTGTTTTCCCAGAAAAACACTGCATGTTGTTTGATGCTGAAGGCTTAGCTTTCAAACGCATCCGCTAATTCAAATCAGCAAGAAACAAAAAACCGCTCCAACAAGAGCGGTTTTTTTATGACGTTAAAATATAGAAACTTACTGTGCAGGACTAGGTGATATGCGATGAATGGTTTCGATTTCTGCTAGTAGTTCTTCACTGAGTTTGATTGTAGAGCTGCTCATATTTTCATCGAGCTGCTGCAAACTGGTAGCACCAATAATCGTGCTTGCAACGTACCAGCGGCTTTGTAGCCATGCTAAAGCCATTTGCGATGGACTGATTTGATGATGCGCTGCTAGTTCACAAAATGCGGCCACAGCCGCTGGCACTTGAGGTTTTAGATAGCGCTGACCAAAATTGGCAAAGCGTGTCATTCGACCATCCGCTTGTGGGTTTTGTAGATATTTTCCGCTGAGCAAACCAAAAGCGAGTGGACTATAGGCTAATAAACTGACCTCTTCACGATGACAGGTCTCACTTAAACCGTGATCATAATTTCGGTTGATTAAGTTATAAACATTTTGAATCGTGTAAATACGAGGTAGATTGTGTTGCTCGGCTAATTGGGTCAATGCTGAAACCCCCCAAGGTGTTTCATTAGAAACGCCGATATAGCGAACTTTACCTTGCTGTACTAATTCATTCAGTGCGGATAACTGCTCAAGCAGCGTCGGTGTGTTGCTGTATTCTTGGCTGGGCTCATAATAGGTTTGACCAAACATAGGCACATGCCGAGCTGGCCAATGCAGCTGGTATAAATCGATATAGTCAGTATTCAGTCGTTTTAAGCTGGCATCGCAAGCGGCAATAATCTGCTCGCGATTCAGTTGAGGGCCGCCACGAATCCATTCCATGCCACGATTGGGACCAGAAACTTTACTCGCCAGCACAATGCGCTCACGTACTTGATGTTTTAACCAGCTGCCGATAAATGATTCAGTTAGACCTTGGCTCGACGCTTTGGCTGGCACAGGATACATCTCGGCGGTATCAATAAAATTAATCCCACATTCCATCGCACGGTTGAGTTGAGCATGGGCTTCTGCTTCGGTGTTTTGTTCACCAAAAGTCATCGTACCGAGGCATAAACTAGAAACGGTGAGTTTTGTACCAGGCAAAGTTCGAGTCGGCATCATTATTTACTGGCCTTTGTCACTGGCGTAACACGGTAACCTGCAGCGCGCAGCTGAGCCAATAAGCCATCTTTACCTGGCAGTTGTGCAGCGCCAATGCCTACGAATGAATCACCTTTTTCAAATGGGATCTTGAGGCGCTCAACAATGACTTTATTGCGCTGGCTGATCGTTTGTAGACGCCATTTTTTGTACCATTCGCGCTCTTTAGGCTCCATGGCGATGGTTTCATCTTGTAAGAGTTGTTTTACTTTATCCAAGTCTTGCTGCTGATATGCAGCAATAATTTTGGTGAAGTTTTGTTCTAATTTTGCTTCGTTTTTAATTAAAGCGCTTAAAACTGGGATTTGTTTATCGGCAGGAATTGCTTGATAGGTGGCTAATTGCTGCTCTACGGATTCAACTGCAAAGTATTTGCGGCTATTTTCCATGGTGTATTTCAGCAGGCGATCATCCATTGGGATGATATCTTTGGCTGGGCGTGGAGAAAGCAACATCATAATTGCTGCCCATGGCTTGAGTTTCGCTGTTACGGTGCTCGGGTAGCCACGCGCCTCAAGTAATGGCACTAGCTTAGCAAAATTATCTTTGCCGATTTTTTGTTCTAGGCTAGGCTTATCATCCAGCATGGTTTGCGCCATTTCAACGACCGAATTGATATCGTTATGAAACTCTGTGCCAATGTATTTTGAATCGCTGAGTGCCTTTAGTGTGGCAGGATTAAATTCAGCTAATTGTTTGTTCGTTGCGGGGATGGTGGCGAGCAGCCAAGAACCTGGTGTATTTTCTTTTTCAACTTTCCACAGAATCGCTTGATTGCTTGGCGCGGCTAAAACTGCAGGAGAAGTGACAACACTCAGCGCGGCGAATGCGGCAAATACTGAAGAGCTAATTCGAGCAAACATTAGAGCAAACCTAAGTAAAATGGGCAGGTGCTCAGTATATCGTTGCACTTGATATTGCGCTATTTCATCAGTGTTTTAATTGCTTCTAAGTATTGCTCCGCATGATGTTGGCCTTTTTTCGATTCACGCAGGCTGAGATTCCATTGTGTGATCGTGCTGCTTAGCTCAGATTCATCATGAAGCACTTTGATTTTCTCAACCAAGGTCTTCCCAAATACCCCTAGTAGTGATTCTGAGCTATCGATCATCAGGGCTTTAATTGCATTTAAGCGTACAGAGTCTAAAGCGGGTTTTTCAGCCAAATATTGAACTTGAATGGTCTGCGGTACTTGAATCGGCTGGGGTTTGATTTGTATCTGTTCTAATTGCTGATTTTGCTCCGATTGAATGAGTTCAAGTTCTTTTAACCTGCTAATCGCAGGCAGTAAATCAACTGCCAGCACCAAACGATTGAGTGCGCCAATGGATTTCTCGCCGTCTATTAAAATCAAGACTCGCCGCTGTTTAGCGGATAAACCGAGCTGGCGAGTTAATATCTCTTGATCGCCAGCAGATGTCTTTCGAAAGATGGTTTTGAGCATACTAGTGGGTATGGAGTTCATGGCCATTCAATGAGTGGGCTACAGATTAATACATCGTAATGTGCTTATGTTTCATGCATAAGAAGAAAAACTTACCGTATATGTAAAAACCCGCTATGAAGCGGGTTTTTGATTTCAGATTCAAAGCGCTGATACAACTTACCAATTGGTCTTACGTTCAGGGCTGGCTGAAATTTGATGAATGCTCAAATCGGCGCCGTTAAACTCTTCTTCGTCAGTCAATCTAATCCCAACAGTTTTCTTCAGTAGGCCGTAGACGATATAGCCACCCACAAAGGCAATCACAACACCCATCAGTGTACCTACGATTTGAGCGAGGATACTCACCCCTCCCATGCCGCCCAAAGCCTCGCTATCAAAGATGCCGGCGGCAATACCTCCCCATGCGCCGCAAATGCCGTGCATAGGCCAAACACCGAGTACGTCGTCGATCTTCCATTTATTTTGCGTGAGGGTAAATAGATAGACAAACATGCCGCCCGCAATTCCACCTACAGCCAATGCACCAATCGGGTGCATGATGTCTGAACCAGCACAAACTGCAACCAAACCAGCGAGCGGGCCGTTATGAATAAAACCGGGATCATTTTTGCCTACCACAGTGGCAACCAGAGTGCCGCCGACCATGGCCATTAGTGAATTCAATGCGACAAGGCCAGAGATGCCATCGATTTTTTTACGCGCTCATCACGTTAAAACCAAACCAGCCCACGATTAAAATCCAAGCGCCGAGTGCTAAGAATGGAATGCTTGAAGGTGGGTGTGCAGCGACGCGGCCTTCTTTGGTGTAGCGACCACGACGTGCACCCAGATGGAGTACTGCAGCAAGCGCAATCCAGCCACCCACGGCATGAACGACTACCGAGCCAGCAAAGTCGTGAAAAGTCGCGCCAAAGCTTGCTTTCATCCAGTCTTGTACGCCGAAGTTATTATTCCAAATCATCCCTTCAAAGAAGGGGTAAACCAGTCCGACCAAGATAAAAGTTGCTGCTGTTTGTGGGTGAAATTTTGCACGTTCAGCAATACCGCCTGATACGATGGCGGGGATCGCTGCGGCAAAGGTGACTAGAAAAAAGAATTTCACCATGCCGTAACCGCTTGCCACATTGAGCTCGCTCACAGGGGCGACCATGCTCACACCATAGGCAATGCTGTAGCCGATAAAGAAGTAAGCAATGGTCGATACGGCAAAGTCAGTGAGAATCTTGACTAATGCATTGACCTGATTTTTTTTGCGTACGGTGCCGAGTTCTAAAAAAGCAAAACCGGCATGCATCGCCAAAATCATAATCGCGCCTAATAAAATAAATAGTACGTCGCTACTGTTTGCGCTCATCCTCATCTCTCCAGAAGTAGTGAGTTTTTTATAGTGAGCGCACTAAAAGCAAGCATTGTGCCAAATTCATTATCTTGCTGTTTTATTTGAGTTATTTTTATTTTTTAACGATAGTAGTGCGTGGCGATTCTGCCTTGGTGCATTGATATGGATTCAAAATGGCGCGTTGCGCCTTATTATGGTGCTGGGGGATTTATGGTGCGACGGGTGCGGAAATAGTTTTGATTGTCGTAAAAAGCGCCATCTTGTTCTGGCCACCACTTTGGAATGCCTAAGTAGGGGAGGGGCGGGAGTTGTTTTGGGCGCTGTAGCCAACCTTGATCGATTTGTTCCGCGATAATTTGATCCAAATGTTGGCGCTGCGCGGCTAAATCGAGCTTGAAAAAACTTGGTGCGACTTGAACCGGCCAACATTTTCCAGTTAAACCAATAAATGGGCTCAGTAAATTTTCAAATGTCGCGTGGCCAAAAACCAGCGCATTAATTTCTGTACCCCAGCTTTGTGCATGGGTCACAAACAACGCCTGCCATTCATGCGAAATCATCAACTCAAGCAGAGCTGGATTGCTGTACGGCAGAATAAAACCACATTCATCAAACAGCGTGGCGGCATCACGTTGTGCGCCGCGCGCGGCTCCTTGATTGTTTTGCATGGCGTGAGAGTGAAGTGCGTTTAACGCCACTTTACTTTTGGGGTAGGACTGCCAGACCATCGCATTGAAGGTATCGTGCCAATTGAGTCGGGTCGCTACATTGCCAAGCTGATAAATTTCTAGTTCGTAATACTGGGTGATGCTATCGGGGTCGACAAATCGGACTGTCGCACCGCCTTGTGTTTGGATGTGCTCGCTCATCGTCAACCAATCGGCATGACTGGGAGGGCCTTGAAAGCGATTTAAAAACTGCAGAATGGGGGCAAATGCGGGCGTGTTACTAAAAAAATCGAGCGGCCAAGAGGTCATTGAAGTGGATTCACACAAAAATTGCAGGGTTATTTATCCGATAGGATACTAACCCTGCCTGTGTAACTTAGGCTAAAACTTTCAATGCGGCTTCGTAGTTTGGCTCATCTTTGATTTCAGCAACCAATTCAGAGTGCAAAACTTGATCGTTTTCATCGAGTACCACAACTGCACGTGCTGCAACGCCCGCTAATGGCGCGCTCGTGATTTCAACGCCATAATTTGCCAAGAATTCACGGCCACGCATTGTAGATAGGTTGACGACGTTCTCAATGCCTTCTGCGCCGCAGAAACGGCCTTGCGCGAATGGCAAATCAGCAGAAATGCACACCACAACAGTGTTGTTCAAACCTGCTGCAGATTCATTGAAGCGACGAACTGAAGTCGCGCAAGTTGGTGTATCTACACTTGGGAAAATGTTCAATACTTTGCGTTTGCCAGCCAAGCTAGCCAACGTTACGTCAGATAAATCTTTTGCGACCAAGCTAAAAGCGGGAGCCGTGCTGCCAACGCTTGGGAAAGTGCCGTTGATTGCAACTGGGTTGCCGCCGAGAGTAACTGCTGTCATGTATATGCTCCAGTGAGTGTTATTTTTTAAGACTTGCATTGCATTAAGTGGGGATACTCAGACAAAACAAAAGAGCTGTAATGAGAATTTAACCGCGCTTGAATCATGCATCAAAAACGATTGCGGAGATTAACACAACGGCCTTGCGGAGACAAAATAAAAGGCCTTGCGGCCTTTAAGTTGTATTTTAATCATTACTTGGTGTTTCGGGCTCAGCCTTGTGAATAATCGGTGGCGCTAGTTTTTCCATTGCCGATTGATAGCTCGGTTCTGAATTTAAATCACTGACTAGTTCTGAATACAGCACGGTATCGTCGGTATCGAGTACAAATAAAGCAGTTGTCATCAAGCCAGAGAGCGGCACGTCGGTGATCATCACACCATAATCTTTATGAAAGTCACGGCCACGCAATGTGGATATCAGCTGTATTTTTCGAAAACCTTCGGCGTCGTTGATGCGTGAAAGGGCATATGGGGTATCGACTGATACGGTCATGATAACAACGTTATCCAGCTCATACCCTAGAGATTCGAGTTTTCTGGCAATCGTCAGTCCAATCGCCGCATCAAGGCTAGGCACTACCGCGATGAGTTTGCGTTGTCCCCAGAATTTGGAAAGCGCAACGTCTTGTAATTGAAGATCAACCAGCATAAAGCTATGCGCGGTTTCGCCTGCGCGTGGGAAGCTACCGCCAATACTAATCGGGGTGCTGTTGAGCATGACTGTAGACATACTAAAAACTCCTGAAAATCGAATCTTTTTAGTATGGCTGGAAATGCCTGAAAAACAAGTTGGCTTAGTAGAACCAATACAGCGAGTAGCCGGTGGAGTGCAGCTCACCCAAATCCAGTTGCAAAAAGGCGCGGATTTCTTCGTTGGCTTCGATTGAGTTTTGCGCGCGCTCGTTCTGCATCATGTATTGCTTCGCAGTAAAAATCTTTCGCACGATGACTTTTTCGTTTTCATCGGTTAGCGTGACTTCAAGTTTTGGGAGCTCTTGCTCGAATGGCGCCAAGTTTCTGAGCGTTGCATTCAGTTGAATCAATGTTGGGCTGTTCGGAATGAAAGTGAGTTCTGAGTATTCAGAGCGCAGCAATTGCGCTTCGCGTGGCAAAGGCAGGCTGCAGTTGAGGTGCTCACACAAAACAATGAGCTTAGGGCGTAGCGCTGGAAATTCTTGGCTTAACTCATTGCGAAACACATAAATAAGCTGTGCGACTAAAACGATGGTCGCCAGCATTGAGCCCAAAATCCAGACCCAAGTAAAACGAGATTTGGGCTTGGCAGGTGCAAATAAATCATCATCGGTGAGGATGGGTTGGTATTCTGATTCGCTATCAATTTCAATGACAGCCCGTTCGGGCTTTTTTGTCGTTTCGTCTTCAGCTGTCGCTTGGGCATCAAGTAGTGCTTGGTTCTTGCTGAGTGCAACGTCGAGTTCTAGCTCTTCCTCGGCGAGCTTTAATAATTTTTCATGATCAATATTGGATGAATTGTGTTCTTCAGCTTGATGTATTTGGTTGTAGACATTTAATTTATTTGGCTCTGGCTGTATACCTTGACTAGTATCTTGCGGTTGCTGTTTCGCTTTAGATATTTCTGGCTCAACCGGAGGCCTTGGCGCAGTTGTAGATGGGGCAGGGCTTTCGGTGCGAGTCTCAGCGGGCTCGATAATCAGTGACTGAATAAAATTAGGCGCATGAAACACAAATGCACAGCGGCCACAGCGCACCTTGCCTTGGTGCGCGGCGAGCTGTGCGTCGGTAACACGAAAGGTGGTGCTGCAATTGGGGCAGCAAGTAATTTGGCTCATGCGCTTATTTCACTTCTTTATCAAGTCATGCCATTCAATGTGAAAACCCTCTCAGTTGAAGGTGAGAGGGGACCGCTTATTTACGAACTGCCGATAAACACACCCAACCTTCATGTTCGGCGGGGGCTGTAAAGTCAAACCATTCATTATAAATCGCGATGATTTCATGCGCTTGTTCGGCCAAAATACCCGATAACACCAAGCGACCATCACTGCGGCAACGCGCAGCCAATAAAGGCGCGAGTGCTTTAAGCGGATTGGTCAGAATATTGGCCACAACGAGGTCATAGGTTTTGCTTGGCGCAGCATCGGGCAGGTAGAACTGTCCGACCACACCGTTTTGCTCGGCATTTTGATTGCTGGCAATCATGGCCTGCGCATCAATGTCGACACCATCTGTTTCGCCTGCACCGAGTTTGAGTGCGGCAATCGCTAAAATTCCGCTACCACAACCGTAATCGAGTACGTTTTCGCCGCCAGCAATGTTTGAATCAAGCCATTGCAAGCACAAGCGTGTTGTCGGGTGGCTACCGGTGCCAAAGGCCAAGCCGGGATCGAGCTGAATGCTGACTGCGGCAGGATCTGGGCATTCGTGCCACGTCGGTGTAATCCATAGGCGTGGTGAAATAGGAATTGGATCGAATTGCGATTGGGTCAAGCGCACCCAATCTTGATCGGTGACATTCACGATCACGTAGCTTGGCGCGGCCAATTTGAACGTTGCTGCAGCGGTGGCGACGATGGCATCGACATCAACGTCGACATCAAACAGCGCCAATACGATGCTGTTGTCCCACAATTGGTCGACAGGCTCACCTGGCTCACCAAAAATCGGCTTTTCATCCGCCGTGTCGGCTGCGGCGTCTTCAATCGAAACTGAAAGTGCGCCCAAATCAAATAAAGCGTCCGAATACGCTTCTGCCTGTTTGGAGTCGGTTGTTAGGCGGAGTTCTTGCCAAGCCATGATGCAATTCCTTAATTCAATAGGGGCGTATTTTGCCACGAACCACCGATGAACGACGAAAACGTTTTCTATCCGTGTCCATTATTTACAGATATGGAGAATGGAAATGAAGAACACGATCTACCGGAGTTTGCCGAAATTGTTTTATTTGCAGTCGGTGTTGTAACCCGGAAGGGTCTTCGCCGCTGGTTGGCACGCCAATATTTGGGCTTCACTGATCGCGTCGGGGAGATTGTTGCGGGTGATCGGGCGCCATTGCATCGCGTTGCCGAAATATTTTGACCATGCAAACTCGATAAAGTATGAATTATCGGCTTTACCATAAGCACCATTTTCTTGGGCGTAGGCGGCGAGTGAGCGGTAAGCATCGTCTTTTAATCCACTCAGCGTTTTTGGCAAGAGACTAGGCGCAATCTCCTTGCCGTGTTCATCGACGGGATAGGCCCAGTTATTTTTTTTCATGTCAGCCCAAAATGTCACAGGATTGTCGAGTCGACCAATGATTTTGACAGGCGCTTGCTCAAGGCCTAATTCAAATAGCGAGCGCGATAAATGATGGCGATCTGCCAAATAAAATTCACCATTTGGCCCGATTACGACCACGATGGATTTTTTCTTGGCATATTTCTGCAGCGCAGCTGTATTTTTGCCGCGGAGTTTCTGCACGGTGTCTTCGACGCGGAGCATGCCGACTGAAGGCTGGGTTGGATGCAGTTCAGCCAGCGGCAAAGTACACCAGCTATCGACGGCAGTTTGTGCTTGGCAAAGGGGAAGTTCTTTTGCGCCCGCATAAAATGGCACGAGTAGGGATGCGATAAGTAAGTATTTTTTTAGCATGTGTTGGTTTGCGCAATAAAAAACGGAGCCACTAGGCTCCGTTAGGGGGTTATTGAGCTGCCGTTTTTTTGGCAATCAATTCGCGAATCGCTGGCATTTGGTGTTCGAGGTAATGAATGCTCGTTTCACCTTTGATGAATTCCGGATCAACTAAGAGTTGCTGATGCAGCGGAATATTCGTCGAAATACCTTGCACGACCATTTCTGACAGCGCGATGCGCATTTTGGCAATCGCTTGCTCACGAGTGTCGCCATAAGTGATGATTTTGCCGATCATGCTGTCGTAGTTTGGCGGTACAAAATAGCCTTGGTACACATGCGAATCAACGCGCACGCCGGGACCGCCTGGCGTGTGGTAGGTGGTGATTCGGCCTGGGCTTGGGAAGAAGTTTAATGGATCTTCCGCATTAATCCGGCACTCAATCGCATGGCCTTTGAGTTTCACGTCGTCTTGCGTGTATTGCAGTGGCAAGTTGGCGGCAACGCGGATTTGCTCTTGCACGATGTCGATGCCAGTGATCAATTCGGTCACTGGATGCTCAACTTGCACGCGGGTGTTCATCTCGATAAAGAAGAACTCTCCGTTTTCGAACAAGAATTCAAACGTACCAGCGCCGCGGTAACCCATACGGCGACACGCTTCGGCGCAAGATTCTCCAATGCGTTGACGTTGCTCATCAGTAATACCCGGTGCTGGTGCTTCTTCGAGGACTTTTTGGTGGCGACGTTGCATTGAGCAATCGCGTTCGCCCAAATAAATCGCGTGACCATGTTGATCAGCGAGAATCTGGATTTCGACGTGACGCGGATTTTGCAAATAGCGTTCCATGTACACCACTGGGTTGCCAAATGCGGCACCCGCTTCGGCTTGGGTCATCGCCACGGCAGCAAGTAAGTCTTCTTCACGCTCAACCACGCGCATACCACGACCACCACCACCGCCAGCGGCTTTGATGATGACTGGATAGCCGACTTTACGACCAATCTTGATCATTTCGTCGCCATCATCGGGCAATGCGCCGTCAGAACCGGGTACGCAAGGTACGCCAGCGGCTTTCATCGCGTCTTTAGCCGACACTTTGTCGCCCATGAGGCGAATCGTTTCTGGGCGAGGGCCGATAAATACGAAACCTGATTCTTCTACGCGCTGCGCAAAATCAGCGTTTTCCGACAAAAAGCCGTAACCAGGGTGAATCGCTTCCGCTTCGGTCACTTCGGCAGCCGAAATCAATGCCGCCATATTCAAATAGCTTTGTGCCGAAGGGTTAGGGCCGATACACACTGATTCATCAGCGAGTTTGACGTATTTGGCTTCGCGGTCGATTTCAGAATGTACGACGACAGTTTTGATGCCCATTTCGCGGCAAGCGCGCAAAATTCGCAGCGCAATTTCACCACGGTTGGCGATAAGGATTTTTTTAAACATATGGATGTCCTGTGAGGTGTGAGGTGCGAGGTGTGAGGTGTAGAGTACGAAGTTAAGCGATTTTGCTTTTACTCCTTACTCCTCTCTCCTTACTCCTTACCCAATCACAAACATCGGCTCGCCGTATTCAACTGGCTGACCGTTTTCTACCAAGATCGCTTTAATCACACCCGTGTGTTCAGCTTCGATCTCGTTCAACAATTTCATCGCTTCGATAATACAAATCGTTTGACCCGCAGTCACGCTTTGGCCAACTTCAACGAATGGTTTTGCGTCTGGGCTAGAAGAGCGGTAGAACGAACCGACCATGGGTGATTTTTGCGTGTTGCCAACAACTACCGGCGCTGCCGCTTCAGCGACTACTGCTGGAGCTGCAGCGACTGCAGCAGGAGCGGCCTGTTGTGGTACGTGGTATTGCATTGGTTGCATATACTGAGCGGTGTTTTGTACGTTACGAGTAATCCGTACTTTTTCTTCGCCTTCGGTCACTTCTAACTCAGCAATGCCCGATTCTTCAACTAAGTCGATTAGTTTTTTAAGTTTACGCAGATCCATGTTGCAATCCCCTCTGAAAAGTAAAAATGGCGTTCTGTCGTGCAGAAAGCCTTATGGGTTTAAACAGTTTTCGTTTCGGCCTGTTTGAGTCGGTCGATGACAAACTCCAGCGCATAGGCGTAGCCCTTAGCGCCAAAGCCGCAAATCACGCCAATGGCGAGATCCGAGAAATAAGAATGATGGCGGAATGCTTCCCGCGCATGCACGTTAGACAAGTGCACTTCAACAAACGGCACTTTTACGCCGGCCAATGCATCGCGAATCGCCACGCTCGTGTGGGTAAATGCGGCTGGATTAATCACGATATAATCCGTGCCGTCTTGTAGCGTGGCATGGATTCGTTCGATGATTTCGTATTCGCGATTGGATTGAAAAGTTTCGACGGAAACTTTTTGGCTTGCGCCCAAGTCAATCAAGCCTTGATTGATGTTGGCCAGCGTAGTGCTGCCGTAATGTTGTGGTTCACGCAGTCCGAGTAAATTGAGGTTTGGGCCATGCAAAACCAAAATTTTACCGATGTCGGCCATACGTGAGTCCTTGTAACGCTATGTAATCGACGGAGTTTGCCGCAAGTTCTGCGAACTTGTCCAGAAAAAGCGTGCTTTTTCTTTTAACTTTAATTTATAAACGATCGTTTTAAAGTCGTGCTACGTCAATGTTGGCGCGGCTTATATCGATGTTTGCTGATATAATCATGTAGTTTTGCTACAGGTGTCACGAAGGCGTATTTTAAATGCAGATTGCAGATTTTGATTACCATTTGCCCGAAGAGTTGATCGCGCAGTTCCCCTCTGAGGTGCGTGGCGCGAGTCGTTTGCTGCATATCGATGGCGAACAGCGCCAAGATACCTTGTTTTCATCCTTGCCGAGTTTTTTACGTACAGGCGATGTTTTGGTGTTTAACGACACCAAAGTGATTAAGGCGCGCTTGTTTGGCGAAAAAGCCAGCGGCGGCAAGATCGAGGCATTAATTGAGCGAGTTTTGGATGAGCGCACAGCGTTAGCGCACATTAAAGCGTCGAAAGCGCCCAAAGCAGGAACGGTATTGCATTTTCAAGGCGGTTTCACTGCCGAGATGGTTGAGCGACAAGGCGACTTGTTTAAGCTGCATTTCGAGGGTGATGCCAGCGTCTTAGAGATTCTAGAGCAATCTGGGCTCTTGCCATTGCCGCCGTATATCACGCATGTGCCGGATGATGAAGACGCGAAACGCTATCAAACGGTCTATGCGCGCGATCTGGGGGCTGTGGCTGCACCGACGGCGGGTTTGCATTTTACTGATGACTTACTCGATCAGATTCGTGCGATGGGCGTTGAAACCGCGTTTCTGACTTTGCATGTTGGGGCAGGCACTTTTATGCCCGTGCGCGTCGATGATATTGCTGAGCACACCATGCACCATGAACGCTATTACATTCCGCCAGAAACCATCGCCGTGATTCAAGCCGCGAAAGCGAAGGGCGGGCGAGTGATTGCCGTTGGTACGACCAGTTTGCGCGCCTTAGAAGCGTCGTCGCAAAATGGCGTGTTGGCTGAGCCGATTGGTGATACCGATATTTTTATTACGCCTGGTTTTGAGTTTAAGGTGGTTGATCGGTTGATCACCAACTTCCATTTACCCAAATCAACGTTATTAATGCTGGTTGCGGCGTTTATTGGTTTTGATACGATGCGCTCAGCTTACGATCATGCAGTCGCTCAGGAATATCGCTTTTTTAGCTATGGCGATGCGATGTTGTTGGAAAAACAGCGTTTGAGCCAATAAGGCAGTAAAATCAGCAGCAAAACTTCGAGTCCACGAAAAACACGAAAGGCACGAATATTCAAACCAATCCGTCGGGTGTTGGGGTTGTTCGTGATTTTTGTGTTTTTCGTGGACTCCGTTTTTGACCTTTCATTATTTAAAAATGCGCCGGACTGTTTTCTGGCTTGCGAGGAATTACCATGAAATTTGAATTAAAAACGACGTCTTCCGGCGCTCGTCGCGGTACTTTGACCCTCAATCACGGTGTCGTTGAAACGCCGGTGTTTATGCCCGTTGGTACTTACGGTACCGTCAAGGCAATGACGCCGCGCGATTTGAACGATATCAAGGCGCAGATTATTCTCGGCAATACCTTCCATCTGTGGTTGCGTCCTGGTTTGGAAGTGATTAAACAATTTGGCGGCCTGCATCAATTTATGGGCTGGGATAAGCCGATGTTGACTGATTCGGGCGGTTTCCAAGTATTTAGCTTGGGCGCGATGCGCAAGATCACCGAAGAGGGCGTGAAATTCCAAAATCCAATCAACGGCGATAAATTATTCCTGACGCCTGAAGAATCGATGCGCATCCAAAAGGTGCTCAATTCTGACATCGTGATGATTTTTGACGAATGCACGCCATATCCTGCCGATCACAAAACCGCCGCTGATTCGATGCGGATGTCCTTGCGCTGGGCAAAACGCTCGAAAGATGAATTTAACCGTGAAGAAAATCCGAACGCGCTGTTCGGCATTGTGCAAGGCGGTATGCACGAAGATCTGCGCAACGAATCGGTAGCGGGTTTGAATGACCTCGATTTTCATGGCATGGCAATTGGCGGCTTGTCAGTCGGCGAGCCGAAAGAAGAAATGGAACGCATCTTGGCGCACACTGCGCCGCAATTACCAGTGAACAAGCCACGCTATCTGATGGGCGTCGGCACGCCAGAAGATTTGGTGTACGGCGTGTCGCAAGGGATTGATATGTTTGACTGCGTAATGCCAACGCGTAATGCGCGCAATGGCATGCTGTTTACGCGTTATGGCAACGTCAAAATCAAAAATGCGCATTACAAACTGGATAAACGTCCGCTCGATGAAAGTTGCGATTGCTACACCTGCCGTAATTTCAGCCGTGCTTACTTGCATCATTTATTCCGTTGCCAAGAAATTCTAAGCGCACAACTCAATACCATCCACAACCTGCATTACTATCAAGTGTTGATGGTGGATATGCGCGCCGCAATTGAAGCGGATCAATTCCCGCAATTTGTCGCTAAATTTAACGCAGACCGTTCGCGCGGTGTGGATTGATTTAACGTCCTTCGCTTCATAGCTATACCGCTAAAAACCGCGTAAAGCCTTGCTTTTTGGGGTTTTTATTCACTGCTTTCTATTTGTCCATTACGATCGCAGGATCTTTTCTAATCATCCAAATTGCCGCTCATGACTCCTGAACAATTCATTGCCCTGTGGCAAAACAATGCATTGACTGAACGCGGCGGGGCGCAGGCGCATTTTGACGATTTGTGCGACTTGCTCGGCGTGGATAAACCGCGCGACCCAGAAAACTATTGCTTTGAGCGCGGCGCGAAAAAAGCCAGTGGCGGCGATGGTTGGGCGGATGTGTGGAAGCGCGGCCATTTTGCGTGGGAAAACAAAAAGCCCGGCCGAGATCTGAAAGCCGCACTCAAGCAGCTCACCGATTACACCTTGCAACTGGATAATCCACCGATCTTGGTGGTGTGTGATCGTGAAATCATCGAAATCCACACCGCGTTTACCGGTTATCCCGATGAAGTGACATGTATTGCCATACAGGACTTGGCTGATAAAGCCTGCAGGCAGATACTACGTAATGTCTTTGTCGATCCAGAAAAACTACGCCCAATCAAATCGGTAGCCGCGATTACCGAAGCCGCTGCTGGCAAGCTGGGTGATGTGGCCGAGGCCATGCGCGCCCGCGACTTGCCGCCGCAGCAAGTGGCGCATTTCTTAATTCAATGCTTGTTTTGTATGTTTGCTGAAGACGAAGGTCTATTGCCGCGCAAACTGTTTACGCAATTATTGGAAAAAAATCGCACCAACCCCGAGCGCGTCACCGACCGTCTGCAAGCCTTATTCAAAGCCATGCAACGCGGGGGGGATTATGGCGATGATCAAATTCGTTGGTTTAACGGCGGCCTATTTAAAACCATCGATATTCCGGCGCTCACCAGCGACGACGTATTTCGCTTGCATCAAGCCGCGGTGATGGATTGGCGCGCGATTGATCCGACGATTTTCGGCACGCTGTTTGAGCGCGGGCTTGATCCGAAGAAGCGCAGCCAGCTCGGCGCGCATTACACCGACCGCGATTCGATACTGCGGATTATCAATCCGGTGTTGGTCGAACCGCTGCGGGCGCAGTGGCAACTAGCGAAAGCAGAAATCACCACACTACTTGCTAAATCCAAAAAACTCGGCGATACCGCGCATAAAAAAGCCAGCAAAGTGTTTCAAAATCATCTGGAGCTGCTGAGGAATTTCCGCGTGCTCGATCCTGCCTGCGGCTCGGGTAACTTTCTGTATTTGGCGCTCAAATCGCTAAAAGATTTAGAGCACGCTGCCAATATCGACGCGCAAGATTTGGATTTGCAACGCCAAGTCAGTATCGAATGCAGCCCCGCCAACGTGCTGGGCATCGAGCTCGACCCTTACGCCGCCGAGCTGGCGCGTGTGACGGTGTGGATTGGTGAAATTCAATGGATGCAAAAAAACGGCTACGCCTTGGCTGAAAATCCGATTTTGAAAAGCCTCGATCACATTCAAAACCGCGATGCCTTGCTTGGCTCCCTTCTCCCTCTGGGAGAAGGGTCGGGGTTGAGGGAGAGACACGCGCCATTACCCACAGAAACACTGACTTTTGCCCGCGAACTACGCAAAAATCAAACCAATGCTGAGGCTTGGTTGTGGGGCGTGCTACGTAATCAGCGTATGGGCGCTAAATTTCGTCGCCAGCATCCATTCGGGCTTTATTTTTTGGATTTTTATTGCTTTTAGGCCAAGTTATGTATTGAGCTAGACGGCAGTCAGCATCTGGGTAGTGAACGTGATCATCTGCGCGATCAGTATTTGGCCGAGCAAGGTATACGAACCTTACTCTTTTGGAATAATGAAGTTTTCCAACAAGCCGATGGGGTACTTGAAGCGATTTGGAATGAACTTCACAAGCCCCTCATCCCCAACCCTTCTCCCGAGGGGAGAAGGGAGTGTACTGCGAGCAGTTGGCCGAAGTGCGATGTGATCGTCGGCAATCCGCCGTTTTTGGGCGATAAAGTGATGCGCAGTGAATTGGGCGATGAGTATGTCAATTCCTTGCGTCAATGTTATGAGGGGCAAGTGCCCGGCGGTGCGGATTTGGTGATGTATTGGTTTGAAAAAGCACGCCAGCAAATCGAGAATGGTCAGGCGCGCGCCGCTGGCTTGGTCAGTACCAATTCGATTCGGCAGAAACGCAATCGTGTGATTCTGGAGCAAATCATTGCCAGTACTCAGATTTTTAACGCTTGGTCTGATGAAGAATGGGTGAATGATGGTGCCGATGTACGAGTCAGTTTGGTTTGCTTTGGCGAATCGGCCACGATTCACCTAAATGGCGATAGGGTGGGTGAAATTCATGCCGATCTGACGGCCAGCGAAGCTGGAAATAGTATGGATTTGACGATCGCACAGCCCTTGGAAGCCAATAAAAAGCGCTCGTTTTTTGGTTTGTGTTTGGCTGGCCCGTTCAAAGTGGATAGCGCAACGGCCTTGCAGTGGCTGCAACGCGGTGGCAATACCAATCAGCGCCCGAATAGTGATGTTGTTCGCCCGATTTATAACGGCAACAATTTCGCGAAAACTTTGGCGCATGATTTGCGACACAGTTAAAAGCACTTCATCGCCAAACAAATGTCCAAATTTATCGTTCACGCGTTTAAAGTGGTCGATGTCCAGCACCACTAAAAAGAAATAAGCCGAGCCAGTATCTCGATTGTTTTGTTGTAACGCTTGGCTGGAGTGTAAATTTTGCAGCGCAGTGACAATCTTGAAAAATTGCCGCTCTAGCGTTTTTCGATTCAGTAATCCAGTCAATGTATCGGTTTCACCGTAATCCAGAAGTGCAATGTGGTTTTCATAAATTCGCACAAAGCCTTGCAGCATGCGCAGATCGGCAGGCGATAAGCAGCGGCCGAGGGTGAGGTCAAGCAAGGCATACAGCTCGGTTTCGCGACGTAAACACAAGATCACCCGAAAGCCGCTGGGATCAATCGCCAGTGCGCCGTTGTTGTGCAGTGCGCTGGCTCAAAAACCGTCTGGCGCGATGGGGGCTTGTGGGTGTTTGCTGCGCAATTGCTCAATTGAATGTTGGCGTATGCCTTGTTGGTCAAATTCCACCAATAAATGCAGCGAAGGTAATTGCTTGGTGCGATGAAACACCCGATAAAAATCCATCGTGTCGGCTTGCATTATCTCAAACAAGGTTAAGCACAAGCTGGCTGCCAAATCATCGCGATCAATCAGGCCGGTCAGCTCGGCAAGAGAATGCAATAAATCGGAAGGGTTGGACTTAAGTAACATATGAAACTGCCTCGTTAATGGTCTCAGCAAGATAGCTAAAAAACGAGCAAATTGTAAGCACTACTTGGAAATTGTTCGCCGCTTTTGAGGTCGTTGCACAAGATGCGGAATTTTGGCGGACTTTAAGCGATCCGCAGATTGCTTTAGCGGTACAGGATTTAGAGCCCGTGCAATTCACATACCCGCTAGACGATGATTATATGGACGATATTGCCTCGGCATTTGGTCAGGTGGTCGATGCGAAAAGTCCGTTTACGGCAGGGCATTCAGAGCGTGTTGGGTTTTATGCTGAGCTGATTGCTCAAGAGATGGGTTTGTCAGCGGCGCAATGTCTTTGGATTAAACGCGCAGCGCTCTTGCATGATGTTGGCAAGTTAGGCGTGAGCAGTAGTATCTTGGAAAAGCCGGGAAAATTGACTGAGGCAGAGTTTTTCGCGGTGCAGCAGCATGCGCGCTTAACGGAAGAGATCCTGAGCAAAATTGCACAGTTTGATGATTTAGCCATCGTTGCCGGCGCACATCATGAGCGGCTGGATGGGCGCGGTTACCCGCGACGTTTAAGCGCTGCAGCGATTCGTTTGGAAACACGCATTATTACGGTGGCAGATATTTTTGATGCCATTAGCGCCGAGCGCCCTTATCACGCGGCCAATTCACCCGAGCACACTTTAGAAATCATCCAGAGCATGCTTGATGATGCGATTGACCGAGAATGCTATGCCGCATTGCGGCGTGTCTTGGCAAGGGAGTTGGTTAAGGTTTGATGTATTGTCTGCTATGCCATTATTTACAATGTTTAGCGGAGAATACCTGTCCGTGTTGCTGCCAAGATCAAAGGGCTTGGTGGGGCAGAAGGACTATGCGTCACCTTCATCAGCTTGCATGCGTGGGCTCAGTTATTTGGTGTACTTTTTTTGATGTTCGCAAAACTGTTTGGCATGTGTATATAGATGCGGATTGAAATGCACTTCATCAGCGATCGAAATTGGTGAGCTGGGCGCATTGCGATCGGCCCACCAGCAGTAAAATAAATAGCCGACAAATCCAAGAATCAGTCCCAAAGGTATTAAATTTGCAGCCATCGTCGCGCAACCAAGATTAATTTATTTGTCAGCTTATATAAATATTTTGCAATTTAAAAATAAAAATTTATTAAATAATTATTAAATAATTGTAAATTTTTTGTGTTTGCTGCTCAGTGGCTAGTTTTACGCCACTTTTGTTTGAGAATAACAGCGGTGGCTAGGACTTAAGGTGTTGTAAATTGATTCATTTTTGAGCGGTGCATAAGAAATCGCTAATGGTTGGGTAATGCAATTTGAGCTTCAATTCTCGCTTAGCGCGCGCATTACTGATTTGCCGAGATTCATTCAAATAAGACAATAGGCTCGGTGAAAGCTGACTTTGCGCTGCGGCCCGACTAATGCGTGGTGGACGAGCAAGTTGAGCGAAATCCGCGATTTGATCAAAATAGTCGCCCATTTTGTGCGGCTCGTCGTCGACAATATTGTAAGTACGCATTGGCAGGCCGCGAAACAGCGCCAAACACAGTGCCTGCGCCAAATCATCGGCATGAATATGATTGCTGTAGCTGTCTTCGGCGGCGTGTAAAACCGGATCGCCGCGGCGCACGCGCTCTAGTGGCAGTCGATCTGCGGCATAAATGCCCGGCGCACGTAAAATACTTAAGCGCACGCCTTGCCGGTAGGCCCAGTTGCGAAGCTGGTTTTCTGCATCCACACGGCGCAATGCGCGCGTTGATTTGGCTTGCCGCGCTTGAGTTTCATTAATCCATTGCCCATTGCAATCGCCATAAACGCCGCTGGTGCTGATGTAAACAGCACGCTGTAAGCGTTGTGGTAAAATTTCGTTTCGTTTGATCTTCGCGTGGCTTAAGGCGGCAATCAGTGCTTTGCTACGTGCATCGCCTTGGCCTTCGCCCGGCGGAGCACTATGAATTAAAAACTGCGCAATACCACGGAGCCTTGCCAAGGTTTTAGCTTGATCCAAGTCTGCAAAAATCGGCCTAACCCCAAGTGTATTGAGCTGTAGAGCTGATTCAGCAGAGCGTGCAGTTGCATACACCGTGAAGTGCTGTTTGAGCCATGGCAGGGCGCGGCGAACAACGTCGCCACAACCCACGATTAGTAAGCGGGGTTTTTTCATCGTAAAAAGCCTCGTGATGCAAGTAATGAGTACGGAAGTCTTTATGAGCCAGCAACTTACCATCGAACCTTCGGGCCAGCAATTATCGGTATTCGAGGGGGAGAGCTTGCTCTATTTCGCAGGTTCGCGTTGTTTGCTAAAACATTTCAAATAGACGTTTTGTAAATTAATAAATATGGGCATGAAATAGAATGAGCCAGCAACTTACCATCGAACCTTCGGGCCAGCAACTATCGGTATTCGAGGGGGAAACCTTACTCGATGCAGCCATGCGCGAAGGCTTTAATATGCCCTACGGCTGCCGAAATGGCTCTTGTGGCGCCTGCAAAGGCAAGGTGCTGTCCGGCGAAGTGGCGCACGACGATCATTCTGAAACCGCATTGTCGCAAGCTGAGATCGACAAAGGTTACGCTTTATTTTGCTGCGCTAAACCGATTAGTTCTGCGGTCAGTATCGAATGCCGCGAAATTGCCGCGACCAAAGATATTCAAATTAAAACCTTGCCGACCCGCGTTGAAGCGATTCATAAAGTTTCTCACGACGTCGCAGTACTGACTTTAAAACTCCCATCAACCGAAAAGCTCATTTTTCTAGCTGGGCAATACATCGATATTCACACCAAGTCAGGAAAAAAACGCAGTTTTTCGATTGCCAATGCACCCGAGCAAGAAGGCTTTATCGAATTGCATATCCGGCGCGTTGCTGGCGGCGAGTTTTCCGAATACATGTGGAATACGATGAAGGAGCGAGAAATTTTCCGCTTCACAGGACCTTTGGGTTCGTTCTTCTTGCGTGAAGACAGTGATAAGCCGATTTTGTTGTTGGCGACAGGCACTGGCTTTGCCCCCATCAAAGGCATCGTTGAGCATGCGCTGGCTAAAAATACGCAGCGCGAAATGGTGCTGTATTGGGGTTGTCGCAGCTTAGAAGATCTCTACATGCCTCATCTACCATCAGAATGGCAGCAAAACTATCCGAATTTCACTTTCATCCCTGTGCTTTCTGAGCCAAAACCTGAAGACCAATGGCAGGGCCGCACAGGTTTCTTGCACGAGGTGGTACTAGAAGACTTTAATAATCTGAAAAACTTCCAAGTTTACGCCTGCGGTGCGCCTGTAATGGTCGAAGCGGCCTACGCAAATTTTGTTGCTCACCAATTACCTGCCGATGAGTTTTTCTCTGACGCCTTTTTTAGTAGCAAGGATGTAAATCAATAAACGTTGTAAAACCAAACGTTTATCAATTAAATTGTAAGTTGTTCTTGCCTAAATGCTAGGCCTTGTATATTATGCAGTCCTGTTGCCGATGTAGCTCAGTTGGTAGAGCACCTGACTTGTAATCAGGGGGTCGCGAGTTCGATTCCTGCCGTCGGCACCAAGAAAATCAAGGGTTCAGCCAGCAATTGCTGGACCCTTTCGCATTTAAAACGATTTATTGCTGTAATTTTGCTGTAGTTGGAACGAATTTTCTCTTTTCAGCAAATCATGGTGGAGTCGTTGGGCTATACCTATTCTCGATTAAAGGAATAGGAATCATGGCAACAATTCAACACCGTGGCGCTCGCCAATATCAAGCCAGTATCTGCATCAAAGGCTTTCCTCGCTTATCTCGAACATTTGAAACCAAGGCAGAAGCTGAAAATTGGGCTAAGCGCGTAGAGTCCGAGATGAATCAAGGTTCCTATGTGGATCGCCGCGAGGCGGAGCGAACTACTCTTGGCCAAGCATTATCCCGTTACGCAGAAGAAATCACGCCACAAAAAAGAAGTGCGAAATCCGAGCTTTCAACGATACGCCGCTGGTTAGCTCATCCTCTGGCGCTTCGTCCTCTGTCTCAATTGCGCAGTGTGGACTTCAGTAAATATCGTGATAGCCGCTTAGAAGAAGTAAGCCCTAGTACTGTGCGGCTAGAACTGGCACTTATCTCCAATCTATTTACGGTTGCTAAAAAAGAATGGAGCATTCCCATTGAGAATCCGATAGCTTCCATTCGCAAGCCGAAGCAACCTGAAGGCCGTGAAAGACGCTTAATCGGTGACGAGGAGGCGCGCCTTATCGCTGCCGCTAAATCATGTCTTACCGATAATCAGGGTCTGGTTGTTGCCATTCGCCTAGCGATTGAAACCGGGATGCGCGCTGGTGAAATCGTCGGGTTAAGGTGGCACCAAGTCGATTTTGAAACGGAAGTCATTCGCCTAGGCATAACTAAAAACGGCTGCAAGCGTGTCGTCCCCCTTACAAAAGAAGCAGAAGAAGTTCTTTGGAGCCTGCCTGAGCCAACGAGTCTTAACGAGCGAATCAATTCGTTTCATGACAGTCGTGGCCTAAGCAGGGCCTTTCGCCTCGCGTGCGCTAAAGCCAAAATTTCAGGCTTACGTTTTCATGACCTGCGCCATGAAGCTGCGTCGAGGCTTGCTCCAAAAATTGAGGCGCCGACATTAGCGAAGATAATGGGCTGGAAAACTCTGCAGATGGCGATGCGCTATTACAATCCGACGCATGCCGAGTTGGTAGCTGCGGTGCGGAAAAAAGCTTAGTGAATTTTTGTCGTAAGTAATCATTTTAACAGAGGCCGCAAACTGGCACATTGCGGTCTCTATGTTGTGTGAGTGATTGCCCGTTGTTCGGCCACAGCGGCCAGTCATCGAAGGCAAAATCACGGAGTTATTACATACAATACTGCCGCTCAAAGCCAGCCATACAGGCTGGTGGCTATTTTGCTCCACATCTTAACCGGCCTGTATTGCATGCAATCGGGCGTAATATCCCTCAGGGCGCTGCACCAGTTCGCGATGATGTCCTTCCTCCACGATCTGGCCTCTATCCATCGCAATAATCCGATTAGCATCGCGCACAGCAGAAAGTCTATGCGCAATAATTAACACAGTACGCCCTTGGCATATGGCTTTCATATTGTTCTGGATAATGCGCTCGGATTCATAATCCAAGGCGCTTGTCGCTTCATCAAAGATCAGGATACGCGGATTGGTAATCAGCGCACGCGCAATCGCTACACGCTGACGTTGTCCACCCGATAAACCCGTGCCGTGCTCACCGACCATGGTGTCGCAGCCTTCAGGTAACTCGACAATGAATTCATGCGCGCCGGCTAATTTGGCGGCATGAATAACTCGCTCCATATTCATACCTGGATCGGCCAAGGCAATGTTGTCGCGAATACTGCGATTGAAGAGCAAATTTTCTTGCAAAACCACGCCGACTTGTCGGCGTAGCCAAGCGGGATCAACCAAGCCAAGATCAATACCGTCAATCAATACGCGCCCACGTTCGGGCACATACAATCGCTGGAGCAGTTTAGTCAGCGTGCTTTTCCCCGAGCCAGAACGGCCAACAATCCCTATGACTTCGCCAGCATTGATTTCTAATTTGATGCCGCGCAGGATTTCTGGGCCATCTGCGCGGTAGCGGAAATGCACTTGGTCAAATTCGATCTTGCCTTGAATCGGCGGCAAGGCGGCACGGCTTTGGTTGATTTCAGTACGGGTATTCAGAATATCCCCCAAGCGCTGCATCGAGATGCCGACCTGCTGGAAATCTTGCCACAGTTGAGCCAAGCGCATCACGGGGCTGGCCACACGCCCTGCCAACATATTGAATGCAATCAGCTGACCCACACTAAGGTCACCTTGAATAACCAGCTTCGCACCCAGCCACATCGTTGCTACGGTGACAATCTTCTGAATCAGGCTAACACCCTGGCTACCGATATTGCCCAACTGAGAGACTTTAAATCCGGCCGAAACGTAGGCAGCCAATTGATTGTCCCAACGTCGAGTCACCTGAGGCTCGACTGCCATCGCTTTGACCGTTTCAATTCCATTAACGGTTTCAATCAGAAACGATTGATTTTCAGCGCCGCGGGCAAATTTTTCATCTAAACGAGCCTTTAACACAGGCGTAATCAAAACTGAAAGTGCGACATAGCAGGGCAGAGACACCAAGACGATCAGCGTCAACGACCAGCTGTAGTAAGCCATCACGGCCAAAAATACAATGGAGAAGAACAGATCGAGCACCGAGGTGAGCGCTTGCCCAGTCAAAAAATTACGAATGTTCTCTAATTCACGAACACGAGCAACTGAATCTCCGGCACGGCGTGCTTGGAAATACGCCAACGGGAGATTGAGCAGATGTCGAAATAATTTGGCACCTAGTTCAACGTCAATCCGATTGGTCGTATGGCTAAATACATACGTGCGTAGGAAAGTCATTCCCACTTCAAACAGGGAAATAACCAAAAGGCCAATGGCCAATACATCGAGTGTGGTCACGCCACGATGAACCAGCACCTTATCCATCACGACCCAATCGTATCAACTTAAGCGCTGCTTGTTTTTTCAATCTCCATCCGGCATGATGCAGAAACAAACATAACTCTTTGATTATTAATTACTATATGATTAAGCACCCAATCCTATCAACTTAAGCCTTCAGACCGTTGCTTTGTAAGCAATGTAATCGTGAGGTTTGGGGTGATTGGTGCGTTCTTTCCTCGCTCTGGGATTAAAATTGATCAACGATTTCCTGATCTCAGTCAGCGCAAGC
>CAUOZE010000010.1:0-60998 GCA_963508915.1 uncultured Deefgea sp.
GAGAGTGGACACATTACGAAGGGAGTCAGTTAGGGTGCTTAATCATATAGTAATTAATAATCAAAGAGTTATGTTTGTTTCTGCATCATGCCGGATGGAGATTGAAAAAACAAGCAGCGCTTAAGTTGATACGATTGAGTAAAATGCCCCGTGCTGGCTAAAATTTGCCATTCATACTGTGGTTTTTTACCTTTGCGCTTTAAAATTCGATTGAAAATAATCCCATCAGACTGCAATGCCAGTAAGCCTGCGAGTTGATTTAAAATGGCATATGAAAATGAATCAATTGAGCGGCGCTCAAAAAGAGAGGCTGATGCTTCGATAATCATTTCAAGACCACGGCGGCTCGTATTGATTGCGCGAATCTGCTGGTAAGAGCGTATTGCCGTCGTCATCATGGTTAGTAAGCGATTTTGGGTGAGCTCTGCTTTGTTTTTATAGTCATTGATGGCGTAGTCCCTGATGACTTGGAATTCGGGTGCGTAGCCTGGATGTCCAGTTCGAAGGATGATACGTACATCTTGTAGATTGAGCTGATTACGTACTTGTTTTGCAACTTCTAAACCTTCTTCGTCATTTTCCATGACAACATCAAGCAAAATAACGGCGATATCATGCTCTTGGGTTAGTACTTTAATCGCCTCACTGCCGCTATAGGCATGCAAGAACTCAATTTTACGCTTAACAATTAGCGTATTTTTTAAGGCAAACTCAGTTGTTAGATGTACATCAGGTTCATCGTCGACGATTAATACACGCCATGCTAAGTCGTTTTCAACATCGTTGTTATTTTCATCAGCAAACAGTATTTGTTCATCATCAACAATCATGCTAAGTGTCCAGTTTGAGTTCTGCCAAGATACGCATAAGATTTGAGCTGCATTTAACTCATTAAGTTATCTTACTTCATAGCATTAAACGGGGCTTTTATCTAGGCGATTGAATTTCAAAGTGCTGGCAGATTAGTAGCTTGTCATCTTAGTAAGTGCGAGGGTTCAATAAAAGTACACGACTTAAAGGTCGTAGAGGTAGGGGACTCCATTCGATTGACAACGCTGCTTATTGAGTGAAGGTTTGCTTATTAGGCTATTCTAGCGGCAGCTTTGTGCCGCGGGTTTTTGCGGTAGCTCGGTTTTTAGTCCGCTTTAGTTGCCGCTATACATGCGATTTGCATTGATGTAAGCTAATGGCATGAAAGCTTTTCGTCTCTTCCTTTTTTGTGTGTTAGCAATTGTGCTGCCGGTTAATTCCGTGCTGGCACAAGTACCTGCGTACGCAAAAATGATGAGCGTTAATACACCGTATGAGTCACATCAGCATGATGAATCTGGCGCAGGTTTAAGTAAGACCCCGAGCGAAGATAAATTACATGTTCATCAAGGTCTTTTTGGTAAGGCCAGTGTGCATGTGCATGAGCCGATAGCGTCTGTTTCGACCGATTGCGCCAAAGCCTGCCAAGCAACCCCCAACTCGGTTTTGTTTGATTCTGGGTTTACAGTACCATTTCCTCTAGTCGCAATTTTAGTCGACGCCTCATGCGCTGCGCTATGCAGCGTCACCGTTGCTCCGCTTGAAGACCCCCCGAAGTTTCGCGCCTAATCAGGCGCCTTATCCGCTGATTTTTTCATCCCCTTTGTACTTACCTTAATTGCTGTTGCATGCCTTTAGGCGCGCGTGGCATTGGCGTATTTGCTGTCCTTAAGGGCTGGATTTATTTTCTGCGACTGATGCGTATTTTCTGACTGACTGGCCAATATCAATGATTGGCTGGTTTTCTATGAAAATGATGATAGGTACACCATCATGCAATTAAAACGATTTTATGCCCCCATTTTGTGGTGCACATTCATCGCCTTGCCCGCGCAAGCTGCAACAATCAAAGAGGCTTTTGCGCTAGCGAGCCAAATTGATGAGCCAATTTATGCTGCGCAACAAAACAAGGCTAAAAGCGCGCTGCGCAATGCGCAATCGATGACGCCCGAGCCTTTATCTCTGACGATCTCAGGGATCAATTCACTTAACGATAATTTGTCGCCCACCCAAGATGCTCGTGAATACGAGGTCGAGCTGGGTATTCCTTTGTGGCAATGGGGGCAAAAAGATCGGCTGTTAACGCAGCTCAATCATTTAGATCGGCTCGAACAAAGTCAGTTGATGTTTAATCGCTGGGAGCTGGCAGGCCAGCTACGTGAAGCGGTGTGGGCAGCGCGCTTGGCCAAATTAGCGCAAGAAAGCGCGCAGCAAAAACTGCAGGCGCTAGAAAAAATAAGCCAAGATTTAGCGCGCCAACTCAAAGCGGGTGAGGTCGCGCCCTTGGATGTCAATCAAGCCAAGCAAGCAGTGCTGGAAGCACAGTTGCAATTAGCGCTTAGCCAGCAGGTGTTTAAGGAAAGTCTGCAACAGTTTCAGTCGCTTGCAGGTGACACGCCCTTGCCGGATGAAATCGAGTCGCTCCCGACTTCGCTTGATGCCCTTGCTCATCCGCAGCGCCAAGCTTTGCAAGCGCAGACCGATTTGGCGCGAGCTCAATTGGCTCAAGCGCAATACGACACCAGCGATACACCTGAGCTGGCACTGAGCCTTGCGCGTGAGCGAGGTTCGCCTGATGAGTCGTATAAAAACTTCGGCAAAATATCTTTGCGCATCCCTTTTGGTTCCGATGGCCGAACGCAAGCGCGCGTAACAAGCGCGAATGCGGAATTAATCAACGCGCAAACGCGGATACAGCGGTCGGAACGGCAAGTGAGCGCGCAGCAGCAAGCTGCCACACAAGCTCGTACGCAGGCCAGTCTTCAGTTGCAAACAGCACAGCAGAGTTTGCAATTGGCCACTCAAGCATGGGACTGGCAGCAACGCAGCTACCGTGCTGGGCAGACCAATTTGACGACCTATCTCACTGGGCAAGTCGATTTTCTTGAACGCGGTTTTGCCGTTCAGCGTGCCGATCTAGAGCTGGGCCGCGCCAATTCACGCTATTTACAATCTATTGGGGTATTGCCATGAAGGCTATTTTTATATTGATCTGCAGTCTGATACTCAGCACTACAGCTTGGGCACATGGCGATGATGATCATGGTGCAGAGCCAAAGCCAGCCTCGACGCCGCAAGTCGTATCTAGTTCAGAAAGTGCATCAGCTGATTTTGAAGTGTTGGCGCAGATGGATGGGCAAATGCTCACGATTTATCTCAATCGTTATGCCGATAATCTCCCGATCAGCAATGCCAGCTTAGAGGTGGAAAGCGGCGCTTTTAAAGCCAAGCTTAAATCGGTGGCCTCAGGGGTTTATCAAGCGCCTGCCGCGACCTTGGCTAAAGTCGGAGAGCATCCGCTCATAATGACGCTGATCGCTGGTGAGCAATCCGATTTATTGGAAACCACCTTGAAAGTCGCTGCGCCTACGCTCGCAAGTGCACCTGAAACTCAGACTCAATCATGGCTATTGATCGGTGGCGGCGGCTTCGCCCTGCTATTGCTGCTGGTGGCGTTGCGCCGCCGTGGAGGAAATAAATAATGAAACTCAATGCAATCATTCTCAGTATTAGTATGTTGTTCACCCCGCTAGCGACATGGGCCCATGGTGATGACGATCATGCGCACGATGAAGCGCCAGCGGTGAACACGGCCAATAAACCACAACGCCTACCGGATGGCCGCGTATTTGTACCTAAGCTCACGCAATTTCAACTTGATATTCGCACGCAGCTAGCACAAACCAGCTCGGCAGCCAAAACCATCGAACTCAACGGCCATGTGGTGATGAACCCTAATTATGGCGCGCGCGTTCAGGCCAGTAGCGGTGGACGAGTCAGCGCACCGGCTGGCGGTTTACCGCTACTGGGTAGCAAGGTCAAAAAAGGGCAAATTCTAGCGTCGATTAAACCTGCGCAGGGCAGTTACGAAGTAGCGCAGCAGCAAGCTCAATTGGCCGAAGCGCGCTCTAATTTAGCGCAAGCCGAGCAAACTGTAGCGCGACTGCGCCAACTTGAAGGCTCGGTGCCGCGTAAAGATATTGAAGCCGCCCAAGCGCAGCTCAATTCTGCGCGTGCGCTCAATGCCGCTTTATCAAGCGCCAGTAGCGGTGAAGTATTACGCGCCAGTTTGGATGGCGTGCTGGCTAGCAGCAGTGTGGTGAACGGTCAGGTGATTGATCCCGCGACGATCTTGTTTGAAATCGTCGATCCCAAAGGATTTTTGATTGAAGCCCTCGCTTACGATCCCGCCATGATTACGCAAATCGAGAGTGCGGCCTTTAATGGGGTCAAATTGCGTTATTTAGGGGGTGCCAGCGCTTTGCGTGATGGTGCTTTGCCGATGTTATTTGCGCCGACGAAAGCAACGCCTTTGGCCTTGGGGCAAGTGGTCAAAGTCGTCGCCAATACGCGAGAGCAAACGCGGGGCGTGGTTTTGCCTGCCAGTGCGGTCGTGAAAAACGCGAGTAATCAGAACGTGGTGTGGGTGTTAGAACAAGCGCAAGTGCTGCGCGCCGTGGCGGTGCAGCCGATGCCACTGGATGGTCAGCGCGTTTTAGTAGGCCAACTCAAAGATGGTCAGCGCATCGTAGTGCAAGGCGCCAATCTGATTAACCAGATTCGATAGGGAGGCATCATGTTTAGTTGGATTGTGAATGCCAGTTTAAAAAACCGGCTGTTTGTGGTCGCCATTGCGGTGATCATGATGATTTATGGCGGCTACACCGCCAGCCAAATGCCGGTGGATGTGTTTCCAGATTTAAATAAACCCACCGTGACCATCATGACCGAAGCGGGCGGAATGGCGCCCGAAGAAGTCGAGCAATTGATTAGTTTTCCACTGGAAACTTCGCTCAATGGGATGCCCGGCGTGACGCGAGTCCGCTCGGTCTCGGGCGTGGGATTGTCGATTGTCTATGCCGAATTTGCTTGGGGCTCGGACATTTATCGCAATCGTCAGCTGGTTGCTGAGCGATTGGCCGAAGTAAAGTCTCAGCTTCCAGAAGGCATTAGCCCAACGATGGGGCCGATTTCATCCGTCATGGGTGAAATTATGCTGATTGCTTTTCCAATTGTGGACCAAGGGCAAAATCAGCAGGCCAATCCGCAGCAAGGCATGGCGGTACGCGAGTACGTTGATTTTGTATTACGGCCTCGCTTGCTATCGATTCCCGGCGTGGCGCAGGTTATCCCGATTGGGGGGGAGGTTCGTCAATTTCGTATTGAGCCCAACTTAGCCTTGATGGCCCAGCTATCCGTGGGGTATGATGACGTAGACAAGGCAATAAATGGCTTTTCAGGTAATACTAGTGGTGGGTATTTAGAGCAAAACGCACGCGAGTATTTGATTCGCAATGTAGGGCGCACCACCAAACTGGAAGACATGCAAAATCTAGCGGTCAAGGTCAGTAATGGCCAGCCGGTCTTACTCAAACAAGTAGCCGAGGTGAAGTTTGCTCCAGCCTTTAAGCGCGGTGATGCAGGTTTTGGCGGCCAGCCCGCAGTGATTGTGGGGGTGCAAAAACAGCCCACTGCCGATTCGGTGCGCGTTACTCGTGAAGTGGAAGCCGCGCTTGCTAGTCTGAGTAAATCATTGCCGGCCGGCGTGAGCACGCCCAAAGTCTCGTTCCGTCAGGCTGATTTTATTGAAGCCTCGGTCAATAACGTCGAAGAAGCGTTGCGCGATGGCGCGATCATGGTGGCGGTGATTTTATTTCTGTTTTTAATGAACACCCGAACGACGATTATCTCGCTGACCGCGATCCCTTTGTCTTTAGCCTTGACCTTTCTCATCTTTAAAGCGATGGGCTTATCGGTCAATGTGATGACCTTGGGCGGCTTAGCGATTGCGATTGGCGAGCTAGTCGATGATGCCTTGGTCGACGTTGAAAACGTGTTACGGCGCTTAAAAGAGAAAAAGCCGCAAGGCATGCTTGAATCGCTGAAGGTGATTGCCAGTGCGTGTAATGAAGTGCGCTCGGGCGTGGTCGTGGCAACGCTGGTGGTGGTGTTGGTGTTTGTACCGCTGTTCGCCTTGCCGGGCATGGAAGGTCGCTTGTTTGCACCATTGGGCATCGCCTATATCACCTCTATTTTGGCCAGTTTGCTTGTTGCACTCACAGTGACGCCGGTGATGTGTTACTACCTATTACCCAAAATGAAGCAGATCGAGCATGGCGATTCAAAACTGGTGCGATGGTTAAAGCGCCACGATCAGCGTTTGCTGGAGGGCTCATTTGATCGTGCACGTGGCCTGTTGGCTGGCGGGGTGCTGATGCTGGTGGTGGCGATGGCGAGTCTGCCATTTTTACCGCGCGCCTTTTTGCCTGCGTTCAACGAAGGCACTTTGCTGGTGAGCCTGCTGCTCAATCCAGGTACGTCGCTGGCCGAATCCAATCGGATTGGCAAATTGGCCGAAACACTGGTGCAGCAAGTGCCGGAAGTGGAAAGCGTCGGTCGCCGCACAGGCCGAGCCGAGTTGGATGAGCATGCTGAGGGCGTGCATACCAGCGAGCTGGATATTGACTTGAAAGCATCGGATCGACCGCGCGACCAAGTCTTGGCTGATATTCGGCAACGATTATCGAGCCTTCCCGCCACAGTGATGTTGGGGCAACCGATTTCGCACCGACTCGACCATTTGCTTTCGGGCGTTCGGGCGCAAATTGCCTTGAAAATCTATGGCGATGATCTCGATACGCTGCGCACTCAAGCCGCTGATTTGCAACAAAAGCTATCCGGTATTAAAGGGCTCACCGATTTGCAAATCGAAAAGCAGGTTTTGATTCCACAAATCAAGGTGCAAATTGACTATGACCGTGCCGCACAGCTCGGCGTTGCGCCGGGTACCTTGCTCAAAACCCTAGAAGCCTTGAGCGAAGGCGATACGGTGGCGCAGATTGTGGATCAGAACAAACGCTTTGATCTGGTGATCCGCTTGCCGGATGCGGCAAGGGATGCGGCCGGCCTAGCCAATATCTTGATCGATACGCCACATGGCAAGGTACCACTGTCGCAAGTGGCAACGATCGAGGAAGGCGATGGCCCCAATCAAATCGGCCGAGAAAATGGTCGTCGTCGGATTGTGATCTCCGCCAACACCGATGGCCGCGATATGGCGCAAATCATTGCTGAAATGCGCAATGTACTGGGTAAAAACACCATGCCAGAAGGCTATTTCGTCAGTCTAGAAGGACAATTTCAAGCCCAAGAAGATGCCACGCGTTTAATTGCCATGCTGTCTTTGTTATCGCTAGCATTAATTTTTATGGTGCTGTACACGCGTTATCAATCCGCGGTGCTGGCCACGATTATTATGGCCAATATTCCAATGGCGCTAATCGGTAGCGTAGTGGCGATGTGGCTGGGCGGGATTACGCTGTCTGTCGCGTCGATGGTGGGCTTTATTACGCTCACAGGGATCGCCACTCGCAACGGCATTTTGAAAGTCAGTCACTACATCAATTTATGTAAATTCGAAGGAGAAACCTTCAGTAAACAGATGATCGTGCGCGGCTCGCTAGAACGGTTAACGCCGGTCTTAATGACTGCATTAACAGCGGCGCTGGCCTTAACGCCACTGCTGTTTGCGGCTGATGCACCGGGCAAAGAAATTCTGCACCCCGTTGCGGTGGTGATCTTTGGTGGGCTGATTAGCTCAACGATTCTCGATACTTTACTGACGCCACTGATGTTCTGGCTCTTTGGCGAGAAACCATTACAACGCTTATTAGATGAAAAAAATGAAACGACGTTTTAGTTGCCTTACTAACCTAGATAAGCAAAGGAAATAGCATGAAAAAAATATTAATCGCACTGGCCCTGCTTTCCAACATGGCATTTGCAGATGGTGAAATGAAAGCGGCGCACGGCGGTGTCATGGCGGAAGCTAGCGCAGGAACCCGCGCCGAACTAAGCACCCAAGGCAATATGTTGATGGTGTATCTCACGACGCACAGTGATAAAGCGATTGCGACCAAAGGGGCGGTGGCGGAATTAACACTACTCAATGGCGCTGAGAAACAAGCCGTAAAACTCCTGCCATCGGGTGATAATTCATTTATGGCGCAAGGACAATACAAGGCTGTTGCAGGTAGCAAAGCCCTGCTAAAGGTTACTTTGCCCAGTAAACCGACTGAGCAATTTCGGTTCGCTTTGAAGTAGGTGGGTTGGGTATTGCTATCAAGATATTTAAAATAAATAATTTTATGGCAATACCCTTATAAAAATTGAGGCGATACTGTTTATTTGCGCCATAGTCACGCAATTGTATGTCCTCATTTTTTGACATTTAGCCGAAGAGCTTGAGCTAAATAATCCATGTTAATACTGAAATTTTAAGTGCTGAGTAGACGCTTCCGAATAAAAATTGTCTAGATTCTAAAAAAAGTATATCCATCAAGTGTTTAAGTGCTTCTAGCTCAGGTAAAATCCGCTCCCATCATAAAAATCAGGTCCATCCTTTACGCGGGTGACCACTTGGAGAATTCATGTCAAATCAAGTTGAGGGCAAGATTGTTGTTGCCGCGCTGTACCAATTTGTCACGCTGAGCGATTACGTCGCGCTGCGCGAGCCGCTTTTACAAACGATGATCGATCTGGATGTGCATGGCACATTGCTACTGGCCGATGAAGGCCTTAACGGCACGGTGGCAGGCACACGGGCGGGGATTGATGGTCTGCTAGCATGGTTGCGCTCTGATCCGCGCTTGGTCAATGTGGACCACAAAGAGTCTTTTTGCGATGAGCAGCCATTTTTGCGTACCAAAGTAAAACTAAAAAAAGAAATCGTCACTTTGGGCGTACCTGGCGTTGATCCGAATAAAAAAGTTGGCACGTATATTGAGCCAAAAGATTGGAATGCGATTATTTCCGATCCAGAAGTATTGGTCATCGATACGCGTAATGATTATGAAGTGGCGATTGGTACGTTTGAGCGCGCGATTGATCCGAAGACCGAAACGTTCCGCGAGTTTCCTGAATATGTAAAAGAGCATTTCGATCCAGCAGTTCACAAAAAAGTTGCGATGTTTTGCACTGGCGGCATTCGCTGCGAGAAAGCGTCGAGTTATATGCTCGGTGAGGGTTTTGAAGAGGTTTACCACTTGAAAGGTGGGATTTTGAAATACCTCGAAGAAGTGCCGCAGGAAGAGACGTTATGGAAGGGCGATTGCTTTGTTTTCGACAATCGCGTCACGGTGCGTCACGATTTGAGCGAGGGCGATTTTGAGTTGTGTCACGCTTGCCGTCAGGCAGTTTCAAGCGAAGGGCGTCAATCGCCGCAATATGTAGCAGGGATTAGTTGCCCGCATTGCTATGATACGTTGAGCGAAAAAACGCGCCAAGGCGCGATGGAGCGCCAAAAGCAAATCGAATTGGCAAAGAAACGCCAGCAGCCTAGCCCATTGGGTCGCAAAATGAGGAAGCCAGCGAAGTAAAATTTGTTGGTTTGAGGAGAGGAAAATAAAAGCCCAGCAGATGCTGGGATTTTTACTGGGTATGTTGATGAAGGCATTATTTAATATTGCCTAGGTTGATATACATAGATTCTTGCTTTGAAGGTGTCACATTGCCCCGCATCGCCGCTGTCCATGCCGCGCTTAAACCACGCCATGCGCTGTTCAGATGTACCGTGTGTGAACGAGTCTGGCATGACGCTATGGCCCGCATTTCTTTGCAGGGTGTCGTCGCCAATTGCATTGGCGGCGGTGAGGGCTTCTTCCATATCACCCGCTTCAAGCAGGCCTTTTTTCGCTGCGTAATGCCCCCACACACCTGCATAGCAGTCGGCTTGCAACTCTAAGCGTACAGACAAAGCATTGCCTTTGGCTTTGGAGACTTGCTGCTGCTTTTTGTGAACTTGGCTGGAGATTCCCGTCAGATTTTGGATGTGGTGACCGACTTCGTGCGCGATCACATAGGCTTGTGCAAAGTCGCCGGGCGCGCCGAGTTTTTTGTGCATGTCGTCAAAAAAGCCTAGGTCAAGATACACCTTGCTGTCGGCTGGACAATAAAACGGGCCGACCGCCGAGGTGGCGCTGCCGCAGGCGGTTTCTACACCATTGCGAAACAACACCATTTTGGGCTGCTGATAGGTTTCGCCGGATTGCTGGAAAATCGTCTGCCAAGTGTCTTGGGTATCGGTGAGCGTTTTGACGACTTGTGATTTGACTTGATCATTGTCGGTGGCGGTATTGATGGGGCCAGCTTGCTGGGTGTGGGCGCTACCTTGAGGCCATTGCATCACCATGCCAAGAATTTCGACTGGATTTTTGCCCATGACTAAGCCAATCACGACGACGATGGCGATGCCTGCGAGACTGAGCTTGCCACCGCCACGCCGACCTGAGCCACTACTGGCGCGACGGTCTTCGACATTGCTATGGTCTTCCGGCATTTTATCCCAACGCATTTGCTGCTCCTGTGTCTATTTTGGATTGAGTGCTTGAAGCAGCTCGTTTTCTAACTGATTGACAATTTTTTCGTCACCGAGAGCGCGGCCGAAAATCAAGAAATTATCCTCGGCACGCTCGCCTAAAGTCATAATTTTGGCTGATTGAATTTCGATCCGGTTGGCGGCTAAAATCCGCGCAATGGTCGATAGCAAGCCGGGTCGATCGCCCGCAACGACAGATAACACGTGATATTTGCCTTTTTCATCAGGGCGAATTTGCACATGCGTTTTGACGGGAAAGTGCTTTTGCTGTCGCGAGAGGCGGCCGGTTGGCGCAGCTTGAATCGGCATTTTTTTATTAATGCGCTCGCCCAACTCAAATTCAACGTAATTAATCAGATCGCGATACGAGGTATGCAGGCTGTCGGGGATGAAGACGTAAAAAGTATCGAGCGCATAGCCGTGATGCGTGGTGTGAATTTGTGCGTCAAAAATCGAGTAACCCGCGCGCTCAAAAAAGCTACAAATTTGCACGAATAAATCAGTTTGGTCAGGCCCGTAAACGACCACTTGTAGCCCTTCGCCGGATTCGGAAATTTTGGCACGAACGATGGTTTCATTAGAATGGGTACGGGCAAATAGCATCCGTGCATGCCATGCAATATCGCGGGCATCGTGGCGAAGGAAATACACGGTATCGAGTAATTTCCAAAAGGCTTCGTGCGCATCATTACGCAAACCATATAAGCGCAACAGACGGAGTGCTTCCTCTTGGCGCTCGCTCAGCCAAGCGTGGCCGCTTTCGCGATTAAGAAAACCTTGGGTGCCTTTGTATAGGTCTTCGAGTAGCTTGGCTTTCCAGGCATTCCAGACTTTTGGGCTGGTGCCACGAATATCGGCGACTGTGAGCAAATACAGTGCATTGAGTCGGCGCTGAGTGCCCACCAATGCGGCAAATTCGGTAATGACGTCTGGGTCGTATACGTCTTGTTTTTGCGCAATGGACGACATCGTTAAATGGTGGCGAACCAACCAGACGATGAGGTCGGCATCTTCACTTGGTAGTGGGTGTTGCGCGCACCAAGCGCTGGTGATGTCTTCGCCGATTTGTGAATGGTCACCGCCACGACCTTTACCGATGTCGTGAAAAAGCGCGGCTAAGTAGAGGACTTCAGGGTGATCAAATTCTTCAATCAGCTTGGAGCACAGCGGATATTCATGTGTAAACGCCGGCACTGCAAAGCGGCGCATATTGCGCAATACCATCAGAATATGTTCATCGACGGTATAAACATGAAATAAATCATGCTGCATGCGGCCAACAATATCGCCAAATTCAGGAATGTAGCGGCCGAGCACGCCGTATTGATTCATGCGGCGCAAAATGCGTGTTAAACCACGTGGCTCGCGAAATAGCGCGATAAACAGTTGTTTGTTGTGCGGATTTTGCAGGAATTGATCGTCAATGAGTTCGCGCGCGTGCCACAGTGCTCGCAGCGTTTCGGGCGCAATATCACTGGCCTCAAGGCGTTGTTCAAGGTGTAAAAATAGCGCCAATATCGCCGAAGGATTTTTATTAAATAGTTGCGGATCGTTAATGGCCAGATGACCATCGCGAATATAAAAATCATCGTTAATCGGCGTGGTATTACTTAAATACGAGTAAATTCGCTGGCGGAGTGCATGCAGCAAGATCGGCACAAGCTGAGTAATGATGCGCGCTGCGAGGTAATATTCCGCCATCAGCGCTTCACTGGCGCGTTGCGTAATGCGGCCAGCGGTAGAGATATCGTCAAAGCCAAAATCTTTGGCGAGCGCATGTTGGTAATCAAATAAAATTCGGTCTTCGCGGCGTTTGGCGCTCCAATGCAGCGCGATGCGGTAAGTGCGTAGTACGCGTTCCGCTTCACAGAGTTTGCGGTTTTCTTCAAACGTCAGCATGCCCAGTGCAGCGAGCGAATGCCAATCACGACCCAGCCTTTGGCTGGCTGCAATCCAGCCTATTAAATGTAAATCGCGCAGGCCACCCGGCGCTTCTTTGATATTCGGTTCAAGTTTGTAAGTCGCGTTTTTAAAACGACCGTAGCGCGCTTGTTGTTCAATCAGTTTGGCTTCAAAAAACGCTTTTGGATCAATGTGACGATGAACTGTATCCATAAAGACTGTAAAGCGTTCTTTATCGCCAGTGAGTACGCGGGTTTCGAGTAGGGCGGTTTGGACGGTAATGTCCTTTTCGGCCTCGGCCAAGCAGTCGGTTGTCGTGCGCACTGAATGACCAACTTCGATGCCAATATCCCATAGCTCGCCGACCAAGACTTCGAGCTTTTCCAGTAGCGCAGGGCTAGGCTGATCCGGCAGTAAAATCAGTAGGTCAATATCGGAGTCTGGGTATAGCTCACCACGCCCGTATCCACCTACCGCACAGAGCAATACATCATTATAAAATTCGTGCCGCTCCCAGAGTTCAATGAGCGTTTTGTCGGTTAAGTGCGCCAAGACATTCAGTAGTGGGGCGGCTTTGGCGGGGGCATCAAATCGATCGCGTATTGCGATTTTGGCGGTGGCGTAGGATTCACGAATGGCACTGACCGAGCGCATGACAAACTCCGGATACAACGGTGTAAAAACGCCCTCAGTCGAGGGCGTTGGTATTAGGCGAGTAGGTATTTCTCTGGGCGAGGCGGAGTGCCTGCCGAAACGGTCAATACTTCGTAGCCCGTTTCAGTCACCAACACCGTGTGCTCCCATTGAGCCGATAAGCTGCGGTCTTTGGTCACAATCGTCCAACCGTCGTTCATTTGCTTGATTTCACGTTTGCCGGCATTAATCATCGGCTCAATCGTGAAAATCATGCCTGGTTTTAGCTCTATGCCTGTTCCCGCTTTGCCGTAATGCAAAACTTGTGGTTCTTCGTGAAACACTGCGCCGATGCCGTGGCCGCAAAATTCACGTACGACTGAATAACCGGCCTTTTCGGCGTACTTTTGAATGGCAGCACCGATGTCACCTAAACGTGCGCCAGGTTTGACTTGGTCGATACCGATCCACATGCAGTCAAAAGTCACTTGCGATAAGCGTTTAGCGTGCGTGGCCACATTGTCGCCTACCATATACATACGACTATTGTCGCCGTGGTAGCCGTCTTTGATGACGGTGATATCCAAATTCACCACATCGCCATTTTTCAGTGGCTTGTCATTCGGGATGCCATGACAAATCACGTTATTGACCGAAGTGCAAATTGATTTTGGATAAGGTATATAGCCAGGAGGGCAGTAATTCAATGGTGCTGGAATAGTACCCTGCACGTTAATCATGTATTCATGGCAGAGACGGTCGATTTCTTCGGTCGTTACGCCGGGTTTAATAAATGGTGTGATGTAGTCCAATACTTCGCTACCGAGGCGGCCAGCTACGCGCATTTTTTCAATTTCATCGGCGGTTTTAATGGTGATGGTCATGCTAAGCCTTTAATGCCGAGGCCAAAAGCCTCTTGAATAGGTTGATTTTCCTCAAGTATAACATTCGCGCGCGAGCTAGTCCGCTTGCTGAAAGGGCAAACAAAAAAGCTCAGCAAGGGGCTGAGCTTTTTGGTGAACTACAAACTTTATCTTAGCGCTTGTGATGTTCTGGCAATACGATATTGAGTTCAAGCACTTCAAAGTCATCTTTGCGTTCAAGCTGCACTTTGATGTCTTCTGGATTGATCGCTACGTATTTAGAAATCACTTCAAGCAATTCGCGCTGCAATTGTGGCAGATAGTCTGGCGCGGTGTTTTGGCCGCCACGTTCGTGCGCCAAAATGATTTGCAAGCGCTCACGCGCGACGTTGGCGGTTTTTTTCTTTTCGCCAAAAAAATAACTCAGAATCGACATCGCTTAACCCCCAAACAACCGTTTCCAGAACGGTGCCTTTGGTACTTCAATAAAACGCATTGGTTTTTCTTCGCCCAAAAAGCGTGCGACCACGTCTTTGTAGGCTTCCGATACATCGGTGCCTGCATTATGAATCGCTGGGGTACCTGAGTTTGAGGCCTGCAAGACGGCTTCTGATTCCGGAATAATCCCGATGAGTGAAATGCGCAGCAAATGTTGCACGTCGTCGAGCGAGAGCATTTCGCCCGATTCAACACGGGCTGGGCTGTAACGCGTAATCAGTAAATGGGTTTTGACCGAGCCGCCGTCTTCGGCGCGTTTTGATTTTGCATCCAAAATGCCGATGATTCGGTCTGAGTCACGTACGGATGAGACTTCAGGGTTGGTTACAACAATGGCTTCATCGGCGTAATAAAGCGCCAAGAACGCACCCGTTTCGATACCCGCCGGGCTGTCGCAGATGATGTAGTCAAAGCCATCGTGCTCAAGTTCTTTAAGTACTTTTTCAACGCCTTCTTTTGATAGTGCGTCTTTATCTCGCGTTTGCGAGGCAGGCAATACATAGAGGTTGTCGCAGTTTTTGTCTTTGATTAGTGCTTGGCGCAATGAAGCTTCGCCCTGAATAACATTGACAAAGTCATACACCACGCGGCGCTCGCAACCCATGATTAAATCGAGGTTACGTAGGCCAACGTCAAAGTCGATGACGGCGGTTTTAAAGCCACGTAAAGCCAAGCCAGAAGCAAAGCTGGCGCTGGTCGTCGTTTTGCCAACGCCGCCCTTGCCTGATGTTACTACTACGATTTTTGCCACAGAGTTCCCCTGGGATAGTAAATAGATAAATTGGTTTTGGCTTAATTGGTTTGGTTAAGCGCTTCGATCACGAGCTTGTCCTGATCGAGATAAATTTGGCTGTGTTTACCCGCAATTGAAGCGGGCAAGTTTTCATCCAGCGAGCGATAGACCCCTGCAATAGAGACTAATTCAGCTTCCATACAAGTAGTAAAGATGCGTGCTTTGGTGTCGCCGCGCGCACCCGCTAGGGCGCGACCGCGCAGGGGGGCATATACATGAATATTGCCATCGGCAATGACTTCAGCGCCATGCGATACCAAGGCCAGTACAATTAAGTCGCAGCCTTTGGCATAGACTTGCTGTCCTGTTCGTACAGGGCGATCAATAATCATTGCGCTAGGCGCTGCAACAGTCTCAACGATGGGAGGTGCTGCTGGCGGTGTAATCCCGCTGTCGAGCAAGACTACCAAGCCCGCTTCTTTAGCGGCTACTTGCTGATCAATATTGCCGCCTTGTGCAACAATTGGATTGAGCTGAAATTGGCGTAATAAATTCATCAAGGCAACGATTTCAATCGCGGATGGAATGCTCTTGAGCAGACTAAAATCAATGGCGATTTGTTCGTCAGAGAGAAAGTGTTCACCATCGCCAAGCTGCTGTTGTAATGCAAGAATCAGTTTTTCTGGCTCAAGTGTACTTGGCACGAATGTGGTGAGTTTTGTAGTGGTGCTTTTGAACTCAAACACACTCGTTGATTCTTCAGGGTAGGCAAAGCTGGTCATATATAAACGGGTATCACAACAGCGAAAGAACGCAGTTTACCGTTTCATGGCAGTGCTAGGAAGCTGTGTTTCGCTGTAAGCGGGTTTTTGCCGAAAAAACATCGTAAAAGAGGCTATTTTACGATGTTTTCTGCATTTACTTGATGTGGTGCTGAATGCTTGTGCGACTCATTGACACTGTTGGGTGACCTATTTAATCGACTCAAGCTTTGTGATGTTTCAATATGTGCGTCGTTTGATGCCTGTGCGATGCATGATGGTGGTTGAAAGTTCTTCGATCGACATTTTGGTGGTGTTTAAGTACGGCACTCCCACATGACGCAATAGTGCTTCGGCTTCTGCGACTTCAAATTGGCAGGTTTCCAGTGAGCAGTAGCGACTATCGGGTTTTCGTTCTTCACGAATCTGTTGTAAACGCACTGGATCGATTGTCAGCCCAAACAGTTTGTTGCGATACGGAAGTAATAAGCGAGGCAGGGTGTGTTGGCCAAAGTCTTCTGGTGTTAGTGGGTAGTTGGCCGCCTTGATGCCGAACTGTAATGCTAGGTAAAGGCAGGTTGGCGTTTTTCCTGAGCGGGAAACACCTACCAAAATCAAGTCCGCTTCGGCCAAGTCTCGCGGCATGATGCCGTCGTCGTGATTGATCGAGAAATTAACCGCATCGATACGATTTTTGTATTCTTCAAAATTACCAATCGAATGAGAACGCCCCACGGTATGGGTTGATTCCACACCGAGCTCTTCTTCGAGTGGTCCAATAAATTTTTCTAGAAAATCAATGGTTAATGCGTCTTCGACTAATATTTTTTTGCGTAATACAGGGTCGATAATGGTACTGAAAACCAAAGGTCGACAGCCATCGACAACGGCATGGCGACGAATATTCAGCGCCACCTCTTCGGCTTTTTGCACGGTATCCACAAAGGGCAAAGTGATTCGATTGAAGTTCACGTCTTCAAATTGCGAAAGTAAGGAATGCCCTAATATTTCGGCGGTAATCCCGGTTCGGTCAGATACAAAAAAGGCAGTGCGTCGCATAAATCCCCCTGTCTAAACAGAATACTGCGCAATCCTCAGGAAAACCAGTAAAGGTAATTCCTGACTTGGCAATTAACGTTTAAAAGCTAAACTGAATCAGATATTTTTGCAATTCAGCATTCTGAGGACCTTAGCATATGACCGAAAAATACGTACTCGACTTTGCGCATCTACGCATGCACGACGTAGAAAAAGTGGGTGGAAAAAATGCCTCTTTGGGCGAAATGATTTCGCAGCTCACTGAAAAAGGAGTGCGAGTGCCTGGTGGTTTTGCGACTACCGCAGAGGCTTATCGTGTTTTTCTTGCGCATCAAGGTCTGGCAGATCGGATTGATGGTGTTTTGTCGACTTTGGATGTGGATGATGTGAAACAGCTTGCCGTTGTCGGTAAGCAGATTCGTGATTGGATTATGGCAACACCGTTGCCAGCACAGCTAGAGGCTGAAATGGCCGAGCATTACGCTCTGCTGGGTGATAACGTCACCGTTGCGGTGCGCTCATCTGCGACGGCTGAAGATTTGCCAGATGCTTCATTTGCTGGTCAGCAAGAAACTTTCCTTAATATCGTTGGTTACCAAAACGTCGTTGATGCGATGAAGCATGTGTTTGCTTCGCTGTATAACGATCGAGCGATTGCCTACCGTGTGCACAAAGGGTTTGATCATAAAGTGGTTGCGCTATCGGCGGGTATACAGCGGATGGTGAGGTCTGATAAGGGCGCTGCAGGGGTACTCTTCACGATTGATACTGAGTCTGGGTTTGATCAAGTCGTGTTTGTCACCGCTTCGTATGGTCTTGGAGAAACGGTGGTGCAGGGCGCAGTTAATCCGGATGAGTTTTTCGTACACAAGCCAACCTTAGCAGCAGGCCGTCCAGCGATTGTGCGCCGTCATTTGGGTGGTAAAGCGCTAAAAATGGAGTTTGATATTGAGTCGGTTGCAGGCAAATCAGTGCGTACCGTTCCAGTGAGTCAAGCAGAGCGCCATCAGTTTTCAATTTCGGATGCTGAAGTGGAAGAGCTGGCGCGTTACGCAGTCATTATTGAGCAGCATTATCAACGCCCGATGGATGTGGAGTGGGGGCGCGATGGGATCGACGGCAAGCTGTACATTTTGCAGGCCCGCCCAGAAACAGTGAAGTCGCAAGAGTCGGGCTCCGATAAGCTGACTAAATTTAGAATGCTAGAAACCAGTCGTGTTATTACCGAAGGCCGTGCAATTGGCCAGAAAATCGGCCAAGGCAAGGTACGCATCATTCGGAATGTGTCGGAAATGGATCGTGTTCAAGCGGGGGACGTGCTGGTGTCGGATATGACTGATCCAGATTGGGAGCCTGTGATGAAACGTGCGGCGGCGATTGTCACCAATCGCGGCGGCCGTACTTGCCACGCAGCAATTATCGCTCGTGAACTCGGTATTCCTGCTGTTGTGGGTTGCGGCGATGCCACGCAAATGTTGCGTGAAGGCGACGAAGTGACCGTTTCATGCGCCGAAGGCGATGCGGGTTTTATTTATGAAGGCCTACTCAAATTTGAACGCATGGATGTGGCTTTGCAAACTTTACCTACGCCACCCGTTAAAATCATGATGAATGTGGGTAATCCTGAATTGGCGTTTGATTTCTGCCAATTACCGAATGACGGCGTGGGTTTGGCGCGCTTGGAATTCATTATTAATCGCATGATAGGTATTCACCCGAAAGCCCTGTTGGCGTATCCGAATTTAGCTGAGCCTTTGAAATCGCAAGTTGAAGAGCGCATTGCAGGCTATCGCTCGGCGATTGATTTTTATATCGACAAAATTGCCGAAGGGATTGCAACGCTTGGCGCTGCGTTTCATCCGAAAAAGGTGATTGTGCGTTTGTCTGATTTTAAATCGAATGAATACGCTAATTTGCTTGGAGGAACGGAGTACGAGCCACATGAAGAAAATCCAATGATTGGTTTTCGTGGCGCAGCGCGTTATGTCGATAAATCATTCCGTGATTGTTTCGAGCTGGAATGCCGCGCGGTGAAAAAAGTGCGCGATGTGATGGGTTTGACCAATATTGAAGTGATGATTCCTTTTGTTCGCACCTTAAAAGAAGCAGAGTGCGTGATTGAATTGCTAGAACGTAACGGTCTAAAACGCGGTGAAAATGGCTTGCGAGTGATTATGATGTGCGAAATTCCGGCTAATGCCGTACTCGCCGAGCAATTCTTGCAGTACTTTGATGGCTTCTCGATTGGCTCAAATGATATGACCCAATTGACCTTGGGGATTGATCGTGATTCGGGCGGGCCAGTGTCGACCTCATTTGATGAACGTGATGAAGCGGTCAAAGCAATGCTGTCGATGTCGATTAAAGCGTGCCGAAAATTGGGTAAATACGTTGGTATCTGCGGCCAAGGCCCATCTGATCACCCAGACTTTGCGCAATGGTTGGTTGAAGAAGGGATTGAAACGATTTCGCTTAATCCCGATACAGTCATTGAAACGTGGCTCTTTTTAGCACGTGGCGGCAAGACTGAGTAGTTTGCAAGTCTAGCAAGCACTTAAAAGCCCAATTTTCAGATTGGGCTTTTTTAATCCCATATGCCGCTTAAAGCCAAGATTGTTCACCATGATGAACGATGTTTTTCTTGAAAATGCCTTTGCTGACTGTATTAGCGAAGATGCAGTTGGTTTATCATCAAGCTATCTGTCGTTGAAACCCATGAAGGAAAGTTATGTCATTAAACCGCGCTGCTTTTGATCAATACATGGTGCCTAATTATGCGCCTGCTGCTTTCGTACCGGTGCGTGGTGAAGGAAGTCGGGTTTGGGATCAAGAAGGAAAAGAATATATTGATTTTGCCGGTGGCATTGCAGTGAATTCATTGGGGCATTGCCATCCTGCTTTGGTCGGCGCTTTGACTGTGCAAGCCAATAAACTGTGGCATGTGTCGAATGTTTTTACTAATGAGCCCGCACTCGAGTTGGCGCAAAAACTCGTCGCAGCTACGTTTGCCGATAAAGTATTTTTTTGCAATTCGGGTGCCGAAGCCAATGAAGCAGCGTTGAAATTAGCGCGCCGCGCCGCGATTGAGCGCTTTGGTGAACAAAAACACAAAGTGCTTTCAACGCTGAATAGTTTTCATGGTCGCACCTTTTTTACGGTGACCGTGGGTGGTCAGCCTAAGTATTCAGATGGTTTTGGCCCGAAACCGACCGGTATTGAGTACTTTGAATATAACAATCTGGATGCGCTCAAAGCGCTAATTGATGATGACACTGCATGCGTCATTATCGAACCGATTCAAGGCGAAGGCGGGGTATTGCCGGCAGATGCGGCCTTTTTGCAAGGTGTGCGTGATTTATGTACCCAGCACAATGCTTTTTTGATTTTTGACGAAGTACAAACGGGGATGGGGCGTTCAGGTAGCCTGTTTGCTTATCAAGAGTATGGCGTCGTTCCTGATATTTTGACTAGCGCGAAAAGTTTGGGTGGAGGCTTCCCGATTGGGGCGATGTTGACCACGGATGATATTGCTAAGCATTTAGTGCCCGGTACACATGGCACAACCTATGGCGGTAATGCCTTGGCATGCGCAGTGGCGTCTGCAGTCCTGGATGTCATCAATACACCAGAGACGCTGGCTGGGGTGCGTGCTAAGCATGCTCAGTTTGTTGAAGGCATTGCCGCAATCAACGCTAAATATAAGGTGTTCAGTCAGGTGCGGGGTTTAGGCTTATTGATGGGGGCTGTTTTGGCAGAGCCTTACAAGGATCGCGCGAAAGATATTCTGGGCCTAGCCGCTCAAAATGGTCTGATGGTGTTGATGGCGGGCCCGAATGTGATCCGCTTTGCACCTTCTTTGGTGATTAGCGACGAAGAAATTAATACGGGTTTGGCGCGCTTTGAGGCCGCAATCGCACAGTTTGTCGCTTAAATAAAATTAACTTGCTATTAAGAAACCCGCCTTTGAGGCGGGTTTTTTTTGTTCAAAATTTGATATAACTTCTTGATATTGATTGCTGGTGCTAGGTATTGCTCTGAAATTTAGATTAATCAATGGTTCGATAGATATACATCGACTTAGATTTTTTGGCTTGTTGCGAGGTTACTGAGCTGATTGCATTAATTGTTTCGTCATTTTTTGTAAGAAAAGTGAGTTAGGGAAAAACACAGTATTCCATGCCACAGCAAACAGGTAATTTTCACGTTATCTAAACTGTTACGGTAAAATAAGGTGCGAACTGATATGTAGTTTGCTTACGTAATCTGGATCAATAAAACGGCGCGACGTTCTGTTTGCGTTGTACGAATAGTCTTTCAAGGGCGGAGTCTCAAGTGGATATTTTTCTGCAACAACTTATTAATGGCCTAGTTATCGGTAGCATTTATGCACTGATCGCTCTGGGTTATACGATGGTGTACGGCATTATGCAGCTGATCAACTTTGCACATGGCGAAGTGGTGATGATTGGCGCGATGGTGACGATTACCTGTATCAATCTTTTGCTGGGGCAAAACGTAGCGATGTCGGGCCCAATGATTTTGCTGGTGGGCTTGATGATGGCGATTCCCGTGTCGATGCTACTGGGCTATACGATTGAAAAAGTCGCGTATCGCCCATTGCGCCGTGCGCCGCGTTTGGCGCCTTTGATTACGGCGATTGGTGTTTCGATTGTGTTGCAACAATTGGCCATGTTGATTTGGGGCCGTAACTACCGCCCATTTCCATCGATTCTGCCGTCTGAAGTCCACAATATTGGTGGCGCATCGATTACCGACGTGCAAATCGCGATTATCGTTTTGACTTTGTTGTTGATGGCGGGCATGTACTTCTTGATTGAAAAAACCAAGATGGGCCGCGCAATGCGAGCTACGTCGCAAAATCAAGAAGTCGCAAAATTAATGGGCGTGAATGTGAACCACATTATTTCGCTGACTTTTGTGATTGGTTCGGCCTTAGGCGCTGTAGCGGGTGTGATGGTCGCTGCTAACTACGATCAAGCGCATGCTTATATGGGCTTTATGATCGGCTTGAAAGCATTTACTGCTGCGGTATTGGGCGGTATTGGTAATCTTGGTGGCGCTGTTTTGGGTGGCTTACTACTGGGCGTGATTGAAAGTTTGGGCGCAGGATATTTGGGTGATTTGACCGGCGGCGTGCTGGGTAGTCACTACAAAGATATTTTGGCTTTCGTGGTACTGATTTTGGTACTGGTATTCCGTCCATCGGGTTTGATGGGTGAACGCGTTGCAGAACGCGCTTAAACCAAGGTGACATGATGACGAATACGATAACTAGCGCAGAATTTCGCGCCAATAATCTAAAAACAACGCTGGTGCTGGCTGGGATGGCGATTGTGTTAGCCGCCTTGCCTTGGGTGCTTGGCCATTTTTTCGAAAGTGGTAATTCATGGTTGCGCGCCGTTGACTTTGCCTTGCTATATATCATGCTGGCCTTGGGCTTGAATATTGTGGTGGGCTACGCCGGTCTGTTGGACTTGGGCTATATCGCGTTTTATGCGGTGGGTGCTTACACCTTTGCTTTGCTCAATTCACCGCATTTACAAGAGTTCCTTCCTGTTTGGTTATTTCGGCCTAATTTCTTTGTGATGATGTTGATCGCCGCTTTTGTCGCGGGCTTGTTTGGTGTGTTGCTTGGCTCTCCGACACTGAAGCTACGCGGCGATTATTTGGCGATTGTCACATTGGGTTTTGGTGAAATTGTTCGAATTTTTATGAATAATATGGATCGCCCCGTCAATATCACCAACGGACCACAAGGGATTAACCATATTCCTGCGGTACAAATAGCGGGCTATGACTTGGGTCGTCCAATTGAATTTTTTGGTATTGTTTTTGAAAAAATTCACTTGTATTACTACCTGCTGTTGGCCATTTGTTTCTTCATTATTTTTGTGTCGAAACGTCTACAGAGCTCACGGATTGGCCGTGCTTGGGTGGCGATTCGTGAAGATGAAATTGCCGCGAATGCGATGGGGATTGATACCCGTAATATGAAGCTATTGGCTTTTGCGATGGGCGCTAGTTTTGGTGGGATTTCGGGCGCGATGTTTGCTAGCTTCCAAGGCTTTGTTTCTCCAGAATCATTTACATTGATGGAATCCATCATGGTGCTGGCGATGGTCGTTTTGGGCGGCATGGGCAATATTCCTGGTGTGATCTTGGGCGCCGTATTGGTGTCAATTACGCCAGAAATTTTGCGTGATGTGATCAATCCGGTGCAAATGGCGATTGCGGGACGCAAAGTTGTTGATCCAGAAAATCTACGGATGCTGATTTTTGGTTTGGCGATGATTATTGTGATGTTGGTGCGTCCAGCAGGGATTTGGCCATCAAAACAGCGTCGTGCAGAGTTAAGACCGAAAACCAAGACGATTTCGCTACAAGAAAAAGACAGTTTGCAAGATGCGGAGCGTAACCATGACTGAAGCGTTGCTAAGTATTGAAGGCATTAATAAGCGGTTTGGTGGTTTGCACGCGCTATCCGGTGTTGGCTTGTCGATTAATAAAGGCGAGATTTATGGTCTGATTGGCCCTAATGGCGCCGGAAAAACCACCTTGTTTAATGTGTTGACGGGTTTATACCAGCCAGATGAAGGGAAATTCACTTTTAATGGCAAGGATTTATTCCGTAAAAAACCGAATATTGTGGTGGAAGCGGGGATCGCGCGAACATTTCAAAATATTCGTTTGTTTGCCAATATGACCGCGTTAGAAAACGTGATGGTCGGTCAGCATGTGCGTACCAAGACTGGCGTGATTGGCGCAGTGTTTCGCCCGCCCAAAGCGCGTGCCGAAGAGGCTGCTATTAAGTTGAAGGCCGAAACGCTGCTGGAATACGTTGGGATCGCCGATCGGGCTGAAGAATTGGCGCGTAACTTGTCATACGGCGATCAACGGCGTTTAGAAATTGCGCGTGCTTTGGCGACCAATCCACAGCTATTGGCTTTAGATGAGCCGGCAGCTGGGATGAACCCAAAAGAAACCGAAGACTTGAAGCGCTTGATGCAAAAAATCCGTAATGACGGCGTGACAATTTTGTTGATTGAGCATGATGTGAAATTGATGATGGGCTTGTGCGATCGAATCGCAGTTTTGGATTATGGTAAAAAAATTGCCGAAGGTATTCCTGAGCAAGTAAAGAATGATCCGAAAGTGATTGAAGCGTATTTGGGAGTGGCACCAGAATGACGAGCGCATCAGCAAATAATGCTTTATTGCAAGTTAAAGACTTAAAAGTCGCCTACGGCGGGATTCATGCGGTTAAAGGCATTAATCTTGAAGTCAATGAAGGCGAGTTGGTTGCTTTGATTGGCGCCAATGGTGCAGGTAAAACCACAACCCTTAAAACATTGATGGGGATGGTGAAGCCGGCTAGTGGTGAGATTTTATTTAAAGATCAATCAACCGCTAAACTAGAACCGCAAGATTATGTTCGTCAAGGTCTGGTGATGGTGCCGGAAGGCCGTGGCATCTTTGGCCGCTTAACCGTGGAAGAAAACTTATTGATGGGCGCATATTGGCGCAATGATAAGGCTGAAATCGCCAACGATTTGGCGCGCGTGTATCAGTTGTTTCCTCGCGTGAAAGAGCGCTATAAGCAATTGGCTGGCACGCTTTCAGGTGGCGAGCAGCAAATGGTAGCGATGGGCCGCGCTTTAATTAGTCGCCCTAAGTTGTTACTACTGGATGAGCCGTCAATGGGTTTGGCACCAATTATTGTGCAAAAAATCTTTGAAATCATCCGCATGGTGGCTGCTGAAGGGGTCACGATGCTGCTGGTAGAGCAAAATGCCAAGTTGGCATTACAAACTGCCAATCGTGGCTACGTGATGGAATCAGGCAAAGTGACATTCAGTGACGATGCGGCGTCTTTATTGGCTAACGAGAAAGTGCAGCAGGCTTACTTGGGCGAATAAGTTGATTTTGCTTGGTATAAAAAACCCAAGCTTAGGCTTGGGTTTTTTATTGTGTATATCTCGCTGTAGATTGAATTAATTGGCTTCTACGGTGATACATCAGGATTGCAAATAAGGTCGACGTCGCCACCCATTGCCGCCGTGTTGATGGTCACAGTGTATTCACTCACTAGCCTAAAGAGCGGCCATGTACCATTTTCTAACGGCGTGATGATGGGGCAAAGAGGATTTTTGGCATTAAAGACCATGGTTTTTTGTTTACAAAGCACCCCATCAATTTGACTTAAATCCACCTTGTCGTTGATTTCAATCGCTTCGTTTTGTAGTGCCTTGCGCCACGTACTGGGCAAATAACGAATTACGGGGGTATTTCCAGTGAGTAAAGCGATGCAAATCAATTCGAACACTTGCATTGCTTCGTCGGCAATGCAGGTAATTCGACCGATCCCACGATAGTGCAGGGTATTACTTTCTCCTGTGATGTTGGGGAGTGTACGCTGCGTGCTGATGGGGGTTCTGCTGGCGATGTCATTGAGTAACATGGATAAATTGAGCGCTTCGCTAGGGTCATTCCACTCATGAAGAACTTGCTTTAGTGCCCTCAGCGTCGCAGATTCATGAATGTCATGGGCTTTGCAAGGGTCTGTATTTTGACACGTAGCCCAAATTGACCATGGTCCACCGACTTTAGGGCCTGACCCTGCTTTTCCTGTGCCGCCAAAGGGCTGGCATCCAACGATTGCGCCAATTTGACTGCGATTAATATAATAATTGCCGACTTTTGTGTTTTGGATGATGTAGTCACGCGTGGATTGAAGTCGGGAGTGAATCCCTAGTGTGAGTCCTGATGTTTGCAAATTAATGCTATGAACAACCTCTTCAAGATGTTGAATTTTAAAGCGCTTCACAAATAAAACGGGCCCAAAAATTTCTTCAGGGAGCGAGTCGTTGTCGCTCAACTCAATCAAAGTTGGTGCAATATAACTGCCGTGATGGATTTCGTGGGGTAAGGGCGTTTGATAAATTGGGCAGTGATGGTATTGCTGAATCGCAGCGATGATCTTGCGCTGCGCTGGTTCATTAATAACCGGTCCAATGTCGCTTGCCAGAAGAAATGGATTGCCGATATTAAGTTCTGCCATGGCGAGTTTAATGCGTTCAATGGTGCTACTTGCGATTTCCTCTTGCAGAAATAAAACACGCAAGGCCGAACAACGTTGCCCTGCGCTATCAAATGCGGAGGTGAGCACGTCTTTGCATACGTGATCGATATGGGCTGTGCTATCCGCAATCATGCAGTTTACACTGCTGGTTTCGGTGATGAGTGGTTTGATTTGGCCTGATTGGTTGATCTCCGTCGCAATTCTGAGCGCGGAATGGTGTGATCCGGTAAATAAAACACCATTGCAGCGTCGATCTAGCACTAATGCAGCGCCAGCGGCCGCTCCGCCTGGAATAAATTGCAAAATTTGACGTGAGATGCCGGCTTCATAAAAACATCGAATCGCTAGCGCTGCGACAAGCGGTGTTTCTGGGGCCGGTTTGGCGATCACCCGATTGCCACCGATTAATGCACAAGCAATTTGGCCGACAAAAATAGCCAGCGGAAAATTCCAGGGACTAATCGTAACGACAAGTCCTAGTGGTGTCGGTGATTCATCTTGCCACTGCAAGCGAGCCTCTTGAGCGTAATAACGGCAAAAATCAATCGCTTCGAGTACTTCATTTTGCGCATTGGGAAGGCTTTTACCCGCTTCGCTGATTAAAATTGACATGAGTTCGATGCGGCGAGCTGAAAATATATCGGCTGTTTTTTCCAATAAATCGGCTCGTGCTTGAGTGCTACAGTTGTCCCATGACGTTTCTGCGGCGCATGTGAGGGCTTTTTCGATGTCCTCTAAGCCTGCTTCATTGACCAGACCAATATTCAGCCTCGAATCAGCGGGGTTGAGTGCAGTACGGTGCTCATATAATTCTGGAAGACCATGCCCAATCATCGGCATCGCAATGAAGGTGTGATTGCGAGACTCATCGTTGAGCTCAAGAAAATGTCTTAAATCAGGCTCGTGTGACCAATCCAAACCGGCAGTGTGGTTTCGTTGTGCGAATAATTTGTGCGGTTTAGGCAGCGCAGCGCCTTGGTGTGTTTCGGGCCATGCAAACTGAGTGATTTTCTGCGATTGATGTAGTAAGTGAATAAATGAGCTATTGGCTCCGTTTTCTAAAAAGCGGCGGATCAGATAGGGTAATAATTGCGTTTTTTCTCCAATCGGCGCATAAATCCGGCATGGTCGATTGAGGCCAAGTTCATTAGCTAGGCGATAGAGTGTTTCGCCCATGCCAAATAGAGCTTGAAACTCAATGTTTTTGTCGCCAGCCATTTGATGAATCAAACAAATTGTAAATGGGTTGTGCGTGGCAAATTGCGGGTAAATACGGTGTTTCGCATGAAGTAGCACTTGGGCGCAGGCAATGTAACTCAAGTCGGTATTACTTTTGTGGGTGAAAACGGGGTAATCAAGTAGATTGCTTTGTTGTGCTGCTTTAATCTCAGAGTCCCAATACGCGCCCTTAACCAATCGCACGATTAAAGGGCGATGCAAACTGACTTGCGCCAGCCATTGCACTACGGAGAGGGCTCGTTTTTGGTAGGCTTGTACTGCAACTCCAAGACCGGCCCAGTCACCGAGTGTGGGCTCATATGCTAACTTTGCAAATAGCTTGAGTGTGATTTCAAGTCGATCGCACTCTTCGGCATCAATGGTGAGCCCGATGTCATATTGCTTGGCTAAAAGAGCCAATTCGAGCAGGCGAGGGTAAAGTTCTTTATCAATTCGAGCTTGTTGATAGTGAGAAAATCGAGGATGCAGTGCAGAGAGTTTGATGGATATGCTGGCACCAAAGCGGGTACCAGCGCCATTGTTTTTATTTCCGACAAAATGAATTGCCTCGCGGTATTTTGTAAAGTAACGATCGCTTTCAGTTTGGGTGAGTGCCGCCTCGCCCAGCATGTCGTAGGCGTATAAAAACTCGGCTTGGCAGCGTTTTTCGGCATCTTCGAGCGTTTCAGCAATCACAAAGTAATGGGCGAGCCAGTTTATGGCATGCCTAATAACTTCACGAGCAATCGGTTTTGCTGCTGAATCACTCATTGTCTCCGCTAGACTCAAACCCCATGCAGCAAGATTAACCAGCCAAGAAGGGCTGTGCCCTCGGTGGCCTTGCCAATGAGCCGCATGAAGTTGTTCACTAATCAATTGATTGGCATTGGTTTTGTCTGGGATGCGAATCAACGCTTCACTTAAATTGATAAGTGCTTTGCCTTCAGGGCTACTGAGCGGAAATTCTGCCAATATCGCATCAAGACCGGATTGATTGCTTTTCTCTAAACGCAGACGTTCCGTAATGAGGCGTGCGAGCGCATCGGCGCGGAGTTGATCTTCGCTATTGAGTTGCACCAATTGCGAAAGTTCTCGGGCTAATTCAGATTCATTGCGGTAGCGCTGAGAAAAAATCCGCTCCAAGCTTGGAGCGGATTGAGAGTGTGTTTGTCGATTCATGGTCTGCTTAGTATCGAAGTCCATTGTTTTAAAAAAGCCGTGTGAGATTTAAGTGGCCTCACATAACTTTGCCCTAAACTTTAAAGGTCTGAATCGTAGTATCGAGCCGACTTGCAAGTGCATTAAGGCGGTTTGATAGTTCGCATGCACTTTTTGCTGCGCTGCTATTTTCCTCGCCGGCCTGTGCGATACGCTCTACATTTTTAGCGATCTCTTGGCTGGCGCTACTTTGCTCATGAATCGCACCTGTAATGCTGCTGATATGTTCTACATTGCGATGCGCCAACGCTTTGATTTGCGCGAGCGCTTCTGCCATTTCATGGCTGCTGCGTACGCCGATTTCAACTAGGCTACTGGCTTCAAACATGCCTTTGGCCGCCACGCTGGTGTCGTGTTGAACCGCTTGTATTTTGCTGGTGATTTCTAAGGTTGCTTGTGTAGTGCGTTCGGCTAATTTACGCACCTCATCGGCGACCACAGCAAAACCACGGCCTAAATCACCTGCACGTGCTGCTTCAATGGCTGCGTTGAGAGCGAGTAGGTTGGTTTGATCGGCAATGTCTTTAATGACTAAAACAATGCTGCCAATTTCGTCTGAGCGATGATTCAATTGACCAATCAACTCATTGGATTTGTTGATTGAGTTGGCGATTTGTTGGATTTGCCCTGTGGTTTTTCCTGCTACTGCTGATCCTTCTTCTGCTGTTCTTACAACTAACCGTGTTTCTTCTTGTAGTTGGCTAGAGTTATCGGCAATCAAATGAACACTAACTGACATTTCTTCAATGGCCGCCGCTGTTGCCGAAGAGGCTTCAGATTGGAGCCCCGACGCGTTACTGACTTGATTAGCGGCACTGGTTAACTCTCTTGCTGACTGAACTAAATCATTAGAGCAGCGATTGGCCGCGCCAATTACGTTACACATATTGCCCAGAAGTTGATTCATCGCCGTTGAAGTTTGACCAATCTCATCATTGTTTTCTATCGGCATGCGCATACTGATGCGGCCAGAGCGGTCAATTTCGGCGATGGTATTTTGCATCGAGGCGAGTGGTTTGCGAATGCTTTGATAAATGATATAGGCGCAGGCGACACCAATCGCAATTGCACTCAAGATGAGTGTGATTAATGTTGTTGTTACTTGGCCTTTAATTGCATCGACTTGGCTATCGATTGATTGCACATTCTTGAGTGCGGCATCAGTCAATTCAGTTAGTGTTTCGGACATCAAACGGATTGGGTCTTTGAATTGGTTGAATGCATTGTTGATTTCTTGTGGCGAGGTGAATTTGCCTGCTTTGATGTCCGCCATAATGCTGGCTTCACCTTTGCCATAAGCTTCGCTATGAACAATCAACGCTTCGATTTTCGTGGCTTGTTCTGGGGTGGCTATTTTTTTTGCGTTGCCTAATTCAGTTTGCAAAGCAGCAAAAGATTTTTGCCATTTGTCATGGTAGTCGGCAGTTTTTTCGGGGGAGTCAAAGTTTAAAAACAAGTCTTTCTCGAAGCGGCGGAGGTCTCCGACTTGTTTGCGTGCATCAATTAAGTGCATTCCATACTGCAAATTAGTGTGCAGGAGTTGGCTTGTGACTGTGTGCTGTTTACTTAATCCCACTGTACCGACAATACCAACGAAAACTAATAGTGCTAGCGAGATGGCGAAGCCCAGTATAATTTTGGCACCAACACTTATATTTTTTAACATGGTGACACATCCTGTTGATGTGCGGTTTTCGATGATTAAAACTAGATTGGAAAATGTGAATTTGCAAGTCGCTGGCGATAGTGCTTAATTGATTGATTTTAAATGACTCTGTATTTTTCTAAGAAAGGTGAATCCTGATGAAAATTGGTACCCCGTTAAGTCGCTCTGCGACCAAGGTCATGCTCTTAGGTGCGGGCGAGTTGGGTAAGGAAGTCATTATTGCTTTGCAGCGTTTGGGGGTAGAGGTCGTTGCGGTTGATCGATATCCGAATGCGCCGGGGATGCAGGTGGCGCACCGCAGTTATGTGCTCAATATGACCGACGCAAAGGCCTTGCGCGCTTTAGTTGAAATTGAAAAACCGCATTTAATCGTGCCGGAGATCGAGGCTATTGCCACCGAAGCTTTGCTGGCTATTGAAGAGGATGGTTTAGCGGAGGTTATTCCCACCGCACGCGCCACGCATTTAACGATGAATCGTGAAGGCATTCGTCGTTTAGCCGCTGAAGAATTGGGTGTGCCAACGTCGACTTATCGTTTTGCCGATACGTTAACTGAACTTCAGGCGGCAGTCGCGGAGATTGGTTTTCCTTGTTTGGTCAAGCCAGTGATGTCATCGAGCGGTAAAGGACAATCTTTGCTTAGAGGTGAGCAAGATGTTCAAGCCGCTTGGGACTACGCCGCGAGTGGTGGTCGCGTGCAGCAAGGTCGAATTATTGTCGAAGGTTTTGTTGATTTTGATTATGAAATCACTTTGCTAACGGTGCGAGCAGTCGGCGCGAATGGCGAAGTGGGAACTCAGTTTTGCGAGCCAATTGGCCACGTGCAGGTGAAAGGTGATTATGTAGAAAGCTGGCAGCCGCAAAAGATGAACCCACTCGCATTGCAGCGCGCGCAAGACATTGCCGAGAAAGTAACGACTTCACTTGGCGGGCGTGGTTTGTTTGGGGTGGAATTATTTGTGAAGGGCGACGATGTTTGGTTTAGTGAAGTGAGTCCTCGTCCCCATGATACGGGACTGGTCACATTAAAGAGTCAGCAGTATTCAGAGTTTGAATTGCACGCTCGTGCGATACTGGGTTTGCCTGTCGATGTGGGTATTCGCTCACACGCAGCAAGTGCTGTTATCTACGGCGCAATAGATGCGGTAGGTATTGCCTTTGAGGGGGTTAATAAAGCGTTGGCTGTGCCGACTGCCGATATTCGCTTGTTTGGTAAGCCAGAATCCTTTGAGCGTCGCCGCATGGGTGTTGCGGTGGCGGCGGGTGTCGATACCGATGAAGCACGGGTTCGTGCTAAATTGGCGGCCAGTTTGGTAAAACCCGTTGAGGCGAAGTAATGAGTGATGTTTTAGAAGTAACGCCGTATGACACACTGGGCGGTGCAGCGGTATTGAGGCAATTAGTTGATCGGTTTTACGACATTATGGCGAGCGATCCGCGTGCAGCGGGCATTCAGGCGATGCATGGCAAAGACACCACGCTGATTCGAGAAAAACTATTTGAGTTTTTGTCAGGTTGGCTGGGTGGACCGCAGCTATTTATTGAGAAGTACGGTCATCCCCGCTTGCGCGGTCGGCATATGCCTTTTGCGATAGGCGAGTCTGAGCGCGATCAATGGATGCTCTGCATGCTACAGGCGATGGCTGAAATACCAATGACCGAAGAGCTACGTAATCATCTGGAAGAAGCATTTATGAAAACAGCGGATTTTATGCGTAATCATTAATGGGTGTTGTAAGGGTATTTTGCTATAGGTTTTGTTGATTGTAGTCTGTAGCTAAATACCCTTTCTTATCAAGCTCCGCCCACAAAGTCGTTTTGTCGCCACGCTTCATAAATAGTGATGGCAACGCTATTGGATAGATTGAGGCTGCGATTGTCGGGTTGCATCGGTAGGCGAATGCGTCGATTGGCTTCAAATGTCAGCAAAATATCGGCAGGCAGTCCCCGAGTTTCTGGTCCAAACACAAAGACATCACCTGGTTCGTACTGTAATAAATCAAAGCGTTGCGAGCCTTTGGTCGTTGCGGCAAAGAATCGTTTGCCTGCGAGGTGGGCTAAGCAATCTTCCCAGTTTTCATGCACGATCATGTGTGCAAATTCGTGGTAATCCAAACCAGCGCGCTTCATTTTGGTGTCGTCAAGCGGAAAGCCCAATGGTTTAACCAAGTGCAGCATGCAACCTGTATTGGCGGCTAGACGAATGATGTTACCCGTATTCGGTGGAATTTCGGGTTGGTACAAAACAATATTGAACATGGCGTAAGCTGATAGACGGATGAGTAAAAGAATTGCGCGTGAATGATTTCAAGCTAAGCTAAAAACCTTGGTTTGAAATGATAGGGGAGCGCAGATGGATATCGTACCGCAAGAAATGCTGATTGCAGTAGCTAAAACTGCAAAATTAGATGGTTTATCCCCTGAAGAAACGATGACCTTGGTTTTTCGGGCTTTGGATCATCCTATGCGCGGCCCAAATGGTCGGCAATTTAACCCTGCTCGCACTGAGGGCATCGGTAAAGCGATTTACGCTGCACTGTTTAATTACCCTGTGTCTTTGGTGCTCGATGCAAAAGCAAGTAGTGGCTTTCGTTGGCAGGTGACGATTCCATCGCATGGCTATTCAGCACCATTTGAGCAGATGTTTGTCGATGCCTTGTTGCGAGTGGAGGTGCAGCGGGCGACTCACTCAAAGGCAATGCACGCGTAAACGCTGATTAAAAGCAAGGCAGTGCAGTGCCGTACTGTTGTGCTATGAACGGTGGTGTTAGAATTTGGCATAACTTAATAAAGATGATGCCGAATGACACACACAGCGACCCTCCTGATTAGTTGCCCAGATCGAAAAGGTCTTTCTGCGGCGATTGCCAATTTTTTGTATACCTACAATGCCAATATCGTTCATTCCGATCAGCATCAAGATAATGCAGACAATCTGTTCTTGATGCGAATTGAGTGGGATTTGGCCGATTTTACTTTGGATATGAATGCATTTTCGGCTGCATTTCAGCCAATTGCCGATCGATTTCAAATGACGTGGAAAGTCTCTCTTTCTAAGCGCCCACAAAAAGTCGCGATTTTTGTTTCAAAATACGATCATTGCTTGGTTGATTTATTACATCGCCATAAAAGCGGCGAGTTGAAATGTGAAATCCCGCTGATTATTTCTAATCATGAAGACTGCCGCGCTTTGGCTGAGTTCTATGGAATTGAATATCACGTGATTAGCGTGAATAAAGACAATAAAGCTGAGGCTGAAGCCGCGCAAATGGCGTTAGTTATTGAGAAAGAAATCGATCTCATTGTGTTGGCGCGCTATATGCAAGTACTCAGTCATGACTTTACGGCCAAGTTTCCGCAGCGAATTATCAATATTCACCATAGTTTCTTGCCTGCATTTGATGGCGCCAAGCCCTATCACCGCGCTTTTGCGCGTGGCGTGAAATTGATCGGTGCGACGAGTCATTATGTGACTGAAGTGCTCGATGATGGCCCTATCATTGAACAAGACGTGAATCGTATTTCGCATCGTGATGATGTGGATGCATTAATCCAACAAGGGCGTGATTTGGAGCGGGTTGTTTTGTCGCGTGCTGTGCGTTGGCATCTGCAACAGCGTGTTTTGGTGTATTCAAATAAGACGGTTATTTTTGACTAATTAATCGAAAGTAAGCTATTTTTTAAAAGCTTTTTTTGGTTTTTTTGTGCCCGTTATTGTGAAGCTTCTGTGTAGCTCAAATAGTCGTTTTAAGTAAAAAGAGTGTCAAAACTCTTTCTGTTGGCTGGTTGAATTCAATCCACAACATGATTACGTGTTTCAGTCGATTGCCTCGCTGGGTAATTTCGGGAACTATCGATTAAAGCGAGCGATATTTCCGTTTTAGTTCGTAATGTGGCATGAATTGACCAAGGAATTTTCCTTGGTCAATTCATGCATGCAGGCTGAGTATCACCAACTGGTCTCTGTGCATGCAAAAAATTGGCTGTCAGCCCCGCAGCCCCGCAGCCGCGCGAGATGCTGGCGCAAGGTAAAGCCAATCTAGACGCGTGGTGGCATTTACTATCGACCTTTGCGGTTTTGCTTGGATTGATGCTGATGCTGGTGCTGGTTATGATTGGCGAAGGACTACGCGCGGCTTTTGATGTGCGATCGAAGTGATGGGTATTTAATTCCAGCCATTGATAAATAATGGCTGTACTTATATACCTTTTACTCCTTATTTTACTGCGCAGCCATCACCAACAAAATGACATGACGCCGCTCAGCGCGGGCTATAACGGTATAAATCGTTCTGCGAGTGCGTGTGATGGCTGAAATATGGTTCACCTTGTTTGCTAGCCCTTGGCAAGACAGCGCAGGTTTTTTGTTAGTCTCTTTCGTGCTGACGATGGTGCTCTATGTGCGCCATCCTTCATTGCGCCGCACCGTGTTGGTTTGGTTGTTTTGGCTGCTCTTTGCAGCTGTCATCGCCGTATTGCCGTTCTCTCCCGATTCGGCGCCTGCTGAAATTCGTCATTATGCTTTGCCCTTTGTAGCGGGGCTGGTGGTGATTCGTTTGCTGGGCTTAATCTTTTTCCGTCTTTTTTTACCGCCATTTCATCTGCGCCCACCGCGCATTCTGCAAGATATTCTAGTGACACTGGTGTTCGTTATTTGGGGTATGTATCAACTGCGGCAAGCAGGGCTAGATTTGTCGCAAATTGTCGTGACCTCAACCGTGCTGACCGCGATGGTGGCGTTTGCGATGCAAGACACTATCGGTAATGTGTTGGCGGGGCTGACCTTGCAGTGGGATGCCAGTATCGAGGCCGGCGATTGGATTAAGGTTGATGATGCAGTCGGTAAAGTCGTCGATGTGACATGGCGGGCAACTTACCTCGAAACTCGCAATGGTGAGATGGTGGTCTTACCCAATAGTGTGTTAACGCGCAATCGCTTTGCGATTTTAGGTAAACGGCAAGGTAAGCCGCTGATGTGGCGGCGCTGGGTGTATTTTGATGTCTCATTAGAAACGTTGCCGACGCAAATTATTAGTATGGTTGAGGCGGTACTGAAGCAGGGTATGCTTGCCAATGTAGCGGAATCACCTGCGGCACAATGTATACTGATGGAGGCGGATAAGGGCGTTGGCCGTTTTGCGTTGCGCTATTGGTTGACGGATTTAATGCACGACGATTCGACTGATTCTTTAGTCCGCACTGCAATTGATGCGGCACTGCGCCGAAACGGTCGGCGTTTTTCGCCACCGCAATACAATTTATTGCTCTCGTTTGATAATAAAAAATATTCTGAAGTTCGGCATAAACGCCATACCGAAGAACGCCTCGCGGTTTTACATGGTTTGGAATTGCTCGCGCCACTGAATGAAGACGAGTTGCTGGCCTTGTCCGATCGGCTCAAATTTACGCCTTTTGTGCACGGTGAAACTGTGTTGGCGCAAGGTGCCGATGTGGACTGGTTGTATATTTTGATTAAAGCTCAAATGGAGCAAACGCTGAAGACGCCTGATGGTGAAACGCATCAGTTAGGTGTTTTAAGTGCGGGGAGTTTTTTTGGTGAGATTTCACTCATGACCGGAGAGCGCTTCCCAGTTCAAATTGCTGCGGTGGGCAACGCCGAGTGCTATCGATTAGATAGGGCGACTTTTCAGGCTTTACTTGTCATGAGGCACGAGTTGGCCGAGGCTTTTTCATTGGTTTTGGCACGGCGGCAGGCTGAGTGTCACCAGCTGTTTTCTGAGCATGCAAAAAATGGGTTGTCAGCCCCGCAGCCGAGCGAGATGTTGGCGCGACTTCGGGATTTGTTTGGTTTGCCGAATATCAATTAGCCAATATGAATTAAGCGATATCAGCTCCAATCTTTAAAACACATCAAAAACTAAAACTTCGGCCTGCTTGCCATGCTGAATTGTGAGTTGATTCTCATGCGTAAGCATTAGCGCATCGCCGGCGGCTAGTGGCAATCCATTAATTTCAGCCTCACCGCGCGCCAGATGAACGTAGAGTTTTCTGCCCATCTGAATCGGCATCTCTGCATTTTCGCTGCCATCAAACAGACCTGCATATAGTTTGACGTCCTGGTGAATCGTCACAGAGGCGTGTTCACCATCGGGGCTAGCTACTAGACGCAATTGACCACGCTTATCGGCATCTGAAAATTCCTTTTCTTCGTACGATGGTGCATCACCTTTACGAGAAGGCAAAATCCAGATTTGCAGCAAATGCGTTTGCTCGGTGGCGCTAGGATTAAATTCGCTGTGCCGCACCCCAGTGCCTGCGCTCATCCGTTGCACATTGCCAGGGCGAATCACTGAACCATTGCCCATGCTGTCTTTGTGCTCAATGGCTCCTGATAAGATATAAGTAATGATTTCCATGTCTTGGTGTGGGTGCATACCAAAACCCATGCCAGCGGCGATGCGGTCATCATTAATCACGCGCAGCGCACCAAAATGCATATGCGCAGGGTCGTAATATTCAGCGAACGAGAAACTAAAGTTCGAATCGAGCCACCCATGATTGGCGTGACCACGTTCATTGGATTTGCGTACGGTAATCATGGCTGCTTCCTTCAGTCTTTTTGAATGATGAATAGGGCTGTCAACACAAACTGGCCATAAGGTCTAGCACACTACTGGCTTGGCTTACGGCGTCTATGCCTTGCTATAAAGCGTTGACAGAGATCATAATAAACGTGACTTTGCTGAGGTGATAGCGAAGAAAACCCAATGTCTTATTCAAATAATTGGAATGATTATGCTGCGACTTTCTTTAGAGGCGCTCGAGATTCTAGATGCGATTGCACGCCGAGGTAGTTTTGCAGCTGCGGCGACTGAAGTTCATCGGGTACCGTCGGCGGTGACCTATATGGTGCGTAAGCTCGAAGATGATCTCGGTGTTGAGATTTTTGATCGTAGTGGTCACCGTGCACAATTGACTGCGGCAGGCGTAGAACTTCTGAATGAGGGGCGTCATTTATTACTGGCCGCCAATGAATTGGAGTGCCGGATTAAACGTGTAGCAACTGGCTGGGAAACTGAATTGGTGATTGCGGTCGATACCGTATTACCGATTGAAATGATATTCCCGATGATTGCGCAGTTTGATGCTTTGCAATCCGGTACACGTTTGCGTTTTACCCAAGAGTCGCTGGGCGGCTCATGGGAAGCTTTGCAAGAGCGACGTGCCGATTTGATTATTGGTGCAATTAGTCATTTGGGTGGTAACGCATCGACCCAATCGAGTCAAATTTTGGGCGAGCTGCATAGTGTGTTTGTGGTCGCCCCTTCTCATCCGCTGGCGCAAGCGCCAGAGCCCTTGTCGGCACACTTGATCCAACAGCATCGCGCAATTGTCGTTCCCGATTCATCGCGTAACTTATTGCCATATACGATTGGTTTGTTATCCGGACAAGAAACCTTGCGGGTGCCCGATATGCAGCATAAAGTTGCCGCTCAGATAGCTGGCTTAGGTTGTGGCTATCTACCGCTGGCTTTGGCGGATGAGGCTTTGGCAGAAGGGCGGCTGATTTCAAAAGCCGTGGCTGAGGTCAATGCGCCAATTCGAATGTGTTTTGCATGGCGCAATAATGGCGTGGGTCACGCATTGAGATGGTGGCTCGATTGCTTAGCACAAGATCAAAGCATCAAGCAGTGGCTGGCGATAGGGGCCGAAATGTCATAATTCGATGCGATTACGGCCAAGGTGTTTGGCGCGATAGAGTGCTTGGTCGGCGCGTTCGATGAGACTAATCAAATTGTCTCCCATTTGCGCTTGCGCTACACCGACACTGATAGTGAGTTGTCTGCCCTCAATGCTGCTTGGCCAAGCGTGCTGTGCAACTTGGGTTCGAATTCGCTCCGCCACTTTGGCCGCAGAAAATAAATTCAAGCCTTTGAGCACCACTAAAAACTCTTCACCGCCATATCGAACTGGAGTGTCAACATCGCGGCAAGCTTGTTGCAAGATGAGGCCGATGTCGCGTAGTACTTCATCGCCTGCTAGGTGCGAAAAGTCATCGTTAATTTGCTTAAAGTGATCAAGGTCGAGTAGTAAAATTGAGATGTGCTCTGCTGTATTTGGTTTGGTAATTTGTGGTGCAAGGTGGGTGTCCAACCAGCGGCGATTGGCCAGTTTAGTGAGTGCATCTTGCTCTACTTCAGTGAGTAGTTGATTGAGTTTTTGAATCTGCTGAGCTTGTTGCTCTAATAGCTGCCGATTTTCTTGACGGCTGATTTCTAAGCTAAATAGGGTTTCCAGTGCAGCCAAGCGTTGCAAAATACGTGGTTCAACTTCTAAAATTGGCGCACTTTTAGCCAGTTGATGTTCAAAACTATGCGCTGATTGCAATGCAAAATAGGCCTGTTGTGCTTGACCCATGTCTTCATAAAGTGAAGAAAGGCCAAGCCAACAATCGCGTAATAATTGCATAAACTCATTGTCGCTGGCGGTGGCCAGCGCTTCTAGTAAAGCTTGTTCAGCTTCAGCGTGACGTTTTTGGTGGGTTAGGATCAGGCCCAGGTGATATGCGCACTTAATGCTGGCCCAGTAATGGTGATGTTGTACGGCACATTGCAGTCCTTGTTGCAGATGGTCAATGGCTTCGGCGTAACGTTCTAGTTGAAACAGGGCTTGGGCGCGCCATAAATGTGATTCAGCGATGCCGTTGAAGTAATTGCATTTCTTAAGGATTGGGTCGGCTTGGTTTAAGATGGTAAGGGTATCGTTAGGCAGCTTAAGCCACATATAGTCTGCCGCTAAATACAGTCTTAATGTATAGAAAATGTGAGGGTTATCTAGCTTATGGCTGTAGTGCAATGCTTGTTGGTGTAATTTGAGTGCGCGTTCGTGTTGTTCTGCGGCGTTAAAAATGCCTCCAATCGAAATAAAAGCCAGAATTGCACTGCTAATGTCGCCCAACTCAAGACCTAACTCGATGGAGCTCATCCAGAGCTGTATGGATTGCCGATAATCGCCCATCGTATAAACCTGATCGGCAAGTTGGTTCAATACCTGTAAACGCTCACAGGAAAAATCATCCTCTTGCGACAGGCTGAGTGCTTCATTCAGTGTCGCGACCAGCGCGTGCCCTTGACCTAGTTCAGTTTCTGCTTGGGCTTTAAGCATTAATAGCGTAATACGGGGCTTGGCCGTATTAAATTGATAACTAATGTTGCTTATCTCTTGAATCAAGGCTAAGGCTTGTAATGGGGCATTCTCCGCCAGCTGATGAGAAATTTCGGCTAATTGTTCAGAAAATAAGTTCTGTGAGTTAGGCATCTTTATTCGCCGCCGGATACAGATTTGTTTCAATTCGGCAGAGCAGAGTGGCGAGCGTGTCGCTAGTTTGCGCAAGGGTGGCCGCCACCGCAGTACGGCCAGTTTCAAAGGGCAGTAATTCTAAAATATAGCCGATATTTTTTTGCTGGCGTTGCAATTCGTCGCAGACAATATGCTTAATAAAAATAGCGAATAGTCCTTCAGCGTATTGGCAAAACACGCTGTTTTCAGTGCAGATAGCCGCCATCAGATAGAGTGTTCTTTGTCTTGAAAAGTGCTCGCTTGCCGCCTGTAGGCTAATAAAAACTACTCCGATAGGGGCTGCATCAGTCAAATGCTTGGTTAATTGCTGGAGCCAAATATATCGCGGCAGCAAATTATGGGGGTCACAATGTGCGATTGTTTTGTGGTCGGTCGTAGAGCTCACTTTTTGACGTTGTAGATCAATCTGTTGAGCTAAACGTAGAAACTCCACAGAGCTAAAATCACGAGCACCTTGTTGCTGGTGTTGAGCGAGTTCTCCCAGATCAAGTTGGCGATAGTGTTTAAAACTAGCGAGAGCTTCTTCCCATTGTGTTTGTTGTTCAGCATATTGAGCGCGAATCAAGGCGATTTGACGTTGAAAAGAGTGCAGCTTGAAATGATTCGCTAATTCATTGGCTTTATTTAAGTGATGCAATGGATTGTTTTGTTTGGCGAGGTCGACTTGCGCTAGGGTAATCAAGCTGAGGCATTGTGCCCACATCAGGTGGGCTTGCTCAGCGACAGTCTGCCATGCCATTTGACATTGGTCGTAGGCACGATCAGTTTGACCTAATGCGAGCCAAGTTCGCGCACGGTAATTACACATTTCGGCGTGCCAAGTGGGGTTTTTAAGCGACTTCAAATGCCATTCGGCTTGGTCAAGACTCACTAAAGCCTCTTCTAAATAGCCTAGCTTTAGGCGCTCCCGACTCAGGCAGATCGCAGCTTTGGCTGCGTGGGGAGGGCTTTGAATGAGTAGCGCTTGCTCAAAAGCTTGATTCAACTCCAGTAGCGACTTTTCGTTTTGTTGATCAATAGCCCAGAGATTGCCCAAACCAATCATAATGTCGATCGAAAGTGTGGGGTGCTGCACTGAATGCATCAGCTTAAGGCATTTTTGCCATTGCGATAATGCAAGGGTATAGCGCCCTTTGGCAACAAAGATAAGGGCTGAGAGATGGTACGCCTCGGCTAACAAGTTCTTCTCGCCATCTGCTTTGGCATATTGAATTGCTTGCTCAATGTTGGTGCTGGCATGATTGAATGCCATGTCGGCCCAAAATAACTGAGCTAAATAAAGTTTGGCTTCAGCAATTGCATGCGGGTAGTTAATCGTCTCTGCCGCTGTAAGTATGAGCTCAATTTTCTCGCGCATCTCTGCAGGCGAACGCCCGTGTTGGATTTTTAATTCCAGTAGTCTCAGGTCAATTGATAAAACATTATGGGCCATAGCTGCTTGGTCAACAGGGAACGAAATAGAGTAAATTGTTTGGGGTTGTATTGTAGTGTAACTGATTTAGACTACTTTGCCCCTGAAGAAATTTAAGGTTCAGCGCAAACGTGAAAAAGCCAATCGCATTGATTGGCTTTTTCACTTCAGCAGTAGCGAATTATTCGCGGCCAGCGCGGAAATTATTTGCTAGCTTCGATTTGAATACGAAGGGTGACTTCATCGCTCACGGCCGGTACATAGGCTGCCATACCAAAATCACTACGTTTGATTGTGGTCATGGCATCGGCACCGCAAGTTGGTTTTTTGCTCATTGGGTGAGTACTGCATTTGAAGTTGCTCACTTGTAAAGTCACTGGCTTGCTTACGCCGAGTAAAGTCAATTCTCCGGCAGCGCTCACTAATTTGTCGCCACTAAATTTGAAATCTTGACCTTTAAAAGTCATGGTTGGAAATTTTGCGGTATGGAAGAAATCCTCGCCTTTTAGATGGGCATCACGTTTTTTCCAGCCGCTACGCAGACTTGTGGTATCAATAGTGATATCTGCTGCGCCTGTTTTTTTTACCATGTCCAGCGTTACAGTGCCGCTAGTTTTTTCAAATGTGCCACGTTGAGTTGAGTAACCTAAATGGTTGACTTCAAACGTTGGGTAAGTGTGTGACGGATCGATGGTATAAACTTCAGGTGCTGCAAATGCGCCTGCTGCAAATGCTGAAAAGAGGGCTGCTGTGATGATTTTCTTCATGCTAAATACTCCAGTGGTTTTATAAAAATTAGTCTGCTTTGCCGGTGAGCAGCAGTTTGTATTTCACAGTCACTTCGTCGGCAACTGTGCCGGTGTCAGCCCAAGCGCCGTCACCTATTTTGTATTGCAGGCGCAGTAATGGTACTGAGCCTTCGAGCAATAAATCGTTCTCAACCGGTTTTGCCGTCATGGTGCCAACGACATCACGGGTCATGCCCTTCATTGTGAGCTTGCCTTTGGTTTCAAACTTACCTGCCCCAAGCGCTTTTACGCTCGTGGCAACAAAAGTCGCTTTTGGGGTATTGGCAATATCAAACCACGCTTTTTTCTTGGCTTCGTTATTACCGTCAGGCCCACCGACGTCAATACTGGCCAAGTTAACGATAATTTCGGCTTTCGCTGTTGCAGGCTTGGCAGGGTCAAAATTGACTTTGGCGGTAAAGTTTTTAAAACTGCCATCGACCGGCGTATTCATTTGACTGAATGCAAAATTAATCTGACTTTTTTGTGGCACGATGCTTTGTGCGGCGATGGCATGACTGCCGATGAGCAATAAACTGCTGGCAAGTAAAGTGCGTAGCATGGGTTCTCCTAAAAGTGATCTTGATTATTATGTTTTGGCTAAAAACGGCAGCATCCGCGCCAAAGTGCCGTCTTTGTCAATAATGTGATGCTTTAAAGCGCCGACAATATGCAAACCAATTAAACCTAATAAACCGTAAGCCAGTAACTCATGGGTTTCTTTAAGAAAATGGGCTAATTCTTCATTTTTACCGACTAAATCTGGCAAGGGCAGTGCACCCCAAAACACCACTGGAAAGCCTTTGGCTGAGCTCATCAGCCAACCCACAAAGGGCAGTAAAAACATCAGTAAATACAGCAGGTGATGAACACTGATTGCGAGTTTTCTTTGTAGCGCGGGCAAAGCTGGATCAACTGCTGGGGTACCCCGTAGGAGTTTATAGCCGAAACGAATGATAAATAAGCTCATCACGGTAATACCCGTCCATTTGTGCCAGTTAATCATTTTGAATTTGTCGGGCGACAATGGCATATCGTCAAAAATCCAGGCAAAGGCAAATGCACAGGAGATTAAAATCGCAACGAGCCAATGCATGCCAATTTGCAAGGCATCGTAGTGAGTAGGTGCTGCTTTTTTCATCAAGTGAGTTCCTGTATTCAGTTAATCTGAATCGTTATCAACATCATAAAGGTAGAGCATGTTGACGGATAGCGTAAATACTTGTGTATTTTATTCAAAAAAATTGATTAAGAAGAAAATGCAGCCTTTAAAACCACGCTACGGTGTGACGATGGCCAGCAATGTTGAGTGAGTAGGGCAAAGATCAAAGAAAACTAGTAGAATTGCGAAAAAAAATCATAACGGTAACAGGGGTAATTAAGTGAAAGAGATTGAAAAGTTTATCGGTGGTTTTCGCCGCTTCCAGCATAAGTATTTTGGCGAGCATCGTGATTTATTTGCTGAATTGCAATCAGGGCAAAACCCAAAGACCTTATTAATCGGCTGTTCAGATTCGCGTGTTGATCCGGCGATTTTGACCGACTGCAATCCAGGTGATTTGTTTGTGGTTCGCAATGTGGCTAATCTAGTGCCGCCGTATGAAATCGACGGTGCATTTCACGGGGTCTCATCAGCGATTGAATATGCGGTCGTACATCTTGAGGTTAGTAAAATTATCGTTCTCGGACATTCTGGTTGTGGCGGTATTCGCGCCTTGATGGACAACAGTACGCCCAAGACAGATGCTGATTTTATTGGACGTTGGGTTAGAATTGCTGACGCAGCACGTGAACAAGTCAAACGCGAACTAGCGCACAAAACCCCAGATGGTCAGATTCGCGCCTGTGAAATGGCAGCAATTATTGTGTCTATGGATAATTTGATGAGCTTCCCCTTCATTGCTGAGCGAGTGCAAAATGGCTCACTCAGTTTGATTGGGTGGTACTTCGATATTCTGCGCGGTGCTTTGTACGATTTCGATCAAGATAAAAATGCATTTCACGCCCTAGTCACTTCATTGAAAGAGTAAATATTTCTCAGAAGTAGCGGTTTTAAACCGCTACTGATTGTATTGGTATTTATTTTTTCTTTAACCAAGTATTGATTTGTCCTGTGATTGCTGGGTCTGTGGGTTCGGTCATCGAGTTAAACGCGGTGACGGTTTTGCCATCGGGTGCAATCAAGTATTTATAAAAATTCCACTTCGGCGTCGTCCCTGAAACCGCTTTGAGTTGTTGGTAAAACGGACTTGCATCCTTACCGACTACGCTACTTTTGCTCATCATTGGAAATTCAATAAAGTATGTGAGTTTGCAGAACTCACCGATTGCTTTGTCGTCCTCCAGTTCTTGCTTGAAATCATTTGATGGAAAACCAATCACCAGTAGACCGTGCGATTTGTATTTGGCGTAGAGCTGCTCAAGCTGAGTAAACTGCGACGTAAACCCGCATTTACTCGCCGTGTTGACGACGAGAATGGGTTTGCCGGCGTGTTGACACAAATCGAATGTTTCTCCTTGCAAGGTTTTGAACTTGTGTTGGAGCAAAGGTGGGCACTCTTTTGCAAAGACGACTGAGCTTAGACTGAGTATTGCTAGGGTTAGAAAAAAACGCATGATATCGCCTCTCGTTGAAAAACTGATGGCTTTATCATGCGTGATTTTGTTGCTGAAGACTAGTTTTTACAGGTGAGTCCTTAGTAATCCTAGGGTTTACGTGCGGTCATTCAATGGTAAATATTTTTCTAAGTTGCTCAGCTACACCGTGCTCATTATTGCTGCCGATCATTGGTGCGTGCGGGTGTGCTGTTTTGAGTTTTGGACTGGCATTGCTCATCACAAAGGGATAGCCAGCAACAGCGAGCATTTGAATGTCATTTTGTCCATCACCGAAGGCGTAGCAATGCGCTGCATCAATGCCTAGGCGGCCAAGTACTTCGGTTAGCGCATGACCTTTGGATACCGTGGGCGGCATCACTTCTAAGCAGTCATCTGCTGAGAAGGTGATATAAACCTCATCGCCATATTGATCGATGATTTTCGCTTCAACGGCAGTAAGTGCTGCGTGATCCGCGATGTATAAAATCTTGGCAATACCTTCACCTGAGTGGGCTTTTAGGTCAACCACTTGATAGTTAAAGCCGGAATCTTTGTAATATACCCCCACTAATTCAGGGCAATCACGTTCGACCAACCAGCCATCATCCACATAGACATTCAGTAAAGTGCCCGCAGACATCTCTGGCTGTAACAATGCTCTGGCCAATTCTGGCTCAAGATTCTCAGCAAAGATTTCATTGTTGTCTGGGTCGTGAACGCGAGCGCCATTCGAAGTGATTAAATGGGCAGAAACGCCAAGGCTTTCACGAATGCCCTTCACATCTAAAAAATGTCGCCCTGTCGCAATGGTGATCTGTACGCCTTGTGCTGCCAATGCTTGAAATGTTGCGGCAGTATACGCATCCACTTTGTGCTCAATATCGAGCAAGGTGCCGTCTAAATCAGAAACAATCATTTTTTGCATCGGTGTAATCCTTGCTGGTGAATAAACTGTCGTTAATGATTTTACGCCGCAATGGAAATTAAATCGTCAGTATTAATGCCATTGGGGTTGCGCTTTAGCCAAAAAAACCGCAACAAAAAGGTACAATTGCAGCAACGAATAGGGATTTTTTGATGATAAAAACGGATGTGGTAATTATTGGTGCAGGTGCGGCGGGTTTAATGTGTGCAGCGACTGCTGGGCAACGTGGCCGTAGCGTTGTTTTGATCGATCACAGCAAAAAGCTGGCGGAGAAAATTCGCATATCGGGAGGAGGGCGCTGTAACTTTACCAATATCAATGTGCGTCCTGAGTGTTATATTTCGAACAACCCTCATTTTGTGAAGTCGGCGCTGAAGCAATACACGCAACATGATTTTATTGCGCTGGTTGAAAAGTATGGCCTGACTTATCACGAAAAAACATTAGGGCAGTTATTTTGTGACCAAAACTCGCAGGGCATTATTGATGTGCTCAAAGCAGAGGTGGATTTAGGTGAAGTGACTTGGCGAATGGAAACGCCTGTGATGCAGGTTGAACAGATCGATGGCGGCTTTGTGGTCACCACGCCAACTGAGGTTTGGCACTGTGAGTCCTTAGTCATTGCCTGTGGTGGTTTGTCGATTCCACAAATCGGTGCGACGCCCTTTGGTTATGAAATTGCCAAGCAGTTTGGATTGTCGATTGTGCCTTTAGCGGCAGCATTAGTACCGCTGACCTTTCTGGCCGAAGATTTATGGGCTGAATTAGCGGGTGTAGCGTTTGAAAATGTGGTGGTCAGTTGTGAAAATACCTCATTTCGCGAAGATATTTTACTGACTCACAAAGGGGTTTCTGGCCCCGCTATTTTGCAAATTTCAAGTTTTTGGGAAGCAGGAAAAACGATTGAAATTGATTTGCTGCCTGATATGGACTTGGAAGACTTCTTCCGAAGTGCAAATCGCGACAGCTTGTTGTCGAATGTTCTTGCTGATATTTTACCGAAACGATTTTTGCATGTATGGCTAGCTAAATACGGTGAAATAAGGCCTTTGAAGCAATACTCTGCCAAAGAGTTGCAAGTTATTTCGACCGAGCTGCACCAGTGGCAAGTCAAGCCATCAGGTACCCTTGGCTACAAAAAAGCTGAAGTCACCCGAGGCGGTGTCGATACGGATCTGTTGTTGTCCAAGACCATGATGGTGCGCAGTGTGCCCGGTTTGTACTTTATTGGTGAAGTCGTCGATGTGACGGGTTGGCTTGGTGGTTACAATTTTCAATGGGCTTGGTCGTCGGGATATGTTGCAGGATTGAATATTTAGGACTAGAGTAACGATATGGCAACACAGAGCAGTTAGGAATAAAGCGATGTGTGCTTATCTCAACTGAAGCAGAACAGAAGGAGCAATATTTGATTGATTCCGACTTAATGTATTTAGTATCTGGCATCCTTGCTATTTAAGATCAATCATTTGATCTCGATCCGAAAGTGTTCGGAATATGATGGCACTAGTGGCAATCATTGCAGTAAATTCAATAGTCGAAATGTTTTTTATTTCGCAGATCTTTTTAAGTGTAGTACTGGGTTCTCTGATGTTAAACCGCAGCAAAGGAGGTCATATTGATTGATTCCAATGTCCTGTGTTTATTAGTAACCGGCAGTACATGCCACTGATGGTCATTTTAATGATCAATTTTCTGAATTAGCATTTGCGTAATAATGAACGCTCTATTTGATGAGCTAATTCAGCCCTGCGGGGTGTCGATCTGGCGCCCCGTTACTTGTAGTATATTCTAGTTTGTATTTAACTTGATTTATTGTATTGCCTATGCTTAATAACATGGAGGTGTTCTGAATGGGGACTTTTCATCCGGTATTAAATGGCTCTATGTGAGATGGTTACAATGGTTATGTTCAGAATGGTTTGACCGCAGAGAAAATCTAAGTTTAACTTTTGATAGCAGTAGCAGTAGCAGTAGCAGTAGCAGTAGCAGTAGAATAGAAGTTGATGTTGCAGTACTGAAGGTCAGTAGTAACGATGTAGCTTTGCAGTTTGCAGTAGTGAGTTTTTTTTTGCTGTTTAATTTGCAGTTTTTTATGCTTTTCCGTATTGCTGTTAAGAGTGTCTGTAACAAAAACGAGGCTGATTTAGCCTCGTTTTTTATTGTCCACCTTTTAGATTACAGCACTTCTGATTACTTTAGCCCCAACACTTCCTGCATATCGTAGTGACCTGTTTGGTGTTGTGCTAAAAATCGAGCTGCTCGCAAACTGCCTTGTGCGTAGATTGTTCGATTGCTCGCTTTATGAGTCACTTCAATCCGTTCGCCTTCGCCAGCAAAAACCACAGTATGATCGCCAATCACATCACCTCCGCGAAGTGTCGCAAATCCAATCGTGCCGTTTTCACGCGGGCCCGTGATGCCTTTTCTAGACCAAGTGGCGATCTCATTGAGGGATTGATCCCATGCTTTGGCAATCGCTTCACCCATCGCAATCGCTGTTCCTGAAGGCGCATCCACTTTATGTTTATGGTGCATTTCGACGATTTCAGCGTCGTAGCCTTGATTGAGTACACCAGCTGCAATTTCGAGTAGCTTGAAAACTAAGTTAACACCAACGCTCATATTGTAGGCGGAGACAATGGCAATTTTTTGGCTAGCCGTGCTAATCATTGCACGACCTGCTTCATCAAAGCCCGTGGTACCAATAATCATTTTGACGCCGAGCTCTTGGCACGCTTGTAAGTGATCTAATGTGCCTTCCGGGCGCGTAAAATCAATTAAGACGTCTGCATTTTCAAGTGTAGACAATTGATCTGTAATCATGACGCCACTATTTGTGCCCATAAAAGCAGTTGCATCGCGGCCAATGGCCTCACTTCCTGCGCGATCAAGTGCAACCGTTAATTGCGTGTCAGGCGCATTAAGAACTGCTTCAATCAGCATTTGCCCCATTCGACCACTACTTCCTGCGATAGCAATTTTAATGGTCATGATTAAAAGCCCTCTTTGAGTAGTGGTTTCACTTCGACATCTTTAGAATTTGGGTCGCCAGGATTGACTGGCATTGACATTAAATTACTCTCAGGAGGCTGTGGCTTTGTTTTTTGAATTGGATTGGCTTTAGGGTCTGGAAAAAACGTGCCTTCCCAGCGAACTAAGCTATTCTCATTAAAAAAGAGTTTAAAGTCATACGACTCTCTCAAACCACCTGAGCGACTGTCGCGGAAAATGTAATCCCAACGATCTTTATGAAAAGGATCTGTAAGTAGTGGGGTACCCAAGACGAATCGAACTTGTGCTCGGGTCATACCCACACGAAGCAATTCAACTTGATTGGCTGTAATTTCATTGCCCTGTGGAATGTCAATTTTATGGGGTGTTAAAAAATTAACGACGCTGCAACCAGTTAACAATAGGCTGCTGGTCACAAAAACAGTAAGTAGTCTTGCCTTCATCTTGGTTCGATTCGCTCGTGGATGCCGGTGCGCGTCACCGGGAAACGCTATATCATAACCGTATTGTGCAACTCCCGCACCTTGGGGAACAAAGAAGAGAATATCTAATGAGTAAAGCGGCTGAATTAAAAGGTATGGGATTGAAGGCTACAGGGCCTCGTTTAAAGATTTTAAATCTGTTTGAAACCAGTGAAGAACGTCATCTGACCGCTGAAGATGTATACCGTATGCTGCTGGTTGAAGAGATAGATGTTGGTTTGGCGACCGTTTACCGTGTCCTCACTCAGTTTGAGCAAGCGGGTATTTTAGAGCGTCACCATTTTGAAACGGGCAAAGCGGTGTTCGAACTAAAGCAAGATGAGCACCATGATCATTTGGTGTGCGTGAAATGCGGTGCTGTCGAAGAGTTTTTTGATCCAGAAATCGAAGCGCGCCAAGATGCGATCGCAGCGAAACATGGCTTTGATATTCAAGATCATGAGATGTATATCTATGGTATTTGTAAAGTTTGTCAGGCCAAAGCGAAGAAATAAATTGTTATTGAGTTTTTACCGTTGATTCCTTGGTTAGATCATCGACACGAGTTCCCTCTGCTGGAGAGTGCACTCAAAGAGCCAAATGGTCTCTTGGCCGCAGGGGGCGATTTATCGCCTCAGCGAGTGCTTGCTGCTTATCGGCAAGGTATTTTTCCTTGGTTTATGCCGGGAGAGCCGATTCTTTGGTGGAGCCCAAGTCCTCGCATGGTATTGCATGTCGATGAGTTCCAAGTGCCAAAATCATTGGCCAAAGTGGTTCGTCATCGCCCCTATGAGGTAACCTTCGATACGGCGTTTGCGCAGGTGATGCAAGGCTGTGCAGTACCCCGTGGTACTGAGGCGGGCACCTGGATTAGCGATGAGATGCTGGCTGCCTACATCGCCTTGCATGAGGCTGGATTTGCTCACAGTTTTGAGTGTTGGATGGATGGCGAATTAGTTGGTGGCTTGTATGGGATGGCACTGGGCAAAATGTTTTACGGCGAATCCATGTTTGCCCGTCGCTCAGACGCCTCCAAAATTGCCTTCGTACATGCTGTGCAGTGGTTAAAGGCTCAGGGTTTTTCAATGATTGATTGTCAAATGTACACCGATCATTTGGCACGCTTTGGTGCTCGAGAGATTGATCGTTACGAATTTGTTGCTAAGCTGAAAGTTCTTCTGGGTGAGCCTGAGCAGTTAGGGCCTTGGCAATATTGCCATATCAACGAGTGAATTTGAGTAGGTGTCGCATGAACGATACATTCCGCAAGCACGCAGTTCAATTGCAGTTTTATGCTACAGCGCCGTACCCCTGCAGTTATTTGTCTGACCAAGAAGCGCGCTCCCAAGTTGCCGTCCCATCTGAGTTGATTTCATCGGGTGCATATAGTCAATTGGTGTTGCAAGGCTTTCGTCGTAGTGGTGCGTTTGTTTATCGCCCTTGGTGCGATCATTGCCAAGCCTGTGTTGCTGTTCGTTTGCCAGTGACTTTGTTTGAACCGAATCGCACCCAAAAACGAACCTTAAAGCGCAATGAATCACTCAAAATACGCATTATGGAGTTGGAATATCGCGATGAGCACTTTGAACTTTATCAGCGCTATCAGCAGTCTCGGCATAGCGGTGGTGGCATGGATCAAGATGCTCGCGAGCAATATGAAGGCTTTATTTTAAAGAGCCAAGTCGCCAGTTTTTTGGCTGAATTTAGCGAAAACGGCGTGGTGCGGATGGTCAGCCTGATTGATCAGCTCGACGATGGTATTTCATCGGTATACACCTTTTTTGATCCTAATTTTGCGGCACGTAGTTTTGGTGTTTTTAACGTGCTGTGGCAAGTCGGGCTCGCCAAGCAACTGGGTTTACAGTATGTTTATTTAGGCTACTGGATTAAGAATTGCCGCAAAATGGAATACAAAACGCAGTACCAACCGATTGAAGGTTTGCTCAATGGTAAATGGCAGGGGCTTAAGGGTATCTAGTCGTAGGTTCTATTTAATAATGCCTTGTGAGCAATACCTACTAAGCATTGAACTAAGTGAACGTATTTGAATCCATTTAGTTTCTGTCTTAATGAATAGAGTTATACATGCGATCAATGACCTTGGCCGAAATTGAACAAATCCGTACTGACTGCCGAGCTTTGGTGGCCAAGCGAGCAATGGCATCGGGCGCATTAGCTGTTGTGCCGATTCCTGGCTTTGACGTGGCTGCAGATGTGGCGATCATGAAGCAAATGATTGAGATGATTAACGATAAGTTTGCCTTGACCCCCCAAAGCATTCAGCAACTCGACCCAAAAATCAAACAGCGCATTTTTGTGATTGCTAGCTCATTGGGTAGTACGCTGGTTGGCAAATATATGACCAAAGAGCTATTGGTGCTCGCATTCAAGCGCGTTGGTGTACGGATGGCGAGCAAGCAAGCTGCTAAATTTGTGCCATTTTTAGGGTCTGCTATTGCTGCCGGCATTAGTTATGGTGCCATGCGGATGTTGGGTAATGCGCATATCGAAGATTGCTACAAAGTATTGAAGGCCATGCACACCGATGGGCGGACTTTTGAGCATGATGCGTCGGATGAAACCGCAGCAAGAAATACGCAGTAAGTCCATTCAATGGGATAATGCCGCATCTGTTTTCAAGGCTGCGGCATGTCAAATACTCCCAATACCATTCAAAACCTCATTATTCATCAACTACACAAAGAGCCCAACGGCCCCGCTCGCGTGGCGCTCAGTGCGGCTGAAGTGCCGATTAATAGCGCTGCTCAGCGTTTAGTCGATCATCTGTGCCAGCTCTATGGCACGCGGAACGGTAAAGGTTTTGGCAAATTTGAAGAAGATGAACACGAATATCCAATGCCCGCCTTAGTGCGACGATATCTGGATGATGCCAATTTCCTGAGTTTTTCCCAGCAATTGCTTGCGCATTTGCAGGTGCGCGCCGAGCAAGAGCCAGAAGCCAATGGCGGCTATGTGCTGATTGCGCGCGTGCAAAATGCGGCGATGGACTTTGTTTTCGTCGCCCTAGTTAGTGAAGTGATTGGTACTGCGGTGAATGGTGAAATGCAGGTTGAAGATAGTATTCATCTGGATATGGATCATTTGCGTGTGGCGGGCCGGATTGATTTGGGTGTGTGGCAAGCTGGCGGTGAGCGCTATGTGAGTTTCTTGCGTGGTCGCGGCGATGTGGCTGCGTATTTCAAGCTCTTTCTCGGCTGTAACGATATGGTTACGCCGCTCAAAGAAACCCAAAAGCTCGTTAAAGGTTTGGAGCAATTTGTTGAGCAACAAGCACTCAGCGCGCAAGATCGCGATGAAGTGTTTCAGCGTGCGCATAGCTTGCTCGATGAAATGGGCAATGATCAAGGCGAAGTGAATCTCGCTGATGTAGCCAGTCAAATTTTCCCTGACGCACCTCAGGCGCTGCAAGACGTCTTGCAGCACGAAGATTTAGGCTTGGTCGATGGCTTTGTGCCTGATCGTCGCGCGATTAAACCGCTGATGCGTTTTAAAGCGGCTGCGCCAGAATGGAAGCTCGAATTTGATCGCGCCAGCTTGCGTTCCGGTGCTGTGATTTACGACAAGCACACCGATACGCTGGTGCTGTCGAACATTCCTGATAAGTTGAAGAAAGCTTTATTAGAGCAATAGACTTTACTCGGAAGGGTATGTCTTTCAAGGTATTGTTAAATAATGGCTTTATTCGTATACGTTGGCCATTAATTTGAAACATCAAGGCGACTCAGTCGCCTTTGTTGTTTTTGCAGAACAAACGTTCTTGTTGGGCTTGCGAATGGCATCTTGCTCTTGTATTGTGAACGTACGTTCTATTTGGAGAAGCCGTCATGACCATTCGCTTTCGCTTATCAGATCAAGCCTTTTTGCAACAACAAACACTGCAAGTGCCAATGATTTTATTAGAGCATCTCGCGCAGCCTGCTTGGCGTGGCTCATCGATGTTGCTCTCTGCCCGTGTATTACAATGCCTGCCTGCGGAATTGCGCTTAATCGCACGGCGCTTTGTCGGCTTGTACCTAGTTGCCGATGGACAGGGAACTATAACGCAAATCTCCAAAATGGCTCATCGTCTTAGTGTTGCTGAGCAATATACTGAGTTTGCGATTGCAGCGCGCAAACACTGCGCTCCAAGCGGCGCAGCAGGTCAAGATATATTCGCAGTGTGTGCCGCATCATAAACTGACTCCGCTAATATTCTCTCTTGTCATAGAGTCAACGCCGAACGAGCCTGGCCACAGGAGAAGTCGTAGTGCGAGTAAAGCAATTCAAAATGATGGGGGTTCCCGCTAAAAAAACCACGCGCACAGTGTTGATTAGCATGAGTGATGATATGAAATACATGCCGAATGTGATTCAAATCAAACGCGGTGAAGCCGTTACGCTGTTGTTCAAAAATGACGGCAAGCTCAAATATGAAGCGGTGATGGGGCATTTGGACGAGTTAAAAAAGCACGCCGATGTGATGAAAATGCATCTTGATATGGAGCATGACGATCCAAAATCGATTAGTGCAAAAGTCGGTGAAACCGCACAGATTCAATGGAAGTTTACACAGCCCGGAACATTTTATATTGCTTGCCTCAAGCCTGGTCACTTTGACGCAGGAGTGCGTGCAACGCTGCAGGTTAAATAAGTTTTTTATTGTTTATGGGTATTGTTTTGTACCCTTTGATATTGATGTATTTTGTGATAATACCCCCAGGTCAATAGTACTTCCCCTCACATGCTTCGCTCTTCGAAAGATAGCGCTGACATAGCGCAGCCTGTTAAACTCTGGTTTATCTATTTCCACTGTTTTTAAGGGTTTTCTGAATGGCACAGTATGTAATGTCGATGCTCCGTGTGAGCAAAATTGTTCCGCCGAAACGCCAGATTATTAAAGACATTTCCCTGTCTTTTTTCCCAGGCGCAAAAATTGGTTTATTGGGCTTAAACGGTTCAGGTAAATCAACCGTTTTGAAAATCATGGCTGGCGTGGAAAAAGAGTTTGAAGGTGAAGTGCAGCATCTGCCGAATATCAAAATTGGCTATTTGGCACAAGAACCTGAGGTAACCGCGACCAACACCGTGCGCCAAGAAGTAGAAAGTGGCCTTGGTGAAGTCTTTGAAGCCCAAGCCAAACTTGAAGCAGTGTACTCTGCATATGCCGAAGAGGGCGCGGACTTTGACGCTTTGGCTGAGGAACAAGGCCGCCTTGAAGCGATTATCTCTGCGGGTGCTGGCGACAATTTGGAATTACAACTTGAAATCGCTGCCGATGCGCTGCGCTTGCCAGAGTGGGATGCCATTGTTGGGCAACTTTCCGGTGGTGAAAAACGCCGTGTGGCTTTGTGTAAATTGCTGCTGTCTAAACCAGATATGTTGCTGCTTGACGAGCCAACCAATCACTTGGATGCTGAGTCAGTGGAATGGCTGGAGCAATTCTTGGTGCGTTTCCCAGGCACTGTGGTTGCGGTAACGCATGATCGCTATTTCCTTGACAACGCCGCCGAGTGGATTTTGGAACTCGATCGTGGCCATGGTATTCCTTGGGAAGGCAATTATTCGACTTGGTTGCAAAAGAAAGAAGAGCGCTTGAAGGTCGAAGAGTCACAAGAGTCGGCGCGCCAAAAAGCGTTGAACAAAGAATTGGAGTGGGTTCGTCAAAATCCGAAGGGCCGTCAAGCTAAATCGAAAGCGCGTATTGCACGTTTTGAAGAGTTGAGCAGCTTTGAGCATCAAAAACGCAATGAAACTCAAGAAATCTTTATCCCCGTTGCTGAGCGTTTGGGTGATAAAGTCATTGAGTTTAAAGGCGTGAGCAAAGCGTTTGGTGATCGTCTTTTGATCGATGATTTGAGCTTTAATGTACCAGCAGGTGCGATTGTCGGAATTATCGGCCCGAATGGTGCTGGTAAATCAACGCTGTTTAAAATGATTGCTGGTAAAGAAGCACCGGATAGCGGTGAAGTTGAAATCGGCCAAACCGTGCAAATGGCGTTTGTTGAACAAAGCCGTGAAGGCTTGGAAAACGACAAGACTGTTTTCCAAGATGTATCAAATGGTCACGATGTGATTAACGTCGGCAAATTTGAAATGAGCAGCCGTGCGTACTTGGGTCGTTTTAACTTCAAAGGTGCGGATCAAGCTAAATTAGTCGGTAATCTATCTGGTGGTGAGCGTGGTCGCCTGCATCTGGCGAAAACGCTACTTAAAGGCGGCAACGTCTTGCTGCTCGATGAGCCATCGAATGACTTGGACGTGGAAACATTGCGTGCCTTGGAATATGCCTTGCTTGAGTTTGCCGGTACCGTTTTTGTTATTTCCCATGATCGCTGGTTCCTCGATCGGATTGCGACGCATATCTTGGCTGCAGAAGGTAATTCGCAATGGAATTTCTTTGACGGTAACTATCAAGAATACGAAGCCGATAAGAAAAAACGCTTGGGTGAAGAGGGCGCGAAACCAAAACGGATTCGCTACAAGCCAATTTCTCGTTAAGTTCTAGTACTTTAGGCGACTTCCTTCTGATGCAAAATTTAGCACAACAGAGGGAAGTCGGAAAACATATCTAAATTTGGAACCTCCTCAAATCACTGTCCGATTTAGTCTGAGTCAATATCGCAATGTTTGATCTCACTGACTACTTCATAGACTACATGCAAGCTAAAACCTTTATTGGCCAAGTATCTTAATTGTTTAGTCCGTTCAGCGATGTTTTTTGGGGCTTGCGAGAATTTTTTTTCTAACAATATCCTCGCTTTGCTGGTTTCATCGTCGCTGATTTCGGAAAGAACTTGGCTAATAATGTCACTGGCTACACCTTTTTCGATCAGCTCATGCTTAAGTCGTTGTTGGCCGTAGCGCTGACTTCGAAAGTAGACCCATTGCTCAGCGAATCGCTCGTCAGAAACCCAACCCATTTGGGTGAATTCATCCAAGACAGTTGTGATTTCTTCGGTTGGCGTTTCAGGAAATGTGATTACCAATTTTTGCTGGAGCTCATGTTTTGAGTGGTCACGGCGGCTCAGCAGTTGCAGTGCTTTATTTCGAATCGATATCATAGATTTGAACTTAAAAAAAATGGCCACGAAGTGGCCATTGGACTATTTAAAGATTATTTTATTCAGCGGCGCTGTCGCTGCTTTGTTCCATTTCAATGGGGAGTGCTGCGCCAGTCATTTTTTCGCGGACTTTTCGTGCAATATCTTCGGCCACTTCAGGATTGTCTTTCAGGTATTGGCGTGAATTTTCTAAGCCTTGGCCAATTTTATTTCCATTGTAGCTATACCACGCACCTGCTTTTTCGACGATTTTATGTGTGACACCTTGCTCAATAATCTCGCCTTCGCGCGAAATACCTTCGCCATACATGATGTCAAAAGTAATGACTCGGAACGGTGGTGCGACTTTATTTTTAGCGACTTTAACTTTGGTTTGGTTGCCAATAACGTCTTCGCCTTTTTTGACTGCACCAATACGGCGAATATCGAGGCGAACCGAAGCGTAAAATTTCAGCGCATTACCACCCGTTGTTGTTTCAGGGCTTTGACCTGGCATCATGTTGCCGATTTTCATGCGTAGCTGATTAATGAAAATCACTAGCGTGTTCGTGCGTTTAATATTGCCGGTTAATTTACGCAGCGCTTGGCTCATTAAACGTGCTTGCAGGCCTACGTGCACGTCACCCATTTCACCTTCGATTTCAGCTTTAGGGGTTAGCGCGGCGACTGAGTCGACCACAATAATATCTACACCGCCTGAACGAACTAGCATGTCGCAAATTTCTAGACCTTGCTCACCTGTATCAGGCTGAGAAATCAGCATATCGGATACATTCACGCCTAATTTTTGGGCGTAAATTGGGTCGAGTGCATTTTCTGCATCGATGTAGGCTGCAACACCGCCAAGTTTTTGAACTTCAGCAACAACATGCAAGCAAAGTGTTGTTTTGCCTGAAGATTCTGGGCCAAAAATTTCAACGATACGACCGCGTGGCAATCCACCAACGCCGAGTGCTAAATCTAAGCCTAGTGAGCCTGTTGATACCACTTGCAGGTCGTTTTCAATTTGATTGTCGCCCATCTTCATGATGGCGCCTTTACCAAACTGGCGTTCGATTTGCGCTAAGGCTGCGGCTAGCGCTTTGCTTTTATTGTCGTCCATGAAATTTGATTCCAGTGTGTAGAGTGATGAAATGAATTATAGAACATTCGTTCTTTTTTGCAAGCACTCAATGTGTTAATAATGAGTTTGGTAGTGTGAAGTAAAAAGTTGCGTTCTCACCCAGAGTTGATTTTGCCCAAATATGTCCGCTGTGCCGACTGATGATGCGCTGGGCTACGGTTAAACCGATACCACTGCCGCTATGTTGTTCGTGCGAGTGAAGACGCAGGAATGGTGTGAAAAGCCGCTTGGCTTGTTCAGGCGCAAAGCCAATGCCATGGTCGGCAATAAAAAAGACTTGTTGCCTATTAATTTTGGTGTCGCCAAATTCGATGTAGGTCGTTTGATCTGGTTTTGCGAACTTCCATGCATTTTCAAGCAGGTTGTACAGTGCAATGCGAATCAGGTGAGCGTCGGCATTGGCGTACACTTGTTCTTTGATGTTGAGTTCTACATGGCGCTCAGGTTGTAGCAGTGTGATTTCTTCCATAATATCCAGTGCCATTGCACTGAGATGGATGTTTTCTCTGCGTAATTCACTCCGAGAAAGCTCGTGTAGCATTAGAAGATCTTCAATTCGATTGGCCATCGCCAATACGCTACTACGAATTCGAAGTAAGTAATTTCTGGCGTTGCCGTCTAATTTTTCACGATAATCATCAAGTAGTACTTGGCTAAACCCTTCAATGGTCTTGAGTGGCGAACGCAAGTCTTGCGCAATGGATCCGGTCAGAATTTCAAGTTCATGATTACTTGCAACCAGCGCACGCGAACGGTTTTCTACTACCTCTTCAAGGTGATGGCGGTATTGCTCCAGTTGCAATTCATTCTGTTTACGAGCACTGATATCAAATAAGAAGCCCTGCAAATGGGCTCGATTATTTTCATCCTTGCTGACGGTTGCCAAGAAATGAACCCAAACCTCTTTGCCGTTGGCTGAGAGTAAACGGCATTCAAATTCATGAGCTTGGCCAATTGCAATTTGTTCTGCAAATAAGGGATAGGCCAAGTGTCGATCATCTGGGTGTAGATAGTTACTTAAAAACGCTTCGCTATACCAAACTGAAATTGGAAAGCCAAGTAATTGTTCTGCTTGTGGGCCTACATAAGTAAAACGCCACTCTTCTGGGCGAGCATCCCAAGGGATTAGTCGTGTTGACTCAACTAAGCGCCGGAAGCGATCTTGACTCACGCGCAGGGCAGATTCAATTTGCTGGCGACTAATCAAATCGGCTTCGAGTTGTACGTTTTTTTGCTCTAACGTGCCCACTAAGTGGTGCAGTGCTTGGCGTGTTGATTCTAATGAGTGGCCTAATTGACCGAGTTCGTCATTCCTTTGCCAAATGAATTTTTGGTTGAGCTGACGATTAGCGAGCAGTTGTGACTGTTGTGTGAGCTTTTCAAGTGGACGAAGTACACGAGAATTCAACAGGAACAAAATGAGTGCCAAGCTAAAAATAACTTGGATGACCACGGCAAATAAATAGATGCGCAGCTTACGAGTAATCGTTTGAATGCTGAGGCCATCGGCAAAATTAACAGTGACGATGCCGATGGTATTACCTTGTTTGATCACTGGACGAGACAGCGCCGCCACGTTGCCTAGCGCCCGCTCAGGATGCTGGATCGATAAAAATACGCCAAGATTATTGGCATTGATGGTGATGCGCACAATACGGTCATCACTCATTAGCGACTCGAGCAGTGGCCGCCCAGACTCAGGTGACAGATTCCACAATGGTTCTTGCATCCCCAAGGCCAGCACGTCGCTCAGACGCTGGTGGTCACGGCTAATTTGAGTTTTGGTCGTTTGTAATTCGTACTGCAGGCTGATATAGCCCAATATGGTGGCTGGGAGGCATAGGCCAATCAAAATGGCCAAAATAACAGCAGAGCGAAGGGATAGTTTCATTAATGCGCTTTTCTATTTTGAGCTTTCATCAGCGTACAGTTTAAAACATAGTTAGCTGATTACACATCGCTGTTTGTTGCTTTGTTTTTTCATCCAACACATTGAGTTTGATCTGCAGCATTAAAAATCGACAATCCCAAGTGGGTTCGACTATTTGCAGGGCATAATGTCAGCATAATAGTGGCCTTGGGAGGGCAGTCGAATGCGGATTATTATTCTCGGTGCTGGCGTCATTGGCGTAACTAGCGCATGGTTTCTCGCGCAAGAAGGGCATTCGGTAACGGTGATAGAGCGCGCCCAAGAGCCCGCCCGTGAAACTAGTTACGCAAATGGTGGACAAGTGTCAGTTTGCCATGCTGAACCATGGGCTAATCCAAAGGCCCCGTGGAAGACGTTGCAGTGGTTGGGCGAAGAAGATGCGCCTTTGTTGTTTCGCCTAAAAATGGATTGGAATCAATGGCGCTGGGGTTTGCGTTTTTTGCAACAATGCACCAAAGAAAAAGCCAAAGCCAATTTACAAAATTTGGTGCGTTTGGGTCTTTATAGTCGTGAAACCTTGCAGGACTTGCGTGCTAAAACTGGCGTGATTTATCAGCAACGTACTGAAGGCATCTTGCACTATTACACTGATGCTGCTGAGTTTGCCGCTGCGATTCCCGCTGCGGCATTGATGCGAGATGTGGGATTAGATCGGCAAGTGAAGAGTGCTGCGGAGTGTTTGGCGATTGAGCCTGCTTTGGCGCAGTCTCGTTTTCCAATCGTCGGTGGCACGTATACACCAAGTGATGAATCGGGTGATGCTCGTGAATTTACTAATCAATTAGCAGAGCGTTGTGTGGCCTTGGGCGTTGAGTTTCGCTACGACTGCCAGATTGATGCCTTGGAGAAAGAAGGCGGTGACGTGAAGGTGGTGCGGGTGTCGAGTCAAGCTGAAGGTGTTGAGCGCCTCTCTGCCGATGCGATCGTTGTATGCTTGGGTAGCTCTAGCCCGCAACATTTGCAGCCTTTGGGTATTACCTTGGATATTTATCCAGCAAAAGGCTACTCGGCGACTATTCCTGTGATTGATCCGCAACATGCTCCGACAGTGAGTTTGACCGACGATGGTTATAAACTGGTGTTTTCGCGCTTAGGAGATCGTCTGCGGGTGGCTGGAACGGCGGAATTCAATGGTTATAATTTGGATTTAAATCCAGTACGCTGTAAGGCGCTGATTGACCGGACTAGCCAGATTTTTCCCGAAGGGATGGATTATGCTGCGGCTGAGTTTTGGACCGGTTTGCGCCCAGCAACGCCCGGTAATCTGCCTTATATCGGACAAACACGGTATCCAAGTTTATGGCTCAATACGGGCCATGGCACATTGGGTTGGACTGAATGCTGTGGCTCGGCACAGGCCATTGCCGATTTGATTGCAGGCCGTCAGCCTGCTGTAGATTACCCGTTTGCAAAAGGTGTTTAGTTGGGTATTGCTTTCTAGGCATTAAAAATTAATGCTTGCAGAGGTATACATATAAAAAGCCGGAGAGTCTCCGGCTTTTTATTATACTGCGACTGGCGCTTTAATCGCTGGGTGTGGGTCGTAATTCTCAAGGGTAAAATCCGAAAATTCAAATGCGAACAAGTCCATTTTTTCTGGATTGAGCTTGAGGGTCGGCAGTGTGCGCAGATCACGGCTGAGCTGCTCTTTGACTTGCTCAAAATGGTTGCTGTAAATATGTTTATGGAACCACAATTAAAGAGCCATTGCATAGCTTGAAATGACACTTTCATTAGTCTTTTTTCTAAAGTAACTGGATTTTTCACGGAACCATAATTTCTGGGCAATTAAACAATCTTGGATTTCTTCAGATTGTAGTTGCTTTTCTCATCGAGTCTGTAAGAAGTAACAGCGCTATTATCTTCAGAAATCGAAGCCCATTTGTACTCTCTCTTGTTAACTATTTAGTGTTTCATCCAATTTTTGAGTCTGGGTCAGTCAAGTCAATGTTTACCTTGCGTAGAGTCTAGCTATCTAAAACTAATATCCTAGCCAAGCTTGGGTTCGCAAAAAACTGGTGCACCACTACTTCCTGAGTTGGTCGGCATTCATGTGCTGCCTGCAAAGTATTAATTTGGCAACACATTAGTTGGCAAATAACTAATTGCACGTTATATTTTTTTAATTCAATCAATGGCTTATTGATGCTGCCAGACTTCGTGCGTTATGTTTGTCGAAGGAGGTGGCATCTCAATCGTATCAACTTAAGCGCTGCTTGTTTTTTCAATCTCCATCCGGCATGATGCAGAAACAAACATAACTCTTTGATTATTAATTACTATATGATTAAGCACCCTAACTGACTCCCTTCGTAATGTGTCCACTCTCA
>CAUOZE010000011.1:0-59217 GCA_963508915.1 uncultured Deefgea sp.
GCATGAGAGTGGACACATTACGAAGGGAGTCAGTTAGGGCGCTTAATCATATAGTAATTAATAATCAAAGAGTTATGTTTGTTTCTGCATCATGCCGGATGGAGATTGAAAAAACAAGCAGCGCTTAAGTTGATACGATTGCCGCAAAGCCCCCTATCGCGACATAAAGGGGCGTTTCCCCTCTAATTAACTCCCGATTCAGTGCTGTATTTAAATCCGATTAGACGATGAGCTCTAGATAAAATCTACAAAGCCTCTGCGTTTTTTTGCGGTGATTCCCCATTCCTATCAAGCAAGCTTTATAATCTGTGGTTTCGCTTTAACTGAGCACGCACTATGGAACTCGCCAAGAGCTTCGAGCCACAAAATATTGAATCGCATTGGTACCCATTTTGGGAAAGCCAAGGTTACTTCCAACCGAGCATGGACCTTGCTCGCGAGGCATTTTGTATCCAATTGCCACCGCCGAACGTCACCGGCACCTTGCATATGGGCCACGCGTTTAATCAGACCATCATGGATGGCCTCACGCGTTACCATCGTATGCGTGGCGACAACACCTTATGGCTACCAGGCACCGACCACGCTGGTATCGCAACGCAGATCGTCGTAGAACGCCAGCTTGATGCGCAAGGCATTTCGCGCCACGAATTGGGCCGACCTGCTTTCCTCGAAAAAGTATGGGAATGGAAAAAAGAATCGGGCGACACGATTACTAGCCAAATGCGCCGCATGGGTTCATCAGTCGATTGGAGCCGCGAATACTTTACGATGGACGACAAAATGTCGACCGCCGTCGTCGAAGCCTTTGTGCGTCTGTTTGAAGAAGGCTTGATTTACCGCGGTAAACGCCTTGTGAACTGGGATCCAGTTTTAGGCACTGCAGTTTCTGATTTGGAAGTAATTTCTGAAGAAGAAGACGGTTTTATGTGGCACATCCACTATCCGCTAGTCGATCAAAATCTCGGTCTTGAATACTTAACCGTTGCAACAACGCGCCCAGAAACAATGCTCGGCGACGTTGCAGTCATGGTCAATCCAGAAGATGAACGCTACAAGCACTTAATCGGTCACATGGTGAAATTGCCGCTGTGTAATCGTAAAATTCCAATCATTGCTGACGACTACGTCGATAAAGACTTCGGTACTGGCGTCGTTAAAGTCACGCCAGCACATGATGCGAATGACTATGCCGTTTGGCAACGCCATAAAGATGATTCGCTGCAAGGAGTTACACCCGTTTCTATTTTCACTCTTGATGCAAAAATTGAAACTAATCAATTTGCACAAAATAGAGAAGTTACGGAGCGCTACGACAATGCTCCGAACTTAAATGGGACAGTTATTGGTATTGCAGTCTCTCAACATACGATCATCAGCGCTATTCCAGCCAAATATTGTGGGATAGATCGTTTTGATGCTCGAAAACTAATTGTTGCCGATTTAAACGCAGCAGGCTTATTAGCTGAAATCAAAAAACATAAACTAATGGTTCCTCGTGGTGATCGTACTGGCGTAGTCATCGAGCCAATGCTGACGAACCAATGGTTTATGGCAATGACTAAGGCTGATGAAACTGGCCAAAGCATTACCGAAAAAGCCCTTGAAGCGGTCCACAGCGGCGAAGTGCAATTCGTGCCGAATGATTGGGTGAATACTTATAATTCATGGCTCAACAACATCCAAGACTGGTGCATTTCTCGCCAATTGTGGTGGGGTCATCAAATCCCAGCTTGGTACGATGAAGATGGCCAAGTGTATGTGGCGCGCACCGAAGCTGAAGCCATCGCTAAAGCGGGCGGCAAATCAGTAACGCGTGATAACGACGTTTTGGATACTTGGTTTAGCTCTGCACTCGTTCCATTCTCTAGCCACGGCTGGCCGAACGAGATGCCAGATTTGAAAGCGTTCTTGCCATCATCGGTGCTCGTGACTGGCTACGACATTATTTTCTTCTGGGTTGCCCGGATGATTATGATGACTAAGCATTTCACCGGCAAAGTGCCATTCAAACACGTGTATATCCACGGTTTGGTGCGCGATGCGGAAGGACAGAAAATGTCCAAATCCGAAGGCAATGTACTCGACCCAGTGGATTTGATTGACGGTATTGCCCTAGAGCACTTGCTAGAAAAGCGCACCACTGGATTACGTCGCCCAGAGAACGCGCCGAAAGTGGCCGCCAAAACAGCCAAGGAATTCCCAGAAGGCATTCCAGCGTATGGTGTGGATGCGCTGCGCTTCACGTTTGCGTCACTCGCATCGCTCGGTCGTTCGATCAATTTTGACCAGAAACGCTGCGATGGCTATCGCAATTTCTGCAATAAAATCTGGAACGCAACGCGCTTTGTGATGATGAATGTCGTCGACAAAGATTGCGGGTTAGGTCTTGAAAACAGTCAGGACGGTGCAGAGTTGGAATACAGCTTTGCCGATGAGTGGATTATTTCTCGTCTGCAAGAGACAGAAACCACCATCACCACCGCGCTCGATACCTTCCGTTTCGATTTGGCAGCGCAAGCGAACTACGAATTCACGTGGAATGAATATTGCGATTGGTATATCGAGCTCGCCAAAGTACAAATTCAGCACGGTACCGAGCCACAACAACGTGCGGCGCGCCGTACTTTGATTCGCGTGTTAGAGACCATCTTGCGTTTGATTCACCCGATCATGCCGTTTATTTCGGAAGAAATCTGGCAAACCGTCGCACCACTCGCGGGCAAGAAAGACACCGAATCGTTGATGATGGCAGCGTGGCCGATTGCCGATGCAAGCAAAATCAAACCCGAAGCCGTAGCAGCGATTACTGAGCTCAAAGCGATTGCCTTTGCGGCGCGTAATTTACGCGGCGAAATGGGCTTGAGCCCAGCGCTAAAAGTACCGATGTTTTTTGAAGGCGGGCCTGAGCTGCAAAAATACGCCAAGTATTTAATGCCGCTGGCGAAATTGTCTGAAGTGAACATCGTTGCTGCATTGCCAGAAGGTGATGCACCGGTTGCAGTTGCTGGCACGACGCGCCTGATGCTCAAAGTCGAAATCGATAAAGCCGCCGAAACGGCGCGCTTAAATAAAGAAATCGGCAAAACGGCAGCAGCGCTCGAAAAACTTGTCGCCAAGCTAGAAAAACCTGGCTACACAGACAAAGCACCTGCGCATTTGGTTGCCAAAGATCAAGCGCAAGTGATTGAGCTCCACGACAAGCTGCATAGCTTGAATGTGCAAGTCGATAAGCTGAAATAAACGCAAGTTTGCAGTCAAAAGGCCACTCAGATGAGTGGCCTTTTTAATAGACCATTTCAAATGGCGAGCAATGCAATACTGCAGTCCCCTGCTTTACCAAAGATAAAATCACAATCTAGCGACAGCGCAAATACTCCACCTGATTTTCTCGCACATAAGCGCGATTTAATTTGTTACCACAGTAATACTCAATCGTCGCCGCTTTGGAGTGACCACGAGAAGGATCGCCACACCATCGATTACCGGCCTTAAATGCATAAGAACTTTTACCATCCGCAGAACGGCCAAGTCGCGGCGTAAAATCACATGAACCGTAATTAGAACCATACTTCGCGCGTGCAATTCGAATATCTCGTCCCCATTGATTGCTGCCAGTGCCTGCGCCATTCATCATTCGGACGGCTTCACGAAAACCATCCCGAAAACCGTCTTGATATTGAGAGCTACGTCCACGCATCATTTGCTCTGGCATTGCAGGATCTGCAGCAACAACACTCGTTGAAATGAAAGCAATCGTGCAAAGTATTTTAAATTTCATCTAAATTTTCCTGTCATCAATAAGCGAATCATCAAGTTCTTGCGCAAACAGTTCAAGCGACATAATTACAATGCTGTAATATTGCTTTTGCTTTCCACTACTTCACCCTTCACATTATGTTTCTCAGCCACATCAATCAGCCTTCACTTCCCTTACCTGCGGCACTCAATGCCGCATTGGCTTATTTGCGCCATACCGACTTTAGCGAAATGGCGCCCGGTCGCTACGCCATCGATGGCGACAAGATGATTGCCATCGTGCAAACGCCGCTCACCCAGCCATGGGAAACGGGCATGCCTGAGTTTCATCAGCGCTACATCGACATTCAATATTTGCTCGAAGGCGAAGAAGTGATTGGCTTTTTGCCCGCCAATCCCAATTTAGAATTAGTCACCGATCAGCTTTCCGAGCGAGATATTGCCTTTGTACACCCACAAGCCCATGAAACACGTTTGGTACTGACTCCTGGCATGTTCGCGATTTTCTTTCCTGGCGAACTTCATAAGCCATGTCGTGCACTGAACGAGCCAATGCAGATTAAAAAAGTTGTCATTAAAATCGCAGTAGACTTACTCACTTAAACTCACGCGAGATCGCCACTATGAAACGCCTCATCATCACTGCTTTACTTGCCTCTACATTAAGCGGCTGCGGCTACAACGCGCTGCAAGCCCAAGATGAAACCGTCGCGGCCGCTTGGTCTGAAGTACTCAATCAATACCAACGCCGTGCCGACTTGGTGCCAAATCTAGTGAATGTAGTGAAAGGCTATGCCGCGCACGAAAAAGAAGTGCTACTGGGCGTGACCGAAGCGCGTGCGAAAGTCGGCAGCATGCAAATCACCCCTGAGTTGGCCAACGACCCTGTCGCGCTCAAAAACTTCCAAGAAGCCCAATCCGGCATGACCTCGGCCTTGTCGCGTTTGATGGTGGTGGCGGAAAAATATCCCGACCTCAAAGCGAATGAAAACTTCCGCGATTTATCGGCACAATTGGAAGGCACTGAAAATCGAATCGCCGTCGCTCGTAATCGTTACATCCAGGACGTCAAAACATTCAACACCACCGCGCGCTCATTCCCGACCAATCTCACCGCCAAAATGTTTGGTCTTGAGTTAAAACCAAATTTCAGCGTTGAAAATGAAAAAGCCATTTCAGTCGCGCCAAGCGTTGACTTTAATAGCGAGAAAAAATAATGCCGCGCCTTTGCGCCCTACTGTTCACTCTAATGGGTATATTCATCAGCAGCATAATACTTGCTGCACAGATGACAATACCCAGTCTCGAATCTCGAATCACTGATTTAACTCAAACGCTTAATGCGGAGCAGATTGCCACGCTCACTCAGCAGCTATCAAGCCTAGAGCAAGCCAAGGGCAGTCAAATTGCCATTTTGATGGTGCCAACGACGGGCGATGATACGATTGAGCAATACAGTATTCGAGTAACGGATGAGTGGGAATTGGGCCGCAAAGGCATCGATGATGGCGTGTTGCTGCTGATCGCAAAAGACGATAAAAAAGTTCGGATTGAGGTTGGGCGAGGCTTGGAAGGCGCATTGCCCGATGCGATCAGTAGCCGAATCATCCGTGAATACATCACGCCAGCGTTCAAGCAAAGCGACTATGTTGGCGGCATCAATGCAGGGGTCGATCGAATCAGCAAAGTCATCCAAGGCGAGCCGCTGCCAGCCCCCGTGGCAAGAGATTCAACAGCACTTACGACGACCATTTTTGGATTGCAACCGATGATGCTCGCCGGCATGCTGTTCGCGGGATTTATTCTGAGCCAAATTGGCGGGCGCTGGATGGGGCGTAGCGGCGTTGCAGTGATTAGCGGCTACGCAGCAACAACGACCGGCACACCACTCATCATGGCGTTGCTGCTTGGTATGAGTATGGCCGTCGTACTCAGCATTATCACCAGCCGAATATTCATCGAATTAATGAGCCTTTTCTTGAATCATGCAGCATCAGAAGGACGCGGTGGTGGGTTTCATGGCACAGGAGGTGGCGGCGGCTTTCGAGGTGGCGGTGGCGGCTTTAGTGGGGGTGGGGGTGGTTTTGGCGGCGGTGGCGCATCGGGAGGATGGTAAACATGCAAAAAATGAAACGCTTATGGCAACACCTCAAGCCCAATTCCTATCGAGCCAGATTTAATCGCGAGCTAGTCGAAAAGCTCAGCAATACGATAGAACTGGCCGAGCAGGGTCATCGTGGTGAGATTCGTTTAGTCATAGAGTCTAGCCTGCCAAGCACGCTAATCTGGCAAAACACCTCGCCGCGCGACCGTGCCATAGATTGGTTTAGCCAACTGCGCGTCTGGGATACCGAAGGCAATACCGGCATCTTGCTCTACTTGTTACTCGCCGAAAACCAACTCGAGCTTGTTGCGGACCGTGGCATCGCCAGCAAAGTTCCGCAGGCGCAATGGGACGCGATCTGCGCCCAACTTCAAATCCATCTGGGACAAAATGAGATTGAAATCGGTTTGAGCACAACAATTAGCCAACTCGGGCAGTTGCTACAAGAACACTTTCCACTCGAAATCGCTCAATGCAACCCGAATGAATTGTGTAATCAAGCGGTGATTATCCTTTAAAGAAATACCCCGCAAGATGCTGGGTATTTCATCAAAAGCACCGCATGTGCTGGTTTTAAAACCAGACGGCAAAAATTGAGGGATTTGCAGGCCGATTTCTCGCGTGATGTAGGGCAAAAACACGGCTTGGAACGCGGTGTCGAGGGTAGCAAAGCCACCCACAAGACGATTAAAAATTTCTATACCAACATAAAACAGACCGAAAAATTCCTCTGGGATGCCATTTCAACGCAACGAAACAGCGAAGAAGCCAAGACAGCCAAAATTGAACAGCTTGAGCACGATTTAAAGGCCAGTAGGAAGTCTGAGGATGGGCTTATCAACGATGTTGTTGCCCTCAGAAAACAGGTTGAAAGCCTAAAAAAAGGACTGGATTTAGCATCACGTGATATTAAATTCACAAGGGAGATTATGACGGCTCTACCTAACGTAAAACCAACCGCAATCCCACGTTTAGCAAGGGATTGGGCGGAAAATCTGCCTAGCCACCTTGCCAAGCAAGAGGCCAATAAACACCTCAATAGAGAGTCTATAAAGGACGCTTGCAAGGATAGGTAGGCATGGCCTTGCCATGCTTTGAATAATATAGAGCTACAAGATATTCTCGGCAGGCAGTTTGCTGCGAATCAACTATTGTCAGCCGTGCCGCCATCAGGCTGGCACCTTGCTTTGCATCCCTTTAGCGCGCTAATTACTGCAGCTACAGCGTAGAGTAGCGGTGCTGTAGTTTCTGCTATGTGTAGATACTCTTGTATTGTCATGACTATTTAAACTCCCAGTTAGATGATTAGTTAAGTATTTTTAATGATTTATTTAAAAAAATACTTGCAACATCGCAATAAGAGAGTTAAAATTAATTGTCTAGATTAATATTTTCAGAGCTCTTACCGCGACGATTTAGGATGTTAACATAATTACACAACCTTGTCAACGTGTAAGCTATGTTTTTTTAAGAACTACGCTCTTACCCTTGTAATTATATTTTGTGACATGGTTTAAAATCGTCAGTTTTGTGTCACAGAAATACAAAAATTTAAAGCCCTGCTTGCGTGACCGTAAGCAGGGCTTTATCTGCAGAGCATGTTCTCAATGTACTGACGCGTTTACACGAAGCGCCCCAGCCAGCGACGTTAGAAACTGCGTTGCAACTGAAAGACCCGCCGCTGGCGGATAGTGGGCGTTGCGACCAGCTGCACCAAAATAGCGAGGTGTAGCATGGAGCTCGACATCCACACTGAACTAAAAGACCTGAAGCTTCACGGCATGGCGTCGACGTATACCGACATATGCCAATCTAGCTCTAGCCATGAGGTTAATACCCTTGATGCTTATTTGCGGCATATGATTCGTGCCGAACATGCTGATCGGCATGTGGGTTCGATTAGCTATCAAATGCAAGCCGCTCGCTTCCCACACCATCGCGACTTGGCGGGCTTTGACTTTAGCCAATCCAAAGTCGACGAGCGTTTGATTCGTGAACTCGCCCAAGGTCAATACGCTGCCGCAGCACATAACATCGTTTTAATTGGCGGTACTGGCACCGGCAAAACGCATTTGGCGATGGCGCTGGGCATCAACGGTATCCAACAGCAACAACTGCGGGTGCGATTTCATTCCACACTAGAATTGGTCAACCGGCTTGAGCAAGAAAAGGCGGCAGGTAAACAAGGCAAATTGGCGTATAGCCTGATGCATATGGACGTGGTGATTCTGGATGAAGTGGGCTATTTGCCGTTCTCACAAGCAGGCGGTGCGCTGCTGTTTCACTTGCTGAGCAAACTGTACGAGCGCACCAGCGTGATCATCACCACCAATCTGACCTTTGCCGAATGGCCAAATGTGTTCGGCGACGCCAAATTGACCACGGCCTTGCTGGATCGGCTGACGCACCATTGCCACATCATCGAAACCGGCAATAAGTCATGGCGCTTCAAGCAAAGTAGCGCCAGTGCCAAGCTTAAAATTCAGGAACGAGAGCGACAAAAAGAGCAGCCAAACACCGCTAACGAACCATTTTAAGGGCTAGAAAAAAGAGGAGAAAAGTAGTACGCTAAAACCAGCCACCCACGCCGTGGGTGGCACTAACGCCTGGTCAAAATTCAATTCGCACAGCTGGTCAATATTAAGTCCGCCTCAACACATCCATGTTAAGCACGAAAAAAAGCCACTTGGAATCCAAGTGGCTTTTTCTCAACTTCACATTCTACTTAACCCTACTTCATCATCAGGGCAAATCGCGTCCCAACTATTTTAGCCATAAGGTAAAAACCAACCCCGCCAACAAACACGCAATCACGCCCAACAATAAATTACGCTTTTTCTGCTCCCACATCAGTCCTTTATAACCTGCGAGCAATAGCTCGGTGTGGTTTTGATTGAGAACTTCGTTAAGTTTGCGTGGCAAGGTCGGCAACAGAGTCGCCCATTGTGGGGCTTCGTGTTTCAGCGTGGTCAACAAGCCGCGCCAGCCGATTTGCTCATTCATCCAGCGCTGCAAAAACGGCATCGCAGTTTGCCATAAATCCAGATCCGGATCGAGCTGTCGTCCTAAGCCCTCAATATTGAGTAGTGTTTTTTGCAATAAAACCAATTGCGGCTGAATTTCTACATTGAATCGACGCGAGGTTTCAAATAAGCGCAGCAGAACAAAACCGAATGAGATCTGTGACAGCGGCTTATTAAAGAACGGCTCGCACACGGTACGCACGGCTGCTTCTAGTTCTTCAACGCGCGTTTCTTTGGGTACCCAGCCACTTTCTATATGCGCGGTAGCAACGCGATGATAATCGCGGTTGAAAAATGCCAAGAAATTAATCGCAAGATACTGCTTATCCGTATCGCTCAGCGTACCAACAATACCAAAGTCTAGCGCAATATACCTATTATCTGCAGCAACCAGAATATTGCCCGGATGCATATCGGCATGGAAAAAGCCGTGACGAAAGACTTGGGTAAAGAAAATCTCGACACCAAACTTCGACAACTTTTTTAGATCCATCCCCGCCGCTTTCAGCTCATCAATGCGGCCAATCGGAATGCCGTCCATCCATTCCATCACCATCACTTCGCGCGCGCAGTAATCGTAATAGACTGCAGGAACGAGCAACTGATCGGAATTCAAAAAATTACGATGTAATTGGCTGGCATTAGCCGCTTCGTGCATTAAATCGAGCTCATCATGCAGATAGCGATCAAACTCAGCCACCACTTCACGCGGTTTTAGGCGCTTGCCATCAGAAAATAATTTCTCGACGCAAACGGCTAAGGTTTTCAGCAAGGCCAAATCGCTTTCGATAATCGGCATGATGCCGGGGCGTAGCACTTTGACCGCCACCGCTTGCCCAGCTTTGCCATCCACTGGATGCAGACGCGCCCGATGCACTTGCGCGACCGAGGCCGATGCAATCGGCTGCGGATCAAACTCACAGAATAATTCAGCGGTCGATTTGCCTAAGCTGCGCTCAATCTGCGCAATGGCGATGTCCGACGCAAAAGGCGGAACGTTATCTTGTAGTTGCACCAGTTCATTGGCGATATCGGGCGGCATCAAATCGCGGCGTGTGGAAAGCACTTGGCCGAACTTAACAAAAATAGGGCCCAAAGACTCAAGTGCTAAACGCAAACGCACTGCGCGCGGTTGATCAAGTTTGCGCCAGAACAGCAGCACCTTGAGCAGACCACGCAAACCTCGAACACGCTCATGCCCGAGCAAGAACTCATCCAAGCCATAGTGCACAACAACATGGGCAATCTTGATAAAGCGAAATAAAGACATCAAAGTTTCCGAAAAAAACCGCGGCACCGCGTGCCAAATGAAACTACGTTTATTTACTCGTGTTGCCGCTAAGACAAGAAATCAAAATCTTTTACCACAGAGGTACAGAGGAAAACCACATTCATGCACAGTCCGATTTTGAATTTCTCCGTGCCTCTGTGTCTCTGTGGTTCGTTTTTTAGCTTTCAATCAGAATGCCCTAGCGAGGCGACCCGCTCCAGCCGTTGCAGGCGTTTTTCTAGGCGAGCAATATCATCCCGCAGCGTATCGACTTGATCGCAAAACTCGGTGACATGATATTTCTGGGGCAAGATTTTTCGCTCATCACGCACATACTCCACCACCGAAACTGCCATGCGCTGCCCCATTTCTTTGGGTGCTTCCAGCAAACTGGCTGCAACACGGCTAATGCGATGTGCCAGAATATCGCCAACCAACAACGATAAATCTTCTGCCGCACCCCACTGCAAGCCCGCCAGCACATTACCCGCTTTGTCCGCTAACTCGGCGTCACCACTAATTCGGACTTGGCGCGAAGCCGCTTGCCGATCAGTAAATCGCGTGACAAAAAACCGCGCCGGCATACTGAGCGTGGCTTCGGCTGGCGCTTGCGACTCAGCGAGCAAGCCATTTTCAGTCACCACCACGACAGCGGAAGCAATGGGCAACTCCAACCGTACCGTACGCCCACGCAAATCAGCCAACTCAGCCTGCAAAGCCGGCGCTTGTGCCAATAAGTGATTCAAAATGCCAGCCAGTAACATCGCCACCCCTTGGAGTTTAAGTGCCTACGGCACGATATTTTACAGTCGCAATCCGCGACGGGGACTCACTTTTCTTGCTTCGCCAAGAAAAGTAAGCAAAAGAAGGCGACCCTATATCTGCACCGACTTCGTCGGTTTGATATTGAGGGATTGCAACACCTGATGATCGAACCGTCTCAGCCCCCAATAAGATACTAAAGAAAATTTTCTACGTATGTGAATACAGATCATAATTAACAAAGCCTGCAAATACATACCCATTACTAAAACTTCGTACCTTTATGCAAGGCCACCACACCACCGGTCAAATTATGAAAGTCTGCACGGCCAAAGCCGGCGTCGAGCATCATTTGTTTGAGGGTTTCTTGGTCTGGGTGCATGCGAATCGATTCAGCTAGATACTGATAAGAATCTGCGTCATTGGCGACCAATTTGCCCATAAAAGGTAGCAATTTGAATGAATACAAATCGTAGGCTGGTTTCAGTGGTGCCCAGACTTTTGAGAATTCCAGCACCAGCAAGCGGCCACCCGGTTTCAATACGCGATGCATTTCTTTGAGTGCCGCGTCTTTATGCGTCATATTTCGAAGGCCAAACGCCACCGAAACGATATTAAAATAGTTATCCGGAAACGGTAGTTTTTCGGCATCGCACTGCGCCACTGGCAAGGCAAAACCTTGATCCATTAAACGATCACGGCCAACACCTAGCATCGAGCTATTGATATCCGTTAGCCAAACTTGGCCAGTTTTACCGACTTTTTTGGCAAACGCTTTCGATAAATCGCCCGTACCACCGGCGATGTCCAAAATTTTATCGCCCGCTTTGGCTCCGCTGGTTTCAATGGTGAAAAACTTCCACGCACGGTGCAGGCCACCCGACATCAAGTCATTCATCACGTCGTATTTTTGCGCGACTGAATGAAATACTTCGGCGACTTTTTGCGCTTTTTCGGATTCATTGACCGTTTTAAAGCCGAAATGCGTTGATTGATCTTGCTCGCTCATCATGACGTCCTTTTTCAATTATTCTTTGTCTGAGACTCAGCCCAGCAATACTCAAAGGGTATTCAGCCGTAGACATTGATTTGCAACAGCCAGCACCCGATACATGCAATTATTTTTTATCGCGCGATGCGCCTACAGCGGCGAGCTGCGCTAAATATTTGGCCCACAAGACATCTTGGTCTCGGCCTAATTCATAGAGGTATTCCCATGAAAACAAGCCTGAATCATGGCCATCGTCAAATACCAGCTTGACGGCGTAATTCCCGACCGGCTCAACGGCCACGATATTGACGTTGGCTTTGCCCACTTGCAGCGTTTCATTACCCACGCCATGCCCGCGAACCTCGGCCGACGGACTCGATACGCGCAAAAACTCACACGGCAACTTAAATTGCGCACCATCGGCATAGGCAATTTCTAAAATTTTGGACACTTGATGCAGCTTGATTTCTGTCGGCTGCGGGGTGGAGGGCAGTAAACCGGCCATGGCGCACTCTTACAATCATCATAGAGCCCACATAATACCCTGCTTTATCGCTGCTTCGTAGTTTCAAACAGCCGTTTGCCCGTATTTTGAGTGCGCAAGATGCGCGTTTCACATTGATTCAAATGGCATTTATTTACAGTAATTGAAAATATAAGTAGGAACACTGTAGACTTGTAATACTAAGTTCACATTAAAGCCTTATTCTCGCAACAAATAAATTGAACTTTTCCGCGAGGAACACTCCATGGCCGCCACAATTCTATTGGTTGAAGACGAACCAGCGATTCAAGAGCTGATTGCTTTTAATCTTTCTCAAGCAGGTCATCACATTATTCGCGCCGATTCGGCCGAAGCCGGCGCCAATATCGTGCGCAACGCCTTACCCGATTTGATCTTATTAGATTGGATGTTGCCGGGAATGACCGGCATCGAATTTGCCAAGAAATTGCGCGCCGATGAGCGCACCCGTGCGATTCCATTGATTATGCTCACGGCACGCTCGGATGAACAAGATAAAATCATGGGCTTAGAAACGGGTGCGGATGATTACATCACCAAACCATTTAGCCCACGCGAATTACAAGCACGCATCAAAGCGGTACTACGCCGCCGCGCTCCACAAGTGACCGATGACCCTGTAGAGATCAAAGGTTTGCGCCTTGATCCAATCACGCACCGCGTATTTGGCAATTCTGCGCCGCTGGATTTGGGGCCGACTGAGTTTCGCTTACTGCATTTCTTTATGACCCATCCAGAACGCGTACATTCACGCGCGCACTTGCTCGATCAAGTCTGGGGCGATCATGTGTTTGTTGAAGAGCGTACGGTTGACGTGCATATTCGCCGCCTGCGTTCATCACTGGAAGGTACTGGTCACGATAATTTAATCCAAACGATCCGAGGCTCAGGTTATCGTTTGTCTGTAAACTAAGATTTAAACTGCTGCACACCCCTGCTTATCATCGGTACAAAAACCGCTGGTGAAGCAGGGTTTATTTTCGCTTCATCAAAGGCCGTTCCATGTTTTGGCTACGCTCGATTCTGTTTTATTTATTGATTACACTGATATCGCTCTTTATTGGCGCGACAGGTAATGCATACGAAGGGCTTGTCTTTGCCCTCGTGGTACTCGGGTGCATGACGCTCTATCATTTAATCAATTTGAATCGCCTGAATGCTTGGCTAAAAAAACCCAACATTGATACCGTCCCCGCTAGCTTTATGCTGTGGCAAGGCGTGTTCGATCAATTGTACGAGCAAATTCGTACTCAGCAAAAATCCAAAGACCGCCTTGCTAATACACTAGATCGATTTCTATCCGCCGCCGAAGCACTGCCCGATGGCGTCGTCATTCTGGATGAGTTTGATCGTATCGAATGGTGTAATCCTGCTAGCCAAATTCATTTGGGGCTCAATCGCAAAACCGACTCAGGTCAGCAAATCACCAATCTCTTGCGCCATCCTGCGCTGCGTGAATATTTAAAAGAACAAGACTTTAGTCATCCGGTGACGTTACGCACGATGCGCCCGCAGGAACAAGTGCTGTCAGTGCAAATGGTGCCGTTTGATTCAACGCGCAAATTATTATTGAGCCGTGACATTACGCAACTCGACCGTGTGCAAACCGTACACAGAGACTTTGTCGCCAATGTTTCACACGAACTACGTACACCTTTGACGGTGGTGGGTGGTTTTATTGAAACGATGATTGACCTACCCAATATCGATCAAAAAACCCGTGAACAGCATATGCAGCTCATGTACGAGCAAACGCAGCGTATGCAGCGCTTGGTTGAAGACTTACTGACCTTATCAAAACTAGAAAACGGCCAGCAACTCAAAGAAGAAGAAGTCGATATTCCACAATTAATGCAATTGCTGCGCATTGAAGCCGAAGGTTTGTCGCAAGGCCGCCATAGCATCAGCATTTCCGCGATTGATCGCCAACGTTTGATCGGCAACCACGACGAGCTGCATTCAGCGCTGGGCAATCTAGTATCAAACGCGGTTCGCTACACGCCTGCCGGTGGTCGTATTAGCTTGGCATGGCAAAAGCGCGGTGACGAAGTTTGCTTTATCGTTAAAGACACCGGTATTGGCATCGCCCCCGAGCATGTACCGCGCCTCACCGAGCGTTTTTACCGCGTAGATCGTGGCCGCTCACGCAATACCGGCGGCACGGGATTAGGCCTGGCGATTGTGAAACATATTCTAAATCGCCACCAAGCGACGATGGCGGTAGAGTCCCGCCTTGGCGAAGGCACCGAATTTGCGGTTAAATTCCCCACGCCACGGATTTTGGAATAAGCGCCAATAGTCAATACACACAAAAACACGAATCGCAAACGCCTTCGTGTTTTTTTATGCCATTATTCTGAGCGTTGGCAGCATGTAGAAATCACGACAGTTTGTGCAAACACAAACCTGCACCCTTGATGTTGATACATAATGCCCCAAGATCATTTATTACCCACTCACAAAGGCGTATGAAACTATGAGCAAAATTGCGGCAATTAAACCTTTCGGTCAAAGCATCTGGTTGGACAATCTTTCGCGCGGCCTCATCGCTTCAGGTGAGTTGGCAAAAATTCTTAAAGAAGACGCGATTGCAGGCGTGACTTCAAATCCAGCGATTTTCTACAAATCAATTTCTTCTGATCCGCTCTACACTGGCGATTTAGCTGAGCTTAAAAAACAAGATTTGACTGCAGAACAACGCTACGAAGCCTTGGTTGTGCCGGACATTCAAGCCACTTGCGATTTAACTCGTTTTATCTACGACGAAACCAACGGTGTTGATGGTTATGTGAGCTTGGAAGTATCGCCAACACTCGCTAACGATGCACAAGGCACGATTGATAACGCAAAACGTCTTTGGGCTGAAATCAATCGCCCGAACGTGATGATCAAAGTACCAGCAACACCTGCTGGCGTGATTGCATTCGAAGAGTTGATCACTTCAGGCATCAACGTGAACGTGACTTTGATGTTCAACTTGACCCACGTTGACAACATCTTGACTGCCTACATCCGTGGTCTTGAAGCACGCGCAGCAGCTGGCTTGCCAGTGGATCGCGTACACGCAGTGGCATCGGTATTCTTGTCACGCGTTGATAGCTTGATCGACCCACAATTGGAAGCGATTGGCACACCAGAAGCTTTGGCTTTGCGCGGTAAAGTGGCCTTGTCATTTGTGAAAGTAGCTTACCAACAACATTACAAAACATTGTTCCACGGCACTCGCTTTGCTGCATTGAAAGCACTGGGCGCACATCCACAACGCCTATTGTGGGCTTCTACCGGTACCAAAAACAAAGCCTACAACGACGTAATGTACGTTGAAGACTTGATCGGACCAGAAACTGTGAACACTGTTCCTGATGCAACATTGGCGCTATTCCGCGACCACGGCAAAGCAGCAGCAACACTCGAAACGGGCGCGCAAGATGCAGTAGCGACTTTGGTTGCTGTACGCAACTTGGGTATCAACTACAACTTGGCTGGCGAACAATTGCAACAAGAAGGCTTGAAACAATTTGACGAAGCATTTGTGAAATTGTTGGATCTCACTAAATAAGTCTGCTGATCAGCTAGGCTAAAGCATAATGGGTTAGTTCTGTTTAAGCAGAACTAACCCATTTTTTATACTCGCCAAATAAGCTGGCAAGCCAACAACGATTTAACATTCGTTGACCATAAAAAAGCCTTAGCTAGGGTATCAATCCCTAGCCAAGGCTTTATTTATCACAGCAAGCAATACCTATTAGCTAAGCTGTTTTTTCCTACCCAACTTCATCACCCACTGCACCAAATCATCTACAAAAGTAAACACCACCGGAATCACCAACAAACTCAGGAATGTGGAAGTGATTAAGCCACCAATCACCGCAATCGCCATTGGCGCACGGAAGCTTGAATCGACGCCCCACCCTGCTGCAATCGGCAACATCCCCGCGCCCATCGCCACCGTAGTCATCACAATCGGTCTGGCGCGCTTGCGGCCCGCATCCATCAGCGCATCATAGCGATTCATCCCATCACGCCGCGCAACAATCGCGTATTCCACCAGCAAGATTGAGTTTTTCGCCGCAATCCCCATTAACATCACCAAACCAATTAAAGACGGCATCGAGAACGAACTTTGCGCGATAAACAGCGCCAAAAATGCACCGGGGAAAGACAGTAGCAAAGCGAACAAAATCGTCACTGGCTGCATAAATTGGCGGAATAACAGCACCAGCACCATATAAATACACAGCACGCCTGTCAGCATCGCCAAACCAAAGCTCGCAAACAGCTTGTTCATCTCTTCCGCATCACCGAACTCAGCGCGAGTAACGCCAGAAGGTAGATTTTTGAGTGCAGGCAATTGATCCGCTTCCGCGCTAACTTCACCCAAAGGTCGACCATTGAGTTCAACATCAAAAATCACGTTCCGCACTCTATCGTATCGACTAATCAGACTCGGGCCACTGGATATTTCAATGTCTGCCACCTGCCCCAGCATCACCTCGCCTTGGCTAGAAGGCACGCGTAAACGCTTAATCTGCTCTAAATCAGTACGGAATGAATCGGGTAAACGCACCACAATCGGCACCTGGCGTTCGGGTAGATTGAGCTTGGCCAATGCCGTATCAAAGTCACCGACGGTCGCAATCCGAATCGTGTCGGCAATTGCTACCGCCGTTACGCCCATATCGGCCGCTCGGCTCATATCTGGGCGAATAATCAATTCAGGACGCACCAAGCTCGCACTGGAAGTAATCGCACCCACGCCCTGCAGCGTTCGCAAATCTTGCTCAATCGCTTTTGCTGCAATCATCAGCCCATCCGGATCATCGGATTTCACGATCATTTGCAGTTTTTCACCACTTTGGCCCAATCCCACCGTAACCCGAGCACCAGGAATCGCTTGCAAAGCAATCCGCAGGTCTTTTTCAATTTCAGTTTTTTTCTGGCTGCGTTCATTGCGCGGCGCGAGTGTCAGCGTTAAGTTGGCTTTATTCACGCCACTGCTGCCGCCAGCAAAGGGATCAGACCCCGCCTTGCCATCGCCAACCGCAGTATAAATTCGCGTGATGTAGGCATTTTTAGCCAAAATGAGTCGCGCTTGATCGGCAGCAGCAAAGGTTTCTTGCAAAGTCGCGCCAGGTGGTAATTCAATCTTTACCAAGGTTTGCGATCGATCATCGGGCGGTACAAAGCCTTTTGGTAACAAAGGCACCAGCGCTAATGCGCCTACAAAAAACACCAAGGATAAAAATGCCGTGGTTTTGCGATGATGCAAACACCATGCCGCGCAGCGTAAATACCCTTCTTTCAGCTTGCCTTCTTTTTCTTCCCCAACAATCGGCTTGAGTAAATACGCCGCCATCATCGGCGTCAGCAAACGAGCCACCACCAACGACGCCATCACCGCCATCGCCGCAGTCCAGCCAAAGGGGTGGAAGAATTTACCCGGAATCCCGCTCATAAATGCAGTTGGCAAGAACACCGCCACCAGCGCAAACGTCGTCGCGATCACCGCCAAACCAATCTCATCCGCAGCTTCCATTGCGGCTTGGTACGGTGATTTCCCCATCCGTAAATGGCGCACGATGTTTTCAATCTCAACAATCGCATCGTCGACCAAAATCCCGACCACCAAGGCCAGCGACAATAAAGTCACCGTATTGAGCGTAAAACCAAACAAATACATGCCAATAAACGTCGGCAAAATCGACAGTGGTAAAGCCGCCGCCGATACCAAAGTCGCACGGCAATCGCGCAAGAAGAACCACACGACAATCACCGCCAGCAACGCGCCTTCATACAACAAGCCCATCGAGCCATCAAACTCGTCCTGCACTGGCGCCGCCATGTCGTAGGCGGTTGTTAAGACTAGGCCTGGATTCTCCAGTTTCAGTTTGGCCAATGCCTCACTCACTGCGGCGGCCACTTCGGTTTCGCCTGCGCCACGTGAGCGGGTAATTTCAAAACCAACGACCGGCTTGCCATCTAACTGGGCAATGGAACGACGCTCAGCAATCGTATCTTCAATCGTCGCGATTTGATCCAAACGAATGCGACGACCATCGGATAGAGCAAGTTCGGTTTTGGCGAGCTCAGCCGTAGATTGCACCGTTGCAATCGTACGCAGTGCTTGCTCAGAGCCGCCTAAATCAGCACGACCACCTGATGCGTCTTTTTGCGTACGTGCTAGCTGGCGTGAAATATCGCTGCTGCTCACACCCAAAGCCGCCATACGTTCAGGATCGAGTTCAATCCGCACCTGCCGCGTTACACCGCCCACGCGGGAAACTTGCCCCACACCTGGAATCGCCCGAATCGCACGCGTGATTTTATTGTCGACCAACCAAGATAATTGCTCTTCATCGAGCTGTGGATCCGCAACCGTGTACACCAAAAACGGCACGCCAGAGAACTCTACCTTGCCAATCACCGGATCTTTCAAATCAGAGGGCAGCTCGCTGCGCACATTCGAAACCGCGTTGCGGACATCATCCACTGCATCATTAATCGGCTTTTCCAACACAAACTCAACGGTCATGCCGACGACACCGTCGCTGATATTGCTATAAACGTGCTTCACGCCTTGCAAGGCCGATACCGAGTTTTCTAATTTTCGTGCAACCTCGGTTTCTAGCTGTGCAGGCGCTGCGCCATCAAGCACCGCGGTTACCGTCACCATCGGCAATTCAATATCGGGGAAGTCTTGCACCTTCATCTTGTGGAACGACATCACGCCGCCCAAAGACAAAAGCACAAACAGCATAATGGCCGGAATCGGATTCTTAATCGACCAAGCAGAGAAATTCATTTTGCGTCCTTTACAGATGCATCAATAGGTATATCAATCCAAACATTGATAAACATTAATTAGAAGCAGATACCCATCACTTCGTAACAACACGAACCACATCACCATCAGCGAGGAAGCCAACGCCGCTGGCGACGATTTGCTGATCCGCAGTGATGCCTTCTACTTCCATCATGCCGTCGGCCTGCCGCCCCAATTTGACGCGAACTTGTTTCACTTTCGAAACGGAATTGCTTGTCTGCAACACAAACACATTGGCAAAACCATCACGCAGCAGTACTGCGCTGCCCGGCACGGCCAGTGCGTTGCCTTTACCGACTGAGATACTGCCCTTAGCGAACATGCCCGGTTTGGCCTCGCTCAATCCGGCATCACTATTTTTTAGATCGACATACACCAAGACATTGCGCGTTTTCATATCCGCCGTCGGCGCCACTTTTCGCACCGTGCCTTGCAATACTTTCCCTGTCGGCAATGCCACGGTTACTACTTGACCCACTTTGATACGACCACTTTCAGCGGCAGTGACTTCGGCCTGCCATTCCAAACGGCCTTGGCGCACTAAGCGAAATAATTCTTGCCCCGGCTGACTCACTGCACCGAGCGATGCGCTACGTGCAGAAATAATGCCGTCGTCTGGCGCAACAATCCGCGTTTGTCCAAGACGAACTTGGGCGGAACTCAATTGCGCTTTCGCCGATTGCACCCGCGCTTTGGCGGTGAGCTCTTTGGTGTAGGCTTCGGTCATCTGCTGCTCGGACATCGCGCCGGTATTGCCCAGTTGACGTACTCGATCAGCGTTTTGCTTGGCCTCGGCCAAGGCCGCTTCAGTTTCGGCGAGTGATGCTTTGGCTTGTGCGACTTCGGCTTGCACCGTTTCATCATTAAAGCGCGCCAATAGTTGGCCTTTTTTAACCACGTCGCCGACTTGCACATTAAGCTCGACCAAACGCACGCCGCCCAATTCGATGCCAACCAGCGATTCTTGCCACGCCACCACATTGCCGTTGGCGGCAACGGTTTGCGCCCATTCAATCGACTTGGGTTTCACCAAGCTCACTGACAGCACGGGCTTGGCCGCTTCTACTTTTTTCTCTTTACTATCAGCCTGTACAACAGCTGTCGTAACAGCGATGCTTGCGACAAAAGCCACGATCAATGCTTTAAAAATCGTATTGCGATGAAATGGCAGTTTATCCAGAAATTGATTCATTACCCTACTCCAGTATGTACTTGTAGCCATTAATTAATAATGGCCTGATAGATATACATCACAGAAAACATTAATTACTTGCTGAGTTCTGTGGCCACTCACCGCCGACCGCTTTATACAAGGAGATCCATAAAGCCAATTGCTCTCGTTGCAGCGAAATTTGCTTGGTTTGAGCCGTTAATAAAAAGCGTCGAGAAATTTCTAAATCGAGCAAGTTAGCACTGCCTGCTTTCCACATCGCATTCGTTGCATCTTGCTGCTTTTGATAGCCCGCAACCGAACGCAAGGTCGCCGCAACTCGTTGATTGCTGCCATCGAGCTTAACCATGGTCTGCTCGACTTCGCGCACGGCAAAGCGAACTTGCTGTTGATACATTGCAAGGGCTTGTTCAAAGTGAGCTTGCGCGGCTTCTTCTTCTGACTTTAAGCGTCCCGCATTGAAAATCGGTAGCTTCACGGTTGGGCCAAACGACCACGAATTGCCACTGAGTTCTACACTGCTTGTCTCTTGGCGACCCACGCTAATTGCTCCAAATAGGCTTAGCGATGGCAGTCGAGCGACTTTGGCAATCCCAACATCGGCGGCGGCGACTTTTACTTTTTCTGCCTCGACGCGAATATCATGTCGCTGCGTAATCACTTCGGCGGGCAATGAAGTCACCGCAAATCCTAACGGCTGCGGCAATTGACGTTGACCCTGACTAATTTTGGCGCGAACCTGCGCTTCGCTTAAACCTGTCACCGCGACCAGCGCTTTAATCGAGACCGCGATTCCTTCTTGCATTTCCGCCAACTGCGCCACGGAATCCGCACTACTTGCATCGGCTAATGCCACATCCACAGGGCTGGCTAAACCCACGCTGGCTTTATCCTGCGTGAGTTGCAAACTAAGATTACGCGACTCCAAATCCGCCGCGACAATGTCCGCCATCGCTTGATACGCGCGCAAAGCCACATAGGCGTTGGCGACTTCGGCGGCGACACTCACTTGTGCATCATGCCACTCGACTTCTCGCGCTTTCATATTGGCAACCAAGCCTTGCTCAGCTGCGCGAATCCCGCCCCACAGATCGATCTCCCAGCTGGCGTCCAAGCCGACCGAGCCGTTATTCGTGATGTAAGTCGGGGACATCAGCTCGTTTTGACTGCGAGTACCCGTAGCAGTCGCACCAATGGTCGGCCACAAATAGGACTTGGCCGAGTACGCTTTTGCACGCGCTTCACGAATTCGCGCTTGCGCAAATTCGAGCGTTGGATTGGCTTGTTGCGCAGCAATCAACAAACCATCGAGCACAGGGTCTTGCCAAGATTGCCACCACTCTTTTTGTGCCGCCAAACGAGCAGTACTCGGCGCAGAGGCTTGCCAAGCTTTTTCCTTTGGTTCTAATTGTGCGGCATCGGGTTGCGGCAAATTTACCGCACAACCGGTTAACGCAGCCAAGATGGTGATCACCATCAAATTTAAACGCTGGCGCATAAGTGTTGCGTGTCCCTGTGAGAGTTACAGAAGACGATTCATCCGTTGCAGCGGAAGCACCTGAAAATACTTTATTTGGCAGACAAGCGCATTGCCACATGAATCGAGCATGTTTTACTTAGCAAAATCAATCCGGCGAATTTAACTGTGGCGCATCGCCGTGCATCACAATTGAAACTAGATTATCAGTGATGACGATGCTAAACTGACCGAACGGTTCGGTCAATATGTATTACGCATTAAATTTGGAAAGCTTATGAACGCAGCAAGTAGTAAACTCACAGACAGCAAGCGCGCGCAAATTCTCAGCGGCGCTCGAACCATGTTTATGGAGCATGGCTTTGCCAGCACCAGCGTTGAAAAAATAGCGAAAGCAGCCGGCGTATCGAAAGGCACGATTTACAATTACTTTGCTAGCAAAGAAATTTTGTTTGTCGCGCTGATTACAGGCGAATGTGGCGGAGAAGCGCAATTGCCAGAGGCCGCGCAATTGATGGCTGCGCCCGTAGAAAATGTACTCACGCAATTTGGCACCCAATGCTTAAGTGGCTTACTGCAAGAAGATCAGCAGCGACTATTTCGTATCGTCTTGGCGGAAGTGATGCAATTCCCGCAACTCGGGCAATTGATTGAATCCACCGGCCCTGCCCTCTCCATGGGCGTATTGACCGAATACCTGACGCGACTGAATCAAGCAGGAAAATTAGACATCCCTCAACCGAAACTCGCGGCGGAGCAATTTATGGCCATGTGTGATGCGGGGATTATCCGCCGCATGCAGCTTTCTGTGGGCAATCCAAGCCAAGCCGAGATTGACCTGCAGGTGGCCAGTGCGGTGAAATTATTTATGAATGGCTACGCGCCATAACGCCAATTGACGGCTTAACGCGCGCTCAATAATTCAATCAGTGCTGTGGGGTCTTGATTGGTTTGAAGCACCGCACGCACTTTATTAAATGCAACCGCGGCCTCATCAGGATATTTGCCATAGGAAACAACGCTGGCATGCCGCCAACCGGCTGCGGTGAGTACTTGTTTGGCAAATTTACTACCCTCAACGCCGCCGCCACCGAGCTGCAACAAGGCTTGTTCAAGCAAAAAATGCGGAAATGGCGTGCGAGATAATGTATTGAAGTGCACAGCTTGGATTTCATCGAATTGCATTTTAGCGCTCACTTAAATGAAATAAGAATGCACCGCTCAATACTGAATCGCATTGCCTAATTTCACCCTCTTCTGTCATTTTTTTAGTGTGCGCCAGCCCAAATAGCAAGCTCTCTACACATTGAACGGGCATCGCTCAAAATTAGCCGCCGCCGCGCCTTTGCAACTCGGGTGCCGGCGTTGGGCAAGTCGCTTTTCCTTTAAAGCAATCCACAGCGCCCGTCACCGCCGAATCAAGTGCTTTGCCGACTTGTTGCAAACCGCTACTCAATGTCGACTCAACCCGCTTGGGCAACGGCGTTGCCTCGCTGACCTTAGCTTGCTCTGGGGCACGCTCGTAATAGCTTTCTGATGCCGGCTCAGGCGCGAGCTCAACCATGGGGGCCGCCGATACGAATGGCTTTAGCTGAGCTGGCTCAGCTTCTGGGCTAGGCTTGGACCAGGTGATGGTCGCGGCGGCAATTTCAGACTCGGGCGTCGGCCACATCAACCAAAGCAAACTCGCTACAAGCAGCGCCACAATGCCAGCCTGTATTTTCTTTGGTAAAGCTAAAAACTGCTGTCTCGCGCGTAAAAAGAGTACCAGTAAAATCGGCTGAAGGATTTGCCAAGCTTGCAACAGCTTAGCCCCTGCAATCGGCATCCATTTCTTAACCATGGCTGCCGCGCGCAATAGCCAAGGCCAGAGCTGACGCCCAATACTTGCCAGCATTAAGCCTGTTTGACGCAAGACCCAGAGTAGCGTCATCCACGTTTGTTGCAGCCAACTCACGAGTGGATAGCGCTCGCGCTGTTCGACTTCAGGCTGCGGTACCTCATCGAATTTGGGCTCATTCACGCTTGCATCACTGCTGCTCTTAGATGAAAACGTATTCGTACCCGCAGACTGAATCGCAACCAGCACCTCACCAGCCAATGCAAATCGATCTTCTTGTTTTTTTGCCAAGCAGCGCAAAATCAAATCGGCCAGCCATGGCGGCACTTCAGAGTTCAGGGAGCGAGGATCAATCGGCTCTGAATGTAGGATGTTAAACACGATATTCATCGTGGTTTCACCATCAAACGGCACCTTTCCAGTCAGCGCTTGATACAGCACCACACCCGCCGAATAAATATCGGCGCGACCGTCCAGCTTGGTGCCGGCCAATTGCTCGGGCGACATATATCGCGGCGAGCCCAGTATGGTGCCAGTTCGGGTTAAATCGCTGGCGGGCAATTGCGCAATACCAAAGTCGGTAATCTTTAAACGCCCGTCTTTGGTCAGCATCAAGTTGGCGGGTTTAATATCCCGATGTACCACATCATGCCGATGCGCATGGGCCAAGGCCGAGAACATCTGCTTTGCTATGCGAATCACGTCGCGAACGGCGAGGGTGCCGCGCTTTTCCAATACTGCTTTTAGACTAATGCCCTGCACTAACTCCATCGCTAAATACGGCTTACCACGCCATTCACCACAATCAAACACGGTAATAATGCCGGGGTGATTGAGCCGCGCTGCCGAGCGGGCTTCTTGCAATAGGCGCGCGGCGTAATCCGCCGCCTCTGCGCTATCGAGCGACACTTGCAACAGTTTAATCGCCACACCTCGCTCTAAGCGCTCATCCCGCGCACGAAATACCACGCCCATCGCGCCCTGACCAAGGCGAGACTGGAGTTGATAATGCGCGATTTTGGGCTGTGTCATATTCGAAGCGAGGCTAAAATGGCGGATGAAATAATCACTTATTGTATCGTGCGGCCCCGAGAGAAAGACGTAACAAATCGCACAGGCATGATTTTGCGCACACAGCGCTGCGCATATCGTTAAAATAGCGGTTTTCCTACGCTGATTAGTTGCCGCCCATGAAAATCGCCCTTGCTCAGATCAACCCCATTGTTGGTGACCTCGACGGCAACACCGAGCTTATTTTTGCTGCGGCACACGAAGCGGCAGCCAACGGCGCCGAGATACTCCTCACACCAGAGCTGGCGTTAACCGGCTACCCACCCGAAGACTTGCTACTACGCCCAGCATTCTTGCAGCAATGCCGCGAGAAAATTGGTCGATTTATCGACGAACTCGACGGGATTACCTTGGTGCTGGGTTACCCATCTATGAGTGGTGATGAGATTTTCAATTCGGCCTGCGTGATTCGCGATGGGAACTTCTTGGGGCGCTACGATAAGTTATTGCTGCCTAATAATGCGGTTTTCGACGAAGTTCGCTACTTTACGCCGGGCATTGTACCGCTGGTATTTGAGCAAAATGGCGTCAATATCGGCATCGCCATTTGCGAAGACCTGTGGGATACCGAGCCCGCAGCCGCCGCACGCGATGAAGGTGCAGATGTATTACTCGTACTGAATGCCTCACCGTATCATCAAGCTAAACAAAGCACACGTCGCGAAATAGCCCGTCAGCGTGCCGATGAAAACGACATGCCGGTGGTGTATTGCAATTTGATGGGCGGGCAAGATGAATTGATTTTTGATGGTCATTCATTTGCGATCAATAAGGCAGGCGCTTTAGCGCTGCAACTGCCTGCATATCAAGCGATGATTGGCTACGTTGATTACGTCGATGGCGATTTGCAAATCGGTAGCGTGGCCGCTGATGAATCTATCGAAGCCAGCGTCTACGGCGCTTTGGTGCAAGGCGTGAAAGACTATATCGGCAAAAACCGTTTCCCTGGCATCTTACTCGGCCTCTCTGGCGGTATTGATTCAGCGCTCACTTTGGCGATTGCGGTGGATGCGCTGGGCGCAGAAAATGTGCACGCAGTGATGATGCCATCGCGTTATACCGCCGATATTTCAGTCAATGATTCGCGTGAAATGATAGAAATTCTCGGTTGCCAATATTCTGAAATCGAAATCTGGCCGATGTATGAAAGCATGATGGCTGGGCTCGCACCAGAATTTGAAGGGCGCGACATGGATACCACCGAAGAAAATTTACAAAGTCGTATTCGGGGTATGCTCTTGATGGCCTTATCCAACAAGACCGGCAAGCTAGTACTCACCACGGGTAATAAATCAGAAATGACCACCGGCTATGCCACACTGTACGGCGATATGGCGGGTGGTTTTGCAGTGCTCAAAGACATCGCCAAAACGTTGGTGTATCGCCTATCAAACTGGCGTAATGAGCAGGGCGTCGTGATTCCAGAGCGCATTATCACCCGCCCACCTTCAGCCGAGCTGCGCCCCGATCAAAAAGACCAAGATAGCCTGCCCGAGTACGAAGTACTTGATGCGATTTTGGCCGCTTACGTTGAGGATAATTTAAGCATCGCCGACATCATCAAGCTCGGTTACCCCGAAGCGGACGTGAATAAAGTGGTGCGCTTACTGAAAATCAACGAATACAAACGCCGCCAAGCCCCTGTTGGCCCACGCATTACGCAGCGCTCATTCGGTAAAGATTGGCGCATGCCGATTACACAGCGATTTACGCGTTAAAATTAAGGCGATGTTCAGATTTGGTGTTGATATTGCTTCGCGCTCGTCGAGCAGGGGATTTTAAAACCCCCTCATATCAAGCCGACGAAGTCGGTGCAGATATATGGGTCGCCTTCTTTTGCTTACTTTTAGCTTCGCAGAAACTTCGTTTTCTTGGCGAAGCAAGAAAAGTAAGTCCCCGTCGCAGATTGCGACTGTAAAACACCGTGCAGCAGGCACTTAAAATCATCAACACCAAATCTGAAGATTCCAAAAATCAATAAAGTATATTGATCTAGCTATTATATAAAAAGAACTACAAAGCAATACCCTAGCCACATTAAACCCAAAGCCCAAGCACACCGCTTGGGCTTTTTCATCGCTGCGATGAATTGAGAACGAATTGGCTGCATCAATATTATTTGCCATATTTCATGCTCAGCACGAGCAATGTAACAAAAAATTCATCTTTGGCTGTTACCTTACAAGCTCCCGCCAGCCCTTTCGAGTTTGTATGAATTCCATCTGCACGACTGACCCCTATTGCGCCGAACTCGAGCAGATTATTCAGCAACAAAAACTCATGCCCTATTTCAACCGATTGCCGCACTCAATCACGAGCAGGCCTATGGTTTTGAAGGGCTGATTCATGGCCCATCCGCCCATTTTCTACATTCCCCGATCAATTTATTTCAGACCGCCGAACGCTGCAATCAACTGGTTGAGCTCGATGTAGCGTGTCGTAAAGTGATTATCAAAGCCTTTGTCGAACGCAACTTACCGGGAAAGTTATTTCTCAACATCTGCCCCACCAGCCTTATTAAACCCTCGTTTCGCCCCGGCGCCACACTGGCTTACCTCAAAGAGGTCGGTTTAGACCCGCATCGGGTGGTCATTGAGCTCACCGAAACGCAAGCGACTGGCGATTACAGTCTATTGGCCGAAGCACTCAAACATTACCGCGAGATGGGATTTAAGATTGCGCTGGATGATTTAGGGGAAGGTTTTTCTAGCTTGCGGCTATGGTCTGAACTCAAGCCTGACTTTGTCAAAATCGATAAATATTTCATCCAAGGCATTGGTTCTGATCCGCAAAAACGCCAATTTGTCCGCTCGATTCAGCATATCGCACTCCACACCGGCACTTGCGTCATAGCCGAAGGCATTGAAACGGTGGCTGAACTTGAAGCCATCCAAAGGATAGGCATCAACTTGGCACAGGGCTATTTGATTGGACATCCCAATGTTCAGCCGATTGCTAAGGTCAAGCTACCTACATTGCAAACGCAAACGCCAATCACGATTGACCAACGCAGCAGCCATGCAGGCGCCTTATTAAAACAAATCCCATGCGCAAGCCCAGCAGATAGTAATGAAGCCATTTGGCGGCGGCTTTCAGCCCAAACGGATCTGATGGCAATTCCGGTGGTCGAGAACGACAAACCGATTGGCCTGATCAAACGCAGCGATTTATTAGAATTATTCTCGCGCCCTTTTAGCCGTGAATTATTTGGCGCACGCAGTTGCGCCACGCAAATGGATCGCAATACGCTGATTGTGGAACAAGCCACCAGCCTGACTGAATTAGCGCGCTTAATCACCTCATGCGAGCGCGGCGACCTCAATGATGGTTTTATTTTGACCGAGCAAGGCCGCTACCTTGGCATGGGTACGGGGCGCGATCTCATTCGCGCCATGACCGCCTTACAAATTAGCGCAGCGCGTCACGCCAACACACTCACCGGCTTGCCCGGTAATGCGCCGATCCAAGAAACTATTGCCCAGCTTTTGGCCGAGCAGCTTAATTTCACCGTCGTTTATGTGGATTTGGATCCTTTCAAACCCTACAACGATGTCTACGGTTATGCCCGTGGGGATGAATTGCTGCAATATTGCGGCCATTTACTACAGCGCAATACCGAGCCGCAACTCGATTTTGTCGGCCATGTGGGCGGTGATGACTTTATCTTGCTACTTCGCTCGCCAGATTGGCAAAGTCGTTGCGAAGCAATTTTGAGCGAGTTCCAACAGCACTTATCGACTTTTTTCAGCCCCCATCATTTAGCAGCGCAAGCTTATCAAGCCCATAACCGCCAAGGCGAACTCGCTGAGCCCCCCTTAGTATCGATGTCGCTCGGCGCAGCACAAATTATCGCCAGCAATTACAACACGCACCATGAAGTCGCCAGTGCCGCGTGCAGTGCGAAGCACATGGCCAAGCGGCAACAGGGCAATAGTCTATTCATCGAACAACGCCTGTTCAATCACAGCAGCCTAAGCCACCAAGGCATGTATCTAACCCAAGGCATTGCTTAGCATTGGCTACATATCAATACCCATAAAAAAGCACAGCTACTTAGCTGTGCTTTTTTATGGGTCAGAAACATTGATTACTTATCAAGCCGAGATAAATCCCAATCTAAGTTCAATTCTTGATTCGCCATCGCCAATAGAGGCTGCAAATTACGCATCAGCGCCAATAAATGTGGCTGCAGCTCTGCGCCCATGCCTTTATGCAACATCACCAAGGCCTCAGCGATTAACGGTGTCGGCGCAATCGAGGTATTCACCTCAGGCATAAAGACCTGATTTTCTATCGGCGTGCCATATAGCCGATCCTGCGCAATCATCATCATGCGCTCACTCGACTGCGCATCGTCATGCCAAGAATTAGCGACAGAAATACTGGCCGTGACGTGCAATTGCTGTCCACGGAAATTAATCCGCGCATTGGCAATGCTATTACGTAAACGCTCTGCAACAATTCGCGCTTCAGTCAATTGTGTTGCAGGCGACACAATCGCAAACATGGGCCCGGTCAAATGCGCCAAGGTATCTTCCTTACGCAATTTGCCTTCGAGCAATTTAGCCAGCAAACCCAGCATTTGCCCGTACAATTTCTCACCTAATTTATCGTTCAAGGCTTGGTGATGATTGACTTCTAACAGCAGCAAAGTCACTTCGCTATTGTGGCGCAGCGCAAAAGCCAGCGCTTGATTGAGCTGTAAATCCAATAAATGCGAGCTACCAACACCAGTTAGCTCATCTATGGTCGTTTGCACCTGTACCGCGCGTGAGTCAGCCAACTCCCGTCGAGTGGCCGCTAATTCCAGATTAGCTTTGACCCGGGCCAGCATCTCGGTACGATCAGTGGATTTGGTAATGAAATCATTGGCGCCGCATTCAACACAGCGTAATTTGGTCGCTTCGTCTTCTTCACCAGAGATAATAATCACCGGCAAATGATGCAAACGATCATCCCCCGAGCTACGGATCCGCGCTAGCAAGCCCAAGCCATCTAATTCAGGCATTGTCAGATCCGACACCATTAAGTTAATGCTGGTATCAGCCAACAAGCGTTTCCAACCCGCCTCGCCATCGGCTTCTTCCAAAATATCAAAATGCTCGGATAAATGTTTTTTGACCGTTGCGCGGACAATCCGCGAATCATCCACAATTAACACTTTAGGACGGGTGCTTAATTCGCTACTCTCGTTCATAATGAGTTCCACTACATTCGGGCAGACTCTTAGCCTAGCATACGAATCTGAGTGACGGGAGGTAGAAATACCCCTTGCCGTCCGTTGATTGAAGTCCAAGTCGGGGTTTATACCTGACTTGTGCGACTTTTGGATGACACTATGTCGACAACCTATCGTTTACAACTTAGCGTAGCACCCATTTCTCCCGCCGAAGCCGAGCGGACACTACTAGCGATCAAACGCGCTTGGTGCATGCCATCTTGGGTACGCCGAAAAACATTAGCTGACCAAGTGATTCTGCTAGAAGTTCGCCATGAAGCAGAACTCAAATCTGGAGAAAGTGCCGATTGGTTTGTTGAACGTATCGGGGCGGCTATTTGGCAAGAAACCGGCCGATATGTGCGAATTTCAGTCGATATCGCACCACACGAAGCACCAGACGGACGAATCTACGTACTGGACGAACCCGCCTATTGGCGCATTATGCAAAGTTTTCGGCTGTCTTCAACGCGCTTTAGCTAAAACTCACAATTATATTTTCATGAAAAATAGGCACAAAAAAACCCGCTTTAGGCGGGTTATTTTGCTTTAGAACCTGTTACTTACAAAGCTTAGGCAGCAGCCATTGCTTTGATCGCAGCAGACAAACGGCTCTTATGACGAGCTGCTTTGTTCTTGTGATAGATCTTTTTGTCAGCCAAGCTGTCGATCGTGCTAACAGATTCTTGGTAAACAGCTGCAGCAGCCGCTTTGTCGCCAGCCGCGATCGCTTTCAGTACTTTCTTAACTGCAGTACGGAATTCTGAACGTTGTGCGCCATTGTGTAGACGTGCAACTTCAGCTTGACGAGCGCGTTTGCGTGCTTGTGCGGTATTTGCCATGGTAATTCTCCTAAAGGTATAAACGGGTCTACTGCTTCGCCGGAGACACGGACTTTCGGCAGCACACACACCCTAGAAAGGGGGCAATTTTATGCCTTCTTCACGCCGAGTGCAAGTAGGCGTTATGATGCGTTCCATCTGGGATGGATAAATACAATGAATTTATTAAGATCACTGGCTGCGGTCAGCTCAATGACCCTCGTTTCACGCGTACTGGGCTTTGCTCGGGACGCCATTATGGCGACGATTTTTGGTGCTGGCGCAGCAATGGATGCATGGGTAACGGCCTTTCGCCTACCTAATTTACTAAGACGTATCTTCGCAGAGGGCGCGTTTTCTCAAGCTTTCGTGCCAATACTGGCAGATAAAAAAACCATCGAAGGACAAGAGGCAGCCAAAGCCTTTACTGCCAACGTGGCTGGCTTACTCACCCTTATTTTGGCAATTGTTACGTTAATCGGAATTTTGGCGGCACCTTGGATTATCTGGAGCACCGCGCACGGCTTCACCAAAAACCAGAGTCAGTTTGAGCTCACCACTGATCTATTACGCATTACCTTTCCCTATATTTTATTAATATCGCTCTCGTCTCTGGCGGGCGCAGTACTCAATACGTGGAATAAATTCTCTGTTCCAGCCTTCACCCCAACTCTGCTGAACATCTCATTTATTGTTTTTGCACTGTTCTTTGCGCCCTACTTTGACCCGCCCATCATGGCGATGGCATGGGCACTACTTGTGGGTGGTGTAGCCCAACTCGCTTATCAACTACCCCATTTGAAAAAGATCGGCATGCTGGTTCGCCCAAAGCTCAACTTTAAAGACCCTGCCGTTTGGCGCGTTTTAAAACAAATGGGGCCCGCTATTTTAGGCGTGTCGGTGAGCCAAATCTCACAAATCATCAACCAAAGCTTGGCTTCGCTCTTGGTCGTCGGTTCAATGTCTTGGATTTATTACGCTGATCGCTTAATGGAGTTGCCTACCGGTTTACTTGGGGTCGCTTTAGGGACGATTTTGCTACCTTCGCTCTCAAAAGCGTTGGCCAATAACGATGCTGATGAATATTCAAAACTGCTCGACTGGGGGCTGCGCTTGGCGCTATTGCTGGCGCTACCGTCTGCCGTGGCTTTAGCCGTTATTGCAGAGCCACTCACTATTTCATTGTTTCAATACGGCAAATTTACTGCGCATGATGCACAAATGACACAAATGGCCTTGATGGCCTACGCAGTTGGTATTCCCGGCTTAATCCTAATCAAACCACTTGCACCTGCGTTTTATGCCAGAAAAAACATCAAAACCCCAGTTAAGATCGCTGTGTTTTCTTTATTAGTGACTCAAGGCTTAAATTTAATTTTGGTGCCATTTTTGCAGCACACTGGGCTTGCTTTATCGATTAGCTTAGCCGCGATTGCCAATGCAGGCTTACTGTATTACCAGTTGCGAAAACAAGATCTATTCACGCCACAACCGGGCTGGATGAGCTTTATATTTAAATTAATCGTCGCAGTGTTACTGATGGCGCTTGCCCTATATGGTGCAATGCAATTAATGCCAGCATGGAGTCAAGGCCACATGCCAATCCGATTGCTACGCTTAGGCACGCTGGTGGCCGCAGGCATGGTGGTTTATTTTGCAGCCTTGGGTCTATTTGGTTTCCGACCTCGCCAGTTTTCTCGGCGTAGCGTTTAAACGCCAAGCAACGACAAACAACCGTCCAGAGATAACAAAAGCTTACATCTGATCTAAAAATTGCTTTTATTCGCCTATACTTGCTCGACCAAATGATCTAGGCGAAGAAAATGCCCCACTCCAGCCGCAATAAAGTCCCGTTTTATATCCACATAGCGTATCTATTTATTGCGCTATTGCTTGGCTTTGCGCTGATTAGCGGCTGGAATCAATATCAAGCCACCAGCGTTATTTTAAAACAATCGGCTGATCAGCAATTCCGTCTAGCGGCAAAAGCCGCAGTCGAGGAAATCGAAGCGATTTATCAAAGTGGTGCTCGCAGCACCGAGTTGATGGCACAGCAACGTCTGATGAATGCCACCACGCTTAACGAGCGACTTGAGAGCCTCCCTTACCTCAGCACTTCTTTAAAATATAACCCCGCCGTCATCGCACAATTTATCGGCTACGAGACGGGCGATTTTTTTCTTGTTCGTATTTATCGTGGCAACCCTGCGATTCAAAAACGTTTTAATCCCCCCGCTGGCACGGCGTGGATAGTCCAAAGTGTCACCCATGTCGACGGGCTGCCGCACGGCGAATATCTGTTTTACGATCAAGCGCTCCAGCAAATCGAACGACGCTTTGATCCCGATTACAAATTCGATCCACGTAGCCGCGATTGGTATCAAGCAAAGCTCAATTCCCACCAATTACTGGTGTCAGGTCCGTACTTCTTCGCTTCCAGCGGCCTACCTGGCATTACCTATGCACAGCAAACGGCGAACGAACTTGGGGTAGTTGGTAGCGATATTCGACTGGAGCGGATCAATGAATTTTTGCTGCGCCATCAAATCACACCCGACACCCGACTCGCACTACTCGATCAAGACGAACGCGTACTCGCTAGCCATAAAGGCACCCCCGAACTCATCACCGAAGCCGATGGCAAAACCCAACTACCCAAGCTGATCTCTTTTGATGCTCCCGTATTGAAATCCTTTTTGGGAATGGCACAAGGAAAAGCCGAGAACGCGAGTACCTTTGCATCCGAAACTGGCGAGCAATGGGAAGGTTTGGCGCTGAAAATCAATCTACCCAATATGCCACCGCTGCAACTCGTGATGGCGACCCCTCATCGCGAACTAATGGCCGCTGCAATTAGTGAACGTAATCGCAGTATGGTGGTTTCAGCCTTGATTATCGTTATCGGCCTACTGGTCGCGGTTTGGCTGGCGCACAAAGCATCAAAACCAATCAACGCACTAACTGAAGAAATTCAAAAGATTGAACAGTTTCAATTTGATGATCCAGTCAATGTCAATTCCAACATCAAAGAAATCGCACGTTTGGCAGATAGCTTAGGTGGGATGAAAAGTACGATTCACCGATTTATGAGCCTATCACAAGCACTGGCCGCAGAAACCAATTTCGGGCGTTTATTAGCCAAAATACTCGATGAATTGGGCGCAGTTAGCCAAGCAGAAGGTGGGGTCATTTATATAACCCACGCCGATGGCCGTCACATCGAAGTGGCGCAATTTTTCTGGCAAAGTAAAGCGCAAGCCGCCACAGAATATGCAAAACCCATTGCTCTGAATGGCAATCACCTTGCCGCCATCGCCTTGCAAAACGACGAAATACTTCGCACCGTAACACCCGATGATTTTCACACCACCTACCCAATGCTCCCCAAAATCAGCAAGGACTTAACTCAACTCACCCTCCCCTTGCGTAATCGCGACGGTACGCTGGTCGGTGCGTTGGCTTTATTGATTGATGACAGTCGCAAACCCAGCACCGACTTACTGGCCTTTGTGCAAACCATCGCCGCCACCGCCGCCGTTGCCGTGGATACACAACGCCTCATCAATGAGCAAAAAGTATTGCTCGAAGCCTTTATTCAATTGATCGCTGGCGCGATTGACTCGAAAAGCCCCTATACCGGCGGCCACTGTCAACGCGTACCAGAACTGACCAAAATGCTGGCTCATGCAGCACAGAAACAAACTGATGGCCCATTTGCCGATTTCTCACTCAATGAAGAGCAATGGGAAGAACTCCATATCGCAGCGTGGTTACACGATTGCGGTAAAGTCACGACACCAGAATATGTGGTCGACAAAGCCACAAAGTTAGAAACCCTCTACGATCGAATTCACGAAGTGCGAATGCGCTTTGAGGTGCTAAAACGCGATGCAGAAATTGCATACTGGCAAGGGATTGCGAACGGTGGAGATGCGCATGAACTTCAAGCACAACTGACTCAAGAACGAGCCACACTGGACGAGGAGTACCACTTTATCGCCACCTGTAACGAAGGCGGTGAATTTATGGCTCCCGAAAAAGTGGATCGACTCAAACAAATCGCCAGCCGCACTTGGCTGCGTACTCTACCCGACCGAATCGGGATTGCGCACGAGGAAAAAGAACGCAAAGCCCGTGAACCCGAAGCGCCACTGCCTGTTACTGAGGCTTTATTGGCCGATAAGACAGAACATATTTTAATTCGCAGCGAACGCGATAAACTCGCCGAAGACAATCCTTGGGGCTTTAAGGTCAAAGTACCGGAACACATGTATAACCGTGGAGAGCTTTACAATCTTGGCGTAGCACGAGGTACCCTTTCAGAAGAAGAACGCTACAAGATTAATGAGCATATTATTCAAACCATTATCATGCTGGAAAAACTCCCCTTCCCACGTCACCTTCGCCGAGTTCCAGAAATCGCCGGAGGCCACCACGAAAAAATGGATGGCACGGGTTACCCAAAACGGCTGAAACGCGACGAAATGAGTTCCCCTGCACGGATGATGGCGATTGCCGATATTTTTGAAGCGCTCACCGCGATTGATAGACCCTACAAAAAAGGCAAAACACTATCGGAAGCGATCAAAATCATGGGCTTTATGATCAAAGATCAGCATATCGATGCCGAGCTATTCTCACTCTTTCTCAGTGAGGGCTTGCACCTTGAATATGCACGACGCTTTATGAAGCCAGAGCAAATCGATGAAGTCGACATTTCGCCCTATATCCTCAATGCATAAAACCCCAAGCCGGCACTGCCGGCTTTTTTACGTCCTCGTTGTAATTGATGTTTTGCGACAAAAAGTAGCAAAAGAATCGACTTAGCGGCACAGATGCCTAGCGCCTCGTCATAATGAATCGTGCTAAAATTGCGCGAATCTTGATAGTAATAGAAGGCAAAACAGCCTTTTTTCTTTATCTAAATGTGGAGCTTTGCATGTCGTCTTCGATTTTTTCCGCTGTAGAAATGGCCCCTCGCGATCCAATCTTGGGTCTGAACGAATCTTTCAACGCCGATACCCGTGACTTTAAAGTCAACCTAGGGGTCGGCGTTTACTTTAATGACGAAGGCAAAATTCCACTATTGGCAGCGGTAAAGTCAGCGGAACAAGTCCGTTTGGCAGCACAACCACCACGCGGCTACCAAGCCATCGAAGGCAACCCAGCGTACAACACTGGCGTGCAAAACCTATTGTTCGGTACTGAAAGCGAATTAACTGCCGCTGGCCGTGTTGTGACTGCACAAGCATTGGGCGGCACGGGTGCATTGCGTATCGGTGGTGATTTCTTGTACCGCTTGAATCCAAACGCCACCGTTTACATCAGCAATCCAAGCTGGGAAAACCACCGCGCAATTTTTGAAGCGGCTGGCTTTACCGTAGCTGACTACCCTTACTACGATGCTGCAACACGCGGTGTTGATTTCGCTGCGATGAAAGCGCACTTGCTCAGCTTGCAACCAGGCTCCGTGATCATCTTGCACGCTTGCTGCCACAACCCAACCGGCGCTGATTTGTCTGACGCACAATGGGCTGAAGTGGTTGAAGCTTGCCGCGAGCGCGGTCTGGTACCGTTCCTCGACATGGCTTACCAAGGTTTTGCTGAAGGCATTAGTGAAGACTCAGTGGCAGTCAACGCTTTCGCAGCGTCTGGCCTGCAATTCTTAATCTCTAGCTCATTCTCAAAAAGCTTCTCACTCTACGGTGAGCGTGTTGGTGCATTGTCGATCATCACTTCAAGCAAAGAAGAATCTGGCCGCGTATTGAGCCAACTGAAACGCGTTATCCGTACCAACTACTCAAACCCACCAATCCACGGTGGCGCTGTTGTTGCTGCGGTATTGGCAAGTCCAGAATTGCGCGCGATGTGGGAAGAAGAACTCGGCGGCATGCGCGTACGTATCCGCAGCATGCGTTCTGGCTTGGTTGAAAAGCTAGCCGCTCGCGGTGTGGCGCAAGACTTCAGCTTCGTAACACAACAACGCGGTATGTTCTCATACACCGGTTTGACTGCCGATCAAGTTGAAGTATTGCGCGCAGAGCACGGCATCTACGCGGTATCGACTGGCCGCATCTGCTTGGCCGCACTCAACAACAAAAACATCGACTACGTAGCCGATGCGATTGCTAAAGTACTTTAAGTAGTCCAGCAAAATCCTTATTGCTGGCTTATCTCGCCTTGCCATAAAGATTTTGCATTAATGGGGTTTAATTCATAAAAACGGCCAGTGATTTCACTGGCCATTTTTTCTGCCTAACAGTATCAGCAACAATTCAACTCTGCGAACAAACCACCACAATTTCACCCTCTATTTTCACCACAAAACCGAACTCAGTGCGATCCTGAAACCGCTGAGTTAGAATCGATGAGAGGCTTTTGTCGGCCAAAAACGGAACATTTGCGTTTAATAGTTTAATCACAAAGATATTTATGAAAAGTAGATACTTGAATTTTGTTCAAACACTGATTAATTTATCGCCAAATTTGCACGAGATTTACTGTAATGCCTTGGAATATTGGAAACCAGTAGAGCCCCCAATAACAGTACTGCTTGGTGAGCTTGGCCGGCAAATCGTCTCTGATTTTGCAAGTGCAGAGCCTATAACTAATAAAAGCATTTTTAGCTGCATTGAAATTGCGATGCATTCACAAGATTTAGAGCTAACAAGTGCAGTAGGAACTGGCTTAATTGAGGCAATTGTTAATTATGCAGAGTCGCAAAAATTAATATGGCCAAGTGTATATTTAATGTTTGGTGATGCTTCAAAAAAGTATGCAGATGCTTGGATTTTATTCTCATCATAATCATATTTAAGATTGAAATACGTCAGCATTGGGTCGAGTGCAGTAGCTCAAGTCAGCCAGAAACCGACCTTCCAATTGGCGTTAAAGACTTTTCAGACACAGGCTTTCATGCTGGCGAGCTACAAGGCCGAGTAAATTGCTACATCACTGACTTCAAAGAGGAGTTCAATTGGACTACGCCTTAATTCAAACAATACTTGGTATGAGTCTAGCAGTGTTGACCGCTTTAATAATCCGACATCGCCGCGGACAATTGTGCCGCAATATCGCTATTGCCCTTGGCTTGATGGGGGGCATCCTCGGTGTGGTTCAAGGTCTGATGATTTCGGTGCCACTAGCCTCGGCTTTCCCTAGTCTGTCACCAGCAATCATCGCACTACTACCCTGTACCTTGGCGATTATCATGGCTGCGTTGCTGCAATTGCGTTACGGTGAAATTTAATTTACGGCTAATTCGGCGCCAATCGCAGCACGGTAGGTTGGGCTAAATGAAATGCAGCCCAACGTTCACCGCGATTGTTGGGCTTCGCAAGCTCAGCGCCAACCTACAAAAATCTTCCGCTTTGGGTCGATTTCAGCCACTGCGAAATACGCCCATAAGCACACATGTATTGCTCTGCAAGCACTGTTAAACAATGCCTAAAAGCCAATACCCTCAAGCCTAAAAACTAATACAGCAATTAACAAAAAGCCACGACTTTAATCGTGGCTTTTTTATTGTGTTTTAAATCCTGCAAATCTTAAGTCGCAAAGAAATCCTTCACTTTATCCATAAACGATTTAGCACGTGGGTTGTGCTTGTCTGAATCGCCTTGGCTGATTTCTTCAAACTCTTTGAGTAACTCTTTCTGGCGCGAAGTGAGCTTCACTGGCGTTTCAACAACGACGTGGCACATCAAGTCGCCGGTAATCGCGCTACGCACACCTTTGATACCCTTGCTGCGCAAGCGGAACACTTGTCCCGTTTGGGTTTCAGGTGGAATCGTAATCAGCGCCTTGCCTGAAAGCGTCGGGATTTCAATTTCGCCACCAATAGCTGCGCAGCTAAAGCTAATTGGCATTTCGCAATGTAGATCGTTGCCTTCACGCTTAAATACAGCGTGCTCTTTCACGTGAATCACAACGTACAAATCGCCTGGAGGGCCACCATTCACGCCCGATTCGCCTTCGCCACTCAAGCGAATTCGATCGCCTTCGTCGACACCGGAAGGAATCTTAACCGCGAGTGTTTTATGCGTTTGTACGCGGCCCGTGCCTTTACAATTGCGGCATGGATCAGGAATGTATTTGCCCGTTCCATGGCATGTCGGGCACGTTTGCTGCACGCTAAAGAAGCCTTGCGAAACACGAACTTGTCCATGACCACCACAGGTGTGACACGTTTTAGCTTCGGTACCTGGCTTAGCGCCAGTACCATCGCAGACTTCACATTCATCATGTGATGGAATCTTGATTTGCTTTTCAACACCGCGTGCGGCATCTTCAAGCGTAATTTCCATGTTGTAACGCAAATCAGCGCCACGATAAACATTGCTGCGTCCACCACCGCCACGGCCTGCGCCACCACCGAAGATATCGCCAAAAATATCAGCAAAATCGCCAAAGCCGCCACCACCAAAACCACCGCCGCCAGCTTGCTGATCAACACCCGCATGACCGTATTGATCGTAGGCAGCACGTTTTTGGTCATCCGATAAAATCTCGTAGGCTTCTTTGCCTTCCTTGAATTTGTCTTCGGCTTCTTTGCTATCCGGATTGCGGTCCGGGTGGTATTTCATCGCCAGTTTGCGATACGCTTTTTTAATTTCTTCGTCTGAAGCGTCGCGATTGACGCCCAAAACGTCATAAAAATCTTTTTTTGCCATTTCGATGTGAGGTGTGAGGTGTGAGGTGTGAGGTGTTGTTATTCTTCTCGTTTGAGCGAGCGAATTAAGCCACCTAGCAAACCAAACACTTCATTCAAACCTTCCTCCAGTTTTACCGATGGTTCTGCCATTTTTAATCGGCAAACCAATAAGTATTGAGTTTCTAATTCACTCAGTGAACCTCTTGCAATATAAAGAAAATGCCCGAATTCCTTTGCAGACATCCGGGCAGCACCTTCGGCAATATTGCTAGGCACCGAAACAGATGCTCGGCGCATTTGGCTTACTAAGTTGAAAACTTCATCACGCGGCAGCGAGGATGTAAAAGCATAGACGTCTTCAACCAGTTGCATCGCAGCTTGCCATGCGAACAGATCGTGATGTTTACGCTTCACACCTCACTCCTCACGCCTAACTCCTTACTTACCGTCTTTCACTTCGGTAAATTCAGCATCAACCACGTTGCCGTCGTCTTTCGCTTGCTCACCAGCAGGTGCTGCGCCAGCTTCTGGAGCCGCTTGCTCGGCGTACATTTTCTCAGCAACTTTGTGGCTTGCTTGCATCAGCGCTTCGGTTTTGGCTTCGATCACTTCTTTGTCGTCGCCTTTCACTACTTCTTCCAGCTCTTTCACGGCGGCTTCGATGGCTACTTTTTCATCGGCCGTCACTTTGTCGCCAGCATCAGCGAGCATCTTAGTCACTTGATGAATCATGCCTTCGCCTGCGTTACGAGCTTGCACAAGTTCAAGCAATTTTTTGTCTTCTTCAGCATTCAACTCAGCGTCTTTTACCATTGCTTCGATTTCAGCTTCTGACAAACCTGATGACGCTTGAATCGTGATTTTGGCTTCTTTACCCGAAGCTTTATCTTTCGCGCCAACGTGCAAGATACCGTTTGCGTCGATGTCAAAAGTCACTTCAATTTGTGGCACACCGCGTGCTGCTGGTGGAATATCACCCAAGTTAAATTGACCCAGCGATTTATTCGCCGCTGCTTTTTCACGTTCACCTTGCAACACGTGAATCGTTACTGCGTTTTGGTTGTCTTCAGCAGTTGAGAACGTTTGCGATGCCTTAGTTGGAATCGTCGTGTTCTTTTTGATCAGCTTAGTCAACACGCCGCCCAAAGTTTCGATACCCAATGACAATGGTGTAACGTCGAGTAGCAAGATGTCCTTGCGATCGCCACCCAATACCGCACCTTGCAATGCAGCACCAACGGCAACCGCTTCGTCTGGATTCACGTCACGACGTGGCTCTTTACCGAAGAACTCTTTCACTGCATCCATTACTTTTGGCATACGCGTTTGACCGCCCACCAAAATCACATCATCGATGTCCGATGCTTTCAGACCTGCGTCTTTCAACGCGATCTTGCATGGCTCGATTGAGCGAGCGATCAAATCATCAACCAATGATTCAAATTTCGCACGAGTGATTTTCAATACCAAATGCTTAGGACCAGTTGCATCCATCGTCACGTATGGCAAGTTGATTTCTGTTTGCGCGCCGCTCGACAATTCGATCTTGGCTTTTTCTGCCGCTTCTTTCAGACGTTGCAATGCCATTACGTCGTTTTTCAGATCAATACCTTGTTCTTTCTTGAACTCAGCAATGATGTAATCCATCAAACGTTGGTCGAAGTCTTCACCACCAAGGAATGTATCGCCGTTGGTTGCCAACACTTCAAATGCAGTTGAGCCATCAACGTCAGCGATATCGATAATCGAAATATCAAACGTACCGCCACCCAAGTCATACACAGCAACTTTGCGATCGCCTTGGCCAACTTTGTCCATACCAAACGCCATTGCCGCAGCTGTTGGCTCATTGATGATACGTTTTACGTCCAAACCAGCGATACGGCCTGCGTCTTTAGTCGCTTGACGTTGGCTATCGTTAAAGTAAGCAGGAACGGTAATGACGGCTTCAGTTACTTCTTCACCGAGGTAGTCTTCAGCCGTTTTTTTCATTTTGCGCAAGATTTCAGCAGAAATTTGCGGTGGAGCCATTTTTTTGTCGCGAACTGAAACCCAAGCATCGCCATTGTCTGCAGCCACAATCGTGAATGGCATTGAGTCGATGTCTTTTTTCACTTCTTTGTCGACGAACTTGCGGCCAATCAAACGCTTTACTGCGTACAAAGTATTTTTTGGATTGGTTACCGCTTGGCGTTTAGCAGGAGCACCTACCAAAATTTCGCCGTCTTCTTGATATGCAATGATTGACGGTGTGGTGCGCGCGCCTTCGGCGTTTTCGATGACTTTAGGTTGACCGTTTTCGATCACAGAAACACATGAGTTCGTTGTACCTAAGTCGATACCAATAATTTTTGCCATTTTTTTATCTTCCTTTTTTAACGTTGCTGCTCACGTGTGTACTAAGAAAAGCGCCAAGACAAAACAACGATGCCAAAGAACTTTTTCTTAAAAACTTACGGAGCTGATTGTTTAAATAACCTTAATAATCAAGTGGGGATAGCCATTACCATTTCAAGACCACTCAATCATTTTTGTTTCAATATTATTTTGGCGCAGACACAATCACCATGGCCGGACGAATCACACGACCCGACAATTCATAGCCTTTTTGCATCACTTGAATCACCGTGTTGGCTTCTTCGTCGCTCGGTGCCATTGAGATCGCTTGGTGTTTATTTGGATCTAATTTTTCGCCGATTGGATTAATTTCAAGTAGGTCGAACTTTTCGAATACCGTCGTTAAACTTTTCGCCGTCAAATCAACACCTGTTTTTAAGCCTTCAAAATTACCCGATTGATCCAGCAAGGCCATATCGATGGCGTCTTTCACTGCAATCACTTCACGGGCAAATTTTTCAACGGCAAATTTGCGGGTTCTTTCGTTTTCTTCAAGTGCACGGCGGCGTGCATTTTCTGCTTCTGCGCGGACATACAAAATATCCTGACGCGCTTTTTCTAAATCAGCCAACGCAGCGGCCAATTGTGTATCAAGTTGATTGTCGCCTTCTGCTGCGGCTTCAGCAGCAACTGTTTCTACCGTCTCTAGCGGCTCTGCTACCACTTCATTGCTTTGATCTTGTTGATTGTCTTGACTCATTTCTGGATAACTCCACTGTTACGTTCTCGTATGAAATGGGGATAACCACACTCATTTCAAGGGCAAGGCGACGTATTGTACAATCAAAATTGCGGCATGAATTCGACAATACCGACCAATTGCTTTCGTACACCGCGCCCACCTGAATTTAATTGTTTCGACTCTTCCTTCCTCACAGCACGAAATGGTTGCAGCTCATCGCTCACCACTACGGACAAGTCCCAATATGTAGTCAAAAAAAATCGACTACACTATGGTGCACCGCAATAATTTATTGCGGTGCAAAAAAAACCTGCTTCAATGAAAGCGATATGTACTCCTGCAAAAAATTTATGACAAGGCGTCGAAGCCGCAGGCAGTACATCTAGTACGACAAGGCGAGACAACGACGTAAGAAAATTTTTGCCTATCTACTTAAGCCCTCACCAACACGGAGATCAGTATGAGCACGCAAGCACAACGCATCGCAGCAATCGAAAACGACTGGCAGACTAACCCGCGTTGGAAAGGCATCAGTCGCCCTTACACAGCAGCGGATGTTGATCGACTACGTGGCACATTGCTACAGGAATACACGCTCGCCACCCATGGCGCCAATAAACTTTGGCGTCTGATGCACGACACACCATACGTGCATGCTTTGGGTGCGCTCACCGGCAATCAAGCGATGCAACAAGTTAAAGCAGGCCTAAAAGCCATTTACCTGTCCGGCTGGCAAGTCGCAGCGGATGCTAATCAAGCGGGTGAAATGTATCCCGACCAATCGCTGTATCCAGCCAATTCAGTGCCGCAAGTCGTGCGCCGCATCAATAACACGCTCGCTCGTGCCGACCAAATCAATCATTCCGAAGGCGATGACAGCATTGATTTTTACGCACCGATTGTGGCCGATGCCGAAGCGGGTTTTGGTGGTGTGCTGAATGCGTTCGAATTGATGAAAGCCATGATTGAAGCGGGTGCAGCGGGTGTTCACTTTGAAGACCAACTCGCTTCAGTGAAAAAATGCGGTCACATGGGCGGTAAAGTCTTGGTGCCAACGCGTGAAGCGATTGAAAAACTCGTCGCTGCGCGCTTGGCTGCTGACGTGATGGGCGTGCCGACGATTATCGTGGCACGTACCGACGCCGAAGCTGCTGATTTGCTCACCAGCGACGTTGACGACAACGACAAGCCTTTCTGCACTGGCGAGCGCACGATGGAAGGTTTTTATAAGACGTATCCAGGTCTAGACCAAGCAATCTCTCGCGGCCTGGCCTATGCCCCTTATGCCGATTTGGTTTGGTGTGAGACAGGCAAACCTGATTTGGAATACGCACGCAAATTTGCCGAAGCGATTCATGCCAAATTCCCGGGAAAAATGTTGGCCTACAACTGCTCGCCGTCATTTAACTGGAAGAAAAACCTCGATGACGCAACGATTGCCAAGTTCCAAAAAGAACTCGGTGCAATGGGCTACAAATTCCAGTTCATCACCTTGGCTGGCTTTCATGCTCTGAACTACGGCATGTTCAACCTCGCGCACGGCTATGCCCGCAACGGCATGTCGGCGTTTGTTGAATTACAAGAAGCAGAATTCGCGGCTGCCAATCGCGGCTTTACTGCAGTCAAACATCAGCGCGAAGTGGGCACTGGCTACTTTGACCAAGTAACACAAGTGATTCAGCAGGGTAAATCGTCGACCACGGCACTGACAGGGTCAACCGAGGCCGAGCAGTTTCATTGATGTATTTACCGCTAGGCAATACTAAATAAAGCCTAGCTAGCAATACCCACATGGCAGATCCACGGATCTGCCATCTCTGCCTTCAGCTTGGGAGTATCACGATGAATATGCGAATTAAAGGCCAAACCAGCCTTGAGGTGAGCAGCGTACTCACCCCTGCCGCACTCGATTTTTTGGTTAAACTGCATCGCCAATTTGAACCCCGCCGCCGTGAACTGATGGCCGCGCGCACCGCACGCCAAGCGCAACTCGATGCGGGTATCAAACCTGATTTTCTGCCTGAGACCGCGCATATTCGTGCTGGCGACTGGCAAATCAGTCCACTCCCTACCGATTTGCTCGATCGCCGCGTTGAAATCACCGGGCCAGTCGAGCGAAAAATGATGATTAATGCACTCAATTCCGGTGCGAAATCATTCATGGCTGATTTTGAAGATTCCAACACGCCCACTTGGGATAATCAAATCATCGGGCAAATCAATGTTCGCGACGCCTACCGCCGCGAAATTAGCTACACCAGCCCCGATGGCAAAGTGTATGCGCTCAATGGTGACATCGCGACGCTGATTATTCGTCCACGTGGCTGGCACTTGATGGAAAAACACCTCGAAGTCGACGGTGAAATCATGTCGGGCTCGCTATTTGATTTTGGCTTGGTCGTGTTTCACAATCTGCAATATCGACTCAGCCAAGGCACATCGTGTTATTTCTATCTTCCCAAGATGGAGTCGCACCTTGAAGCACGGCTATGGAACGATGTGTTCACTTGGGCCGAGGCTGAGCTAGCTGCACCGCATGGCTGTATTAAAGGCACAGTGCTGATTGAAACCATTTTAGCGGCGTTTGAAATGGACGAAATTCTGTATGAATTGCGCGAGCATTCATCAGGGCTGAATGCTGGCCGTTGGGATTATATTTTTAGCTGCATCAAAAAATTCCGTATGGACAGCAACTTTTGCCTTGCTGATCGCAGCCAAATCACAATGACCGTGCCGTTTATGCGGGCGTACTCTTTATTACTACTCAAAACCTGCCATCACCGTGGCGCGCCAGCTATGGGCGGTATGTCAGCGTATATTCCAGTCAAAACCGATCTGGTTGCCAATGAGCGTGCGATGAGCCAAGTTCGCGCAGACAAAGAGCGAGATGCGGGCGACGGTTACGATGGTGGCTGGGTCGCGCATCCGGGTCTGGTGCCCGTAGCGATGGCCGCGTGGGATGCGATATTGGGCGACAAGCCGAATCAAATTGAGAAACAGCGGCCTGATGTAGTGAGTGCAGCTGTGGATTTGCTCAACTTCCAACCCGAGCAACCGATTACCGAAGCGGGTCTACGCGGGAATATTTCTGTCGGCGTGCAATATTTAGCGTCTTGGTTGGCCGGTATGGGCTGTGTGCCGATTCATAATCTAATGGAAGACGCTGCCACCGCCGAAATTAGCCGCTCGCAAATTTGGCAATGGCTGCGTTCCGACAAAGGCGTTTTGGTCGATGGACGAAAAGTGACGGTTGAGTTGTTTAAGCAATGGTTGCCAGAGGAAGTCGCCAAAATTGAAGCGCAAGGACGATATAGCGACACACTCAATGAGGCGGCCAAATTATTCGACCAAATCACCACTGCAGATGAATTTATCGAATTTTTAACGCTGCCGGGCTATGCACGTATCGCTTAGTCACCACACTGAAATGATAAGTAATGAAAATGCCTCGTAAACCGAGGCATTTTTGTTGCATTGCCATAGATTCACTAGCCTAACTTACCTACGCCCCATAGAATCTTACTTCGGTCTCAAGAGAACTTAATCCAAATGAAGCTCATAACCGCCCTGCTCAGCCCTTTCGGTCGTAAAGTTCGCGTTGTTTTAGCGGAAAAGAAAATCGACTTTGAATTGATCGAAGCCAAGCCGGGCGAGAACGACGACACAATTCAAACCTACAATCCGCTGGGCAAAGTGCCGGTACTGGTACTCGATGATGGTCGCGTGATTTACGATTCCAGTGTGATTGCCGAGCATCTCGATTACCTATCCCCAGTCTGCAAGCTCTATCCCGCCGATCAGCGCCCGATGATCTGCGCCAAACGCACCGAAGCGCTCGCCGATGGCATTTGCGATGCAGCCGTCGCTATCGTGATGGAAAGCCGCCGACCAGCTAAACAACAAAGCACTGAGGCAGTCGCGCGCCAAAACGGCAAGATTACTCGCGGCTTGGCTGCATTAGAAAGCCAGCTCGAAGAAAAACGCTGGTTTGCAGGCGACGCCTACAGCATTGCCGATGTCAGTGTCATTTGCATGCTCGATTACCTCGATCTACGCCTACCCGACATTGCATGGGCACAGCACTTCCCTGTGTTGCAACAATACCATCAGCGGGTTTCAGAGCGAGCAGCGCTGATCGAAACCAAGCCTAGCTAAGGCGGAAACCAAACCTCAAACAGCCGTTTACTTCATCAAGTTAACGGCTTTTTTACGGGCTGAGTTTAGCCAGCGCACGGCGCGCAGCAACACCGCAGACGGCCTCTGTATCGCTCGCTGCATTTGAACACCGATTACAAAACAAACCGTATTTTGAAAATAATCTATGCGCTGTGGACTTGGACCCCAGCGCAGAAGGGAGGCAGTTGTGACTTATCAGATTTTTTTGATGGATGTTGATTCCGACACGCGGAACGGCAACATAGTGGCGTGGTTCGTCTATGCCGAAGAGGATGTCGGGTATGTGATTAAAAACTTTAGCGAAGTGGGTACACCACCCAATGGCGCACAGCAACTGCGTTTGACTCGCTTTGCCAGCCGACTGCTCAGCATCATTACGCCGAGCGATCCAATCTGGGGGGGGGCGCGATGTCTTGGCTGAAGTATTGGCTTTGCAAACCAAAGGTTGGCTGATTTCGGTGGCACCAGAGCACGCAGAGCGCCTGCTGCGCGCCGTATTGCCGCTGGCGCGGCATTTGCGTTTAGCCATCGCTGATTTGCAAAAGGGCATCTATTTTGAGCCGAACGAAGAAAATAAGGTCATTCCTGAGACGGCGCTGCCAATGTTACAGGCGCTTGACCCCAAGTTGAAACTGCGCAATAAACCGCTTACTAAAGCGCAGATTTATGAGGGCTTTGCTGAACGTCTTGCTGCGCCATTGGCTGCGCTCGGGTTTATCCGTTATGACCCGGGCTACAACCCGTCGTGTGAATTTAGGCGTGAGCAAAATGGAGTTTGCTGCGAGTTGTCTGTGATGAGTGAAGGTAGACCACATAATCTCAGCGCAAAAATAAAATTCAATGTTTATAGCGAACGTGCAGGAATGCTGCGTGCCAAAGCAGAGCAAGATCTGCTGGGGGTGCCTGCAGAAAAAGCGAGTCACTATAATTTAGTGGTGAGCCTCCCTGCAGCAGGGGAGGTATGGACCAAAACAGGTCAAACGATTTTGTACGATTTCTGCCGTTCAATCGAGGAAATGAATTGGCTCACCGAGGTGAGCTTTGCAGCGTGTACCGACGATGCTCAAACTTAGCGACAGCATTGCCGGTATCAATACGCTTAATCGTGAGTATTTACGTAAGTTCAGTACAACACAAAATAGTTTAGGGCAACTATTTGACTACGCCTATTTAATCTGGGGTAATCAGTTGGCCGAGTTTGAAGAGCTGGCTGCACGGCAATTGGCTCGTCAGCGGGAAGTCGGATCGACCAATGTTGCTGATCTTGAAAAGCTGATTGCTTACTGCCGCGATACGCTCAAACCCGATCCGGATGGTTTGCCTTGACGGGTATGTGTCCGTAGCTATTTTTGAACAATGATTATCAGGGTATACCTAATATGAGTATGAGTTTCTTTTATAAAGCCTATCCGGCTGGTTTGCTCAGCAACCAATCTGATGAGCAAATTGATGGACTCGAGAGCCAGCATCCGGCAACAGACGAAGTTTGCCTTGAAACCGCGTGGGATGTATTGCGCGAAGCTTTGCAAGGCTGCGGTTTTGCCAGCGAAAGGCAGATCGATCAGGCAATGTATAATGGTTGCATGTTGATTAATGCTGAGCTGGTCGCTGCTCAGGCCAAATTATTTGGCTTTTGGGATGAGGATAGGCTGCTTGCTGCGCTCGGCGATGTATCAGAAGACGCCTATCATGCCGATGTTTGGCTGGAAGACGATTCCCATGCTCAGTTGCCAGAGCATTTTCGCGATCTGAAAGCCTTTTTTAGCCGTGCAGCAAACGCGGGGTATGAGGTATTGCTGTACCCCGCGTGACTGGAGTGCGCAATGAAAAACACCACGGTTCTGCGACCATCTATCCACATAAATTAACCAAATTAAAATAATGATTCGTCATTCCGGCGTAGGCCGGAATCCAGCGGCAATGTTAATTTTACGTTAGCTCTGGATACCGGCCTTCGCCGGTATGACGATTTCAATGAATGGTTTTGAACTTTTATAGAGACTTAGTCGCTTAAATCCGCATTTCCGTTGCCGGATCAAACAACACCACTTTTTTGGTATCCAGCACCAGCTTGATGCTCTGCCCTTTTGGGGGAACGACACGGGGGTGGACGCGGGCGATGACTTCGGTACCGTTGATTTCGGTGTACACCATCGTATCGGGGCCCGTAGGCTCGGTGATTTTCACTTTGCATTCCAGCGCCGTTGATGCGGCTTCGGCCACATCGAGTTGCTCTGGCCGAATCCCTAGCGTGATCTTATCGCCCAAACGTTGCCGTAATTCTGGGCGCTGCGCGAGTGCCACAAAGTACGGGTTGCCCATACCTTGCAAAGACACACCAATCTCACCATCATGCTCGACCAAATGGCAGGGAATAAAATTCATCGACGGCGAGCCAATAAAGCTCGCGACAAATAAATTGGCTGGGTTTTCGTAAATATCTTGCGGTAGGCCAAATTGCTGAATCACGCCGTCTTTCATTACGGCGATTTTGTCGCCAAGCGTCATCGCTTCGATTTGATCATGCGTCACGTAGACAATCGTTGTTTTTAATCGTTGGTGCAATTGCTTGATCTCAACACGCATTTCAACACGCAATTTGGCATCCAAATTCGAGAGCGGCTCGTCGAATAGAAATAGCTTTGGATTACGCGCCAATGCGCGCCCCATCGCCACCCGTTGGCGCTGTCCACCGGAAAGCGCTGCGGGTTTACGATCTAATAAATGATCCATTTGCAGCATCTTGGCGACGCGGGCGATGATTTCATTTTGCTCGGCCTTCGGTACGCCACGCGTTTCCAAACCAAAGGCGATGTTTTGCCGCACTGTCATCGTTGGGTACAGCGCGTAGCTTTGGAATACCATCGCGATATCACGGTCTTTCGGTGCGACGCCAGTGACGATACGATCTGCGATGCATACATCGCCCGTGGTCGGGCTTTCTAGCCCCGCAATAATATTCATCAACGTCGATTTGCCGCAGCCCGAAGGCCCCACCAAAATCAGAAATTCTCCAGCTTCAATTTCAATATTGATACCTTTCAAAATCTGCGTATCGCCGAAAGTCTTCGTGATATTTTTAATGGCCAAAGCGCCCATTTTGTTCTCCAGTTTTTTAGTACGAAGGACGATTTGTCCACGAAAAGCACGAAAGGCACGAACAAACTCAAACGTTGACTTAACTTGATTTGGTTTTCTTTTCGTGTTTTTCGTGCCTTTCGTGGACTAGTTTTTTTAGCCTTTGACGGCACCTGCCGATAAACCGCGCACAAAATACTTTCCGCAGAACACATACACTGCGATGGTCGGCAGTGCGGCAATCAAAGCCGCAGCCATATCGACGTTGTATTCCTTCACCGTCGTTGATGTATTGGCCATATTATTCAGCCCCACCGTAATCGGCTGACTATCACCAGCGGAGAACACCACGCCGAATAAGAAATCATTCCAGATATTGGTAAATTGCCAAATCAAGGTCACCATGATGATCGGCGTGCTCATTGGTAAAATGATGCGCCAGAAAATCCGCCAAAAACCAGCGCCATCCAAACGCGCAGCTTTAATAAGTTCATCAGGAATCCCGACGTAGTAATTGCGAAAAAACAGTGTGGTCGAGGCCAAACCGCACACCACATGCACAAACACCAAGCCCGTCGTCGTGCTGGCAATCCCCAACCAACCCAAGGTTTGCGCCATCGGTAGCAACAACACTTGGAACGGCATAAACACGCCAAACAAAATCATCGCAAACACGACATTCGAGCCGGGAAAGCGCCATTTGGATAAGACATAACCATTGATTGCCCCCAGCACCGTAGAAATCAGCACCGCTGGAATCACCATCTTGACTGAGTTCATAAAGTAGCCCGACAAGCCCTCACACGACGCACCAGTACACGCGGTGCTCCACGCCTTATCCCACGCGGCAAAGCTAATACTTTGCGGCAAAGAGAGTAAATTGCCGACCCGAATTTCATCCATACTTTTGACGGACGTCGTGAGCATCACGTAGAGCGGAATCAAGTAATACAGCGCCGCAAACACCAACGCGGCATAAATCATTGCGCGCCAAAAACGATCTTGGGTCATTTCGCTCTCCAGATGGCATCGTTAAATGACAGTTTTTGAGTAGCTTTCAGAGTGCTAAGCATCTTTATCCTTCCTCAACTCAGAATACAGATACGGCACCACAATCGCGGCGACTGCCATCAGCATCATCATCGCGCTGGCTGCACCAACGCCCATTTGTCCACGTGTAAACGCCATCGAATACATAAAAGTGGCAGGCACATCGGATGAATAGCCTGGGCCGCCGCCCGTCAAGGCCATAATCAAATCGAAACTCTTAATCGCGATGTGCGCCAGCACCATCAGCGTAGAAAACACCACGGGGCGCAGCGCCGGTAAAATAATTTTCCAATATATCCGTGGCAAACTCGCACCATCAATTTGCGCTGCTTTGATAATCGAATCATCCACGCCGCGCAGCCCTGCTAAAAACAGCGCCATCACAAAGCCAGATGATTGCCACAAACCGGCCAACACGACGGTGTAAATTGACATATCGGAATTGACCAACCAATCAAACGTAAAGCTGGTAAAGCCCCAATCGTGCATCAATTTTTCAATGCCCAGACCCGGATTCAAAATCCATTTCCACGCCGTACCCGTTACGATGAAAGACAGTGCCATCGGGTAGAGATAAATCGTGCGAATCGCGCCTTCGAGGCGGATTTTTTGATCGAGCAAAACGGCCAACACCACGCCGATACCCATTGCGCCACCAATAAACAGCACCGCAAAAATAACTAGATTTCGAACCGCAACCCACCAGCGTTCATTGTCAAATAGCGCGGCGTACTGGGCCAAACCTGCCCATTCGGTGTTGGGCAGCATTCGCGAAGTGGTCAACGACAAGTACCCATTCCACGCGATAAATCCATATAAAAAAACCAAGGTCAGCAAAAGCGATGGGGCTAAAACGAGGCGCGGCAGCCAGCGCTCCGCAAACCCATATTGGGCCGCACGGACAGGCGTAGTCATTGAGATCTCCGGGAGAAGTGAGGAGTTAGGTGTAAGGAGTGAGGTGAAAAACTGCCGAGATTTTAACCCCTCACACCTCACCCTTCACGCCTCACCCAAGCATTACATCGTCTTCGCGGCTTTCGCGAGTTGGCTTGCCGCATCTTTGGCGCTCATTTTGTCGTCATTCCAGAATTGGGTAACGACATCAAAAAACGCACCTTGCGTGGCCGATTTCATGGCCATGCCATGCGCCCAAGACGGTACTAAAGTCCCTTTGCCTGAGGTCGTTTTGAAGTCTGCCGCTGATTTTTTAGCGCATTCGTCAAATTTAGCCATATCCACCCCCATGCGGGCAGGGATAGAGCCTTTATTCAAGTTGAACAACTCTTGGAATTCTGGGCTCATCAAGGTAGTCGCCAAGGCTTGCTGACCTTTCACAACATCTTTATTTTTGAGCTTAAACATCGCAAAACTATCGATATTAAAGGTGTAGGCGTTTTCAGTGCCAGGTGCGGCTACGCAAATAAAATCTTTGCCTGGCGCTTTACCCGCAGCCATAAATTCGCCTTTGGCCCAATCACCCATAAATTGCATACCGGCCTTGCCGTTAATCACCATGCTGGTTGCCAGATTCCATTCACGGCCTGCGCTGTTTTTATCGGTCAACGGTTTGATTTTTTTGTAGGTTTCCAACACTTTGATCATCGTTGGGCCGCTCAAAGTGCCTTGGTCAAGTTGGATAAACGCTTTTTTATAGAAATCAACACCGCCAACACCTAAGGCAATCGATTCAAAAACGGTGCTGTCTTGCCATGGCTGACCACCATAAGCAACAGGCTGAATGCCGGCTTTTTGTAGTGCTGCTGCAGTGACAAAAAACTCATCCCATGTAGTTGGAATCTTGGCGTTGGCTTTTTTAAGTAATTCAGGATTCACCCACATCCAGTTCACGCGATGCACATTCACTGGCGCGGCAACGTATTGGCCTTTGAATTTCATCACGTTCGATACCACAGGCGGCAGTAATTTATCCCAGCCGCCTTTTTTGGCCACATCATCAATCGAAGCCAAAACGCCTTCACTACCCCACTCTTGAATCGATGGGCCTTTAATTTGGGCTGCCGCTGGCGGGTTGCCTGACACTACGCGCGTTTTGAGTGCCGTCATTGCGTTTTCACCACCACCGCCGGCTACGGCAAAGTCTTTCCAAGTAAAACCCTGCGCTTCCATCATTTTTTTCAATTCAGCAACGGATTTCGCTTCGCCGCCAGACGTCCAAAAATGTAGCACTTCAACTTCAGCGGCATGAGCCGCCAAGGTTAAACCCATACCGGCTAGCAATAGACCCAACTTTGTAAGGCGCATTATCGTGTTCTCCAGATTTTATGTTTTACCGAGAGCGGCCTTGCCTTCGGTTGTAGTAAGAATACGCAGACTACACCATGATGCAAATCAGGTAATTACCGGACGCGTATTCAACCTAGGGTAAATACCTTAGGGGCTTTCAATCGCATACCCTTTAGTCAACAAACCACTCGCCAACAGGAATTTCTTTGAGCATCGCTGCCAGTTCCATCGCTGAATGCACACGCATTTTGGTGAAGATCCGTGCTCGGTGGACTTCAACCGTTTTGGTGCTGATATCAAGTCGATTGGCAATTTGTTTATTAAGTTTGCCAAGTAAAATTTCTTGCAACACTTCGCGCTCACGCGGCGTCAGGTCGGCTAACAACTCAACCACTTTTTCCTGATGTTTTGCACTGCCACGGCGCTGTAAATCTTCCGCCAAACATGCTTGAACTCGCGCCAACAACTGATCTTGGTCGCACGGCTTTTCCATAAAATCACTGGCACCATCTTTCAGCGCGTTCACCGCCATCGGCACATCACCATGCCCAGTCAAGAAGATCACTGGCGGTAAATAGCTGCCTTCGCGTAATTCAGCAAACAACTCCAAGCCACTCATGCCATCCATGCGGACATCGACGATCAAACAGGCGAAACGACTCACATCGCCCTCATCCAGAAAAGCCTCGGCGGAAGCGTAAGTCAACACAGGGCAATCATGTGTTTCTAGCAAAAGCCCGAGCGAATCACGCACGGCCTCATCATCATCAATCACCGCAACAGTGCGAATCGGTGCGGCAACGGGTGCAACTGCTTTCATGGTGTATCCTCATTAGAATTATTGGTATCAAAGGGCAGACGGAAACGCATTTGCGTGCCGCCATCCGGATTCGGTTCGGCCCATAAATGGCCTCGATGCTGCTCGATCACCGAGCGGCAAATATTCAGTCCCATGCCCATACCTTCAGACTTGGTGGTATAAAACGGCTGGAAGAGCTGTGCAGGATCAGCCAAGCCACTGCCATGGTCGATGACGGTGACTTGCAACATGTCATCCAGTACCGCAGCACGAACGATAATTTTTCGGCGTGCGACCGGCGTTTCGCTCATGGCTTCCAAACCATTTTTGATCAAATTGAGCAACACTTGCTCCAACATCACCGCATCACCATAAAACGATGGCAAATCATCGGGCAACTCCAGCACGATGCTGGCTTTTAGTTTATGCGCTGTGGGGTCTAATAGCTGCAAAGGCACGCTAATGAGTTCTTGAAGCTCGCATACCTCACGACTAGGTGCCCGTTTTACAACAAACTGCCGTATCCCACGAATAATCTGCCCGGCTCGGCGCGCTTGGGCGGTCATCTTGACCAAGGTTTCTTGCACTTTGCCGATCGGTGGATCGGGCTTATAGAGCATCGTTTCACAAGCCGCGCTATAGCTGGCAATCGCTGCCAAGGGTTGATTCAGCTCATGCGCCAAGCTGGAGGCTAACTCGCCCATATTCACCAGCCGCGCCGTGTGCTGGACCATATCATTGCGCGTTCGCTCTAACTCTTGCGCCTGCTGCCTTGCCGTAATATCAGTACAAATTTCCAACATTGCACTGCGATTACCCACCCAATCCACGATGCGCTGTTCGATTTGATACAGCCGCCCCGTGATCATATCCACTGTTTCAAACACTCTTTCTTCGATGAGCAAGGATGAGCGCCATTGTAAGAGACAATAGGTTTCAGCATTTTTTGGAATCGGAAAGGTATTACTATGATGACGATTGCGGTACAGCATCACCCCTGTTTCTAAATCACTGACCGACACAGCCACCTCTAAACCAGCCAACACAGTACGCAATTGCTGGCGTGAGCTCGCCAATGCTTCGCGCTCTTGTTTCAGCTCCGTGATGTCATACATCGACGCCATCCAGCCGCGATGCTGCCCCTGACTATCGATGAGTTTCGACGAATAGAGCCGCACATCAAATCGCTCGCCATCATTGCGCATAAAGCGCAGCTCAAAGCCATTGGCGGGGCAATCACCCAGCAAAATCGATTGATAAGCGCGAGCGCATTCATCAATACATTCTGGCGGCCAAAATGGCATTGGTGGTTTAGCGCCGACCAATTCGGCCTCCGACCAACCCACCATATCGGCAAAAGCACGATTCACGTAGCTGAGTTTGCCATCGGTATCCATCGCGCGCAGGCCGGTGACCAGTGAATTTTCCATCGCAGAGCGAAACAAAATTTCATCACGCAATGCCGATTCGGCCTGTTGCCGCTCCCGCATACGTTGGCGCAATAGTTTTAAGGCCCAGAGCAACAGCAAGAGCAAAGCTGAAATCAAACCCACCAACCAAAAATTTGCTGGTTTACTAACTGGGTCAACCGCCTTGGCCAGTAATCGCAAATTCTGCTGCGAGACGCCGCCAAATGGCACTTCACGGATATCGTCACCACGTAAGCGCGAATGATAGCGATTAGGTGCTATTACTTGATTATTGCTATCGACCAACTGCAATTGATAGCGCTGCACCATCCACCATGGCACGCGCTGCAAAAGCAAGACCGACAAGTCATACACAGCCAGTACCGCACCTTGGTATTCGGTTTCATGGAAAAACGGCACCACATGCACAATCTGCGGTGAGGAGCGCCAAATCACATTGGTGACCATCGGATAACCCAAGGTCGCTGCGCCATCAATGACTTCGGTCAGTAATGAGTCATCCAAGGCCACCAAGCTGTCAGGGCGACGGGCAAAGTTAGGAAAACCATCACCGCGCTCCCCTCTAGCATTCACCCATTCAATCGAGATAATTTCTGGATTGGACTTCATTAAGCTTTCGGCGCGCGAGCGAAAGTCCGCCTGTCCAACGCTATCTGAAGCGAGGCCATAAGCGAGGTTTTCTAAAACATTTTGATTGCTTTGTAGGCGGCCGCGTATCTCTTGCTCTTGCCAGAGCAAATCTTGCGCCATCGTCGCTTCGCGCTGAAACACATCGCACCGATAGTCTTGCCATGCGTACAACACCGTCGCGGTGAGCAGGGATGCAATCGCCAAATACGCCAAAGCCCACGGCCAATTGCGCTGGATTTTCTTTTGCAGACTTTGCGGCCAATTCGACCAAAAACGCCAATTTTTCATAAAAATACCATACAAAAGTTTTATAGCTAGGCGTCGAAGCCGCAGGCAGTACTTTGGTACGACAAGGCGAGACAACGAAGCAAGGAAACTTTTGTCTATCAACATAAGAGCATACGACAAAGTCGCTTTAATGCCCCATACAGTAATACCCAGACGGCAAAAAAACAAAAACCCCGCTTCAATCTGCGGGGTTTAGTGAGCTTGTGTGCAAAATAGGGCTTAATCTTTGCTTGGCACTGCCGCCAAACTCGTTTTAAGCAATTGCCAAAATTGCGTCACCGATGCGATGTTAACGCGCTCATCCGGCGAGTGTGCGCCGCGAATCGTCGGCCCAAACGACACCATTTCCAGCTGTGGATATGCCTTGCCAATCAAGCCACACTCTAAACCAGCGTGAATCACTTTGACCAAAGGCGCAGCACCGTACAAGGCTTGATAAGCCTGTTGCAGCACCAACAAAGCGCGCGACTGCAAATTGGGTGCCCAGCCCGGATACGCCCCGCCGCTGTCGACCGAAAATCCAGCCAAGCGCGCCACGGCACGTATGGTTTTCGTCAACTCGGCCACGCCAAAATCAGTCAAAGACCGCACCATCAAGACCGATTCAAAACGTCGCCCTTCAAACTGCACCACGCCCAGATTATTCGAGCTTTCTACCACGCCAGCGACTTCCTGGCTCCAACGGCGAATCCCATGCGGCAAAGCCAGTAATAAATTAACCACTTTGGCACTGTCCGCAGCGTTAAGCACTTCTTCAGCCTGCGCTTCGCACAATGTCATCTTGATCTCTGGCTCGACACGACTCAATGCCGCTCGCCAATCGGCCACGCATTGCTCCGCAACTTCCTTAAATTTAACAGCATCACAGGCCGGAATCGCCACGCGAGCAAAGGCTTCACGCGGTAAAGCATTGCGCAAAGAGCCGCCACGAATACTTACCACGCGCAAATCAAACTGAGGTATTGCTCTAAACAAGAAGCAAGATAATAGCTTAATGGCATTACCCCGCTCCAAATGAATATCTACGCCAGAATGACCGCCCTTCAGGCCGGTAATTGCAATATCACGCACCACCCAACCCGCCGGCATGCTTTCAGGATTCAGCGTTTGGCTCACGGTCACATCGACGCCACCTGCACAGCCCACATACAGCTCGCCCCAGTCTTCGGTATCCAAATTAAACAGCAATTGCCCTTGCAAGCAATCGGGCTGCAAGCCTTTGGCGCCGGTCATGCCCGACTCTTCATCAATGGTCAGCAATACTTCCAGCGGACCATGTGCAATATCGTTGCTTTCGAGAATAGCCAAAGCGGCGGCTACGCCAATGCCATTGTCGGCACCCAAGGTCGTGCCATCGGCATGCATCCAGCCATCGGCGATATAGGTTTTAATTGGGTCACGCAGAAAATCATGCTGGGTCGCTTCATTTTTCAGCGCCACCATATCCAAATGGCCCTGCAGCACCACGCCCAATTTGTCTTCCATGCCCAGCGTTGCGGGCTTGCGAATCAATAGATTACCGACCGCATCAAGCTCATTAGCCAAACCCAGTTGATCCGCCCACGCTTGAATGTGCGCGCGCAGCGCGGCTTCGTGATGGGATGGACGCGGAAAAGCGCACAGCACCGCAAAATGTTGCCACAACAGACTGGGCTCAACATGACGACAATTCATACCTACCTCTAAGCTCATTTCTTTGGCCTCAATCTACGGGAATTTCCCCATTTTGGCTGCAGCACTCTAGGCATTTGGTTTTTTTACACAGTGAGGGTATTCCCGTGCACCATGTAAAATGCCGCGCTGCAACATAACCCATGGGCTAGGTATACGCCTAGATCCAATTAATATAAATAAATTGCAATCAATACACCCTCAAAACGACAATCCATCCCGTATGTCGGATGATATTTTCATTCTCAAAAACACAACACTTTGCTTTTTTCAAAACTTGATTTAATCAAGCTGAATTTGGTTTAACGCAAACTCACCCTACCTCTTTTGGCTTAATCTCAAACAGAAATACAAGCTCACTGCACAAGGAATGCCGCCATGACGCAAAATCATCCCAAACTGATTACCGACCCGTACTACGACGGCGTTCCTGAGTACATGACCGAAGTCTATGATTGGGCTTATGTCGACCCGAAATGGGTAAAAGTACTGGATCGCAATATCGTCGTGCGCGTACTGTTGTTTTTGAATGATCAACGCTTGATGCGCATGTACCTCAATGAAATCCAGCCCGGCATGCGCGTATGGCAGTTAGCGCACGTGTATGGCGATCTGGTCGCCCGCGCCGCAAAACGTGTTGGCCCTGCTGGCGTATTTCACCTGACCGACATCACGCCGATTCAAATCGAGCACGGCAGCAAAAAGCTCACAGGGATGGATTGGGCCAAAGTGATTCGCAGTGACGCGTCAACCTTTGAAGGCGTCGGCGAAGATTACGATTTGATTTGTAGTTTCTTCTTGCTGCATGAAGTGCCCGACGACAAAAAACGAGAAATCGTCGACCACATGTTGGCCAAACTACCGAAGGGCGGCAAAGCGATTTTTGTCGATTACCACAATCCGAAAAAATGGCAGCCAATTCGTTACATCCTAAAACTCGTCAATCATTGCCTAGAGCCATTTGCCAATGCGCTGTGGGAAAACGAAATCCAGCATTACGCCAGCGATGCCGCCAAGTTTACTTGGAAGAAAAAGACGATTTTTGCTGGCGTGTATCAGTGTGTGGTGGTGGAGCACAAAGACTAATCCAGTTCAGGATTTGCATATCAGCGTAGGAGCGGGTTTAGCCCCAATCCTATCAACTTAAGCCTTCAGACCGTTGCTTTGTAAGCAATGTAATCGTGAGGTTTGGGGTGATTGGTGCGTTCTTTCCTCGCTCTGGGATTAAAATTGATCAACGATTTCCTGATCTCAGTCAGCGCAAGC
>CAUOZE010000012.1:0-58849 GCA_963508915.1 uncultured Deefgea sp.
AGAGTGGACACATTACGAAGGGAGTCAGTTAGGGTGCTTAATCATATAGTAATTAATAATCAAAGAGTTATGTTTGTTTCTGCATCATGCCGGATGGAGATTGAAAAAACAAGCAGCGCTTAAGTTGATACGATTGGCTTTAACATGGCGTTCACCTTCACAAAACGAAGTTAACAACTATATAGTTTGAAAATGTAAGCCAAGCCATCCATTTTTATTGAACACCCCTAAAATACAATGAAAAAAGCCACCCCACAGGGTGGCTTTAACTTATGCGACCAATCTAAATAATTAGATCATGCCTTTAGATTTCAGCAATTCAAACATTGTTTTGCCGATCTCAGCTGGGCTGCGCGTATAAGCGATGCCTGCTTGCTCAAACGCTTTGAATTTCTCTTCCGCAGTACCTTTACCACCAGAGATGATCGCACCGGCGTGGCCCATACGTTTACCTTTAGGCGCAGTAACACCAGCGATGTAACCTACCACTGGCTTAGTCACGTATGACTTAGCAAATTCAGCCGCTTCTTCTTCTGCAGAGCCACCGATTTCACCGATCATCACGATTGCATCGGTATCAGGATCATCTTGGAACAATTTCAATGCGTCGATATGGCTCAAACCTGGGATTGGATCGCCACCGATACCGATACAAGTAGATTGACCCAAACCGAGTGCAGTCGTTTGCGCAACGGCTTCGTAAGTCAATGTACCAGAACGTGAAACGATACCGATACGACCTGGGTTGTGGATGTGCCACGGCATAATACCGATCTTGCACTCGCCTGGCGTGATAATACCTGGGCAGTTAGGACCGATCAGACGGATGCCCGCTTCATCAACCGCTTTTTTCACGTACAGCATGTCAATCGTTGGCACGCCTTCGGTGATACAAACGATCAATTTAACACCTGCGTTAACTGCTTCAAGAATCGAATCTTTAGCGAAAGCTGCAGGTACGTAGATCACTGAAGTATCAGCTTGAGTTTGCGCAACTGCATCACGCATGGTGTTGAACACTGGCAAACCTAGGTGCTCAGAGCCGCCTTTGCCTGGTGTAACACCACCAACTACTTTTGTACCTACTTTCAACGCTTGCTCTGTGTGGAAAGTACCGTTTTTACCGGTGAAACCTTGCACCAGCACTTTTGTATCTTTATTAACCAAAACGCTCATGGTTTATCCTTTGTGAGGTGTGAGGGGTGAGGTGTGAGGAGCAACCCCACACAACTCAACCATCACGACCTTCTCATCTCGATAAGAACGAAGAAGGGAGCATTAAACGCGGTCTACTCCTCACGCCTAACGCCTCACTCCTCACTCAATTACAGTGCTGCAACAGCAGCAACGATTTTCTCAGCTGCGTCGTTCAAGCCTTGGGCTGAAACGAGTTTCAAGCCAGACTCATCCAAGATTTTCGCGCCGAGTTCAGCGTTATTACCTTCAAGACGAACCACAACAGGCACAGTTACGTTCACTTCTTTCACCGCAGCAATAATCGCTTCAGCAATCATGTCGCAACGAACAATACCACCGAAGATATTGATCAAAACGCCTTTTACTGACGTATCAGCCAAGATCAATTTGAATGCTTCGATAACACGTTCTTTGGTCGCGCCGCCGCCAACGTCCAAGAAGTTAGCTGGTTGGCCACCTTTCAGTTTGATGATGTCCATTGTGGCCATCGCCAAGCCAGCGCCGTTCACCATACAACCGATATTGCCTTCCAAAGCCACATAATTGAGTTCGAACTCAGAAGCTTTCACTTCGCGCTCGTTCTCTTGTGACTTGTCGCGTTGTGCGAGCAATTCTGGGTGACGGTACAAAGCGTTTGAATCCAGACCGATTTTCGCGTCAACGCAGCACAATTCGCCGTTTTCACGCAAAGCCAATGGGTTGATTTCGAACAAAGCGAAGTCGTTAGCGATGAAAGCTTCAGCCGCGCCCAACATCATTTTGGTGAAATGAGTAACTTGTTTGCCTTCCAAACCGAGTGCAAATGCGCAATCTCGTGCTTGGAATGGTTGCATACCAACGAGTGGATCAACCGTTACTTTGATGATTTTTTCTGGCGTTTCTTCAGCCACTTTCTCGATCTCAACACCACCTTCAGTTGAAACCATGAATACGATGCGTTGTGAGCTACGATCTACCACTGCACCAAGGTACAGTTCACGCGTCACTGGGTACATATCTTCGCACACCAATACGCTGTGAACTGGCTGGCCTTCAGCATCAGTTTGATAAGTCACTAAATTAGTGCCGATCAAACGAGTGGCTTCAGCAGCAGCTTCTTCGCGGCTTTTAACCACTTTCACGCCGCCCGCTTTACCGCGGCCACCAGCATGAACTTGGGCTTTAACAACAGCAAATTTACCGCCCAATGCATCATAAGCAGCAGCAGCTTCTTCACCAGTCGTCGCCAAAATGCCACGTTGTACTGGCAAACCGTACTTAGCCAATAATTCCTTGGCTTGGTATTCGTGCAGATTCATCTCTATTAATCCTTTTTGAGGAGAGTGTTATAGCGAGGGTTTACACCCTCTGTAGGTACCACTAGTGGATATCAAACGACATCCACCAACAAATTATGAATGCAGACCGCGCTTATCAACGCCAAGCGCAGCTTCATGCAAAGCTTCAGACAATGAAGGATGTGCATGAACAATACGCGCAATATCTTCAGAAGACGCGTTGAATTCCATCGCCACCACGGCTTCAGTAATCAACTCAGACGCAAATGGGCCAATAATATGTACGCCCAAAATACGATCTGTCTTCGCGCAAGCTAGCATTTTTACAAAACCAGCGGTTTCGCCAAGGCCAAGTGCACGACCATTCGGGCCAAATGGGAATTGGCCTTTCTTGTATTCAATGCCTTCAGCTTTCAATGTTTGCTCAGTTTTGCCAACCCAAGCCATTTCTGGACTGGTGTAAATAACCCAAGGTACATTGTTAAAGTCGATGTGTGGATGTTGGCCAGCGATACGCTCAGCGACTGCAACACCTTCTTCAGATGCTTTATGCGCCAACATCGGGCCACGAACTACGTCGCCAACCGCCCAAACATTTGGCAAGCTAGTGCGGCAATCACCATCAACCACCACATAACCACGTTCGTCGAGTGGCAAGCCCACAGACTCGGCAGCTAGATTCCACGTATTAGGCAAGCGACCGATAGAAACGATCAACTTATCGAATACTTCAGTGAATGCATTGCCTTCACCATCGGTGTATTCAACGCTAACGTCGTTTTCACCTTTGGTGATATTGCCGATTTTCAGACTCGTTTTGATAACCAAACCCAAGTCTTTAGTGAAAATCTTGTGTGCTTCTTTGGCAATCGCTTCATCAGCAGCCAACAAGAAGCCAGGCGCGCCTTCGAGGATGGTGACTTCTGCACCCAAGCGTTTCCACACTGAGCCCATTTCCAAACCGATAACGCCAGCACCAATGACGCCAAGACGTTTTGGTATAGCAGGGATCGACAGTGCACCATCGTTATCCAACACCAAGACGTTATCTACTGGCGCTTGTGGCAATTGACGTGGCGTTGAGCCGGTTGCAATGATCACATGAGTAGTTTCAACAACCTCAACTTGGTCGCCATCAGTCACTTCAAGCTGCCATTTATCGCCAACGCGACCAACGATTTTGCCGTGACCGTGCAAACTATCGACTTTGTTCTTTTTGAACAAATAACCGACACCTTGCGTGAGCTTGCTAACGATACCGTCTTTACGTGACAGCATTGTGCCAACGTCAAACTTCATACCTTCAACAGTGATGCCGTGCGCGGCAAATTTGTGCTCGATTCGCTCAACGTTTTCAGATGACTCCAAAAGCGCTTTTGAAGGAATGCAACCCACATTCAAGCAAGTACCACCAAGAGATGCCTTGCCTTCTTTATTTTTAAATTCATCGATACAAGCAGTATTAAAGCCCAATTGTGCTGCGCGAATTGCTGCGATATAACCGCCAGGGCCTGCACCAATTACGATAACGTCAAAAGATTTCGACATTTTTAAATCCCATCTTTAACCCGTAAGGGTATTGCAATGCAAACATTAGGGTATATAGCCTAGCGCCATATACCCTTACAATTTTACAAATCAAGCAACAAACGTGCAGGATCTTCGATGGCGTCTTTAATCGCCACCAAGGCCAATACAGCTTCGCGACCATCAATAATGCGGTGATCATAAGATTGAGCGAGGTACATCATCGGCAAGGCAACGATTTGACCATTGACGACCATCGCGCGCTCTTTCGTTGCGTGCATGCCCAAAATCGCAGATTGCGGCGGATTAATGATTGGCGTCGACATCATCGAACCAAACGTGCCGCCGTTAGAAATCGTGTAAGTACCGCCAGTCAACTCTTCAACGCCCAATTTACCTTCTTGCGCACGTTTACCGAAGTCAGCGATGGTTTTTTCGATGTCAGCCAATGACAATTGATCAGCATTACGAATAATTGGCACCACCAAACCGCGTGGGCTACCTACTGCTACGCCGATGTCGAAGTAACCGTGGTATACGATATCTTTGCCATCAACAGACGCGTTAACGATTGGGTATTTTTTCAGCGCAGCAACAACGGCTTTGACAAAGAAACCCATAAAGCCCAACTTAACGCCGTGCTCTTTCTCGAATTTGTCTTTGTATTTATTGCGCAAGTCCATCACTGGCTTCATGTTCACTTCGTTGAACGTGGTCAGGATGGCATTAGTTTGTTGTGATTCAATCAAACGCTCAGCCACACGAGCGCGCAAGCGGCTCATTGGTACGCGTTGCTCAGGACGCCCACTGATTGACCCAGCAAGAGCCGGCGCAGCAACAGGTGCAGCTGCAGCAGCCGTTGGTTTGCTCAAATGATTTTGTACGTCTTCTTTCAGTACACGACCATCGCGGCCAGTGCCCGCTACATCAGCGAGATTCACACCGGCATCAGCTGCAAGTTTTTTCGCGGCAGGCATACCCACAACACCAGCGGCGGCAGTTGCGTCTGCAGGAGCAGCAACTGCGTCTGCTGTCGTTGCGGCTGGCGCAGCTTGAGCAACAGCAGTCGTGTCGATTTTGGCGATAATTTGCAAGCTACCAACAGTGGCGCCATCTTGCTCAACGATTTCTACCAATACGCCGGCTTGTTGCGCAGGGATTTCCAAAACCACTTTATCGGTTTCAAGATCAATCAAATTTTCATCGCGAGCAACCGCTTCGCCCACTTTTTTCTTCCATGAAACCAAAGTGGCTTCTGATACTGATTCCGGCAATTGAGGCACTAAGACTTCTACAATCATTTTTAACTCCAGTGATCTTGGCTAAGACGCATTCAAGTGAGTATTCAACAAGACGCGGCGAGCACAGATGTGAACGCCGCGTTGGATTTACAGTTTCATCGCTTCTTCGACCAAGGCTTTGAGCTGTGCATTGTGCTTGCTCATATAACCCACTGCCGGTGAGGCTGATGATGGACGACCTGCGTATTGCAAAATTTGTTTGCTTTCGAGTACATCTTCCAAACGGTGACGCAATTGGTGCCATGCGCCTTGATTACGCGGCTCTTCTTGCGCCCACATAATCTCTTTTGCATTCGGGAATTTGCTCAATTCGGCTTTGAGTTCATCCGCTGGGAATGGATAAAGCTGCTCAACCCGAACAATAGCAATGTCTTTGATGTCTCGTTCTTCGCGTCCCGCCAATAGATCGTAATACACCTGACCTGAACAGCAGATCACACGTTTTACTTTCTTCGCCTCAAGCTCTTGCGCTTCACCAATCACAGAACGGAATTCACCACTCGTGAAGTGCTCGATTGGGCTCGCCGCATTTTTTGCTTTCAAGAGCTTTTTGCTCATAATGATAATGAGAGGCTTGCGATAAGGACGTAACATTTGACGACGTAGCGCGTGATACATTTGCGCCGCTTCAGACAACATCAATACTTGTACGTTGTGCTCAGCACACATTTGCAGGTAACGCTCTACACGTGCCGATGAGTGCTCAGGACCTTGACCGTCATAACCATGTGGCAACACCATCGTTAAGCCGCACAAACGGCCCCACTTGGTTTCGCCAGAGGTAATAAATTGATCGATTACAACTTGTGCACCGTTGGCGAAGTCACCAAACTGCGCTTCCCAGATAACAAGTTCGTTTGGCTCAGAGCAGGCGTAGCCATATTCAAACGCCAAGACGGCCTCTTCGTTCAAGATCGAATCAATTACGCGGAACGGCGCTTGATTGTCTGACAAGTGTTGCAGCGGAGTGTGTACGCCATGATCCCATTTTTCACGATTTTGATCGTGAAAAACGGCATGACGGTGATTAAACGTACCACGACCCGAATCTTCACCTGACAAACGTACGCCGTGACCTTCGGTCAATAATGTAGCGTAAGCCAAATGCTCAGCCATACCAAAGTCAACTGGTACTGTACCTGCGGCCATCGCTTTACGTTCATTGATGATTTTTTCAACGTTTGCACGCAACTTAAAGTCTTGCGGCACAGAGGTGAATTTTTCAGTCAAACGAACCAAATCAGCTTGCGGCACTGCAGTCACAACCGGCTGACGCCAGTGCGTACCCAGGTATTTAGTCCAATCGATGGCGTGCGAACGCTTGTAATCAGTGAGCGTAGTTTTTTCAACGTGCTCACCGCGATCCAATGCATCACGATAAGCTTGGATCATGCCATCGGCTTCTGCCGCGGTCACAACGCCCTCAGCGATCAAACGTTCTGCATACTTGCGACGTGCGCCAGGATGTTTTGCCACTTGGCGATACATCATAGGCTGCGTTACAAATGGATCATCCGCTTCGTTATGGCCGTGTTTACGATAGCAAACGAGGTCAATCACAACGTCTTTGTGGAACTTCTGACGGTATTTCAGCGCAGCATCCGTCACCAAACAAACAGCCTCAGGATCATCACCATTCACATGAAAAATTGGCGCTTCAACCATTTTAGCGATGTCAGTACTGTAGATCGTCGAACGATTGTCGCGAATATCTGAAGTCGTAAAGCCCACTTGGTTATTGATCACCAAATGTACCGTACCACCCGTACCGTAACCACGCGTTTGCGACATGTTGAAAGTACCTTGATTGGTACCCAAACCAATAAACGCAGAATCACCGTGAATCAATAATGGCAACACTTGATCGCCCGTTAAGTCTTTACGGCGATGTTGACGTGCGCGTACCGATCCTTCAACTACTGGGTTCACGATTTCCAAATGCGATGGGTTAAACGCCAATGTCAAATGCAATGGACCACCCGCAGTAGGGATGTCCGAGCTAAAGCCCATATGGTATTTAACGTCACCTGATGCCAGCGAAGTATCGTAACGACCTTCAAACTCGCCAAACAAATCACGTGGCTGTTTACCGAGGATATTCACCAGCATATTCAAACGACCACGGTGGGCCATGCCGATGACGATTTCTTGCACACCAGATGCACCCGCGGCTTGCGCCAAATAATCCACCGCTGGGATCATTGAATCGCCGCCCTCGAGCGAGAAGCGTTTTTGACCGACATATTTTTTGTGCAAATACTGCTCTAGCGTTTCGGCTGCAGTCACTTGCTTCAAAATGCGTTTTTTCTGCTCAACATTAAAGCTTGGCTGCGAACGGCGAGATTCAAAGAATTCTTGCACCCATGCGCGCTCTTCTGCGTTGGTAACGTGCATGTATTCCAAACCGATGTTGCCGCAATAGGTTTGCTTTAAGAAGCTCAATACTTCAGCAGGTGTTGCACGCTCAAGACCGACAATATTGGTACCCAACTTCACCGCCATGTCACTATCAGACAAGTTGTGCGTTTTAGGATCCAATTGTGGCATTGGCACTTTATCCATTCTTTCCAATGGATCCAATTGCGCACCACGACTCCCCATAATCCGGTAGGCCGAAATCAAACGAAGTAAGTTAACTTGACGTTCAATTGCAACTTCATCAACCACACCCGCTGCGCGGATAGGTTGCTTGGCCAACTGACGGAATGACTCTTCGATTGGCGCACGTGCGATATCACGCGCAGCCGAACCTGGTGTCATTTGCAACTTATCAAAATAAGCGCGCCACTCAGCATCCACTGAAGTTGGATCAAACAAATATTGTTCGTAGAGGTCTTCTACGAACGGAGCGTTCCCGCCAAAAAGCTGAGAATTTGTTTCGAGTTCTTTCATCATTGCCGTGTATTCCAGTTTTTATCCGCCCTACTTGCAAGCTGATGCAAATACTTTGCAAATAGCAGTAAGGCCGGTCAATGCAGCTACGCCCCGACTCTTCATCAGGGCGCAGGAACGAGGTCTTAGCCGTGTTTATCCATAGGTACGTAGTCGCGTTTTTCAGCACCAGTGTATTGCTGGCGAGGACGACCGATTTTCATGCCTGGATCTGAAATCATTTCATTCCAGTGGCTAATCCAACCCACCGTACGCGCCAAAGCAAAGATCACAGTAAACATTGGCACTGGGATACCCAAGGCCGATTGAACGATGCCTGAGTAGAAGTCCACGTTTGGATACAATTTACGCTCGATGAAGTACGGGTCTTCCAGCGCGATTTTTTCCAATTCCATTGCCAACTTGAATTTAGGATCGTTTTGTAGACCCATTTCATTCAAGACTTCGTGACAGATGCGGCGCATTACATTGGCGCGTGGGTCAGTGTTTTTATAAACACGGTGACCAAAGCCCATCAATTTATGCGTTTTCGCCTTCACGCCTTCCATAAATGCAGGTACGTTTTCAACTGAACCGATTTCATCCAGCATCACCAATACGGCCTCATTAGCACCACCGTGTGATGGGCCCCATAGGCAAGCGATACCAGCAGCGATACATGCAAATGGATTAGCACCTGACGAACCTGCCAAACGAACCGTTGAAGTTGATGCGTTTTGTTCGTGGTCAGCATGCAGTGTGAAGATCACATCGAGTGCGCGAACTAGTACTGGATTTGGTTTGTATTCTTCGCAAGGCGTAGAGAACATCATGTGCATGAAGTTCGCGGTGTAGCTCAAATCGTTACGTGGGTAAACGAATGGCAGGCCTTTGTTGTAGCGGTAGCACATTGCGGCAATTGTTGGGATTTTCGAGATTAAGCGGAAAATCGCTACTTTGCGATGCTCTTCGTTGGTGATATCCAAACTGTCTTGATAAAACGCAGACAGAGCGCCAACAACACCCACCATCATCGCCATTGGATGTGAGTCACGACGGAAGCCCTTGAAGAAAGCTGTCAATTGCTCGTGAATCATCGTGTGGCTCATGACGGTTTTTTCAAACTCAGCTTTTTGTGCTGCGTTTGGCAATTCGCCATTGATCAACAGGTAGCAAACTTCGAGGTAATCAGCTTCTTCTGCCAATTGCTCGATAGGATAGCCACGGTAGTACAACTGGCCCAAGTCACCATCAATAAAAGTGATTTTTGATTCGCAGCTTGATGTTGCCAAAAAGCCTGGGTCAAAAGTAAACATCCCCGTTTGTGAAAACTTACGGATATCTACAACATCAGGACCTAAAGTGCTCTCTAAAATTGGGAAATCGAGCGTGTTTTGTCCGTCGTTGTACGTCAGCGTGACTTTCTTATCCATCTATAAGACTCCTGTTAAACAATTCGGCGTAAGCCATTATTTACTGTTTGCGGCGCTGATGCGCTCAATCATCACGGCAAGCTGTGCATCAGGACACACCGACTTACCGTTGACATACTCTAAAAAGTCCCAGTCTGGCAGCATTAAAACTTGCTCATACACGGCCAATTCAGACTCAGATAAAGTGGGTAGAACATCCGAAACAAAACGCTCTAGTTGCAAATCCAACTCTAACAATCCACGACGTGAGCGCCAAACAATCCGCTTTAGTTCTACTTCATCCATCTTCAACCCCTAAGGGTATAGCCACCTAGCAATCTTTTATTAAAGCCTAGATGGCAATACCCATTAACTAATGCGTTTCACCATCAAGTCTTTGATCTTACCAATCGCCTTGGTTGGATTCAGCTCTTTCGGACAAACGTCTACGCAATTCATGATGCTATGGCAGCGGAACAAACGATATGGATCTTCTAAGTTATCCAAGCGTTCGCTGGTAGCCTCGTCACGCGTATCAGCAATAAAGCGGTACGCCGCAAGCAAACCAGCTGGTCCAACAAACTTGTCAGGGTTCCACCAGAATGATGGGCATGAAGTCGAACAGCAAGCGCACAGAATACACTCGTACAAGCCATCAAGTTCTTTACGATCTTCTTGGCTTTGCAAGCGTTCACGATCTGGTGCTGGGCTATCGTTAATCACATACGGTTTGATCGAATGATATTGCTTGAAAAACTGCGTCATATCGACGATCAAATCGCGAATCACTGGCAAGCCTGGCAATGGACGTACTTCGATTGGCTGTTTGAGCGTGTCGATGTCGGTAATACAGGCCAGACCATTTTTGCCATTGATATTCATTGCATCAGAACCACACACGCCCTCACGGCATGAACGGCGGAATGACAGCGACTCATCAACGACTTTCAGTTTTACCAGCGCATCGAGCAGTTTGCGTTCAGTGGTGGTATCCACTTCAACGCTAATGTCTTGCATGTACGGCTTTGCGTCTTTATCTGGATCGTAACGATAAACGCGAAAATTTACGGTTTGGGTAGTCATAGCAACCTCTTAGTATGAGCGAGTCTTCAACGCAACCGAATCAACAGTCAGCGGCGTCAAATTGACGGGTTTATATTCAAGGCGATTGTCTGAGCTAAACCACAGGCTGTGTTTCAGCCAGTTTTTATCGTCACGACCATTCGGTTGTTCTGGGCTATCAATCGCATCATCACGTACGTGGGCACCACGAGATTCAGTCCGCGCATTAGCAGAAATCATCGTTGCTTTTGCCACTTCGATTAGATTTTCTAATTCCAGTGCCTCTAGGCGAGCCGTGTTGAACGTTTTTGATTTATCAGCAATGACCGTTGTTTTGATCATTTTTTCAACTTCAAGAATCTTCGTCACGCCTTCAGCCAGCATGTCTTTGAAGCGGAATACACCGGCATGCGCTTGCATTGTGCGTTGCATCGCCAAGCGAGCTTCGTTCACATTCGTACCCGTTGTTTGATTGTCTAAACGAGCAACACGAGCCACTGAACGCTCAACGTCTTTCATTGAAATTTCCGGGAACGACTCATGATGCGATTTGATGTAATCGATCATTGAATTGCCAGAAGACTTACCAAACACCAACAAATCAAGCAATGAGTTTGTACCAAGACGGTTGGCGCCATGCACTGAAGCACATGCGCACTCACCAGCGGCATAGAAACCTTTAATTGTCTCATTACCAACAACCACTTCACCTTTGTAGTTGGTCGGAATACCGCCCATTTGATAATGGCAAGTAGGTACAACTGGAATTGGCGCCTTGATTGGATCAACACCTGCAAACTTGATCGAAATCTCACGAATACCAGGCAATTTAGACATAATCACTTCTGGGTCTAAATGCGTAATATCCAATAGCACGTGATCTTTGTTCGGACCACAGCCACGGCCTTCGTTAATTTCAGTCACCATTGCACGTGAAACGACATCACGTGAAGCCAAATCTTTGGCATTTGGCGCGTAGCGCTCCATAAAGCGCTCGCCATCAGAGTTGCGCAAAATACCGCCTTCGCCGCGAACACCTTCGGTAATCAATACACCCGCACCGGCCACGCCAGTTGGGTGAAACTGCCAGAACTCCATATCTTCCAGCGGCACGCCTGCACGCGCAGCCATACCCAAACCATCGCCAGTATTAATAAAGGCATTGGTCGAAGAAGAATAAATACGACCTGCACCGCCCGTGGCAAACAAGGTTGCTTTAGCTTGGAAGATAACGATTTCAGATGTTTCCATCTCCATCGCCACAACACCTTGCACTTCGCCGTTTTCATCACGAATTAAATCAAGCGCCATCCATTCAACGAAAAACTGCGTATTGGCACGAACGTTACGCTGATACAAAGCATGCAACATGGCGTGACCAGTCCGGTCAGCAGCAGCACAGGCGCGACGAACTGGTTTCTCGCCGAAGTTGCTCATGTGACCACCGAACGGGCGTTGGTAAATCGTACCATCGCTATTACGGTCAAACGGCATACCAAAGTGCTCAAGCTCAATCACCACTTTTGGCGCTTCACGGCACATAAATTCGATCGCGTCTTGATCACCCAGCCAGTCCGAACCTTTTACGGTATCGTACATATGCCAAGTCCAGTGATCTGGCTCTGAATTACCTAATGACGCAGAAACACCACCTTGCGCTGCAACAGTGTGCGAGCGAGTTGGAAACACTTTTGACAATACAGCAGTTTTTACACCTGCCTCAGACAATTGCAGTGCTGCACGCAAACCTGCGCCACCAGCACCTACGATCACTGCATCAAATTTGCGAACAGGGATCGGACGTTTAGTAGATTCTTGGCTCATAGAACACCCCATACAACTTTAACCATGTAAATCAAGCTACCGAGCAACCAAAGAATCGTCAGCACGTGCATTGTGAGTTTTACGCCGAGATGTTGGATGTAATCCATCCAAATATCGCGAATACCAACCCATGCATGCCAAAGCAAGGCAATGATCGTAATCGTTGTTACAATTTTCACCCAAGTACAGGCGAACAAAGCTTGCCACGCCTCAAACGAAGCGCCATTTGCAAACAAAATAAACGCCACTACACCCAAGGTGTACGCCAGCATAATGACGGCAGTGACTCGCTGTACTAGCCAATCGCGCAAACCATAGTGCGCACCAACAACGTGACGATTTACCATGTGATTGCTCCAATAATAACGGTCAGTGCAATACTCACGACCATAACGATTTTTGACGTCAGACGAGCTGTTTTCAAGTCCACACCCTGATGAATATCCATCATTAGGAAGCGGATTCCCGCACAGGCGTGATGCAAATAAGCCCACAGCACACCAAGCAAAAACAATTTGACCACGGGATGAGCGATACACTCTTTGAATGCAGCAAAGCGCTCTGCACTGGATATTGATCCTTCTAAGGCGTAAAGCATAAAAGGGATTGATAAAGCCAACAGTGCACCACTAATACGATGCAAACCTGAAACGATAGCGGGCAACGGAAACTTGATGACCATTAAGTTCAGATGCTTTGGGCGTGCTTTTTGCATGCGCTCACTTCCTCTCTGAGTTACCAAAATAAAATCCAGATGGATTTCGGTTTGTTTGATTAATGCCAAATGCCATCAATCGGTTTTTTAAATATTATTCTTATGCATACTGTGCAGGCTCAAATGCCATCGCATCTGTTTTAAGCCAAGCTACACTCCAAACTTGCGGCTGCCCTTCAAAATCTCGCGCCAAGCGCACTAGTTGCAACAATGGTTCATTAATCTCAACCATCAGCAATCGAGCTTCGCTTTGGCTTGCTGCCACTGCGCGGTACCTCACTTCACCATCACGCAGACGTACACCAAAATCTCGCCAGCACAACTCTCGAAGATTACCCTTTAATTCTCGAATTCGACGTATGTCCAAATTCGGAAAGCCCGCCTCGGGAAGCAACATCTCTTCAACGCCTACGACATTCCCCGCAGCCCGCAACAAACGCCTAACTTGCCAGAGCGTTGCGCCTCGGCGCAAACCCAAAATATCTGCCAGTTGTTCGCCCGCATGAATGCGCACACAGCCAAGCAACTCTATTCGCGGCACTAAGCCATCAACACCAGTAAGGGACTGAAAATGCCCGCGCGCGAGAAAATCATTCATTCCTGCTACAAACGTACCAACACCCTGGCGGCGATACAAAATACCTTCGTTAACTAAAGAATCGAGCGCCTTACGCACCGTGCCTTGGCTTACACCAAAGCGAACCCCGAGTTCGATTTCACTCGGCAAACTTTCTTCGTCGTGCCACTCACCCGCCTCAACCGCAGTCATTACTTCGCGGATCACTTGCTTATATAGAGGCTGTGCTGCCAGCTTTTTCATTTAACTTTATCTTTTTAACATGTTGTCGACTCGGAGTCTACTACAGTCTTATATAAGACAAAAGATGTAATTCTAATTTTATGATTTTAACGCACAGGCTACGCACCTATGCGTCATCGTGATAAAATCAACTTGTTCAGCATCAAAGACCGTGCTTTGCGAGCAAATCGCACAGCAAAAAAGATTATTTGCTTGATGGCGATCAATCGCCACTAACTTGGAGTGTGCTCGATGAAACAACCTATTCGCGTTGCCGTTACTGGCGCTGCCGGTCAAATTGGCTACAGCCTTTTATTCCGTATCGCCTCAGGCGCAATGCTTGGTGTAGACCAACCTGTTATTTTGCAACTACTAGATATCACACCATCTTTGCCAGCACTGAACGGTGTTGTAATGGAGTTGGATGACTGCGCATTCCCACTCTTGCAAGGCATCATCCAAAGCGATGATCCAAAAGTGGCATTTAAAGATGTAGACATCGCACTTTTGGTCGGCGCACGTCCACGTGGCCCAGGCATGGAACGCAAAGACTTACTCGAAGCCAACGGCGCCATCTTTACTACACAAGGCCGCGCACTCAATGAAGTAGCTAGCCGTGATGTTAAAGTTTTGGTTGTCGGCAACCCTGCCAACACGAATGCCTATATCGCAATGAAAAATGCACCGGATCTTAATCCAGCCAACTTCACTGCCATGATGCGCCTAGACCACAACCGCGCAATGACACAAGTAGCCCAAAAAACTGGCTCTACGATCAATGACGTGAAGAAAATGATCATCTGGGGCAACCACTCAGCAACTCAATACCCAGATGTATTCCACGCTGAAGTAAAAGGCGCGAATGCTGCCACTTTGATCAACGATCAAAAATGGCTTGAATCTGAATTCATCCCAACAGTACAACAACGTGGTGCAGCAATTATTAAAGCACGCGGCCTGTCTTCTGCAGCATCTGCAGCTAACGCAGCGATCGACCATATTCGTAACTGGGTATTGGGCACGCCAGAAGGTGACTGGGTAACGATGGGCGTTCCTGCCAACGGCGAATATGGCTACGATGATTTGATCTACGGCTACCCTGTAACTTGCAAAGACGGCAAATACAGCATCGTGAACGGCCTTGAAATTAGTGAATTCAGCCGCGCACGTATGGACGCTACTGCAAAAGAGCTATCAGAAGAGCGTGATGCAGTAAAACACTTGCTTGCTTAATCTAAGCGAAGCAAGAAAAAACCCACTGCATCGCAGTGGGTTTTTTATATTTATTTACTTTTAGCGAACACAAAAAAGCTCAGATTAGTTACGAGCGAATTTAGCGGCCAATTGATTCAGCTTTTCTTGCTTTTGCTCTTCAACGATTCGAGCCGCCTCAGCCGCTTCCTTATCTTTACGTTGCTGAGCAGCTTTCTTGAAGTACTCATGCAAACTATTTGCAGCAAAAACACGCTGCTCTTCAGTCACCTCATCCGCCTGACTACCATCCAAGTTAAAACGAACTTTGGCGACCTGCATCGCCTTTAGATAAGGTAAAGAGCGCGTATGCATGGCGAGTGCCTGACGCAACACACGATGACTCAACTCTGGCCGAGCGGCAAACAACTGCTTATCAATCCCAATTGCCATCGGCAAGCAATCCCGAAACACGGGTACATTTTTTTGTAGCTCTCTTAACAATGCCGGGGCACTAATCGGTGAAGCAGGCTGTAAATCAGCGGTAGTCATCAAACATCCTTAATACGATATAAATACTGTGCACGGATTTTATCAGACCCACGCCCATTCTTGCTGATATAAGTTCAACAATCCGTGATTTTGCCGACAAACCATCGAATTCCAAGCAAAATACTGCGGAACATTCGTCTTGAATGAGCCTTTTATGCCTAGACAAGGGCAACAAACCCACCTGAAACGACTTTTTATTAAACGTACCAACCCTTAAATATAGAATCACGACCCCAAAAAATTTAAGCCACTTTCAAGGTGGCTTAAATTAGTGCTCGCAAAATCACACTACACAAACAGAATCAAATTACAGAAAAATCAATAGCCTTCAGGTACATAACGGCAAGGGTGCGGCTCTTTGTCGGTCACCTTTGCTGGTTTGCGCTTAGGCAACTTGACTTTATCAACCGGCAGCACCTTGTACGGAATCTGCTTAAGAATGTGCGAAATAATATTCAAGCGCGCTTTTTTCTTATCATTTGACACGGTTACATGCCACGGAGCCCAAGTTGAATCCGTGCACTCAAACATTGAGTCGCGCGCTTCAGTGTAGGCATCCCATCTTGAGTAAGACGCAACATCCATCGGCGACAACTTCCATATTTTACGCCCGTCTTCAATTCGATCAGTTAAGCGACGAGTCTACTCTTCCATATCTACGTCCAGCCAATATTTGAGTAAAATAATGCCAGAGTTAATCATGTACTTTTCAAACATTGGTGTTGCTTCAAGAAAAGCCTGAGTTTGTTCTGGCGTACAAAAACCCATGACTCGCTCAACGCCGGCACGGTTGTACCAACTGAGATCAAAAATCACCACCTCACCCGCCGCAGGAAAGTGACTCAAGTATCGCTGCACATACATTTGTGTTTTCTCACGTTCAGTAGGCGCGGGTAAAGCAATCACACGGAAAATGCGAGGACTCACACGCTCAGTGAGCGCCTTAATTACCCCCCCCCTTGCCTGCACCATCGCGACCTTCAAAAACAATAACAACTTTAAGACCTTTTTCTTCCACCCATCGCTGCAAAGACACCAGCTCGACATGCAAAGACTTTAGTGCTTTTTCATACTGCTTATTACTTAATGTAAGCACTTCATTTTTTGCTTCATCTTTATTTTTTTAGACATCCAAGCCACTCCTTTTGAGCGCAATAAATCCGACTAACATCGCACAAGTTTACACAGATAAGACCTAAATTTACATGGATTTTAAGCGACACATACACTCGCCTCGAGCAAATGCTTTGTGTATTCCTGTTGTGGCGCAGAAAAAACCTGATCGATTGATCCACTTTCCACAACTCGCCCTTGCCGCAACACCATTACTTGATGCGCCAAAGCACGCACAACAGCTAAATCATGGCTAATCAAAATATAGGAAAGGCCATGCTTTACTTGCAGTTGAGCCAATAACTGCAGCACCTGCTGCTGCACCGTTGCATCAAGCGCTGAGGTTGGCTCATCTAAAACAACGACCTTAGGCTGCATGATTAGCACCCTAGCGATGGCAATACGCTGCCTTTGTCCACCAGAAAACTCGTGCGGATAGCGCTCCAGCATTTCTTTACTCAAACCGACTTCTGTCAACGCAGCAATAACACGAGCACGTCGCTCAGCTTTTGTAATCTCAGCGCAATGCACTAAGAGCCCTTCACCAACGATATCGAAAACAGTCTGTCGAGGCGACAAAGCAGCGAAAGGATCTTGAAAAACGACTTGAATTGACTGCCTAGCTTGTCGCAAAGCCACTCCTTTTAGTGACTCAAAAGCCTGAAGCTTAGCGTTTTTCCCCAGCAACAAAACCCTACCGTTGCTTTGCCCAGCAGCAAGTAAACGCAACAAGGCCAGCGCCAAAGTCGTTTTACCACTACCAGACTCACCGACAACGGCTAAAGTCTCTCCCCTCTTCAAAGTAAAATTAAGCGGCTCAAGTGCGGTTTTTAGGCCCACACGAAACCAACTCTTTGCTTTTGGATAGGCATGAGTTAGCTGCTCAACCTGCAAAGCAACTTCAGCCGTTTGCACCAAGGGTAAAGCAATCCGCTGAGGGCGTGCAGCCAACAAAGCTTTCGTGTAGGGATGGTTTGGTGTTGAAAAAAGAGTTTCAACCGGCGCAAGTTCTACAACTTCACCCTTTTGCATCACCGCCACCCGATCCGCAAAGCGCCGCACTAAATTTAGATCATGGGTAATAAACAGCAAAGCCATGCGATATTTGACTTGCAGTTGAGTTAATAAATCTAATATCTGCGCCTGCACAGTCACATCGAGTGCCGTCGTTGGCTCATCGGCAATTAATATCTCCGGCTCACCAGCCAAGGCCATCGCAATCATGACCCGTTGGCGCTGACCACCCGACAATTGATGTGGAAATGACGATAGCTTATCCGCCACCTCCGCAATACCCGTACTCAGTAATAGCTCAGACGCCCTATTTATTGCCGCTTGCTTGCCATACCCCATATGCAACTCAAGCACCTCGGTAATTTGCTGACCTACCGTCTGCAATGGATTCAATGCCGTCATCGGCTCTTGAAAAATCATTGCAACCTTCCGTCCACGAATTTTTCTTAAATCAGCCAATGGAAGTTGCAATAAGTCTTGACCATACAAACTAACCTCACCCGACAACTGAACACCAGCATCAAGCCGTAAAATACTCCGTGCCAGCACACTCTTTCCCGAACCAGACTCTCCAACCAACGCCAGTTTTTCACCGGCTCGCAAGCTCAATGACACATCACGCACCACGGGATGCTCATGCCCAGCAAAACAAACCGACAAATTTTTAATCGCCAATAATGCAGGATCAGCAACAAAAGGTGGCGTCAATTGACTCATACTGCAGTTCTCGATATATAAAATTGATTTCGCCCTGCTGACTTTGCTTGGTACATGGCTGCATCCGCCTCGCCGAGCCACTTTTCTGTTGTAGTCACATCAGGCTGCCATGGCATTACACCAACACTTCCGCCCAAAGGCATTACCTGCCCATCAAATAAAAACGGCTCAGTTAATTTCTGCAATATTTTTTTCGCTACCAACTGCGCCTGACTAACTCCGACCAAGCCTTGCACGACAATCACAAACTCATCCCCACCCAAACGGCATACAACATCCCCGCGCCGCACCACAGATTGAAACCGTTTTCCGCACTCAATCAACACAGCATCACCCGCAGCATGACCAAATTGATCATTAACCGTTTTGAAAAAATCCAAATCAATCAGATACAAAACAGATACGCTGGCGCGGTCTGGCTCAGCCAAAATGCGCTGCAGTTTGTTTATCAAACTTAATCGATTTGCCAAGCCAGTCAAACCGTCCGACAAGGCCAAACGACGCATTTTTTCTGCACGCAGCACTAATTTTTCCGAGTCTTTGCGAACATGCTGCCTGATCGCACCAAGACGAGTTTGGTGATTGGAAAGCCGTTGAGCAACCAAACCAAGCACCGCCATAGCGATCAACAAAACCAAAATCGCAGCCACTTGATCCAGTGTTTTTCCATTAGCCATCAAAATTGAAGCCATGGCCAGCGACGCACAAAACCATAAGGCAAACGCAAGCTCACGTGGTTTGAGTGACAAAACCAGAAAAATCATCATTTGCAATACAAAAGGGATCACCACACTCTGCGGCGAAAAACTCGCCCAAGCTAACCACGCAAATAAGGCTAGAGGTACGAGGGCCACATTGAGCACAACCATCAACCAAATAAATAATGGCCGAACCCACATCAACTGCCATGCACAAAGCGCAAAACTCAATGCAAACAGCATGGGCATTGACCACCAGATCACCCCCCCCCCCGCAAAATGCAAAACCATAGGCATTAGCAAAGCCAGTACCGACTGCAAAAAAGCGAGCGATTGCAATAGAATGCGCTGTTCCTCCAGCTCCCTCGTTTGCATACGCTCACCGATTCGATTCGATGTCGAAAAAATAGTAGAAAACGCAGTCTCTAATGGAGCACTCGGCTTCGAATTAGGACTATTACTTTTAAATTCCCAAAAACGCCAAGTCATTAGCGTCCTTTATAATCTGTATTTGACCTTTAAATCATAAACCAATCTGCGGCTTGCGAATAAAACAATGCAAACAAACAAATTGATTTCAAAGAAAACGGCGTAAAATGTTGCAATGAATACAGCCCCCTACTTTTCATTGACGCCCGATTTGATTTTAGACTCACTCGAATCACTCGGCCTTCGCTGCTCCGGCCATTTGCTTGCACTCAACAGTTACGAAAATCGAGTCTATCAAATTGGCATTGACGACGATGCGCCAATGATTGCAAAGTTTTATCGCCCAGAACGCTGGTCTGATGCCGCCATTTTGGAAGAGCATACATTTACACAAGACCTAGCCAACCGAGAAATCCCCGTAGTTGCGCCACTCACAATCAATGGAAAAACATTGCACGAGCGCTCAGGATTTAGGTTTACCGTCTTTCCACGTCGTGGTGGGCGGGCACCAGAACTCGACCAAGCACAAACAAGAGAATGGATTGGGCGTTTTTTAGGGCGAATTCATGCGGTAGGTCAGCTTAGTGAGTTTCACCATCGAGCCCATTTAAACCCACAGACTTTTGGTCAGGATTCGCTCGATTTTCTATTGAAAAATAACGTCATCCCATTAGATATTGCATCCAAGTATCAACAAGTCGCAGAGCAAGCGCTTGAGGGTATTGCCGCCTGCTACAAACGAGCCGGTGCTTTTAAGTCAATACGTCTACACGGCGACTGCCACCCTAGTAATATTCTATGGACTGATGCAGGCCCACACTTTGTTGACTTTGACGACGCACGCACTGGCCCAGCGATTCAAGACTTGTGGATGTTGCTTTCAGGCGATAGAAATGAGCAACAAAATCAATTGGCAGACATTTTGGCTGGCTACGAAGACTTTTGTGAATTTGATCGACGTGAATTGCACTTGATTGAAGCACTACGCACCTTGCGACTGATGCATTACAGCGCATGGTTGGCACGGCGCTGGTCTGACCCAGCTTTTCCGGCCGCTTTTCCATGGTTTAACACGTCAACCTATTGGCAAGATCGTATTGCCGAGCTGCGCGAACAAGTTGAAATCATGCACGAGCCACCACTATGGAGCAAGGAATCAACAGGCCATATTCGGATCGACGATGAAATCGATCCGCCGTATTGGGATATGTAAATAACCGTTTAGGCTTTAAAATTAAAAAGCAATCGTTTTTTCGACTCGCTGTGAACTCAAGCACCATGATGCTTACATATTTAATCTAAGTAAGATAAACTGATAGCTCTGACAAGAACTATTTTAAAATTTGACTTGAGCTTTAAACAAACTGGAAACTGCTTCAAAATGAAATTTGCAACTTGGAACGTCAACTCACTCAAAGTACGCCTACCCCAAGTACTTGACTGGCTTGCAGAACACAGCGACATCACCGCACTCTGTTTGCAAGAAACAAAAATGGACGATCCGGCCTTCCCTCAAGCCGAAATTGAAGCGGCAGGTTTTCATGTCGTTTTTGCTGGTCAAAAAACCTACAACGGCGTCGCAATTATTTCTCGCGCCCCGATTGAAGACGTCATTATTAATATCCCAGGCTTTGATGACCCACAAAAACGGGTGATTGCAGCAACGATCAATGGCGTGCGACTCTTTGATGTTTACATCCCCAACGGACAGTCTTTGGACTCTGAAAAATTCCCATACAAAATGGCTTGGCTAGCCGCGCTAAAAGACTTTGTAGCCAGTGAATTAAAACAACACCCAAAACTGGCTCTATTGGGCGACTATAATATTGCACCTGAAGATCGCGATGTGCATGACATCAAAAAATGGATTGATGGGATTTTAGTTTCACCTGCTGAGCGTGGCTTCTTCAATGAATTCATTGAACTCGGCCTGGTTGATAGCTTTCGATTATTTGAACAAGCCGAAAAATCATTCAGTTGGTGGGATTACCGCGGCTTTTCATTCAAGAAAAACGCAGGACTAAGAATTGACCACATTTTACTATCCGCTGAACTCGCTCAGTTATGTACCGCCTGTGAAATTGACGTTGAGCCTAGAAAGAACGAGCGACCGTCTGATCACACCCCAGTTATTGCAACCTTTGTCGAAAACTGAAAGGTACTCAAATGGATAAAGCCAAGTTACTTTCAGGCAGCAGCTTATTTTGCCAACTCACACCTATCGAACTAGAAACGCTAGCCAAAAATGCACATATTCGACATTTTGTCGCCAAGCAAATCATTATCGAACAAGGCAGTCGTGGCGATGAGATGTATGCGGTTGTGCATGGCCGGCTCAAAGTCACACGTAGCAATAATGATGGGCGCGAAATCAATTTGGCGATTTTAGAAGGCGGTGAGATTTTTGGTGAACTCGCCATGCTCGATGGCGCGCCGCGCAATGCCAGTGTTGAAGCATTGGAAGACGGTGAATTACTGGTGCTACAACGCAGCGCAGTCGATCAATATCTTGCACACCACCCACATGTGATGCGCTCATTGATTACTAGCCTGTGCGAACGTTTACGCAGCGCCAATGATCTCGTGCAAGACACACTCTTTTTGCCCTTACCACAACGGTTGGCTAAAGTTTTACGACAACTCGCGCGTAATCATGGTGATACCAATGAAGACGGCGTGAGAATCGACCTTAAAATGACCCAGCAAGACCTGGCCAATTTCGTGGGTGCATCCAGAGAAAGCGTCAACAAACAACTCAGTCAATGGGAAGACAACGGCTACTTAAAAATGAAAAGCGGCTACATCCAAATCATTCAAATATCACAATTACCTGGCTAAAAAAATCCCGCTCTCAAAGCGGGATTTTTTAATTTAACGCTGCGCCACTTTTTGCCCCGAATTTGGACTCCAGTCATACCAATTTTTCCAAGCACCATGAACTAAATTTGGATATTCAGCCTTCCCCAAGCTGCCGTTATAGCGACCTAAGGCGCGGAAATAATCACCATTTTCAATGTCTAAATAGTGACGTAAAATCGTACAGCCGTATCGTAAACCAGTATTGATATCAAATAGATTGTGTTCTGGGCTGCCAATACTGCGCTGCCAAAACGGCATCACTTGCATCAAGCCGCGCGCACCTACCACACTCACTGCATAACGATTAAACCCACTTTCAACATGAATTAAACCCATCACCAACTGCGGATCTAATCCAGCGCGTGTGGATTCATAATGAATCGCAGTCAGTAATTTGCGGCGAACAAACTCATCCGGAATTCGTTTCTTTAAACGCTCTGACATTTCCGCCAACCAAGCTTCAGCTTGAGCAGGACTATCAAAAATCAGACGTGGCTCAGCACGATCGTTAATTGAGCGCTGCAAGGTAGTTTGCACTGAATCAGAAAGCAGCTCCTCCCTTTGTGCACCAGCAAAAGCCGCATTAAGCAGCAAAGAGAGCCACAGGACATTTATAAACTTCACGACCAACCCACCTCACAACACCAAGTAGGTATATAGCTGTAGTCAATAATTAATAATGGCTACAGCCACATACATTAGATAGCGACTTTATCTTGAATAAACCCAAGCGCATCAGCTAATGCAACTTTTTGCATTTCACCGGCACGGCGAGCCACATATTCAATCATGCCATCGGCCAAGCCTTTATCACCAATTGTCACGCGATGCGGAATACCAATTAGCTCCATATCGGCAAACATCGAGCCTGGGCGCTCATTACGATCATCGAGCAAAACATCAACGCCCGCAGCCATCAGCTGATTATATAAATCATCCGCAGCCACTTTCACCGCTTCCGACTTATGGTAACCCACCGCCACCACCGCAACGCTAAATGGTGCCATCGCGGCGGGCCAAATGATGCCGCGATCATCATGGTTTTGCTCAATGGCCGCACCAACAATGCGCGAAACACCGATACCGTAGCAACCCATTTCCATTGCTTGCTGAGTATTTTGCTCAGTCACAAACACGCAATTCATTGCTTCCGAATATTTAGTGCGCAATTGGAAAATATGCCCAACTTCAATCCCACGGCACAGTTCAAGCACGCCGCCTTTACCATCTGGGCACGCATCGCCACTCACCACATTCCGAATATCGGCAACGATACTTGGCTCAGGTAAATCACGACCAAAATTCACGCCAGACAAATGAAATTTTGGTTTATTAGCGCCGCAAATAAAGTCGCTCATCGCTGCTACTGTCAAATCGGCAATCACACGGACATTGGACGCAATGCCAACGAGACCAATAAAGCCCGGTGGGCACGACAGATTGCTACGAATTTCTTCGTCAGTAGCAAACCGAAAATCCGCCATACCGTCGATTTTGCCAATTTTAACTTCGTTCAAACTGTGATCGCCGCGAAGTAAGGCCACGACAAATTCACCCGCAACCGTCACCAAGGCGATCATTTTGACGGTACGCTCAATACCAACGCCAACCAAAGCAGCTACATCCGCACAGGCAGTTTGCTTCGGCGTATCGATGTATTTCATTGCTTCTGTAGCTGCGGCGCGAGGCACCGTAGGAGCAAATGCCTCGGCCAATTCGACGTTAGCTGCATAATCAGATGTTGGGCAGTACGCCAGCAAGTCTTCACCCGCATCCGCCAACACATGAAACTCATGTGAGCCTGAGCCACCGATTGCACCCGTATCAGCCGCAACCGCACGGAATTGCAGACCTAAACGAGTGAACACTTTAGAGTAGGCGCCATACATCACATCATAGGTTTGTTGTAGCGACTCGAAGCTCGCATGGAATGAGTATGCATCTTTCATCATAAATTCACGTGCGCGCATCACGCCGAAACGCGGGCGGATTTCATCACGGAATTTGGTTTGTACTTGATAGAAATTCGCTGGTAGTTGTTTGTACGAACGCAACTCGCTGCGTGCGATATCGGTAATCACTTCTTCATGCGTTGGGCCAAAACAGAACAAACGCTCGTGACGGTCAGTAATCTTGAGCATTTGTGGGCCAAATACATCCCAGCGACCCGTTTCTTGCCACAACTCGGCAGGCTGCACAGCAGGCATCAGCAACTCTTGAGCGCCAGCGGCATTCATTTCAGCGCGAACGACGCCCTCTACTTTGCGCAAGACTCGCAAGCCTAAAGGCATCCACGTATACAAACCTGAACCCAAACGCTTGATCAAACCAGCGCGCAACATCAGTTTGTGTGATAGCAATTCAGCCTCGGCAGGGGCTTCTTTTTTAGTGGAGATAAAGAGTTGCGAAGTACGCATGAGCAGGTAATTCCAAATTAATTTTAAGCAGTGAAATATTGTACGCGAAGGCCGCCGATGTAGCAGCATCGCGCGCCATAGTCAGTATTACTCGGCACTCGCCTCGGCACGCTCAGCTTCAAGCTTAGCGACTTCAGCGGCTTTCATTTCTACGCGTTTAATGGCGATTTTTGGACGCAAAACATTCATCATCACGGTGTCGCGCGCCCACATCAAAAACAGAAGCCAAGCCACTAAGATACCCGCGTAAAGAATATTTTCAGCACGGATATGCGGCGCGTAATGGTCAATAATCGGATTGATTCCATATTGAACACTACCTAAAACAATCAGCAGCAGAAAGACCGTTGACATCGCGCGCTCTTTGATAAAAGTACCACGCAATAATATGCGCTGATCCCAACGCGTTAATCCTTGCAACTCAGGCACGTCATCAGGGCGAAAATAAAAACTCATCGTACTTCCTATTCTAATTAAGTCAAAAAACCTGCGGGCAATTATACAAGCCGAATCCATATTGCAGCTGAATAAATTTGCTGACACCGCTTAGGGGCTGTGGTATCAACTACGCACAATAATGAGGAGACCGAATATGAAAAAACTAATTCCCTTGGCACTAGCGGCCCTTTGCTTACAACCACTTGCGCAAGCAATAACACCCGCCTCAGCCGTCACCCCTGAACTAAAGCGCATTGCAGCACCTGAGCTCAGCACCGCCATCATGCGTGAAGTAGTCATTCCAAATCTTGCCACACTCAAACAAGAAGCCGAGCGGTTAAAGTCGAGCACCGCACAACTGTGCAAAGCGTCAAACGAGCAGCAACTGTCCACAGCACGAAAATCTTATATTGACACCCTACTAGCTTGGCGAAAAATTGAAATCGCGCCTATCGGCCCCACTAATAACGTAAATAATGGTCGCGTTTTTGAAGCATTAGCGGCACCGCTCAACAAATTGACCGAACAAGCCAAAACCACGCCCGATCGCGCGATGGTGGACGGCGAAGCTTTTCATTACGGAATTCAATTACCAGACGGCACCATCGGCTTACCAGCCATCGGCGCCTTTTTGTTTAGTGGTAGCCCTGCAGAAACACTTGCCGTACTGCAGAAAGATAAAAACTGCGCCTACTTGCAATGGCAAACCCAAGTGGTCATGCAACAAGTGACTACCCAGCAATATGAATGGTTCGGCCTCAGCCGTGGTATAGAATATGATGTTTCGTACCCAGGCCAATTCGTTGTTGAATATTTAAACCAAATTATTTTAGGTGTGAGCAGCATCCGCACTAGCAAACTGGGTGCCGACAGCAAAAATTGGCAAGACGCCAAATCACAATCGACCGCAACGGGCATTCAAGCCAACGTTCAAGGATTAATACTCTTGCTAGAGGGTTCTAACGGCGGGACTGGATTAGATGATTACTTGATTTCTAGAGACAAAGCAGCGCTTTGGAACAAGGTCGCCATGCAATTAAAGGATTTACAGTCCGCCGCGGACTTACTTGAAAGCAGCACAAACGCCAAGAACATTGCAAAGGTCAATACTGCAGCCGATCAGCTAGCAAGCACCCTCAAAACCGAAGTAGCTCCTGCACTCAATATTCGAATTGGCAAAAAATAAATACCCAAAAACAAGACCAGCACCTTGCTGGTCTTGTTTTTAATCACAGATCACCATCAAAACATTAGATCTCGTTATCAAAGCGATTTTCGCCCGTACTCTCTTGCGCCATCCAAATAATCAAGATGATCCAGCCGATCAAAGGCACAATCCAAATCAACTGCCACCAACCACTCCGATTGGTATCGTGCAAGCGACGTGCACCAACGGCCAAATAAGGCAACAAGGTTGCAACCGAGAAAATAGCAGAAGCTGTTTCGCTGACCATCGACAAAGCTAAGCTCGCCAAAGTCGTAAAGAGAACAAACCACCAAAATTCAGAACGAATTGCACGACCCTTAAAATCAGCATATCTACTAAAACAAATTTTGATTGATTCTTCAAATTTCATTATTTTCCCCTGTGTAATTGAACCATCATCAGACCACCAAGCTCAGCACAAGGCAATCGTAAGTAAGCTACTCAGCCAGCGGTGGCGCCAAAACGGTACGGTTGCCACTATTTTCCATCGCACTCACCAAACCAGCCGCTTCCATTTGCTCGATCAAACGCGCGGCGCGATTGTAGCCAATGCGCATTTGTCGTTGCACGCCCGAAATCGACGCACGACGACTTTTTAACACCAAGGCAACCGCTTCATCATAAAGCGGATCTGCTTCTTCACCGTCGCTAGCGCCACTCGACCAGCCACTAGCGCCACCATCTTCACCAGCAACTGGATGCAACACACCCTCAACGTAATTTGGCTCGCCGAGCTGCTTCAGATACTCCACCACACAATGCACCTCGGCATCATCGACAAAAGCGCCATGAATCCGAGTGGGATAGCCCGTCCCTGGCGGCAAGAACAACATATCACCCTGCCCCAGCAAGGCTTCTGCCCCCATTTGATCCAAAATGGTACGGCTGTCAATCTTGCTCGAGACTTGAAACGCCAAGCGCGTTGGAATATTAGCTTTAATCAGACCGGTAATCACATCAACAGACGGGCGCTGCGTCGCCAAAATCAAATGAATCCCCGCTGCACGCGCTTTTTGTGCCAAGCGAGCGATGAGCTCTTCAATCTTTTTGCCCGCCACCATCATCAAATCAGCAAATTCATCCACCACCACCACAATCAGCGGCAAATGCTCAAGCGGCTCTGGATCTTCTGGCGTGAGCGTAAATGGATTGGTCAATTTGCGACCTTTAGCAGCAGCATCAGCGACTTTTTGGTTAAAGCCAGCCAAATTTCTCACGCCAAGTGCACTGAGCAGCCGATAGCGCTTTTCCATCTCACCCACACACCAGTTGAGCGCATTGGCGGCCAACTTCATATCGGTGACAACAGGTGCCAGCAAATGCGGGATGCCTTCGTAAATCGACAATTCCAGCATTTTTGGGTCGATCATAATAAAGCGCACTTCATCTGGCGTGGCTTTAAATAAAATAGACAAAATCATCGCATTCACACCGACCGACTTGCCCGAGCCCGTCGTCCCCGCCACCAACATATGCGGTGTTTTCGCCAAGTCCGTCGCCACTGGCAAACCAGTAATATCTTTACCCAGCGCAATCGTAATCGGTGAAGTTTGTTGGTGGTACTCTGGCGCAGATAAAATCTCAGATAGACGAATCATATTGCGCGTTGGATTCGGCAACTCCAAACCCATGCAGGTTTTGCCCGGAATGGTTTCAACCACCCGCACCGCAGCAACACCCAAAGAGCGCGCCAAGTCTTTGGCTAAATTCACGACTTGCGCGCCACGAACCCCCATTGCAGGCTCAACTTCAAACCGAGTAATCACTGGCCCTGCGTAGGCATCGAGCACGCTAACCTTGACCTTGAACTCGGTGAGTTTTTCTTCAATCAAGATACTGCGCTCAAGCAAATCTTCTTGAGTCACTGTTTGCTTGCTTTGCAAAGGAGGACGCAATAAATCCAGCGGCAAACACAAGCCATTTTCGCACTCACCCCAAGCTGAATTGGGCTTAATCGTGGCCGTTGCAGCACTTAATTCATCCGGCCGTAAAAAAGTACTTGGCCGGGCTGGACTAACTAAAATAGACGCTACAGGCTCAGGAACTGGATAAAACGCCTCAGACGCGGATTGGGCTGACTGCGCCACACTGGCGGAGACTGGAGGTTCATTGCTTTGCACCCGCGGTGCTAGCAAAGCCTCGCTATTTATTTGAAGGGTTGGAGTAAACCCCTCGGCAACATCATTAACGAGTATCTCGCTAGCATGATCAATTGAATTAGCCTGCAGCGCAATACCCTGATCAACAGATGGTCGCCGAATCATCATCACCGGCGGAGCCAATGGCGGTTTAACGCCAATAGAGCTGACTTTAGTTGTGGTTGACACAGAAACCACCGCCTTTGGTATCACCTTTGCTTCTGGTAGCGCAGTTCTTTTGGGGTATTGAATCGGCGCGGGTTTGGCGTGAATCTCCTGCAATCGACTGCGAATTTCCGAAGCATCAATGATGGGCAACACGACAGGAGGCACCTTGCTGGGCATCTTCGCCCCCTCGGCCGCCAACTTTCTTTGGCTTAGTGCGAGATTGGCTTGGATCTGCTGCAAATCAATCGTCGGTAATTCACGCCGCCTAGGCATGGGTGAATACTCTGCGCTGGCTGGGCCAGCCAACCCATCAGCCGGCACAGCAACAGACGGTTTATCTGACGCACGCTCAGGGCACACCTCACTAGGCTTCGCTGCCAAGCTAGAGTCTGAATCGCTAAGCGCTGATAATGGTTTTTTACGAGCAGGCACAACATCCAAAGGAGGCAATGCCTTTTCTTCACTAATAGAGCGCTTAAAAACAGGCTGAGTCGTCACGCGAGAATTTGCTTCAATTTTTTCCATGGTAGGCACAGCCGCTTGTGGCGGTCTGGCAGCAGGGCTGGCCAGCAGTGGATCTAATTCGGGCTCAAGCCGCTCGCGTTCATACTCAAAGGCACTCGCCTCACGCGAACTGATTTCTTTGATTTTATCGACAGCATGCCGCAAGCCAGCCAAACCTTTATTGGCGACATTCACTACAGGCGACAGTGGCAACTCAAACAGGCGATCAATCGCAGGTGTTTTATCACCATCCTGAGCATGCAGGTTTGCCGACTCGGCCACGTGCCGACCTGCATCGTCCGGCACGTCACCATCTAGTTTTTTATTTAAGGTTTCAAAGAGACTTTTAATTTTTTTCATTTGGACACAGCAGCAGATCGATCAAGTACGACAAAATATTTGCGGACGGCTTCTTGCACTTCAAAGCGGCCACGAAACCCAGCAGGAATGACCGCAGCCTCTCCAGCCCTGACGACCATACCAAGCCCAGATTCATCCCAAAGGCAAACCTGCCCTTCGATCACACAAAAGAATTCTTCTTTATCTTTTGCAAATTGAATACGCCACGACCCTACCTCGCAAGCCCAAATGCCACACGACAATTGTTGATCTTGGCTTTCATAATGCATCCAAGTCGTACGCTTGGGCTGACCACTCACCAAGCGATCAGGATGAGGAAAATCAATAGATGGGACAACATCTTGCTGAAAATGCGTAATCGCGGACACAAAAAACTCCAACTTTATTCCAAATCGCTCGACCAACCATCAGGCCGCATCAAGGCGTTATCAAAGCGTGAATGCATACCTTGGAATACCAGCGGGATTTTGCCCGTTGGGCCATTCCGGTGCTTACCCAAAATACATTCGGCGATTCCTTTAAATTGGCTATCGGGATTGTAGTACTCGTCACGATATAAAAACATGATCAAGTCAGCATCCTGCTCAATCGCACCTGACTCACGCAAGTCGGACATCATTGGGCGCTTATCGGTACGCTGCTCCACCGACCGGCTCAACTGCGACAGCGCAATAATCGGGCACTTCAATTCACGTGCCAAGCCTTTAAGAGAACGTGAAATCTCACCGAGCTCAGTCGCACGGTTTTGATCTTTTGCCCCCGAACGCCCCGCCATCAGTTGCAAGTAGTCAATCACAATCAATCCAAGCTGGCCACCACATTGGCGCGCCAAGCGACGTGATTTGGTCCGAATATCCAGCGCAGTCAAGGCACCTGTTTCTTCAATAAAAATAGGGGCTTCAGACAATTTGCCGACCGCATGCGTTAAACGCAACCAATCGTCATCTTCAAAACGACCCGTTTTGAGTTTGTGCATATCGATTTTGCCGACTGAACCCACCATCCGCATCCCAAGCTGGGCCGCGCCCATTTCCATAGAGAAAATCGCCACCGGCAATTTGCTATCAATCGCGACGTTCTCAGCGATATTGATCGAAAATGCGGTTTTCCCCATCGACGGACGTCCGGCAACAATAATTAAATCGCCACCTTGTAGGCCCGAGGTCATTTTATCGAGATCGATAAAGCCCGTTGGCGTGCCAGTAATTTCTGAGGGATTGTCTTGTTGATACAGATAATCGATGCGCTCAACGATTTCTTTCAAAATCGGTGGCATCGCAAAAAAACCTTGGCTACCCTTTTGTGATTGCTCAGCAATCATAAAAACGCGTGACTCCGCCTCGTCTAGCAATTGCTTCGCATCACGGCCATCGGGAAAGAAAGTCGCATCCGCGATTTCAGTCGCAACACTCGCCAATTGACGCATCACTGATTTTTCACGCACGATTTCGGCGTAGCGGCGAATATTGGCGGCCGAGGGGGTATTCTGTACCAAGGAGCCTAGATAGGCGAGCCCACCCACATACGTCAGGTCGTTGGTGGTATCCAGCGCTTCTTTTACTGTAATCACGTCCGCCGGACGATTGTGCTCGACCAATTTAATAATGGCTTGATAGATGCGTCGATGGTCTTCGCGGTAAAAGTCACCATCGCCAATCACATCGGCGATTTTGTCAAACGCCGTGTTGTCGAGCATTAAACCGCCTAAAACCGACTGCTCGGCCTCGACTGAATGCGGAGGGATTCGGTAGACCGCAGTCTCGTCTTCACGTGAATTGACTTGATAGCTCGCTTGCATCTCGTTCACTTGGTCGGGATAATCAGTCATTTCTCAATCACAGGGTAGATTAGCTCGCTATTTTACCCCTTCAACGCCATGCAGTGTTTACGCAAATCAGTTCTAGTTTCCCATTCGGCACAAGAAATGTTCGATTTAGTCGATCGCGTCGAAGATTACCCGCGATTTTTACCTTGGTGCGGCGGCGTCGAAGTCCACGAACGCACGGATGAGATTTTGGATGTGACGATTAAAATCGAGTTTTTAAAAGTCAGTACCTTTTTCCGTACTCGCGACACCAAAAGTGAAAATCAAATCGTCATGCATTTTGTTGACGGACCTTTCAAGGCACTAACTGGAATTTGGCGCTTTACGCCACTCATGGAAGACGCGTGTAAGATTGAATTTGAACTCGATTACGAATTCTCTAGCCGCACACTCGACGCCATTATCGGCCCCGTATTTGGCAAAATCACCTCGACTTTTGTCGATGCTTTTGTCAAAGAGGCAGATAGAAAATACGGTTAATTCGTGCGATTTAATACGGCACATCCAAGCGATACGTATTTACCCCTAGGTCAATTCAAATAATACCTAGCGGGCAATACCCACCCAAGGAAACTACAAATGAGCGAACTCATCACCGTTGAAGTCGTTTATGCCACCCACGGCAAACAAAAACTCTGCAGCGTCAAAGTGCCAACGGGCACAACGGCCCAAGAAGCCATTCAAAAATCAGGCATTCTGACTGAATTCCCTGAAATCGACCTAAGTACGCAAAAAATCGGCATTTTTGCCAAGGCCGTCAAATTAGGCACCGTACTTCGCGCCAAAGATCGCGTTGAAATCTATCGCCCCTTGATTGCCGACCCGAAAGAAGTTCGCCGACAACGCGCCGAAGCCGGCAAAATCATGAAAAAAGGTGGCGGCGAGGCTTAAGCCGTAATATCTAAGTTCGTAAAAAACACACCCCAACTCATTACAAACGCCCAACTTACGCAACCATCAAACCAATTACGCATTTATTCAACATACCCCTTGCAGGTATATCAGAAGCAGCCTAAGATACCCTTCATGGGTATCAATCAGAACAATCCTTCTATAAGCGCCCCCATCGACATACCTATCGAGGGGATGACATGTGCGGCGTGCGCGCAGCGCATTGAAAAAGCACTCAATCGAATTGACGGCATTTCTGCTGCCGTCAATTTTGCCAATGAATCAGCACAAATTCAGAGCAACGACCAAAATATTGCCCTCAACACCTTTATTACTGCAATTGAAAAAACAGGCTTTACCGTGCCGATGGAAAGCATAGAAATACCTGTGCAAGGCATGACCTGCAGCGCTTGCGCTGCACGACTAGAAAAAGTACTTAAACGCATCCCTAACATTGAAGTGCACGTTAATTTCGCCAATGAAACGGCGAGTATTTCAGCGCCACGAGACAACATTCCGCTCGAACTCATCACCAATAGCATTCAAAAAGCAGGCTTTAGCAGCACACCGATTCAAGCCGAAAACAAGACAAAAGCAAGCAAAGAAATGCCGCCGTGGACATTGACAGTAGCGGTGTTATTTACGCTGCCATTTTTAATTGAGATGGGCGGCATGTTGCTAGGTCTGCACGCGATCATTCCACTACCCTTACAATTTATCTTCGCCACCATCGTTCAATTTATCCCTGGCTTGCGTTTTTATCGAGGAGCGTACTTTGCGCTAAAGGGCGGCGCTGCCAATATGGATGTTTTGGTCGCACTTGGCACAACAATGGCGTGGGCCTACAGTGTATGGGCTTGGCAGCAAGGCCGCCACGATGTGTATTTTGAATCGAGCGCAGCGATTATTACGCTCGTTATGCTGGGCAAATGGCTGGAAAGTCGCGCCAAACATAGAACAGCCTATGCAATTAGCGAACTTTTAGCATTGCAACCACAAACCGCCCGCGTTTATCGTGACGATCAATGGCAGGATATTGCGATTGATCGCATTCAACTGGGCGACACACTACTGGTGCGCGACGGGGAAAGCGTGGCTACGGACGGCACCATTTTGAGTGGCAACGCAGCAATGGATGAGGCGATGCTGACTGGCGAATCCAACCCTGTCAACAAAACACTCAACGACACCGTTTTTGCTGGCACGCGCAACACCCAAGGCAGCATCACCATTCAAGCCACCCGCATTGGCAGCCAAACCCAGCTAGCGGCAATTATTCGCATGGTTCGGCAAGCGCAAGGCAGTAAAGCCCCTATCCAGCAATTGGCCGATCGCGTAGCGGCCATTTTTGTGCCTTGCGTTTTGCTTATTTCCGCCCTTACCTTTGCAGCAACTTGGCTTTGGCTGGGCGAACCAAGTACGGCACTCATTCATGCGATTGCCGTACTCGTTATCGCCTGCCCTTGTGCGCTAGGCCTTGCGACCCCAACCGCCATCATGGTGGGCGTAGGTTTAGGCGCACAGCATGGCTTGTTATTTCGCAACGCTGGGGCACTGGAATTGGCGAGCAAAATTGACGTACTGATCGTCGATAAAACCGGAACGCTAACTTTTGGCAAACCCGAAGTCACTCAAATCACCGCCATTTCAGGTAGTGAATCTGAACTAATTCAAATTGCCGCCAGCATCGAAGCGCACTCACAACATCCGCTCAGTCACGCCTTACTGAATGCCGCAGAACAAAGCAATGTGGCACTGCTTGATACCAGCCACATCCAAACTGATGCCGGACTTGGGATTTCAGCCCAAATCAACACCGACCATTATCGAATCGGCCGACCTGATTGGGCCTGCCAATTGTCAGCCCAACAACTGACACAACTCGCGCAAATGAGCCAAACAGGGCAAACCGTGGTAGCAGTGGCACGCAACGACGCCGCAATAGGTCTGATCGGTTTTAAAGACACTCCACGCCCGACCGCCAAAGCAGCCCTACAAACGCTGCATGATTTGAGCATTGAGGTCATCATGATGACGGGCGATAACGAAGCGACGGCGAGCGCAATCGCAAAAGACCTTAGCATTCACCAATACTTCTCACAAACCAGCCCGCAAGACAAAGCTAAAAAGATAACGCAACTGCAAGCAGCAGGCCGCAAAGTCGCAATGGCCGGTGATGGTATTAACGACGCTCCCGCACTGGCGGTCGCCGATGTGAGTTTTGCCATGCAAAGCGGCGCCAGCGTTGCCATCGAAACTGCCGACATCACACTCATGCATAACGACATTCATCACGTTGCCGCAGCGATTAGCCTTTCCAAAGCGACCTTACGCAAAATCAGGCAAAACTTGTTTTTCGCATTTATTTACAACGTCATCGGGATTCCATTTGCCGCTTTAGGTTTGCTCAGCCCGATTATCGCGGGAGCCGCCATGGCACTCTCATCCATCTCGGTGGTGAGTAACGCCCTACTACTTAAACGCTGGAAAGCATAAGGAGATATATGGAAACCATCGAAATTCAAATTGAAGGCATGACTTGCGGTGGCTGCACAGCCAGCGTGATGCGTGTCCTGCAAGCCGTGACAGGGGTGCAATCGGCCAATGTCACCTTAAACCCAGGCGCGGCACTCGTCGTGTTCGACGCCAATCAAACCAGCCGTGTCGCGCTGGAAATCACCATAGAGGAAGCTGGATATGCCATCAAGCACAACTAAGAAAGCCCAAGACAAAACTCAATTGCCACGTCCAAATAAGGATTTGTTGGTGAAACGCCTTAACCGTATCGTCGGCCAAGTATCGGGCATCACCCGTATGGTTGAAGAAGAAAAATACAGTGGCGACATTTTGAATCAAGTGGCTGCAGCACGCTCAGCGCTTGATGCTTTGGGCCTGATTTTGCTTGAACAACAAACCCAAGACTGCATCGCCCAAGCGCTCAAAACTGGCAATGGCCAAGAAGCGGCTGAGCAATTGATGCAAGTGGTAAAAAAAGTACGCGGTTAATTCAAACTCACCGCCATCTAAAAAGCCCGCTTGCTGCGGGCTTTTTAATTTTTTAAACGTATTGCCTTCTAGACATTACCCAACAAAGGCTAGCAAGCAATACACCATTAGAGTGGCAATAAATTCAATTTACGGAACAGCGCTTTATCACCTTCAACTTCAGGGTTACCCGTCGTCAATAATTTATCACCGTAAAAAATTGAATTCGCGCCCGCCAGGAAACACAAGGCCTGCATTGCCTCTGGCATTTGCTGGCGTCCAGCAGAAAGTCGTACATAAGCCTTTGGCATCGTAATCCGCGCCACAGCAATCGTGCGCACAAATTCAGTCCAATCCACCACTTCAGAACCATCCAGCGGCGTACCATCAATTTGTACTAAATTATTGATTGGCACAGAATCGGGCTGTGGATCTAAATTAGCCAATTGCGCCACTAAACCAGCGCGATCTAAGCGCGTTTCACCCAAGCCAACGATACCACCTGAGCATACATTCAAACCCGCCTTGCGAGCCTTGCCTAGGGTATCCAAGCGGTCGGCATAGCTGTGTGTCGTAACGATTTCGCCGTATTTGGCTTCTGAGGTATCGAGATTGTGATTGTAATAATCCAAGCCCGCATCACGCAGCTGTTCGGCTTGACCGTCTTTAAGCATGCCGAATGTCGCACAGGTTTCTAAGCCCAGCGCTTTGACGCCAGCGATCATTTTTTTGACTTCATCCAAGTCTTTATTCTTAGGGCCGCGCCATGCCGCACCCATACAGAATCGTGAAGAACCATTTTCTTTTGCAATCGCTGCAGCCGCAATCACTTCATCGGCATCCATCAGCTTTTGCGTTTCCAAGCCTGTATCGTGGCGCGCTGATTGTGAGCAATAACCACAATCTTCTGAGCAACCACCGGTTTTTACCGAGAGCAAAGTAGAAAGCTGCACTTTATTAGCATCAAAATTGGCGCGATGCACGGTTTGCGCTTGAAACAACAAATCATTAAATGGCAGTGCAAATAGCTCAGCAACGGCGGCTTCAGACCATAAGGCTTGCTCAGGATGCGGTGTTAACCGTTTAAATTCGATGGTTTGAGCTGGTGCTGAGGTTGAACAATTCATTCGCATTTTTCCCACAATGATTAAATACTAAATCAATTCACCACTGACTAAACCAGCCCAGCAAATGAACACAATACAAGCATTGTCCGAACGAGGCGTAGAGTTGTCAAATCTTATCGGCGATTTTTTCAACTACATTGCACCACATCAATGCCTGCTTTGCTCAGGAACGAGTCTCCACGCCCTCTGCAAACCATGCGAACAAAGCCTAGCACCATGGATTGCCAGTGATAGTTGCCCTTGCTGTGGTCATGTGAACACTCAAGGGCATTTCTGTGGCGCTTGCTTGCAGGCCAAACCGGCCTTTGATCATACCCAAGCGGCATTTTTATATATCGCCCCAATGGCCGCTTTAATTCAAGCCGCCAAATTTGCCCGCCAGTGGTCGATATTACCACCACTGGGCAAATACCTAGCTGCTTGCATTACAAACCAAGAAGAGATCGACCGAATTATCCCGCTTCCACTGCACCGCACACGCCTGATTGAACGTGGCTTTAATCAAGCATTAGAGCTCGCCAGGCCTGTTGCAGCAGCGCATCGAATCCCTTTAGAGATTGGGCGATTGCAGAGAGTCAAAAATACGGAACACCAAGCACGATTATCGGCCAATGCGCGCTGGCAGAATATGCGGGGCGCATTTGAGTACAAAGGGGATTTAACAGGGAAACGCGTTGCATTAGTTGATGATGTAATGACCAGTGGCGCAAGCTTGAATGCCGCGGCCAAAGCACTCAAAGCCGCTGGCGCTATCAATGTGCAAGTCTGGGTACTTGCTCGCACACCTTAGCGCAACAAATTCAAATCCAATTGATTTACTAATCAAACTGCCGCGTCCAATTGACATTCACCGAACTGGAATCCACCCCTATTCGCGACACAATTGACCAGTTTCTCGATAGTTGCAAAGAAAAACTTACCGCGTCTCGCAAGCCGTTAAAGCTTTTTTCAAGAGACACACTTAAATTGCGGGCCAATTGTTTAGTCACCGAAACAACTTGCGTCGTAGAGCCATCCGCCTCTTTCACCGAACTATAACCGGCATCATCCAAACCAACCGCACTCAGCATATTCCCCGTCACACCAGGTCCGCCAGCATCCCCTGCAGCCATTGAATTGAGCAACTGCAAGATCAAAGCGCCATCCGCACCGCCAACACTTTCTACGCCATGGCCAAACAGTAGCCAAGACAATTTTTCTGAATCAGGCACATTAGGCTCAGAGAAAAGTGTCACGCGTGGCGACTGAGCATTGCCTTGCACGCGCACCCCCGCCTCTACCGCTTGATTCCGACGCATCGCCAACACATCCAAACCCGGATTATCGAGCGGCCCGATAAACGACAATACACCGCGTTCAATATCCAAGATGCGGCCATAGGCGCGGAAGGTGCCTTTATCGACGCTCACCGTGCCGTTCGCCCGCAATGGTTGATTGGCTTGTGCCCGCAAACGCAACTGACCAATCAACTCGGCATCCAAACCATAACCTCGGAAACGGAAGTTATTACCTAGGTCCACCGCTACCTCAATATTCATCGGCAAGGTGCGACTCGTTTCTTTACGTTCACGCCCCAACACAACGACATCCGCAGAAAGGCGCGGTACCTCATTCGAAACGAACTGAATATCCCCTTCATCAGCGACAAACTGCCCATTAATTTGCAAAGTTCCATCCCTAAACTCAATCGCGCCCTGTCCGCTCATCACGAGTAACATATCCGGCTTACTGATTAAGGTGAATTGATTGGCCTTTAACTTTGCCGAACCAACCAAGCCAGCACCACCCAACTCAATCACGCCCGACCCTGTGAGCTCGCCCTTGCCACCTTTAAAGCGCAAAGTACGCAATTGGATTTGCTGATTAGAAAGAGCAATATCCAACTGACCATCCGTCATACGGATACCCGTGCTCGCATCACGCAGCGCCAAGCCAGAGCCTTGCACCCCTCCCGTCATACTCACTACACCAGACTGAGCAACTCGTTGGACGTTAATTTTTGCATTACCCGCCAATTGAATGGACGGCCCCATAAATGGGGACAACAAATTTAAATCCGGCAAATCACTACGCAAACCCATCGTTAAAGCGCTGTTTTCTGCCACTTGCAAGGCATGCGGGTCCAGTAGCGCAGACAAATTAAAATCAGCAGTCCCCAGGCGCGGAGCTTTCATACTGCTTTGTATATTTAGTTGGTTATTGGTGATTTTGGCGGCCAATTGCAATTCACTCATCTGAAATGCTTGGCTTGCCGTACCATTGCTTTGCAAACCGACATCGCCACTAATCCGTTTAATATTTAGCTGACCATTGATGGCATGGTCTTGTTTTAGTGACCACCCGCCAGCCAGTATCAAATCAGTTTTAATATCTTTATTGCCCATCAAAGGCAACCAATCGGCCACAACGATTCGTTTTAACTCGCCGCTAGTATTAATGATGCCTTGATGCCACTCCACATTATTAATTTTTACACTGCTCTGCCCCAGTTGTAGATCACCAGCACCTAGTTGAAATTGCTCAGCAGAGACCGTTAATGCCATTGGCGACAACAGTCGAAATGGCACAAATGCTTTACCGTCAAAATTCTTAATTTTGCCTTGCCACAACAAGGCGTCATTCAATGAACCCTGCAGCACGGTATTAAGCAACAAAGCTTGCTTTTGATGTTGACCACTCGCGGACAGCGTCAACTCATGTGAGCTACGTGTACCAGTAGCCAGTAAATTGACTTTGTCGATCACAGTCTCAGCCAGTCGCAACTCAGTCAAATTCAGCTGCACCTTCAACGGCCGCTGTAAATCAGATGGCACATCCGCATGAATATCAGCCTGCTTAATGCTCATATCCCACGGCGTTTTAAGCTGCTCAACTTTAAGACCACCTTGAATTTGCAAGGCATTAAATGGACCCGACAAGACACCCTGCCCATCAACCAAGCCAGAGAATCCTTTACCGATAACGGCCAAATTAGGTAGATGGAGCTGGTAACTCAGCTTATCATTCACTTGACCTAGCGCGCCCTTTACATCAACACGGTTGGCGCCCAATGCCAGCCACAATTGGCTATCTTGGAGCTGATTGTCAGTGAGTTTCAATTGCCCCTGCCCAGTTAATGGCTCCCCATTAAACTGACTATCTCGCAAGTTGTAATTTAAATCGACCAGTAGACGAGGCTCGACCCGCCCATTGGCGACGAAATTGCCACCAATACGCCCCGCTGGTACCGAAAAGTAATCTGCGGGGTTAAATCTTTGCAATTCCGCATTGAGCTTAAAATCAAGCGGGGGCAATAAATTGACTTCACCGCTCGCCAAAACCTGACTACCAGCGCGGCTTAACTCCAAGCGGCGAACTGCTATCCGTCGTTGTTGATCGGGTCTAATCCACCCCATATCAATGGAAGCGACAGCCTTGAAGCGAGCGTCAGACAACTGACCTTTAACGTCCGGCGCGAGCCAAGGCCCTTTTATCACCAATGAACCCGCCATTTGGCTCGCTGGCTGCGGCGACCACAACAAAGCAGGGTCGATTCCTTGCAGAGCCACTTTCAAATCTAATTGCTCATTAAAGATGCGGCCGTTTGCCGTCAAACGGCCATTCCCGCTCAATTGCGCGATCAGGCTTTGAATTTCGAGTGTTTCCCCCTTTAGCTGCAACTGAGTATTTAAGCTACGCAGCGGCAAACCTTGTCGATCTAGACTATCGACCAGCTGATTTTGCACATTTAATTTGATGGTTGCGCCGTCAACTGTGGGTCGAATATCTAAATCCGCATTGATTTTGGCTTTTGGCGCACTTGGATGAAATGAAGCTGGGTTGATTTGGCTTAAACGTGCACGACCGTGCTGCACCATCTGATAAACATGTGGCGCAAACACGTCAAGCTTCACGTCCAGATTGGCAGCTCCTTGATCTGCCGTTAAGTCTGCTTTTACGGCTAAAGCGCGTAAATTACCAAGCACATGACCTACGGCGGTTAATCTCCTTTTTTCAAGCTCGCCGGCCAAAACAAAAGAACCTGCCGTTACAAAGGGCGCAATGCCATTCAAATTGAGCGCGGCGCTGAGCGTGCCTTGTGGCGCACGAATTTGCTGCACACTCAAGCGGTGTGACTCCCCATCACTACCAAGACTCGCCTGAATATCTTTGAGCAAAGGTGCGTCGGAAATATCTAACTGAGCGATTTTTAGCTGAATGACCCGCAGACTAAATGGCAACGTCAACCGAGTTGGCGGCGGGCTGACCTCTTTCATTGGGGGCTGCGGTTTCAGCTTAATTTGCAATACATCCAAACTAAGCTCATTAAGGTATAGCTTTCTAACTAATACCGAATAAGGCGTCCAGTCCAATACGCCATAATTTAACTTCACTTCAACGTCAGCAGTATCAACACGTAAATCTTTTACTTCAAGACGAGACCAAAATGAGCCTTGCAAAGACTTTAATGTCACAACACCACTACGATTAATGGCCTCTACCAAGCGTGCACGCCCATGGTCAGAATCAAGCCAAGTCAAAATGCTAGCCAGCACCACCACGGTAAGCGCAATACTGCATATCATCCCCCAAACAACACCGCGAATAACGCGCCGAACCACACCATACTTATGTGGCTTTTTTTTCGCTTGTTGTGAAGGTTCAGAAGTAGACTCCACAGCCTCAGTGCTGGACTCTGACGTTTCACTATGCTCAATTGACATTAAAATGCTAAACCCATTGCGAATTCAAAACGTATTTTCTTTGATTCCAGCCCGTAAGCTAAATCGGCACCAATTTGTCCTACCGGACTTTGCCACCTGGCTCCGATACCAACCCCACCCACCGCATCAAAACTCTGCCAATCTAAGGCCGCGTCACCATAATCAAAAAAGACCGCACCACGCCAGTCAGGTGCGATCGGGTGCTGATATTCAATCGTCGAGGTTGCAAGCACCTGACCCGGCGCAGTTGACCCACCCGAAGGCACTCCCAATGATTGGTACGCATAGCCCCGTACAGAGCCCGCCCCTCCTGCACGAAACAAAGCATCTGACGGCACACCGAATACATCCTGACTAAATGTCTCGCCCACCTCTAAACGCATCAACAAAACACCGTCTTTACCTACTTTATTGTACAAAATGCCGTTACCATAAAGACGAACAAAACTAACGTCACTGAGTAGATACTCACTAGCACCACCAATTTCTGCCAATGCTAGGTGGCCATTTCTGGGGTCTTTTTTACTATCTAACTTGCGTTGTATCCAACGGAAGTTAGCAGTCAACGACTTCGGATTACTCGTCGTTCCATCATTTAATTCGCGACTCTCTGTAACATACAGAAGAGACATAAAACGCTCAATATCCCCATCAGTTTTATTCCGAGAAAGACCTGTTCGATATGTTTCCGAGAGGAAGCCTTGAATGTCTGACCTCAAATAATCCAAATTAGCATTGTGCTCCCAACCATCAGTGGCGCGCGGCAGCGTAACACCGGTACTGACTGATTGCTCTTTTTGCGTCAGCTGAAAACTCGAGTTAAAAATCCAAGCTCGATCTAATAAATTTAAATAACGATAAGCAACACCAATTTGCGCCCCAACATTGGTGTTAAAACCGATATTACTGGTAATCCGATTGAGTGGGGCCTCTTGGATGTTGATATGTATTGGAGCAATAAAAGGCTCGGTTTCGGACAAATCAACATCCACTAAAACGGATGAAAAGTGCGACATATTTTGCAAATCAGTTTGCAAATCGATCAAATCATTTCTGCGATAGGCTTGCCCCGGGTTAATTTGAACTCGATCTCGCACCAAGCTTTCTGGAAAATGGTTCAAACCACGAACCTCAGTCGCCCCGAACACATACAAAGGACCGCTATTGATATCAATGCGAAAATTTGCCGTATTGATTTCAGGGTCGATTTCCGCACGACTGTCGGTCATTTTACTGGCGGGGTAATCACGCGCCAAAAATGAAGACAAACTTCTGCGCTTCAGCTCAGCCCAAGCACTTTGGGTAAATGGCTCGCCAATCAATTCATCCGCTCGATGATTAAATCGCTGCTCTAGCACGGCTAAACGATCTGGATTGTCATGAATAGCACCCGTCACATTGAGCTTTGCCTCTTTCACTATCGCCACAGAGCCAAGCTCAACCTCAATCACCACCAAATTTCGACCACTACTTTGCTCTAAACGCGCCTGAGTTTTGGAATTAAAGTACCCTTCCGTTTCTAGTAAATTGGCGACAGAAACCGGCAGATTTTCAATCGCATGATTGAGCTGCTCAGGGGAGTTTCGTGGATTATTGCGTAGCGAAAAGATTTCCAAATGACGCTCAAGCAGCGACGAAACCACTGAAGGTGCGCGTAAATCGATCTTAAATATGAAGGGTGCTTCAACCTCAGATGCAGCTTGAGCTGTTGAATGGACTGTGACTGCAGTCAAACACAAAGCACTAATAAAGGATTGGATTTTCAAGCAAAAAACCAAAGCAAAAAGTAAAACGCGACTTTACCAAAATTGCAGCTTAACCGCTGAAGTGAATCCAAATTTGGCAAAAAAAATCCCGGCTTGCTTTGTATCAAAGATACAAAGCAAGCCGGGCACAGGATGATGGAGTCGATAACGCAACTTTCGTCGCGGTTTACTACAGGTACTACAAAAAAACCGTGTATCGCTTAGCGATTCAATGTCAGCTGCCAACCGCGTGATTTAACTAGCAACTGTTGTTGGAATTCGAAATTTTTAATCATTTTGACTAATGTACGCATGGTGATTCTCCTAAAGTTAACCAGCTCTCTCACTGGATTTGCATTGCTGCTTCGATAGACGTACTTTATCAAAACTACGAAATTAACGCAAGTCATTAGGTAATATTACTACTTAAATTTTAAACACAAAACGTAACAACAAGTACAAAAATTTTAATATTATCTTTATATATCAGCAATAAAATCCGTAACAAATGCAAAACAAACAAATCTACAATGTAGCAATACTACAGAATTAACACATACAGGCACGTAGCAAAAGGCAGCGCACCTGCGCCACCCCGACTCCACCACTCAATTAACCCTTACCCAACAAGCCTTTTTTCAAATCCTCACTCACTGGCACCTTACCTAGCCAGATCGACAACAATGCATGGGCAAACACATCCCCTTCGATCACCCCCATCGCCAGTCCGCGCACCGAAACCCTGCTACCCTGACCTGGAATAAAATCAAGCACAATGACATCACCCTTGCTTACGCCCTTTATCTCGGTAAATATTTTTTCCAGCTCTGCAACTTTGGGGGAGAGTTCTTTAAGCTGACCTGCCGACAAATTCGCTTGCAAACCATCGAGCAAAGCCTGATAGAAGCTGGTCGCCTCCACATTACGTAGCATCGTCAAATGCATTCGACGCGGTGCATTAGAGCCCAGCACAGCAACTGCATCAGCCGACTTCTGCGTTACATACAAAGATGCCACATAAACCTCAAACATCATTTTCTTGCGCACGCCCGCACCATTCAAATGCAAAGTGCCTTCAGCCGTAGCCACCTTCTCAGGCACATTTACGCCAGACACTTCAACGGCCTGCACAGACAGAGGCAACCATACTGATGCTGCAAAAATTGAGCAAAGTAGCGTTTTTTTCATTTTTAGCTCCAAAAAAAGCCCGTAATCCAAGCAAGACACGGGCTTTCTAATTAAAAAGTAATTGCTACTACAAAACCTGCAAAATCCCTGCTGCACCCATCCCGGTTCCGATACACATCGTCACCATCGCGTAACCCGATTTACCTTGGCCGCGCAGGCCGTGAATTGCCGTTGCGGCACGAATCGCACCAGTTGCACCCAGCGGATGACCCAACGCAATTGCGCCACCATGAGGATTAACGATGGACATATCCAAGTTCGAATCACGACTTACTGCCAAAGCTTGCGCGGCAAATGCTTCATTGAGCTCAATCCACGCCAAATCCGACAAATTCAAACCCGCTTGTTTTAGCGCAGCCGGAATCGCCTCTTTCGGGCCAATACCCATAATTTCAGGTGGAACGCCTTTCACAGCAAAAGTGACGTACTTGGCCAATGGCACCAAATTAAATTCTTTGAGTATTTTTTCTGAAACCAAAATCAACGCCGCAGCACCATCGGACATTTGCGAACTATTGCCCGCAGTAACCGAGCCCTTCGCTGCAAAAACCGTTTTTAGCTTCGCTAAACCCTCAGCACTGGTGTCAGCGCGCGGGCCTTCATCGTGCAACAGCGTTTTATTTACGAGCTCAACTTCACCCGTTGCCAAGTTCGGAATGCGGTAAGTCACGTCCAGCGGTGCGATTTCAGCAGTAAACTTGCCTGCCGCGATTGCAGCCAATGCACGTCGATGCGATTCAACCGCAAACGCATCTTGATCTTCGCGACTCACCTGCCATTGCTGCGCGACTTTTTCAGCAGTCAAGCCCATGCCATAGGCAATCGCTACATTTTCATCGGTTTCGTAAATACTTGCACCAAGCGACAATTTATTGCCGCCCATTGGCACCATCGACATCGACTCAGTACCCGCCGCAATCATCACATCGGCCTCACCAAGACGGATTTTGTCCGCAGCCAAAGACACCGCATTAATTCCTGACGAACAAAAGCGATTGATCGTGATACCACCTACGGTATTGGGCAAGCCAGCCAACAGCGCACCAATCCGCGCCACATTCATGCCCTGCTCGCCTTCCGGCATCGCGCAACCCGCAACGACATCCGACACCAAGGCAGGATCCAGCGATGGCACTTGCGCCATCGCGGCCTTGAGTACATGCGCCAATAAATCATCCGGCCGCACGCATTTTAGCATGCCACGTGGCGCTTTGCCGACCGGGGTTCGCACTGCGGCGACGATATAAGCTTCTTGAATCTGTTTGCTCATTTCGAGCTCCTCAAAATAAGTACGATTGAGCTAATGCTAATCAATAGCCAAAAATGAGTCTTAAACCGAGTGAGCGCCATTTAGAGCGAGGCGTCAGGAGCACAGAAACCGGAATGTACTCAAAGTACATGAGGATTTCGCGCACCGCGCAACTCACTATAAAGGGTTGCGCAGCCGATTTAAGACCATTTTTTAGTTGCGTAGGGGTTTGTTGAATTCAATCATATGCATGATGCGCTCTTGAGTTTTGCCTTTTTTGAGCAAGCCCATAAACCGCTCACGCTCTAGCTTGAGAATCCAATCTTCGTTCACCAAAGTCCCCGCATCCACATCGCCACCGCATACAATCTCGGCAATCTGCACACCAATATGGAAGTCGTATTTGGAAATAAAGCCGCCTTCTAGCATATTAACCAGTTGCGCACGAATCGTTGCAGCACCAGAACGCCCCGCCACCGCAAACGCCTTAGGTCGAACTGGAGCACGGTATCCGCCTGCGGCCATAGCACGGACTTGAGCTTGCGCCACATACAGCAGCTCGTTGGCATTCATTACGATTACATCAGACTCTTTTAGGTAGCCAATTTGCTGACCTTCTTCAGCACTAGTGCCGACTTTGGCCGTCGCCATCGCGAGATAGTAGTCTTTTAGCACTTCCAAGATATTGCCATTGCGCGCCAAACGTGAAGCGCGCAGCGCAAACTCTTTGCAACCACCACCAGCAGGCAGCAAACCAACACCGACCTCAACTAAACCGATATAGGTTTCAACGTGCGCCACGACACGAGCGCAATGCATCAGGAATTCACAACCACCACCAAAGGCATAACCTTGCGCCGCGCCAACCACCGGTACTTTGGCGTATTTAATCGCTTGCGAAGTATTTTGAAATTCCGCCACCATATTTTCAATCGCGGCAAAATCGCCGGTCATAAATGCCGGACCCATACTCATCAAATCAGCACCGACCGAGAACGGCGCAGTCGAGTGCCAAATCACCAAACCCGGATGGTATTGCTCTGCAATCATTATGGATTCTTGGATGCCAGCCAATACATTAGCACCCACACAATGCGCTTTAGTTTTAAAGCTCAGCACGGGAATATCATTGGCCGAAGCGCCGACACTCGCTGGCGGCAGCCACATCCGCACGCTATCGTTTTCAAACAAAGTTTCGCCAAAATCAGGCTCAGCTTCGCCCAATACGGTTGGCGGATAGAACTGACGCTCATACACTGGTAAATTCGAGCGACCAACCAATGCGGTGCTTGCAGCACTGAATGAGCCTTGCGGCGTATGCACACCATCGCGCACCATCACCCAAGCTGGTAGCGGCGTGCTCGAGAGTGTTTTACCTGCGGCGATATCTTCATTAATTGCCGCCGCAATGGCCTGCCATCCCGCGGCTTGCCACATTTCAAACGGACCTTGCTCCCAGCCGAAACCCCAGCGAATCGCAAAATCGACATCCCGTGCATTGTCAGCGATGTGTTCGAGCTGTACGGCGATGTAGTGCCAAACGTCACGGAGGCAAGCCCAAATAAATTGCGCTTCAGGATGTTCAGATGCACGTAAAGCAGCAATCTTGGCAGCGGCATCTGGGTTTTTTAGCAAGGCTTTGACTTCATCCGATGCTTTTTGACCGCCAGCGATATATTCACCAGTAGCCGGATCGAGCATCAGTACATCTTTACCGACTTTCTTAAAAATCCCTTGCCGTGTTTTTTGCCCCAAAGCACCGGCTGCGATCAAGCGATTCAGCCATTCTGGCGTTTGGAATAAGCCATGCCAAGGATCATCGCCGAGCGTATCAGTCATCGTTTTCACGACGTGAGCAAACGTATCCAAGCCGACCACGTCCGCAGTACGGAAAGTCGCTGATTTAGGACGACCTAGTTTTGGCCCCGTTAAATCATCGACCACATCAAAACGAATCCCAAAGGTTTCTGCGTGCTTGATGGTGGTCAGCATCGAAAAAACGCCAATGCGATTGGCAATAAAATTCGGGGTATCTTTAGCGCGAACGACGCCTTTGCCTAAACGTAAAGTCAGGAAGGTTTCCAGTGCATCGAGGGTATCGGCTTGACATGCTTTGGTAGCAATGAGTTCGACCAAATACATATAGCGTGGCGGATTAAAGAAGTGAATTCCGCAAAAGCGAGACTGCAACTCCGCTGGCACGCTCGCCGCGAGTTTTTCTATGGATAAGCCAGAAGTATTGCTGGCTAAAATTGCATGCGAAGCAAGATGCGGTGCTATTTTGGCGTACAAATCGGCCTTCCAATCCAAACGCTCCGCAATCGCCTCAATCACCAAATCGCAGTCGGCCAATAGCGCCAAGTCTGTACCGTAATTGGCAGGAGTAATGCCATCGACACGACTAGCCGACATCAGCGGCGCTGGTTTTAACTTTTTCAGATTATCAAGTGCTTTTAATGCAATCGCATTTGGATTGCCGTCAGTCGCCGGCAAATCAAACAAAACGGTTTCAATTCCGGCATTGGATAGATGAGCAGCGATTTGCGCCCCCATAACCCCTGCACCCAAGACGGCAACACGACGAATTGAATGGGTCGAAGATAAAGTCATAGTATTTCCTCAAAGCAGAGGGCGCGTGACAGACTAGGCTGCGCCATCACGCCCTCAACAGTTGATCAAAAGCGATAGTTGTATTGCATACCTAAGGTAGTCGAATCAACGCTGTAGTTACCGTTAATCGTGCCAGCACCTTGCTCGCTTGGATGTAGCGGTTTACGGTTGATGGTTGAATCTTTCAGCTGAACATAAATAGCCGCTAAATCGATCGAATTATTGGCATTGATGTTGTAACGAGCACCCAAGGCATACCAAATGCGATCACTATCTGGAATACCTGCAATGCGCGTAGCTTCACTATCTTCAGGGGATTGGTCATAAGCCAGACCGGCACGGAACACCCATGATGAATTCGGGGTGTAAATCGCGCCAATTGAATAGCGGTTAGTGTCTTTCCAGTTATTAACCATCACCGAATCAGCACGACCATCGGCTTGAATACGAGTTTCTTCAAAACGCGAGTGAGCAGTCCATGTGTAATCAGCCGTCATCGCCCACTCTGGCGTCAACTGATGAAAAGCATTGATAGAAAATGACTCTGGTGTTTCCACATTCACAGTCGCTGCAGTGTTTTTCAGGCTTTGCCCAATCGGAGTCGCTTGCAACGCTGCGGGCACCGTGAACTTCAGGTCGCCCTCAAGGGTGTGCCTAATTTTTGAACGGTATGCCACACCAACTCGAGTTGACTCACTCAAGGTGAACAAAGCACCAAAGTTGTAACCAAAGCCAATATCGTCACCATCCACCTCTGACTTTCCATCAAATGCTGGATTGCCAGACAAAGCCGGGTTGCGAGTGGCCGTACCCAAATCCAAAGCCTTGCTTAAAGTGCCTTTAATATATTGCGCACTCACACCCGCGCCCAAAGAGACTGTCTCATTCACTTTGTAAGCAATCGACGGATTAAAATTCATCGTCTGAATTTGGCTTTCCAAAGTTTGATAACGCCCGACCCAGCCCGGTTCATAATCGGTATGCGAGCCAAAAGGCACAAACACGCCCAAGCCAACCGTCATTTTGTCGTTAATTTGATGCGAAGCATAAAAATGCGGTACAGGCGTTGTGCTGCCAAAATTACCGCCATTTCCACCGGCAATGGTCTTACCCGTTGCGGTGGTCGATTTAATATTGGTGTACTCGCCATCCGGAATAATCACATTCAACACCCCCGAAACTTGTGTCCCCTCTAAACGAGTCAAACCGGCCGGATTGTAAAAAATCGTCGACGCATCCATCACCTCCGCAGCGCCCGAATTGGCCACCCCCTGATTACTGGCACTTTGCGTACCAAAATGGTAGCCCGACGCCATTACAGAGGCCGAACCCAACATTAAACTACCAGCACCAATCACTTTTAAGGAACGTACAAGCTGTTTCATATTTGAATCTCCAAGGGGTACAGCATTGAGTCGAGTTAGCTCCGAATTAGCTCAGTCGCCAACATTTATTCTGCTTCACACAATCGACCGATGAATTGCGTCTACATCGGCAGTTTCTAAATTTGAATCAAAATCATCGACCATAATCACTTCGCGTTTTAAGCGGCGAGCCCGAACGATCTCAGTATGTTCATCGGCAGTAATCAAGCCCAACGACAAGGCTTCCTGCAAACGGGCTTTGGCGGTAATTGATTTAAGCTGACCTTCACGTTGCGCACGACGCAATTTGCTTTCGATACCTTCAGTCGCAATCACGGCTTTCAATGCATGCTCAAGCACGCCAACCGAATCGGTTTCATCTTTGCTGCGATACATAAACTGCACCAAGCGATCACGTGATGCGCAAGGCTCCATCAAATTACGTGCGATCCGAGTGCCTACGCGATCTGCAGGTTGGGCTAGTGTCATTCCGCAAGGGAACACCACTCGACGCGCAAACCAAGCAACAAAACGGTTTGGGTGATTGGCTAAAAAGCCGTGCATTGCTTCTTGGCAGTCGTAGAGTGCCGTTTCTACCGCCCAACGTACCAATGGACGATCTTCTTTAGGCTGACCATCGTCGTGGAATTTCTTCAACGCCGCTGTCGCGATGTACAAGTTCGACAACATATCGCCCAAACGCGCAGACAATTTCTCTTTAAACTTCAAGCTACCGCCGAGCGTCGCCATGCCGGTATCGGCCAAGAAAGCAAAAGCAGATGAGAAACGCACGATATCTCGATAGTTTTGTGCCGTTGGCCCTTCCACAGGAGCAGAAACAAATCGAGCACCAGTCAAACCCATCCAAATGCTGCGCACCATATTTGAAATCGCAAAGCCAATATGGCCGATCACCGCATCATCAAACGCCACCAAGTCTTTATTCATCGCCGCTTTGAGTTCACGCAATACAAACGGATGGCTACGAATCGCACCTTGACCAAAGATAATCATGCTGCGCGTGAGAATATTTGCGCCTTCAACAGTGATCGCAACAGGTATAGCGTGGTAGCCAAGAGCCAGGTAGTTACGCGGACCGATACATACCGCTTTACCACCATGCACATCCATTGCATCGTTCAATGCTTTACGCATTTTTTCGGTATTGTGGTATTTCAAAATCCCCGAGATCACCGATGGTTTTTCACCTGAATCCAATGCGGTGAGCGCCAAGCGTTGCGCTGCATCCATCTGATAAGTTAAGCCACCGATACGACCCAAGGCTTCATCAACCCCTTCAAAACGACCAATCGACAAACCAAATTGACTACGAATCCGAGCATAAGCACCCGTTGTGTACGACGACAACATCCCTGTTGCCACCGACATTGCAGGCAAGGAAATGCAGCGCCCAACTGATAGACACTCGACCAGCATTTTCCAACCTTTACCGACGAAATCTTGCCCGCCAATCACCCAATCCATCGGGATAAATACGTCTTTACCCCAGTTCGGTCCATTTTGGAACGCGCTCGTACCTGGATAATGACGACGACCAATTTCAACGCCTTCATGCGCCGTTGGAATCAAAGCACAAGTAATGCCGATATCTTCTTTATCACCGAGCAATTGATCAGGATCGTACAACTTGAAGGCCAAGCCCAAAATCGTCGCTACAGGACCGAGCGTGATATAGCGTTTCTCCCAAGTTAGGCGAATACCAAGTACGTTGTCGTGAAACACACCAGTGCGTGGATCGGTGTAGCTACCGCGGGTGACTATACCAAAGTCAGGAATCCCGCCCGCATCCGAGCCCGCCTCTGGGCTGGTTAATGCAAAACAAGGAATTTCTTCACCGACAGCCAAACGTGGCAAGTAATAGTTCTTTTGCTCGGCGGTACCGTAATGCTGAAGCAATTCACCTGGGCCAAGCGAATTAGGCACCATCACGGTCACAGCGGCTGAACCAGAACGGGTCGCAATCTTGGTCACTACGCGAGCGTGAGCATAGTTACTAAACTCTTTACCGCCAAACTCTTTTTTGATGATCAAACCCAAAAAGCCGTTTTTCTTAATGAAATCCCACGCTTCTGGTGAAAGGTCTTTGCGCTTTTGCGTGATTTCCCAATCATTGAGCATTTCGCACAATTGCTCAGTCGGCCCATTTAAAAAAGCTTCTTCTTCGGCACTCAGCTTTGGCGCAGCATACTGATGCAACTTGGCAAAGTCAGGTTTACCCGAGAAAAGATCTCGATCCCACCACACCGTACCTGCATCAACCGCCTCTTGCTCGGTTTGCGACATCGGCGGGGTAATTTTGCGGAACACTGCAAACAAAGGACCGGTCAAAACAGCACGACGTATTGGCTTGAGATTAAGCACCAACAATACAGCCAACAAGATACCCGCCACTGCAGGATGCGCCCCTTGCTGCAAGACAGCATAGCCAGCGCCAATCAACAAGAGCAAAGAACTCCACCATAGTGGTGCACGCGAATACGCTAGCACCCCCAATAAAACCACAACAGCGATAATACAAATTAAGATGGACATGCGATTCTCCAAGTGGTTTTTATTGCGCCGCTGGGCTATTGAGGCCCGCAGCAATAAATGGCATTAACATTTCAGCAACGAGCTGAGGGTCGCGCGCATTAACTAAGGGCTGCGCCATAAACAAACGCATGACGTTATTACCAGCAAACGCGTTAAACATTGCACTGGTCATGAAATGAAAACGCCAATTGATTTCGGCATTCGATAGATGCGGCAAGGCATGACTGAGCGCCGCAAGATATTTGCGGGTCAGTTCGCCATAGCGTTGCGGAAGTTTTTCTTTTAAGACCGGATTGGGTTCGACATAACTACGAGCGAGTAACTTTACAAAAACCAGGCCACCGTACTCGGGATTGCTTCCCATCTCCATCGCTGCGGTCATAAATGCCTGCGCTACTTCGATGGCGGAGTGATCGTTTTTATTTGTTGTGAGTTCGTCGATTTTGCGGATTGCAAGTTGCGCAAAAGGCTCTGCGCGACGCTCAAAGACGGCTTGAAATAAACCATCTTTTGAGCCGAAATAATAATTAACAGCTGCGATATTGACACCGGCAGCGCTGGTGATTTGCCGCATTGAAGTACCAGCAAAACCATGCTCTACAAATAACAACTCGGCGACATCTAAAATGCGCTGCGATGTTTCTAGCGCTTTTCCGGTTTCCATTTCCTACCCCAGTAACAACTTGATTTAAGTCAAATTCAAACGACTGTTTGAAAGTTAAATCCCGCCACTACATGTGTCAAGTAGGAATCACTAATTTAGGGAATTTACCTAGATTTTTCTACAACACAGCATCCAAAGCAGCTAGAACACCCACAAAATCTGGACGTTGCATCACTTTAGCCTGCGCACACTCCGATTGAAGCTGGTATAAATCTTGCTTCATTTGAACTAGATCAGGCGACCACTTCACTCGGGCCAGTAACTCCCCCAACAGACAAGAAAAAGCCCTCACTTCGACTCTCTCAATCCATTGCGCCGACAAACCGTCTTTATCATAGAAGGCAGCGGCACCAAAATCCCCAAGATAGGCATATCCATCCGCATTACGCAAAACATTATGCGCATACAGATCACCATGCAAAATCCCACGTTGATGCAAGTGAACAGCAGCACTGGCGACGCATCGTGCAATATGGATCGCCACCGATACACTCAAACTCAAATCGTCGGCATACATATCACGGGTGCAACTGACCAAGCTGGGTGGCTGCGCCAACACCGAAAACTCCGGCAAAATCAAAGGCACCAACAGTCCTTGCACACATTCAGGGTGCCCAACCAACCGCGCCAACACACCAATCAAATTTGGATGCGAACCCGCAGCACTACATGTCGCCATTTCAGTTTCAGGCAGGCCATCACTGGTTACTTGCCCCTTAAACAATTTCAGCGCGACATCCGACTTTACAGATTCAGTACAGCAATACTGAGCTTGATAGATCGCACCCGAAGCCCCTTCACCCAAAAGTGAACCCACTGTCAGTGCCGACCAAGGCACTTGAGCCAAATCTTGCCGCGCAAGGCGCTGTGCCACCAAGTCATCCCACAAAGGGTTCCCACCCAAGGCCAACCAAGACAGGCGAGGCAACTCAAACAAGCAAGCAGGCAGCTCCGCAAATTGGTTCGCAGCCAAGCGAATCAACTCTAACTGCTGGCAGTTGACCATCGACACAGGCAGTTCACGCAATTGGTTACCCGCCAACATCAATTTTTGCAAGTCAACACAATCACCCAGGCGATCCGGCAATTGAGCAATTTGATTGTCAGTCAACACCAACCAACGCAGTGATTTTGGCAAAGACGCAGCCGGAACCGAAGCAATCTGGTTGGCCTTAAATCCAACCATCGTCAACGCGGGGCAAGCGCCCAAGACAGCAGGTAGCTCAGTGAATAAATTATCCGAGCAAAAAATGATTTGCATCTTGCACAAGCGCCATAAATCATCCGGCAAACTGGATAACTGATTGCCAGACAGATTAAGCACTTCCAAAGTTTCAGCCAATTCAAAAATCGCCAACGGAAACTCAGTCAATCCGCATGACAAATCTAGTCTTTTAATGCCCTTCAACTCACCCGATTGAAGTTGCTGCAAAGTATGTGCGCTCATTGCTCTGCCTCACCATCGAGATAAAACCAACGCCCATCCTCACGAACAAAACGACTCTTTTCAGCAAGGCGATGCGCTTTGCCGCCGACTTTGTAGCGAGCAACAAAACGCACCTCGCCCTCATCGCCTTGTTCACTAGCAAAATCAACCTTTAAACCCAACCACTTCACTACAGCATCATCGGTCAAATCCAAATCCGTCGGGCGCGTCGACCCATGCCAAGTCGCCGCTAGATAATCAGCCAAGCCCAACACATAGGCGCTATAACGTGAGCGCATCAAATCTTCAGGCGTGGGCGCAGCAAGATTATCGTGATACACACCACAGCATTTTTCATAAATGGCAGCACGTCCACAGGGGCAGTTTATTAGCTTAAGTTGGGTATTTTTGGCGGTCATTTGAGCTTCAAGGCGAGTAAACTGGCGTATTGTTGAAATAAATCGTGAATAAGGCAATGAAAATCACTGCAAGCCGCACAAAAATCACCGCTGCCATTTTTGATATGGATGGTTTACTCATAGACAGCGAGCGCATGTCACTCGCCTGCTGGCACGACGCGGCACTTGAACTTGGCCACAACATCAGTGAACACATTCCGCTGGGCATGATTGGGATGCACTCATCCAAAACCGAACACTATCTACGTAGTGCGTTAGGCGATAATTTCCCTGTAGCCGCCCTGCGAGCCAGAACGCACGAGATTTACCTAGAGCGCAGCCACACCGCAATTGACTTGCGACCGGGCGTCATTGAGCTTTTAGATTATCTGAAACAACAAACAATACCGTGCGCAGTTGCAACTTCAACACGGCGCAGCATTGCCATTCACCATCTTGAAACCACGCAATTACTACCGTACTTTCAATTTGCCGTATGTGGCGATGAAATCACCCACCCCAAACCCGCTCCCGACATCTACCTCAAAGCCATTGCACAACTCAAGGCACAAGCGTCTGAATGCATTGTCTTTGAAGACTCTAACTTTGGCGCTCAAGCTGGCCACGCCGCAGGATGCCGCGTTTTTATGGTACCCGACCTGCGCCCGCCACTCCCTGAGACGCAAGCCTTGGGGCTGGAAATCATTGATTCACTCCACCAAGCCAAAGCCATACTCGCGGCCGAGCATGCGTAATAACGCTGATTACCTATTACTGATTGCAAAGCAACTCAATCGCCTGCAGCGCAGCCGCCAAGCTTTGCTGAGCGGCCGCGACACAGAAGCACTGCATGATTTTCGCGTGCAATTGCGTAGTTTACGAACGCTACTACCCTTAGCATTATCAAGCAAGAAGCAACCCGACCAGGCCATTTTGCGAGCTTGGCGTGGGCTATCCAAACTCAGCAACTCCCCGCGCGACGCGGAAGTCATGATGGACTTGCTCGGCAAGCAGATCAACGCCGAACAAAAACAATCCCTTCAGCTGCACTACAACATCGGCATCATTCGACTCAAAACGATCTTGAGTTCACCACAATTGCAAAGCCTGCACCACAACACCCTACAACAAGCGCATCTTCGCCTTGGCCTACGTCGGCAACTTAAACGACGCATCCAGCAGCAACAAGCCAGCCTGCGCCAATCACTATTGAATGAAAACCTCACTAGCACACCCAGCCTCAACGATTGGCATCGCCGCCGTACCACCATCAAGCAACTGCGCTACCTAAGCGAATTAGCCGCAGATTGGTCATTAGCCAGCACAACAAGCCTATTACCCACACTAAAAACTGCGCAAACAGCGCTCGGCCACCTTCAAGACGAGCACACCTTGACGCTATGGTTTGCAAATACAGAAATCCACCAGTCCGTATTTGAATCAACTGAACGCAGTTGGAACAAACTCATCACCCAATTACTGGGAATGAACGCCCCGACATTGCCTTAGCGCGAAGATACAACAAAGTCTTCTTGATTACCCATCAACCCACACCACAACCCTGTCGATTGAAATTAACTAACGAAAACATTGAAACATACAATTTCAACTATTGGCCAAGCTTCTTTATCATTCACTTCGTCGCTTTCAAATACACACCACAAAGGAATTACACCATGGCTATCATCAACACTGTTATCAAACCATTTAAAGCAACTGCGTTTCACAATGGCCAGTTCATCACATTGAGTGACGAGTCACTAAAAGGAAAGTGGTCTATCGTATTTTTCTACCCAGCCGACTTCACTTTCGTTTGCCCAACTGAATTAGGCGACTTGGCTGACGTTTACAGCGAATTCCAAAAGCTAGGCGTTGAAGTGTATTCAGTATCAACCGATACCCACTTCACCCACAAAGCATGGCACGACGCCTCTGACACCATCGCCAAAATCCAATACCCAATGATTGGCGACCCAACTGGCACGATCACCCGCAATTTTGACGTGATGATCGAAGAAGAAGGCTTAGCACTGCGTGGCACATTCGTAATCAATCCAGAAGGCGAAATCAAAGTCGCCGAAATTCACGACCTTGGTATTGGCCGCGATGCAAAAGAACTATTGCGCAAAGTGCAAGCAGCCCAATACGTAGCTAGCCATCCAGGTGAAGTGTGCCCAGCGAAATGGACACCAGGCGAATCAACACTAAAACCGTCACTCGATTTGGTTGGCAAAATCTAAGCTCGCTAAAAGTAATGCATTCTTAATCCTTGCCGCTACGGCGGCTTGGATTTTAATGATCAGCCCATTCAATTATACAAAGCCATGTATTGCTATGTAGGCAATAAAAATAAAGGCCTACAACAGCATACCCAAAGACTCGGCTAATCAATAAAATTCACTGGAGTACACACCATGCTTGATGCCAACATCACAGCCCAGCTATCGGCTTACCTCGAAAAACTGCAACAACCGATTGAACTCATCGCCTCATTAGACGACAGCAGCGCTGCAGCTGAAATTCGTGAGTTAATCGGTGAAATCGCTGCACTCAATAGCAAAATCAGCGTGCGATTCGATGGCAAAAATGCCCGCAAGCCTTCATTTGCAATTGCTAGAGTGGGCGAAGCACCTCGAGTGAGTTTTGCTGGCATTCCACTGGGGCATGAATTTACTTCGCTGATTTTGGCTTTATTACAAACGGGTGGCCATCCGCCGCGAGTTGACGACGCCACGATTGCGACGATTAAGGGCATCCAAGGTTCTTTTGAATTTACAACCTACATTTCTCTGTCGTGCCACAACTGCCCAGACGTGGTGCAGGCGCTTAATTTACTATCGGTACTAAACCCGAACATTCGCCACGAAATGGTCGACGGTGCACTCTACCAAGCCGAAGTCACCGAACGCCAAATCATGGCCGTGCCGACGATTTTGCTCAATGGCCAGCCCTTTGGGCAAGGCCGCATGAGTCTGGAAGAAATCATCACCAAAATAGACACCGGCAGTAACGAGCGCCAAGCCGAAGAGATCAGTACCAAAGCACCGTTCGATGTATTGATCGTCGGCGGCGGGCCAGCTGGCTCTTCAGCGGCAGTGTATGCGGCACGAAAAGGCATCCGCACCGGCGTCGTTGCCGAGCGCTTTGGCGGCCAAGTGCTCGACACGATGGGCATTGAGAATTTCATTTCAGTCAAGCAAACCGAAGGCCCCAAATTGGTTGCGGCACTGGAAAGCCATGTGCGTGAATACGAAGTCGACATTATGAATTTGCAGCGCGCAGAAAAAATCGTCGCGGGTGACACAGCTTCAGGCAATTTGATTGAAGTTCAACTCGCCAACGGCGCAACCCTGAAAAGCCGCAGTGTCATCATCTCAACAGGCGCACGCTGGCGCGAGATGAATGTTCCGGGCGAACAAGAATACCGAGGCCGTGGCGTCGCCTATTGCCCACACTGCGACGGCCCGCTTTTTAAAGGTAAACGCGTTGCGGTCATTGGCGGCGGCAATTCAGGTGTTGAAGCGGCTATTGATTTGGCGGGTATCGTCGCGCACGTCACTTTGCTTGAGTTTGGCGACACCTTGCGCGCTGATGCTGTATTGCAAAAGAAATTACGCAGTATGAGCAATGTCACCATCATCACCAACGCACAAACCACCGAAGTTTTGGGCGACAGCAAAAAGGTCAATGCCTTAGCCTACAACGACCGAGCAAGTGGCAATGCACAGAAAATCGAATTAGAAGGAATTTTTGTACAGATTGGTTTATTACCCAATACCGATTGGCTCAAAGGCACGCTCGATTTAAGCTCTCGCGGCGAAATTGAAGTCGACAGCCACGGCCGCACCTCAATGCCAGGCGTATTTGCCGCTGGCGACGCGACCACCACGCCATTCAAGCAAATTATCATCGCCATGGGCGAAGGCGCGAAAGCATCGCTCAGTGCATTTGATTATTTGATTCGGGATGGGAAGTAAGAAATAAAAAACCGCCAATATTGACGTTGGCGGTTTTTTTACGGGGCTTTACTAAAAATCGAAAGCTACAAAAAAGTACAAGAGCTACTGCTTTGTATGGGTATTTGACTGCAGCCACCACAAATAAAAAGCTATACACCAATACCCACAAGAAATTGGCGATGTTCAGATTTGGTGTTGATGCTGTGCCGCACTCGTTGGGCTGGGGCTTAAAAACCCCGTATATGGACTCCTCTCGGTTTGCAAGCATTTCTCAGTTCTGGTTTTCGGTTCGACTGCTCACGTATATCCGGCCTCAATGTTGAGCGCAATTGCTCGGGCCATAATGGGCTATTCGCGCGGCAGATCCTGATC
>CAUOZE010000013.1:0-51743 GCA_963508915.1 uncultured Deefgea sp.
AAAGTAGGGTTTCGACCGCGCTTGCCCGTTGGTTCGGCGGCCCATGTTAGCTTTGGATCGAGCCAAATCATCAGTGCGCCACGAGATTTCAAAGCTGCGTTGTAGGTTGGCCAGTTGGTCGTTTTGTATTTGTTAGGTGCAGGTTTGCTCATGCCATTATTCTACCAGCAGCATTGCGCCGCTGATTTTTGCAACAAAGCCGACAAGATTCCAACAAATCACAATGAAACGCGCGGATATGATCAGATCAAATATAACGTTAGCGATTTATTACCCAGAAATCGTAGCTACTGGACACTAATGGGATCACTCACGACACCACCATGCAGTGAAGGCGTGCGCTGGTTAATTCTAAAAAATCCACTGAATATCTCAGCCAAACAAATAGCACACTTCAAAAAAGAATTCCCAATGAATCCCCGCCCCATCCAATCTTTGCAGCAACGAGCAATTCTTGATAGCAACTAATATGTATATGACTGTAGACTATATCTTATAGCACCTACAGTCATATACCTAGCTCAATCTCTGACGTTTAATTTCATACAAACAGATCGCAGCGGCATGACCCACATTCAAAGACTCAATGCCTTCGGTCATTGGGATTTTGATGCGTAATGTCGCTTTTTCAGCCAGCGCAGTTGAAACCCCCGCACCTTCCGACCCCATAACCAAAGCTAACGATCCCGATAGCTTTGCAGCGTATAAGTCAACTGCACCATCCAAAATGGTGGCGGCAATCTTGCCGTCAAAATCATTGGTAAAATCAAGTAAATCAGCATTCTCTACGATAGACATCACCGCCTGCGCCCCCATTCCAGCACGAAGCACTTTAGGCGACCAAACATCGGCGCAGTCTGATGACAACACCACCTGCTGAACACCCGCAGCCTGTGCCGTTCGCAAAATTACACCAACATTTCCAGGATCTTGTACGCCATCGAGTAGCAAAACAAAACCATTTTGCTTTGGGCTATGAGGCTCAGGAATATCGATCAAAGCCAATACACCACTCGCACTACTTAACTCAGACAGCTGCGAATACAGGGTCTGCGACAAATAAGTGACTGGGCACGCACAACGCAAAATTAAATTCTTTATTTCTTCCCGCTGGGCACCATCTTCAGAAACAAAAAGACGGACAACAAAATGCCCCGCATCCAGCCATGCCGCCAGTAAGTGAGCGCCATCCAGCAAAGTTTGTTTAGATTTAATACGTTCGCGACGATTTTGAGTCAATTTCAATGCCTGCTTAAAGCCTGCATTTTGGGTAGACGTGATAATTTCCATTGATGTCACACAGAGGTTCGACGCGCATTGTGCGCTAAAGCTTTACTTGCCAACAGGCATATTTGCTTGAAATGTTGATAGTGAAAATCAGTGACCTCACCCAGTAAGCCGCAGTCTGCATAAATTAAGCCCACAGGTTTATCACCTACAAAAATAGACATCGCACAAAAGCTTTTTGCTCCAACTTGCTCAACTAATTCAATCGGCAAATGAGGAGAAAACTGCGCGTAATTAGCAGAGTTCAACCAAAAACTTTGCGGCTTTTGGAGTAATTTAGTTAAAACATGCTGTTTTTCTAATGAAATATGCAAATTATGCAAAGGATCCGTCGGAGCTATACCCTGCACGTAGCGAGCACGCAACGAGTTCTCCGCAGCCATCAGCAAAGTAAATGCAATTCGCTGCATCGCGAGTCCTTCAGATAAAGCGCGCACAGCCAGTGTCATCACCTGATTGGTTGGCGCGCCTTGTACACCCGCCAAATGCAATGCTTGCATCCGCTCGGCAAGAACATCTTTTGCTAGCACTGTTGAATCGGCTTGTGGCGTTACTTTAGAGGCGGGTCTTGGCCACTCACCAGGCAACATGGCTAGCCAACGTGCTGGTGTATAAAGCGGATTACTTCGCCCTTCTTTGCGTGTGAATGCGAGCAATTGGCGAATTAAAAAATGCCAAATATCCTCAAATGGTAAATTCAATACGGCTGCAGTTGTCGTTAATTTTTGTTGCACATCATCTTGCCACCAGCCTTTATCCAATAAACGAGCCAATGGCACAACCGCATGCTGTAAAACACTACGGGTTGAGGGCTCTGCATCTTTACGAATCAAAGCTTGAATAGGCTCTGGCATTTGCCATAGCGATAATAGATCCGCCACCTCACCGGCATGAGTTGGCGCTTTTTCATCAAGAAAAGGGGCCAGAATCGATAACAAATCAACGATATTACTCAACATCGCTGCTGCTTGAATTTCACCTACATTAGCATCGAATCGTTTGTTAGCGTAAAAACTGGCCAAACGACGCGCCAATCTTGCCTCCAAGACAAGTTTTAATAAATTGCCATATTCAGCTTGATGGGTAGGCAGCATCAAACTCTCTACCGTTTGTGCTCGGGCAAAACGCTCTAAAAATGGCGTCACACCTATCAACATAATGGCGGCTTCAATGGCTACCACATCGGAAGATAAGCTAGTGCGTTGGCGCTGATTAATCATACGCAAAACTTGGGCAGTTAATAGCGGGTCGCGTGACACCACTTCAGCCACCTCAGTGGGCCGAATGATTTCTGCTCGGCGCAACATGCCCATAATTTGATTGCGTGATTCTTGCAATACGGGAATGGCCCGCCGCTCCCAAAATTGGAGCCAATCAGCTATCGATTTTACATTCGCCATAGTAGAAGCTTGCCGTTTTTCCAGTCATTCAATTCAATCACTTGATCCGGATCTACCCCAGGAATCTCGAAAGAATTACTAATAAAGAGACTGCCAGGCTTCATTTGAGAGCGAGCTTGCGACCACAAATCTGCCATTACAGCGGGAGACAAAAAAGCATAAATGCAATCATAATCAGCAAAATCTAAGCCTTGATAATCAGCATTAATCCAACGGACTGATGAAGGCAGTCGAAACTTACCCCACAACCAGGGTGCTTTGGCCTGTTCTACACCAAATAGGGATAAATCCGCCCTACTTGCAGATAAGTGCTGCAAAACTTTTCCAGTTCCTGCACCAACGTCTAGAAAATGACCACCCAATGGAATACATGATTCAAGCTCAAACAGTGCACTTTGATTACTTAAATACAGAGGCACACGTGAAACCATGACTTTGCCAAAAACAAACCATGACAACACCAAAGCTAATAAATACCAATGCGGCGCGATATTTAACTGCAAACAAAGAAAAATTAACGGCAGAAAAAAAAGATGAATCCACTTCCACCAAAATCCATCATGCCAAGATTTTGCCAGCAGAAAAGAAATACTAGAGGCTAGTGCTATCGCTATTAGCGAAGAAAATAAAGAGCCAACCCCAATAACTAAAAAAAATGAAAACGCGCTGATTAATGCAAACACAAGCCACTGCGGGAATGCGTTAATCGACAACATCATTTTGCTTGCTGAATTGGATTTACAAACCCGCCTGCAGAGGGTGCAGCTACCGCCACCTCTTCAGCTTGGCCTGCCTGTTTACGAATATCAGACTCGGCATCTTTATTAAGCACCACGATGCTGATGCGGCGATTCACTGGATTGTAGACATTATCTTTATCCAATGGGATAACATCGCCAAAACCATTCACTCGCAACACTTTATCAGGCTGCAAACCACCAAGAATCAGCTCACGCCTTGAAGAGTTGGCCCTTTCAGACGAAAGCTCCCAGTTAGTAAATCCAGCCGCACCACCTGCAAACTGCGTACCGTCAGTGTGGCCAGCCAAAGAAACTGCATTTGGCACTTCATTTAATAACTGCGCCATCTCTTGCAAAATACCGTGAGCATAGTTCTCTAATTCAGAGCTACCTGATTTAAACATTGGACGATTTTGCTCATCGACAATCTGAATTCGTAAGCCTTCAGCGACCATGTCCAACTTAATCTGATCTTTGTATTGACCAAGTTTAGAGTTCTCGCGAATTTTATCGTCCATTAAAGCTTCAAACTTTTGCTTTAAAGCACTCAGCCTTTTTCTATCTTTAGCTGCCTCTGTTTGAGCCGGAGGATCGCCTTTATTCACTTGCCCCGCTTGCTTGGTAATGTCATTACCGCCACCTTGAATAACAGAGTCGGCATCGCCAGAACCAGAACCAGAACCACCCGCATTCGCAACTTGGACAGGATTAGTAAAAAAATCAGAAATCCCTTTTAAGTTTCCTTTTGAAACCGAGCCTAACAACCACATCAATAAGAAGAAAGCCATCATTGCGGTTACAAAGTCAGCATATGCAATTTTCCATGCGCCACCGTGGTGACCTCCACCGCCTTTTTTAATTTTTTTTACAACAATGGGGCGCTGCGAATCATCACTCATCGTTCATGCCTCATCTTCAACAATTATTTTCTTTTTGCATTTTTAACGAATTCTTCTAACTCTTTAAATGAAGGGCGCTCGGTAGAGTCTAAGGCCTTACGCCCAAACTCAACTGCGACTTGCGGCGCATATCCATTTAAACTCGCAATGAGCGTAACCTTAATCGTTTGGAAAACTTGATGACCTTCAGCCATCTTAGTTTCTAAAATATTAGCTAGCGGACCAACAAAACCATAAGCAAGCCAAATACCTAAGAAAGTCCCCACCAAAGCTGCACCAATCAAAGAGCCAAGCGCCGTTGGCGGCAAATGCAATGACCCCATCACATTCACCACCCCCATTACAGCGGCAACAATACCAAATGCTGGCAAACCATCACCCAATTTGGCCATCATCCCTGCTGGGCCATGCGCCTCATTGTGATGAGCCTCAATTTCAATATCCATTAAATTCTCAATTTCAAATGCATTTAAATTGCCACCGACCATTAAGCGCAAATAGTCACAAATAAAATCGGTAAGGTGATGATCATGAGAGATTTTGGGATATTTTGAAAAAATAGGACTAGCGTGTGGATCTTCCACATCGCCTTCAATAGACATTAAACCTTCTTTACGTACTTTCACCAATAGCTCAAATAGGCACGCAAATAAGTCCATATAAAATGCTTTGTTATAAGGAGAACTCTTAAACAGAACGGGTATAGACTTACCAAACGCTTTTAAACTCTTCGGGCTGCCACCTGCAACCATTGCGCCTAGTGCACCACCAAAAATAATAACTAATTCAAGTGGTTGCCATAAAACTTTTAAGTTACCGCCGTGAGCCGCATAGGCGCCCAAAATACATCCCGTCATGAAAATGTAGCCAATAATGACAAACATAAGCTAGCTTCCTAATTTGCAGTCATACATCAATAAACAATTAAGTACTCTAATCATAGAAGCCGCACTGCAGCGTAACAAGCTATTCAAACAATTTACGTTGTACATATGCGGCATGAACTGGCGCAAAAGAAACCCTATGCTCAGGTATTGGCCCGAATTCCTTTAAAGCAGACTTATGCAGAGCAGTACCATACCCCTTGTGTTTAGCAAAACCATACTCAGGGTAAAGTAAATCAAGCGCATAGGCTTCAGCATCTCGGTTTACTTTTGCTAAAATTGACGCCGCTGAGATACATTGCTCTGTCGCATCGCCCTTAATTATTGCTCGGCTTGGAATATTCAGAATAGGTGTGCGATTGCCATCAACTAAAACTTCATCAGGCAAAACAGAGAGCGCAGTCACTGCTCTAGACATTGCCAACATCGTTGCTTGCAATATATTCAACTGATCGATTTCAGTAGCAGTTGCTGATGCGACGGCCCATGCCACGGATTGAGACATAATTTGAACGGCCAATTTATCGCGTTGCTTTTCTGATAACTTCTTAGAATCAGCCAAACCAACAATTGAATGAACATTAGGTAGAATAACAGCAGCGGCAAAAACAGAGCCTACTAAAGGCCCCCTACCCGCTTCATCAACGCCGCAAATTAACATACATTCGCTTTAGTCAATAATTTAGCCACCGCATCAGCCGCACGCTCAGCACCATTACATTGCAAACTAAGGTGGTGATGCTCAAATATATTAGACAAATTTGCAGACAGTACTTTATCGATCAAGTAATTATTTAGAGCTAGTGATAAATTTCCTGGTGTGGCTTCTTCTTGCAAAAATTCTGGAACAATAAATTTACCTGAAATGATATTTGGCAAACTAACATACGGTAACAAAAATTTTCGTTTAACCATCCGATAAGTGAATGGACTTATTTTATAAGCCACTACAACGGGTCTTTTTGCCAGCATAGCCTCTAAAGCCGCAGTCCCTGATGCCAATAAAATTGCATCTGATGCAGCCATTGCTTCGTTCGCATGTCCAAACATTAAACGCCAGTTTAAGCCTTGCGCATTAAGACGCCATATTTCATTTTCAAAAATGGTCCGAGTTTCTCTCGTTATTAATGGCACCAACAAAACAATCTTTGGGTGCAACTCCGACAATATTATCGCCGTTTTAATGAAGATATCCGCCATCGCTATAACTTCACGCTGCCGACTTCCAGGCAGCATAGCTACAACGACATCATTACTAGCAACATTTAAAATTTCACGGACTTGAATTTGATTGACCGAGACTGGCATCAAATCAGCCAAGGGGTGGCCGACATAAGTCGCGGCAATTTTTTGTTTTTTATAAATTTGCTCTTCGAACGGAAGAATCAATAATATATGTGAAACTGCTTTACGAATTTGCTTAATTCGTTCAGGGCGCCAAGCCCAAATAGATGGGCTAACATAGTGAACTGTGGTAATGCCGGCAATTTTAATTCGATTTGCTAGGCCAATATTAAAGTCAGGAGCATCAATCGTAATTAATAAATCAGGCTTTTCATTTAATATTGCTTTGACCAATCGTTTTCTTAATTTCAATAACTTAGGCAAGTGCTTAACGACTTCAACAATCCCGCCAACCGCTAAAGTTTCCATTGGTTCAATGGAGTGAGCACCAGCGGCTATCATTTTATGCCCAGCTACTCCAGCAAACTGTGCGTCAGGAAAACGAAGTAGCAGCGACTGAATTAACGCAGAACCTAATAGGTCACCAGAAGCTTCTCCAGCAACAATCGCAATCCGTGGGCCCTTGCCATTAAAAAATAATTGATCGCCCATACGATTTATCGAACGATTCCGCGTTTTGATTGATCAAAAAAGTTCACAAAGCACTGAAGCACTGGCATAAATACCGCTTGTTCACGGATAAAATTAACAGCAACCTCGTATGAAGTGCCTTCACGATACAAAGTTTTGTATGCTTTTTTAACCGAAGTAATCTCATCCAATGAGAAACCGCGACGCTTCAAGCCTTCAATATTGATACTTCTTGCTGTTGCACGATTACCTTCACACATAACAAACGGCGGCAAATCTTGTACGATAATAGAACCACCACCAGCCATCGCATGTTCGCCAATCACACAAAATTGGTGAACAGCCGTTAAGCCCCCCAAAATTGCATAATCCCCTACAGACACATGACCTGCTAATGTTGCATTATTTGCAAGTATTACATTACTGCCAACAATGCAATCATGCGCAATATGAGCATAAGCCATGACCCAGCAATTATCCGCAATCGAGGTTAGACCGCGATCTTGAGACGTACCAATCGAAATTGTAACATTTTGGAAAAATGTATTCCCATTGCCTATCGTTAAGCGAGTTGGCTCAGCATTATATTTTTTATCTTGCGGAACACAACCCACAGAGCAAAACGAGTGAAATGTATTGTTTTCACCAATTTGCGTGTGCCCCTCAATTACACAATGTGACTCTACCACAGTGCCTGAGGCAATCGTGACATTGGGTCCAACCATTGAATATGCACCAATGATAACGTTATCAGCAATAGACGCGCTTAAATCAACAAGTGCTGTAGGATGAATTATTGGCATTAAATTAATCTATAGAATTAAAGAACTTCACGCTGTGCGCACATCAAATCAGCCTCGCAAGCTAATTCATCGCCAACATAAGCTTTGGCGACATACTTCCAAATCCCACGCTTAGAAGCAATAATTTCAGCCTTTAAAATTAATTGATCCCCAGGCACAACCTGGCGTTTAAAGCGTGCATTATCAATGCCGGCATAAAACAAAATTGTATTCTCTGACGGAGCAGGAACAATACTCTTAAATGTTAAAATACCAGCAGCTTGCGCTAGTGCCTCTAAAATCAAAACACCTGGCATTACCGGATATTTTGGAAAGTGCCCCTGAAAAAAAGGCTCATTCATCGACACGTTTTTAAGGGCAACGACTGATTTGTTTGGTTCTAATTCCAACACACGATCAACCAATAAAAAAGGATAACGGTGTGGCAAATGACGCATAATTTCATTAATATCAATCTGTTCCATTTTCTTCTCCCTGCTGCTTCATATCACTAAGCACGCTATTTTTTTCAATTTTTCTAATTCGTTTCGCCATTTCATCTAGACGGCGATAATGCATACTATTCCGAGCCCAAGTCGAATACGGCATCGTAGGAACACCACTAGCATAAACTCCAGGTTCAGTTAGAGAGTTTGGGGTGCCACTACCAGACAACAAAGTAATTCCATTGGCGATTTCAATATGCCCGGCAATTAAAACTCCACCACCAATGAGGCAATTAGCACCGATTGTTGTTGAACCCGCAACCCCAGCACAACCAGCCATTGCAGTATGTGCACCAATTTTTACGTTGTGCGCAATTTGAATTAAGTTATCAAGACGCACACCGTCTGAAATAATCGTGTCATCAAGTGCACCACGATCTATCGTTGTATTGGCGCCAATTTCAACATTAGAACCAATAATGACTTTGCCAATTTGTTGAATCTTTTCCCAGCTTTTACCATTCCAAGCATTACCAAAACCATCAGAACCAATAACGGCGCCACTGTGAATCTCTGTAGAGTCTCCAATTACGCAATCAGAATAAATGACAACGCGAGGATGAATTCTGCAATTGGAGCCAATGGTTACATTTCCCCCAATGACAGTGCCTGACTCAATTATAGTACCGGGCCCGATAGAAGATCCTGACTCAACAACCACATATGCACCTATTTCAGCGCTAGAATCAACGTCCGCTGAATTATGAATCACACAAGTTGGATGACGACTTTCACAAGATTTGCGCCTAGGGAACAATACATTGAGGGATCTCGATACAAACAGCTGAGGATCTTTCACCACAACCTGTGTACACGAATATTTTGCATTAAATTGCTTCACTACTAGTGCGGATGCTTTACAAGAGGCTACTTTTTCAGAATATTTCGTTGCCGTATAAAAAGAAAGATCACCAAATGCAGCAGAATCTAGCGAGGCTATTGATTTGACTTCAACATCATCCCCGATGATCTCACCACCAAACTGCTTGACTAGTTCTGTCAATTTTGCAGCCACAGCTGAATTATCCATATTTATTTATCAGCCAATAGTTTAAGAACTTTGTCAGTGATGTCTATTTTAGGATTTCTATATACAGGATCCTGTATGACGGCATCCAGTTTTTCAGCTTCAGCAACAGAGCGAATAGCAAAATTGACCCGTTCTTGCAAACCGGCCATTTCTTCATTGCGACGCGTATTTAAATCTTCATTAATTTCGCGCTGCATGCGTTGGAAATCTTGGTTCAACTTAACTAATTCCCGCTCTTTAACACGACGATCAGCCTCAACAAGCGTATTTTTGTCGAGCATTTGTTGCAACGCTTTGCCTTGTGCAGAAAACCTCTGCAATTCAATTCTTTTGGGCTCGAATTCTTTTTCTAATTTTTTAGTTGCGCGAACTGCAGGAGCAGCCTCCCTGAGAATACGCTGAATATCAACGACAGCAACCTTAGTATCTGCAAAGGCAGAAATTGATGAAAGAAACAGCAATATAGGAATAATTTTAGATAGCTTCACCACGTATCTCACTTTTAAAAAATTTGCCCAATCTGAAACTGTATACTTTCTTTTTTCGCATCAGGAGCTGCATTAATAGGATAAGCATATATTAGCTTGAGAGGACCAATTGGTGAAATCCACGTAAAGCCAACTCCAGCAGATTGCTGCAACGAAGTTAAATCAATGGCCTGGTTATATACCCAGATATTACCTGCATCGTAAAAAGCACTCAACCTCATTGACTTATCGTCTTTCATTCCAGGTACAGGAATAAAAACTTCAAAATTATTAACAAATCGAGTCGACCCCCCCATGCTATTACCTGTGTTATCCATCGGACCTAGACTGCCTGATTTATAACCGCGCACCGAGTTAACGCCACCAGCATAAAAGTTTTTATAAAATGGATAATCCTCACCACCTGCATAAACACCACCGTAACCCAATTCAATATTCCACATAAATGTGTATGGTTTTTTTGTTGGCAAGGAGTAGAAATATTGGCTTTGGAAATTCAATTTATAATAATTAATATCAGACGGTGGCACACCGATTTCAGCAGAGGTCTTTAACATTAAACCTTTCGTTGGAAATACCGCCGAATCTCGCGAGTCAGTCCCCCAATTAGCACCTATAGAATACACTTTTGTAGAATCGCCATATCCTTTAACATAATCGAGGACATAAGAAGGCGAATCAGTCGTCGTCTCAAACTTCATATCCTCGTAATTCAAACTAAGACCGATTGAATTATACTCAGTCGTCGGCATCCCAAAATTCAAGCCAAGACCTTTGGATGAAATTTTATATTGGCCTAAATCCATTTCGCCTGGATCAGTATCACGAAGATATGCAGTCCATCCAAAAGAGACTCCATCCGGAGTTGCATATGGATTATTCATACTCAACGAAAGTACTTTAGAAGCAGAACTCGTATTAATGTCAGCAGCAAAACGCTTGCCTGTTCCTAAGAAATTAGCCTGTGAGACAGATGCTTGAAAAATTGCGCCCTCACCCTGCCCATATCCTACACCAAAATTTAAATTTCCCGTTTTCTTTTCAACAACATTTATATTTACATCAACTAAATCCACGCTTTCAGGGACAACTGGGGTATCAATGTTAACTTCACTAAAGAAATCCAATTGCTGTAAGCGTTCTTTACTTCGCTTTATTTTAGCTAAGTCGTATGGCGCCGACTCCATTTGGCGCACTTCTCGACGCAGAACCTGATCTTTAGTTAAATTATTGCCATAAATATTAATACGGCGGACAGAAGTAGTCTTACCTGGATCGATAAAAAAAGTGAACGCAACAGTTTTATTTTCTTCATCGATTGTTGGCACAGCATTTACATTTGGAAATGCATAACCTTCAACCCCAAGTCTTTCAATAATTGCTGCAGTTGATTTATTAATACTATCACGAGAAAAAACCTCGCCCTGCTCAGCGGCCACTAAGTTTTCTAATTCAGAAATCGGCAGTGAAAAATTACCTGCAAAGGTAACTTCACCAGTCCTGTATAAATCACCTTCACGTAGATTTACAGTTAGAAACATATCGGCTTTGTCTTCGGACAAAGCGACTTGTGTTGACTCAATAACAAAATTTAAATACCCACTATCCAAGTAGAGTGATTTAATCGACTCTAAGTCACCACTAAGTTTTTGCTTTGAGTACTGATCTGATTTGGTATACCAAGTCATCCATGTTGGTGTCGTAAGTGACATCCGTGCAATCAGTTCAGACTGTGAATAGACTTTATTGCCAACGAAATTAATAGCCTTAATTTTCGCTACATCACCCTCAGTGATATCAATTTGAATGCCGACTCGATTTCTATCCAGCTTAGTTACCGTTGTTTTAACATCAACGGAATATCGACCGCGAGAGTAGTACTGTTGCTTTAATTCATTCACTGCAGCATCCAATACTTCTTGCTGAAAAATTCGTCCTTCAGCTAAATTCTGCCCCTTGAATGCGGCTTTGACTTGGTCTTTTTCCAGCATTTTAGAGCCATTCACATTGATCTGTGCGACAGTCGGGCGCTCTTCAACCGTAATTACAATTATATTTTTATCAGCCTCGATGCGAATATCATCAAAGAAGCCAGTAGCAAATAAAGCGCGAATTGCTTCACTAGCCTGTGCTTCATCAAAACGATCGCCTACCTTCACATTTAAATAATTAAATACAGTGCCTGGATCAGTTCTTTGCAAACCTTCAACTCGGATATCTTGAACAGTAATCGGATCAAAAGCTTGTGCCGCAAGACTTAGGCTGGCAAATGCTGCTGCAAGCAGCACATACATTGATTTAAATTTCATTGGTCCATTCGTCAACAGGTTAGAGATTAGCCGAGGCCAAACAAGAAGCGATTAGCATCGTTAAAGAGTGCTAAAGCCATTAACAAGAGCAGTAAAGCCATACCTACTTTTTGCATACTTAGCGCAAACCATTCTGGAAGCGTACGCCCAGTTACTAATTCGTAGCCATGATACAGTAAATGGCCACCATCCAAAATTGGTATTGGCATCAAATTAAGCACACCAAGGCTTAAGCTAATTAATGCCAAAGCGTTCAGATAGCTAACCCAACCCATCGCAGCGCTTTGTCCTGCAAAGTCAGCGATACCCAGCGGACCACTAATCTGTTTGGGAGATAAAGCACCTACAAGCATTTTACCAAACATTTTTACGGTTAAAATCGATAGATCGTAGGTTTTAATCACCCCTGCTAAAAGTGCATCAATAGGCGAAAGCCGGACAATCTGTTGCATCGCTTTATAAAGCTCTTCGTCATTTCTAGGGCTAACACCAATACGGCCTAGTTTTACGCCATTACTCTCAACAGAATCAGGCGTAATTTCTAAATCAATAAGTTGCTGCCCCCGGCGAATCACAATTGCCGTTGCTTGACCAGGGCGGACTGAAACCTCTTGCTGAAATTCAGACCAAGTATTGAGTTTTCTATCATTGATAGCGATGATCCAATCACCAACTTTTAAGCCCGCTCGATCTGCTGCACTTTTGGTCTGCACATAGGCAACCTCATTGGTCACGGCAAAGGGTGATAAACCTAAGCGACCCAATATTTTTTGATCAAACTCTGCGGCGGTGATTTTCTCTAAATCCAATAAGTACTGTCTCGATTGGCCATCTTTGGACTTTGCCTCGATAGAAACAACAGCTTGGCCTGCGGCAGACAATAAACTCATCTGCACTTGTTCCCAACTCGTTACCTTATCGGCATTAACATTGGTAATCAGAACGCCAGAATGCAGCCCGGCTTTTGCAGCCACACTTTCTGCAACAACAGAAGCAATGATTGGTTTTAATGTGACCACACCATAAGCATACAACCCTGCATAAACGATCGCTGCAAACAACAAATTGATTAATGGCCCCGCAAGTGCAATCGCCATTTTTTTAATCGGATGTTGGGTATTGAAAGCATAATGACGCAATTCCGAAGCGACTGGCGCTTCAGATTCGTCCAACATTTTAACAAAACCACCCAATGGAATTGCGGCAATTTGCCACGTTGTCTGCCCACGTTTCCATTGGTAAATGGGTTTACCAAAACCAATAGAGAAAGTTAATACACCAACGCCACATCGCCGAGCTACCCAATAGTGCCCGTATTCATGAATAAAAACGAGTAAGCCTATGGCAAATACAAAAGCAAAAAAAGTCAGCATGACGTTAACTTGCGCTCAATGTACTGCACAGCAAAAGCACGCGACTGCGAATCCGCATCAAGCAACTCATCAATACTTTGATAGGGAAGTATAGATAATTGACTCAGAGCAGACTCAATCACCATTGGAATTTCAGTAAATTTAATTTTTTCGTTTAAAAAAGCCTCGACAGCTATTTCATTGGCAGCATTGAGAACCGCGGGCGCAGCACCGCCTTCTTTTAAAGCTGCAAAAGCCAACCCTAGGCAGGGAAAGCGCGCAAAATCCGGAGGGCTAAAGTCCAAACGCCCAATGGTGAACAAGTCCAAAGCTTTTGCTCCCGCTTCAATACGCTCGGGATAAGCCAAGCCAAAGGCAATGGGCGTGCGCATATCTGGTGAACCTAATTGCGCCAAAACTGAACCATCACGATATTGCACCATAGAATGAACAACACTTTGCGGATGAACAACCACTTGAATTTGCTCTGCGGGCGCATTAAATAGCCAGCGCGCCTCAATCACTTCCAAGCCTTTGTTCATCATACTGGCAGAATCAACCGATATTTTTCGACCCATAGACCAGTTTGGGTGCTTTACTGCTTCGGCAACTGTAATTTGAGAAAAGCTTTCAAGTTCGCGTGTGCGAAATGGACCACCTGAGGCCGTCAGCAAAATACGCTCAATACCAACTTCACTCAGTGAAGATTGGTAGGGCTTTTCACGATACGACTCAGGCAAGGCTTGAAAAATGGCATTGTGTTCGCTATCGATTGGCAGCAACACGCAGCCTGAATGTGATGCAGCATCCATAAAAAGCTGACCAGCCAAAACCAGTGTCTCTTTATTTGCAAGGAGTACTCGCTTAGATGCCTTGGCTGCGGCTAGTGTTGCGGACATACCCGCAGCACCAACAATTGCAGCCATAACGGTTGTTACTTCTGGCGCTACCGAAATATCAATCAAAGCCTGTGCACCAAAACTAACATGAGTTTCAATCCCACGTAAACGCAGACCTTGACTCAATAGCTCGGCATTAACCTCATCCAATACAACTGCATGCTTTGGACGATATACTTCACAAGCAGCGATTAATTTATCAATCTGCGTTGCAGCGCTTAATGCATAGACTTGATAACGCTCTGGATGACGCAAAATCACATCCAGCGTATTAGTACCAATACTGCCAGTTGCACCCAATACGGTCACAATTTGTTGCTGCATAATTTTCAATCGCTTTTACAGAGGCATTAGATGTAACAGATAAATCGCCGCTGAAACGGGTAATATTGCCAGCAAGCTATCAATTCGATCCAAAATACCGCCGTGCCCCGGCAGCATATGGCTACTGTCTTTAATTCCACGCTGGCGTTTGAGCAAGGATTCCAGCAAATCCCCCATCACACTGACAGCGGCAATAATCACCGCAAAGCCAGCCCATAACAGCAGTTGAGCTTTTGAATTCTGCAAGGAAGAAACGGCTGGGATCAAAGAAAAAGGCTTGGGTATAAACATAAAATAGCATACAACAGCTAAAGTACCGCCATATACGCCTTCCCAACTTTTACCTGGGCTAATTAACGGCGCTAATTTTCTTTTCCCAAATGCCTTACCTGAGAAATAGGCGAACGTATCAGCGATCCAAGCAATTGCCATGATCATCAATAAAGACCAACCATCACCACGTAAGATAATCATCGCCAAACCAGCGGGAATCAATAAAGCCCAACCGGTCAAAACATTCAAATTACCCACATTGACCAAAGGCCACTTAAATCGAAGCCAGCATGGCACAAATAGCAGCCAAAACGCTAAAGATGCCAACAACAATCCATATTGAAAATAGGCAGGCGCATAGTTAACGCAAATTAAAAACAAAAATGCCGTTAACATTGGATATATTTTAGCAACCAAGCCATGCATACCCGCCATGTCTTTCCACTCCCACGCGCCTAGCGCCATAACAGCGGCGCAAAAAAACATCCATGCTGCTGGGGAAAAATAAAACAGCGCAATAACTATAAGCGGCAAAAGCAACAGCGCTGTAAAAAAACGGGTCTTTAGCATAATTTACTTTGTGGCATCAAGTTGTTCACTAATTCGCCCAAAGCGACGCTCTCTACCTTGGTACCACAAAATTGCATCGCCCAAAGCAGAGCGCCCAAAATCAGGCCAAGGCAAATCGGTGAAGTAAAGTTCGGTATACGCCAACTGCCAAAGCAAGAAATTACTAATTCTTTGCTCGCCACCAGTGCGTATAAATAAATCAGGGTCTGGCGCATAAGCCATCGCAAGATAGGGCTGAATATCTACTTCAGTAAAACAACTCGCCAAATCAGGCTTATCTTTCAATAACTGTTGCGTCGCCTGCAAAATATCCCAATGCCCACCATAATCAGCCGCAATGGTTAACACTAGGCCAGTATTGCTCGACGTTTTTTCTTCGGCCGCGGAGATCATTTCAAGTAGTTCAGCAGAAAAATGATTTCGATTACCAATGACTTTCAGCTGAATATTATTGCGGTACATACGCTCAACTTCAGACTGCAGGACTTGCAAAAACAGCCCCATCAGAAACGTCACCTCATCCGCTGGTCTGCGCCAGTTCTCGCTAGAGAACGCAAAAACAGTTATATACTCAACGCCCCACTCTTTGCATGTCGTAATGACTTCACGCAAGGAATCAACCCCTTTTTTATGCCCGAAAACGCGCGGCATGAGGCGTTGTTTGGCCCATCGACCATTGCCATCCATAATAACGGCAATGTGCCGAGGAATTTTACCGTTCAATACATTCGGTTCTTCGCGTTCGCGAGAGAATAAAGCCACGTTTCTTTCCACCTAATTGAATCGACTTTTAAACCGTCAAAAGTTCTTTTTCTTTATCTGCCAATTGCTTATCCAACTCAGCGATATATTTATCAGTGAGTTTTTGAATTTCATCTTGACCTTTGCGCTCGTCATCTTCAGAAATCTCTTTATCTTTGATGGCGCGCTTCATTTGGTCGTTGGCATCACGGCGCACGTTACGCATTGCAACGCGTGCTTCTTCAGTCTCTCCACGCACCACTTTAATTAAATCACGACGACGCTCTTCAGTTAGCATCGGCATCGGGACACGAATTAAATCACCTTGAGAAGCCGGATTTAAACCTAAGTCGCAATCACGAATTGCTTTTTCTACTTTAGCCACCATTGGTTTTTCCCATGGCTGAACACCAATGGTACGGGAATCAATCAAAGTGATATTAGCCACTTGGCTCACTGGCACCATGCTCCCCCAATAATCAACTTGTACATGATCTAAAAGACCAGTATGGGCACGACCAGTACGGACTTTTGCCAAATCGGTACGGAGTTTCTCAGCCGTTTTTTGCATCTTGGCTTCGGTAGTTTTCTTTAAATCAGCAATCATCTTTTAACCTCTTGCAGCAATAAAAAACAGGCGGAAAATTATTCCGCCCGTCGCCTTGCGAATTAACAGTTTCAGCAGTGTACCAGTGTACCCTCGTCTTCCCCAAGTACCATGCGTTTTAAAGCGCCGGCTTTGAAGATACTTAATACACAAATATTCATTTTTTGATCACGACACAAGGCAAAAGCCGTTGCGTCCATCACTTTTAGATTACGGCCAATCACCTCATCAAACGTCACCGTTTGATAGCGTACCGCGTCTGGATTTTTCTTTGGATCGTCGGTATAAACGCCATCGACTTTCGTGGCTTTAATCACGATGTCTGCGCCCATTTCCATGCCACGTAATGCCGCTGCAGTATCCGTCGTAAAGAATGGATTACCCGTACCAGCACCAAAAATAACTACTTTATTCTCTTCAAGATACTGAATAGCCTTGCCGCGAACATAAGGCTCTGCAACTTGAGCAATCGTCAATGCTGACTGAACACGCGAAACGATATCAGCGCGTTTCATTGCATCTTGCAAAGCCAGTGCGTTCATCACTGTTGCCAACATACCCATATAATCGGCAGTGGCTCGGTCCATACCCGAAGCTGCAGGAGCAACCCCACGGAAAATATTGCCGCCGCCAATAACAACAGCGACTTGAACGCCTAAATCGACAACCTCTTTCACTTCCTGCACAATCCGATCGATGGTTGCACGATTGATACCGTAACTATCGTCCCCCATCAAGGCTTCACCGGAGAGCTTCAACAAAATTCGTTTGTATTTTGTGGCTTGACTCATGTATTTATCCTTTTAATGTGCGTGGTCGTGGTCGTGCAAACGCCGCACGTTACCGTGCGGCGTTAATTTAAGTCTTTATACTAGACTTAAAGTTGTGCTGCTGCAGCAACTTCCGCTGCGTAGTCTACAACTTTCTTCTCAATGCCTTCACCAACAACCAACATCGTGAACCCATTTACAGTTGCTGATTTTGCTTTCAACAATTGTTCAATTGTTTGTTTGCCATCTTCAGCCTTGATGAATACTTGGTTCAACAAAGTCACTTCTTTCAAGAAGCGATTGATTTTGCCTTCAACAATCTTTGCCAGCATTTCTTCTGGCTTGTTCTCGGCTTTTGCGCTTTCTTCTGCAATTCGACGTTCTGTGGCAATTACCTCAGCATCCACACCACTTGCATCCAACGCTTTTGGTTTTGCTGCCGCAATGTGCATAGCAATGTCTTTACCCAAACCTTCATCGCCACCAGTCACATCAACCATCACACCGATTTTTGCGCCATGCAAGTATACAGCCAACTCACCAGAAGTTTCATAGCGAGCCAAACGACGTACAGTCATGTTTTCGCCCAATTTAGCGATCAATGCTTTACGAGTTTCTTCAACAGTCACGCCTGATGCCAACACAACAGAAGACAAGGCTTCAACATCAGCCGGATTTGCTTCTGCAACAGCTTGTGCAACGGCTTTAGCAAAAGCAACAAAACCTTCATCTTTAGCAACAAAGTCAGTTTCGCAGTTAATTTCAACCACTGCGCCAATTTTCTTGTCTGCAGAGATAAATGATGAAATTACGCCTTCAGCAGCAGTACGGCCAGCCATTTTAGAAGCTTTATTGCCTGATTTAATACGCATCAATTCTTCAGCTTTCTTGATGTCGCCTTCGGTTTCAACCAAAGCTTTCTTGCATTCCATCATGCCAAGACCGGTTAATTCACGTAGCTCAGCAACCATTTTTGCAGTAATAGCAGACATTTAATTTTCTCCAGAACGGGGATTTATATTTTATTGGATAAACATTACAAAAAAGGGGCAGACGCCCCTTTTTCTTGGTATCACCTAACTATTTCGCTTACTCAGCAGCAGCTTCGGCAACAGCAGCAACAAGTGCTTGAGTTGCTTGGTTGCGGCCTTCAAGCACTGCATCAGCAGCAGCGCGAGCGTACAAACGGATTGCGCGTGAAGAGTCATCGTTACCAGGGATTACGAAGTCGATGCCATCTGGGCTGTTGTTCGTATCAACGATACCGATCACTGGGATACCCAATTTAACGGCTTCAACAATGGCGCCTTTTTGGTAGCCAGTGTCGATAACGAAAATAGCATCAGGCAAACCGCCCATGTCTTTAATGCCACCTAATGAACGCTCTAGTTTTTCAACATCACGTTTCATCATCAACAATTCTTTCTTGCCGTAGCCACTGCCTTCAGCATTTTCAAGAACAGCTTTCATTTCGTGCAGACGTTTGAGTGATTGCTTAACTGTTTTAAAGTTAGTCAACATACCACCCAACCAGCGGTGATCAACGAATGGTGCACCTGCGCGCGCCGCCTCTTCAGCAACGATTTCGCGAGCAGCACGTTTAGTACCAACAAACATTACGTTACCTTTGTTTGCAGACAATTGACGGATGTATTTCATCGCGTTTTCAAACAATGGCAAAGTTTTTTCTAAGTTGATAATGTGAATCTTGTTGCGTGCACCGAAGATGTACTTACCCATTTTTGGGTTCCAGTAACGAGTTTGGTGACCGAAATGGACACCGGCTTCGAGCATATCGCGCATACTTACAGACATTTAATTCTCCAATTGTGTCTTAGGGTTAGGTCTTCCATCCGCACGGGACACTACAAACCATTTGTAGTGCACCCTTGACAGGGCGAACAGGATTTTTACTACGATGAAACGTTAAAATTTGAACGTGTTACCACAGCAAGCGCCGGAGTATATCGGAAAGTGGCTACTAGCTCAAGGCAAACAAGCCAGTGCGGCACACAAAGAAGACAAATGGGCTTCAGCTCTTGCCTGCAAGGCAGAATCTCCCGACTGCTTGCCTATTTCGAACATCAATCGATAATCGTCCAACAACCACAGAGGCTCAGCACTTTTTCGATCCAAAACAATCGCCTGTTCCAACCAACTCAGAGCAACCGTGTACTCACGCTGCTTCAGCGCAACTTCAGCTAAAATTCGCTGCGAAAATGCAAGCTCAGCAAAATTCCCAGCAACCAAACTCAAAGCCTGCTGGGCTGCAGCCGCTGCTGAATCAAAACGCCCTTCCCGCAGAGCAATTTTCGCCTCTATATTCAAGATTTGCGCCGCCACTGGGCAAGGTGAAGCACATTTATCATTCGCCAAACGCAAAAATTCTGTTGCGCGAATAGGATCTTGCTGCTGCACCAGTTGCGCCATTTGCATCGCAGCTTGAGATTGGTGGGCTAACGCAAAGGCCGGCAAAGTGAGTACCGGCATCAACACCTGCTCGGCCTGCTGTTTTTCGCCCAGCCTAACTTGCACTTGCGCCAACCCTAAGCGCGCCATTCCTTGCCCCTGCCAATCATCAATTGCTTGATAAGCCTGCAATGCAGCACGCCATTCAAACTCAGCACTTTCAATACGCCCATCACGTATTGCTTGCAACGCGTTTCTGTGAGCTAGCTCTGCTTGTATACGTGCAGGAGATTTAATTTTTTCTGGTGTGGCGCTACATGCCACCAGCAAACTCAAAGACAGGCACAAAATCCATGTTAACCTCATCTACGACTCTCCGGCATCGGCACATCCAACGGAACAGGCACCAGCATTGATTTAACGGGCCAACTATTTTGTAACCCATCCAAGGTTTGACGACCACCATAGATTAGTTCGTCGGTATTGCGTAATAGACTTGGAATACGTGGGGCGGCTTGCTCTACCGTCTTGCGCACAACCGACATTGTTGCACTGGCATCATTGGCCGCCGAATCCGCACTAACAACGATTGAGGCCGCCCCCGCCAGAACAGGCGACAACTTGCTATTCACTTCTTCCGCCACATTATCAGCACGCTGCAATAATTTATCCGCACTACGCAAGGTTGTTCGGGCCTCAACATCAACCACACTATCCACCCTCGCCAGCAACACATCCAATTTCTCACGGGTCTCCCGCATCTCTGTCGTCAATTGCTGCACATTCGCAAACATTAAACGAATATCGCCTTTCGGATCATTGAGATACTCAAAGGTCTGCTGTACCGAATCAATCATCGGCAAAGTTCTATTGCTCAAATTCTGCGCAATATCAGCAATACCAAGTGCAGGGGCAAACATTAAGACCCCACCCTCCGGCAATCTTTCCGCCTTCGAAGTACCCCCTGCAATTTCAATATAATGATCACCAATCAAACCCTCTTGCTGCAAAATAGCAATTGAGTCTTCTTTCACCCACTTCATATACTGATGCTCGATCAGCAAAGTCACATCCACTTTGGCTTGCTCATTTAATTCAACTTGATCGGCAACGCCAATTCGGAAACCAGACAAACGAACCTGCATCCCAGGCTTGAGACCGCTACCGCTTTCGGCAACAAAATGAATTTTTTCTTTACTGGTAAACAAGCCCTGCCGCTCACCCAACACCAATAGCAACAATACAAAAACACAGGCCAGCACACCGACAAATACACCGACCCGCCAACTCAGCCACTTAAATCTCGGATCACTGTCTTTCAAATAGATTGCATGCTTCATTGCGCGACATCCACCCGCAGATTAATTGATTGATACCCAGCCGCAGCCATATTGGTAGAGAGAATGAGCAGCGATGCAGGCAACTCAATTTGTTGATAAATTTTCGCTAACATCTGATTTCGGCCATGTGCATCCCGCCACCAATCCAACCACTCCTCCTCGACCACCCAAGTGCTCGCATGCTGCATCACCGCGCGCAGCAAGGCCACTGTACGACGCTGACCCAAATCAAGTTGACCCGGCAGCTTGCCCAGCATTAGCAAAACCTTTTCCACGTCGAGCCCTTCTAGTACGGCTGCGAGCTGCCCTTCTTGATGCGACAAACCGCCCGCCTGGTGATACCAGCGCGGAAGGATTAAATTTTCCCACGCACGCAAATTATTGATCAACACCGGTTTTGCCTCCAGCACACCCAAACTACCGGGCTGAATTTGATTTGCTGCTTTTGCAAGCAGATCAATAATGGCATCCGCCTCCTCTTTTTCCGCAATCGTCAACCAGTATCGTCCAGGCACTCTCAGCACATCAATATCAAATAGATCAAACGAGTTCATCGTATCATTGCCCAAGCCAAATCAATCAAGAACAGCGCCAACATACCCCTCAACACAGCCCTAGAAGCCGCTCTTGGCACATCTGAAGCTTGCAATTGCACTGAAAATCCCGCGTGCACCGCAACCAAGCCGATCGCAAGCCCGATCGTCATCGCTTTCGCAATACACACAACAACCTCATCCAAGCGCAACATGCGCTCTAAAGCATAGAGCTGATAACTAGCATCCCAGCCGGAGGCAAATAAAATCCCACCCAGCACCGAAGAAATTGCCATGACCCCAGTAAGCGCCATCGCTGCCACAGTCACCCCCAAAACACGAGGCAACATTAAATAAGATTTAATCGAAATACCCATGCGTTTTAACTCATTAACCTCACCACTAATCCGCATTGAAGCCAACTCGATCGCCACCGCCGAAGATGAACGCGCTACCATCATTAAGCACGCCAAAATCGGAGACAACTCAACAAAACTAAGCGAGCCTAGCAAACGTAAAGCCATATCCCGACTTTGCCCATACTCATCATGCAACTGCACCACCACAATCGCCCCCAAAGCGAAGCCAGTGACGGCAACCAGCCATGCCGCCTCAATCGCGGTAAAGTAGATCTGCTTGAGGAGCACCCGCCGCACGGGTGGGCGCGCCAATGCACTGATATGCACCAACAAACCCTGCAACATCGAAAACAATACTCAGTATCCTTTTATATTTTTAGCGCTGAACGCTAAATCAGCCCAGTAACTCACGATTGTAATCGTTTTGCGAACCGCAAAAGCAAGCCAGGCAGCTTCGTTGCTTGATTATTACTAAAACAGCCCAATCAATACATTGACTCGCATTTTAGCTATCAAGCCGATTAAAAAGCTAGATTAGAAGCTTTGGCATAAAACCTTTACACTAGCGTCCATCTTACGTCACTCCAAACTTAGCAAAGGAAATCATTATGGCGACCCAACACCATCGTTTACTCATTTTAGGTTCTGGCCCTGCTGGCTACACTGCTGCTGTTTATGCTGCTCGCGCCAATTTGAAGCCAGTCTTGATTACAGGCCTCACACAGGGCGGCCAACTCATGACCACCACCGATGTTGACAACTGGCCAGCCGACAACGATGGTGTAATGGGCCCAGAATTGATGAGCCGCTTCCAAAAACACGCCGAGCGTTTTGGCACTGAAATGATTTTTGATCATATTCACACCACACACTTAAGCGAAAAACCGATTCGCTTGGTCGGTGACTCTGGCGAATATACTTGCGATGCGCTCATTATCGCCACTGGCGCCTCAGCACAATATCTCGGCCTGCCATCTGAAGAAGCATTCTCTGGCCGCGGCGTTTCTGCCTGCGCCACTTGCGATGGATTCTTTTACCGCGGACAAGACGTTGCGGTCGTCGGTGGCGGCAATACCGCCGTTGAAGAAGCACTATATCTATCTAACATCGCCAAGCATGTGACGCTCATTCACCGCCGCGATACATTCCGCTCAGAAAAAATCTTGATCAACCATCTGATGGAAAAAGTTCAGGAAGGCAAAATCACCCTCGAAACCAATCAAACTTTGGATGAAGTTTTGGGTGACGCAAGCGGTGTAACCGGTGCACGCTTGAAATCAACCGTGGACGGCGCAACCAAAGATTTAGCTTTGATGGGCGTATTTATTGCAATTGGTCACAAGCCAAACACAGACATCTTCAAAGGTCAGCTTGAGATGGACAACACAGGCTACATCATCACCCAAGGCGGCCGTAACGGCGGCGCAACTGCGACCAGCGTTCCGGGCGTATTTGCTGCTGGCGACGTACAAGATCACATCTATCGCCAAGCGGTGACATCAGCAGCCAGCGGCTGCCAAGCCGCTTTGGATGCAGACAAGTACCTAGAAACACTGCGCTAAGCTGAACGTACATCAGCGCAGGCATTAATAAATATAGACTGCATCGATATACTCAAAAAATACCTTTATTCAGTTTACGTGCTAATGGCTTCAACAGCCTGCGGCACATTATTTTACAGTCACAATGCGCGACAGGAACTCACTTTTCTTGCTTCACCAGGAAAAGTGAGTCACGAAAGACGAGCTGAGCCCCCATCAATCCACAACACCCTCAATCGGTCGTGAGCCAAAAGATAAAGCTATACACTCTCTCCGTCTGTCGGTGCATCTAGACTGGACTTGTAAGCCCTAGCACGGCACCACATCAACACCAAATCTAAATTTCACCTTCTCACACTGGCTCGAGGCATCGGGTCTTGGGGCTTATATGAGCGCAATACGAGTTTTGGGCCACATAACGATTCCTGAATCGCTAAAGCAAAACCTCTCCGAAATTCGCCAAACGCGTAGCTCAGCATTTGCCGCCAAAGGCGTTATTGAAGTGCATTATTTTCCGCAGGGCAATCCAAATTTGCCGACAGGTGATGCTTGGCAGCTCGATGCGGAAAAAACTCAATTTGGCTTGGACTTATTAAGTCGCCTCGGCCTAGCTGCCGAATATATGCATGACGCCAATTTAATGGGCTACGCCCAGCTTGATCCACATACCGATATTGGCTTTCTGGTGCAAGGCGAGCCCGTCGCTTTTTGCATGTGGTACTAAGCGGTAGCGGCACTATATTCATGCCCAGCTTGCCAGACCCCACCCAACAAACCACACACCTTATTGAGGGCATGGTTTTCATCCTCAACCCAGAAACCGAACACGCCTTCGGCGATTGCCCTGATATATTATTTTCACTCTCAATGGTTTTGCCACGATCGAAGATAGCGGGCCTGGTATTGGGTTGATGCAGGTCACGACGTGCGAAGCCATGCATAGAGCGTCACCAGCTACAACGGACAGCAAGGAGGTCTGAAGGGGGGGGCACACAAAGACATGTTACTTACCCGTATTGGCACAGCATTACGCCTGCTCACCGGGCGAAGTCAAGCGCGAGCGATGCGCGACAAACAAAAAAACGCCAATCAATTGATTGGCGTTTTTGCTAGAACAAAGTGATTAAGCCACTTTGTTACGGCGACGTTCGTTGTCCGTCAAGAAGCGCTTACGGATACGGATTGATTTTGGTGTAATTTCAACCAATTCATCATCATCAATAAACTCAACTGCAGATTCCAAAGTCAATTTAACTGGTGTCGTCAAACGAACAGCTTCGTCAGTACCTGAAGAGCGAACGTTAGTCAGTTGTTTACCTTTAATTGGGTTCACAACCAAGTCGTTATCACGACTATGGATACCGATGACCATGCCTTCGTACAGTTTGTCGCCTGGGCTAACAAACATACGACCGCGATCTTCCAATTTCCACAATGCGTAAGCAACAGCTTCGCCGTTGTCTTGAGAGATCAACACGCCGTTGTGACGACCTGGCATATCAGGCTTAGCCGGAGCGTAATCGTCAAATACGTGGCTCATCAAACCAGTACCGCGAGTCAAGGTCATGAAATCACCTTGGAAACCGATCAAACCACGCGCTGGAACATGATATTCCAAACGAGTACGGCCTTGACCGTCAGAAACCATATTGGTCAATTCGCCACGGCGACGACCGATCTCTTCCATCACGCCACCTTGATGATCATCTTCTAAGTCGATGGTCAGGTTTTCGTATGGCTCGCACTTCTCGCCATTAACGTCTTTGTAAACAACGCGTGGTTTAGCCACGGCCATTTCAAAGCCTTCACGGCGCATGTTTTCCAGCAAAATCGTCAAATGCAATTCGCCACGGCCTGAAACGCGGAAGATATCCGTATTGTCAGTGTCTTCAACGCGCAATGCCACATTAACGAGCAATTCTTTGTTCAGACGATCGCGGATTTGACGGCTAGTTACAAACTTGCCTTCAGTACCTGCGAGTGGTGATGTATTCACCATAAAGTCCATCGTCAATGTTGGTTCGTCAACACCGAGTACTGGCAAACCAACTGGCGCATCTTTATCGCAAATCGTTACACCGATACCGATTTCATCGAGACCCGAAATAATGATGATGTCGCCCGCCTCAGCTTCTTCAACTGGAACGCGCTCAAGACCTTTGAAACCCAATACTTGATTGATACGACCACTTGAAACTTGGTCATCATGGTTCATCACCACAACTTGCTGACCTGGCTTGATACGACCATTCAACACTTTACCCACGCCAAGACGGCCGGTAAATGTTGAGTAGTCAAGCGCAGAAATTTGCAATTGCAAAGGCGCATCAGCGTCGCCCGGAGGGCTAGGAACAGTCGCCACCAACAGATCCAGCAATGGACGCATGTTGTCTGATTCTTCTTCCAAAGTCAGTTTGGCAAAGCCATTCAAACCTGAAGCGTAAATCATTTTGAAATCGAGTTGTTCGTCAGTCGCACCGAGCTTGTCAAACAAGTCAAACACTTGATCGTGGACCCAATCCGGACGAGCACCGGGACGGTCTACTTTATTAATTACAACGATTGGCTTCAGACCTAAAGCCAAAGCTTTTTTAGTTACGAAACGCGTTTGTGGCATTGGGCCTTCAACGGCATCAACAAGCAGCAATACGCCGTCGACCATACCCAACACACGCTCAACTTCACCACCGAAGTCCGCGTGACCTGGGGTATCTACGATGTTGATATGCGTGCCTTCGTACTCAATGGCAGTGTTTTTAGCCAAAATGGTAATACCACGTTCTTTTTCAAGATCGTTGGAATCCATTACACGCTCAACGATTGCTTGATTGGCGCGGAAGGTACCGGCTTGTTGTAAAAGCTGGTCTACCAGCGTGGTTTTACCATGGTCGACGTGGGCGATAATGGCGACGTTACGAAGTGCACGGGTCATGTTTGGACTGTGTGTATTTGCGAAAACGCGGATTGTACCACGGCTTCATGAATTTTCAGTGAAGTCGCAAAGTACTTCTGCCATAGAATGCTATTTTTATTGAAGATGAACTGACTAATGGAAGAAAAACGAATTAAGCTTACTCGGGCTAGCAAAGTACAGGGTCGATCAACATACGCCACCAAAAATAAGCGAACTTAACCAATACGAATCAAGTCAACACAGTCATATCCCTAGGTATGCCTTCCAACATCAAATCTTGACTAAAGTTGAGCAACATACCCGCAGTAGCGCCCCAAACCACACGCTGTTCGAATTCCAAAAAGTGTGTGGTACCTCGCACACCTTTTCGTGAAACCCAGCGTTTTTCATAGCGGGTTCGATCCATCAATACCGCCAGGGGCAACTCAAAGACATCGGCCACCTCAGCCGGATCCGGTGCCAAAGAAAAACCAGGGCGAATCAAACCAACCACAGGAGTGACGCAGAAGCCGCTAATCGTATGGTACTCACCCAAGCAAGCCAACACCTCAACCTGACTTGCTTGCAACCCAATCTCCTCTTCGGTTTCTCGCAAAGCGGTGGCAATGGCATCCGCATCATGCACTTCACTCGCCCCACCCGGAAAACTAACTTGCCCTGCATGCGCAGACAAATGCGCAGCGCGCTCAGTGAGTAAAATCGTAGCACCAGTGGAATGCAAAACAATCGGAATTAACACCGCAGCAGCACGCAAGGCATTCAGTTGCAAGTCACACCCTGTGCTCTTAGGTGCCACCGCCAGTCTTTGCGAAAGCCAGAATGGCAACTGAGTCACATCAGGCAACATAACTAAGCCCCTACCTTGGGCAAGCTTAAGTCTCTTTTATGGGCAACCAAACGCAAAGCCAAACCAATAAAAAACAAAAACCACGTCATCACGGCACCAACAAACCCTAATTGATGAGCCAGCACCAGCAATAACGCCATCAATATGGAGACCGTACCGTAGAAGTCTTCATGCAAAATAAATGGCACATCATTCACCATCATGTCACGCACTAAGCCACCGCCAATTGCGGTAATAAAACTCAAAGCACACACCCCAAATAGATTCAACTCCAAATCAATACCCAACTGAGCCCCAGCCAAACTAAACGCTACCAAACCAATTGAATCTGCAACAATAAACAACTTAAATAAAACACCCTTGTTTTTATTTTGCAATTTGATTATCCACGCCAAGCACAACGTGGCAAAAATCGTATAAAAAGGACTGATATCAATAAAAACACGAGGCAAGCGATTGACTAAAACATCTCGAATGACACCACCACCTATCGCGGTCAACAGCGCCAAAATCATCACACCCAACAGGTCAAACCGTTTGCGCGCACCAATTAAATATCCTGAAATCGTAAATGAAGCCGTACCAATCAAATACAAAACGTCGAGGGAAAACCAAATATTCACACCACACTCACTAAGCTAAACACCAAACATTGAATCTACAAAATTAGGCCACGCGTAATCGCTCACTAATCTTTACTCTAAGAGCCTGCAATGACACAAACTCTTTAGCGGCCACCTCTAAGTCACCACTTTTTGCTGCTATTTCTATCGCCTTGCTATACCCAGCCAATCGAGCCGCGCCCAACTGACCCGCAGCTCCTTTTAACTTATGCGCAAAACTCACGACACTCGTTGTGTCACCACCAGGAATAGCCTGCTGAAGCCCCTCAACACATTCATCGAGAGTTGGAAAAAACAAGGCTAGCAATTCATCTTTCATATCCATCCCCACCGCCTGCTCAAGCTCAATAAACATTTGAGTAATGTCCTTTAACTCTAGCTGCAATGCTAAATCCAAGTCGTTGATTTCAGTCATACCTTCCCCTTGTTCAGAATCAGAATCTAATTGAATTAAACGGCCGGACTGCGACAAGCCACGCTGCAGAGCCTGAGAAATATCATTTAAATAAATCGGTTTGGCGACAAAATCACTCATTCCAGCCGCATAACATTGATCAATATCGGACTGAAATGCATTTGCAGTAAGAGCCACAATATAGACGTTAGCTACAGAGATTGGCAACGCACGAATTGCATTGGTCGCAGCAAACCCGTCCATTACCGGCATCTGGCAGTCCATCAACACCACGTCATATTGATTGTCTTGCACCGCCTCGAGCGCTATTTTACCATTGACTGCCACATCAACACGACAGCCCAATTTCTCCAACATCAAAACAGCCACTTTTTGATTTATCGGATTGTCTTCTGCCAACAAGATGTATGGCTTAGACGCAGCAATCTGCTCAGCCAAGCGATGCGCTGTTACTAGAGACTGCATCGATTTTGGCTGATGCTGCATTTTAAAAGTTTCTTCAATCGCATAAATAAGCTGACTTTGCCGAATCGGCTTAGTCAAAAACCCAGAATAACCTGCCAATTTAGCGTCCGCAGCCATACCCAGCACAGCCATCGAGGTCAACAATATCAAAGGCATATCGGCACAGGCATCCAACTCATGAATACACTTTGCCAACATCAAACCATCCACATCGGGCAACTGCATATCAATCAAGGCCAGCACATATTCATGCGGCTCAACCCGCAAAGCATGCAGGGCCGATTGGGATGAATCAAAACTCACAGCCTCCATACCAAACGTTTCTAGCTGCAATTTAATCAACTCACGATTCGCGGCGAAATCATCAATCACCAACACTTTTTTACCCTGCAATGGCTCAGGCGCAGGCAGTTGACCAACCCCCTCCAGAACTACCGGCAACATCACCTCAAACCAAAACTCAGACCCCGCACCAACCTCACTCTCAACCCCAATTTCCCCATTCATTACGTCGATCAATCGCTTGCAAATCGACAAACCTAAACCTGTGCCACCAAAACGCCGCGTCGTTGAACTATCAGCCTGAGAAAATGGCTTGAATAGTTTGTCTTTTGCAGCGACTGACATACCAATCCCGCTATCTTTAACAGCAAAACGCAAATGACATTGATTCGCCTCGCGCTGCGTCATCACAACTCTAGCCACTACCTCGCCCTCAGCGGTATACTTGATGGCATTATTTAAGAGATTTAATAAGACCTGCCGTAAACGACCGGGATCACCAATGAATTTTTGAGGCAAGCGCGGATCAACAATGCACGCTAAATCTAGATTTAGTCGCGCTGTTTTATCAGCCACAATATCTAGGACGCCCTCCAACAAATAGCGGAGGTCGAACTCGATTTCCTCCAGCTCCAAATAGCCCGCTTCTATTTTGGAAAAATCCAAAATATCGTTAATCAAACTCAATAACGCATCACCCGACTGCTGAATCGAATTCACAAAATCAAGCTGGGTTTCATTCAACTGCGTATCAGACAATAGATTTGAAAATCCAATCACCGCATTCATCGGCGTTCGAATCTCATGACTCATATTGGCCAAGAAATCGCTTTTAGCTCGACTGGCCTGCACAGCCTCTTCGGTTGCTGCCTCGAGAATGGCATTGATTTTCTTTTGCTCAGTAACATTGGTCGCCACCCCCAAATAACCAACAACACTGCCAGCCTCATTATGCCTTGCGGTAACCATCAGATTAACCGTTAATCGCGTGCCATTTTTGCAGACATAGGTCCACTCATTGCTATCACTAATGCCTTGCCGAGCAAAATAAACAAAGACGTCAAACCCAGAAACCAGTACACCCGTTTGTTCATAAATAAGCTGACCACGAGCAATGACTTCATTAACGTCATGCAAAACAGCAGGGCTTTGCAAGCCCACCATTTCGTCGGCAGAATAACCAAGCATTTTCTCAGCACCAACATTAAATACCTCGATCAAGCCTTGAGCATTAGTGGCAATGATGGAGATTTCAGTTGCTGAGTTGATCACACTACTAAGCTGCTGCTGAAGTTGCTGCAACGTTCTATCTTTCTCGATCACTGCCAGTTCATTGCGTTTTCGGGAGTCAATATCAAGATGAATGCCAGCAATTTTTAGCAGCGTCCCTTGCTCATCATATTCATAGAGTCGACCAATCGTGTGCACCCATTTCCATGAGTCGTCAGCCATCTTCATTTGCACTTCACAGCTAAAGACAGGGGCAAATCCAGCCAGATGTGCCTCTAACAAACCCTCAAACAACTGCAGCTGCTCTGGATGGACCAACTCCCTCCAAGTTTTTACATTCGGTATTAGCGCCTGCGTATTAAAGCCCAGCATTTCACCATAGACACCACCAAAATAAGCATCACCAGTCAACAGATTGAGATCCCAAGTACCAAGCCCAGCTGAATCAACAATCATTGACAATTGTCGCTGACTCGCTCGCAGAGCACTCTCCCCCTGTAAGCGCACGCTAATATCGCGAATTTGCGCAACGAGGAAAACAGAGCCCTCCAATTCAAACTGATTCAAGTTCACTTCAACTGGCATCAAGTGACCATCAACATGCTTGGCCCACAACGCTCTATCCTTACCCATCATCGCAGCATGTCCACGATAACGGTAACGCTCAACATGCTGCTCGTGCAGTGCAGCATCCGTTTCGCTCATCAGCACCGTAACATTTTTTCCTATTAGCACTTCAGGCTCAAAGCCTAATAAACGCTTTACCGTGTGATTGGCGCGAATAATTGTACCGTGCCGATCCGCTGTAATAATGACATCAGGCGTATTGTCCAACACCGCATCAAGCTGCACTTCACGTTGTCGCGCCTGCAAACTCATCGCCTCCGCAAGGGCTTGCGCACGATTCTTAAGGCGGGCCGCATTAGCCAATGCAATAGTCACCAAGGTAGTGAGTAATAAACCTAGGCAGAGCACAATGACCGGCAGCCACACATCGAACTCTTTAGTGAACCGTGCATTTGAACTCAGCACCACCGTCCAAATCTGCCCGCCCATATCTGATATGAACTTGCCGTGAGAAAGTTCTTTGCGTCACAGAAGTTTGCCCTGTCTTTGCAACATGGCCATCATCGTCATAGATTAAAGCGCTTTGTTTAACAGCATCACCCGAATAAATTTCAAAATCAATCCTTTGCCCCAGTAAATCCCCCAAACCAGCAACCAATAGACTCATCTGCACGGGGGTGTACACCCACCCAATTAGCAAGTCTTCACGATCTTTCACCGACCCGTACTCAACACCCTCCATCGGGCGCAGATAGTAAGGCAGCATGAGCAAAAATCCAGCCTCAGACTTACCGGCCTGCACCAATTGAATCGGTGCAGTCATCGCCATCTCGCCCGTTTGCATCGCCAGCATTGCGGCCGCCTTTCTTGTTGGCTCACTGGCAACATCTAAGCCCACCGCTTTGCGGTTCGGCGCCAAAGGTTCGATATATTGAATAATGAATTTTGCACCCGCGCTCTGACCCAAAGACTTCACCGAAAATTCAGGGCGAAAAACACGCTGATCCGCCACAAATGTCTCTAAATCTTGCGTTTGAACACGACGAATAAAACCAAAGCCCAAAGCACCCGGAAATTCATCCGCCAATTTTCTCGTTGCCATGTAATTACGAAAATGCTGCGGCCTGAGTTCACCGTTAACCATCAGAGGAACTGTCCGCGCACCACGCAAACCCAAAGACAAACTTTTTACACGAAGCTTGAGCGCACTAATCAGCGGCTCTGATTGTTGCTCAAATTGAATTTGTGCTTGGCGGTTTAATTCTCTCGCAGAAAAATACCAAGCAAACATCGACAAGCCGAATCCTACACTCGCAATAAGCAGCAATCTCCAACTAAAGAAAGCCCAAAAACGGCTTATTTTTTCAAGCATAGGTCTCTTATATTGAAGTCGATGATGTCCTCATGACTATAGACGAGACGATTGTTTTTTTCTCCGCTCAATGCGGACCCGCCGAGTTGCTGCAGTCTGAGTTATAATCAAGGCAATTTTTTGCTCATTTTGGCTGGCCACATGACACGTAAAATCCTCGTTACTTCTGCCCTTCCCTACGCCAACGGCTCAATTCACCTAGGCCACTTGGTGGAATACATCCAAACCGATATTTGGGTTCGCTTTCAAAAATCACGCGGCCACGAATGCCACTACGTCTGTGCAGACGATACGCACGGCACGCCGATTATGTTGCGCGCAGAAAAAGAAGGGATTACACCAGAAGCGTTGATCGAACGCGTCCACGGTGAACACTCGCGTGACTTCGCCGGATTTCACGTGGATTTTGACAATTACTACAGCACCAATAGCCCAGAAAATCGCGCGTTTGCCTACGACATCTACGCCAAGCTCAAAGCGAACGACAAAATTGCAAGAAAAACCATTTCGCAATTATTCGATCCAGAAAAAGAAATGTTTCTGCCGGATCGTTTCGTTAAAGGCGAATGCCCTAAGTGCGGCGCAAAAGATCAGTACGGCGATAATTGCGAGGTATGCAGCGCAACCTATTCACCTACCGAGCTTAAGAACCCATACTCTGCTGTATCAGGTGCAACTCCGGTATTGCGTGACTCGGAACATTACTTCTTTAAACTGGGTGAATGCGAAGATTTCCTCAAATCTTGGACTACTACCCCCGGCAAGCTTCAACAAGAAGCCAGCAACAAAATGCAAGAATGGTTTGAGTCGGGTTTAACCGACTGGGATATTTCACGCGACGCGCCGTATTTTGGCTTTGAAATCCCCGATGCTCCGGGCAAATATTTCTATGTTTGGCTGGATGCGCCTGTTGGCTATATGGCCAGCCACAAAAATCTCTGTGACCGTTTAGGTTTGGATTTTGATGAGTACTGGAACAAAGACTCACAAACCGAGTTGTATCATTTCATCGGCAAAGATATTTTGTACTTCCACTCGCTATTTTGGCCAGCGATGCTCGAGTATTCGGGCTACCGCACGCCAACAGCGATTTACAGCCACGGTTTCCTGACCGTGGATGGCGCAAAAATGAGTAAATCACGCGGTACATTTATTACCGCAGAATCGTACTTAAGCCATCTCAACCCAGAATGGTTGCGCTACTACTACGCCGCCAAATTGTCGAATACGACCGAAGACATAGACCTGAACCTCGAAGACTTCGCCGCCCGCGTTAATTCCGATTTGATCGGCAAGTACGTCAATATCGCCAGCCGTGCGGCGGGCTTTATCAGCAAGCGCTTTGAAGGCAAATTACACCAGAACTTTAAAAGTGATGACCTTAACAAAGACAACACAATTAACCATCTAAACGTTAAGATTATTGATCTTTGTCACGACCTACAAGAGCCTGCAGAGGAAATTGCCGCTCACTATGAAAATCGTGAATACAGCCGAGCAATTCGAAAAATCATGTCCCTAACAGACGCGATCAATCAATTTGTTGATGGAGCGAAGCCTTGGGAAAGGGCTAAGCATCCAGAACAGCAAGATGATTTGCACAGAGTATGCAGCTTCTTGATCAATGCCTTCCGCATTTTGACGATCTACCTCAAGCCTGTCTTGCCAAAATTGGCGAGCGATGTTGAAGCCTTCCTTAATGTGGCACCAATGCAGTGGGCCGATGCGCAGCATTTATTACTCGACCACACTATCAACACTTACAGCCACTTGATGGTGCGGATTGATCCAAAAAATATCGCCGCGATGGTTGAAGAAAACAAACAAAGCCTCGAGCCAACCCCAAGCAACACCGCACCTGTTGCTGCGCCAGCTTTTGAAATCCCAGCGACTGCAGAGACCTGCAGCATTGATGATTTTATGAAAGTCGATCTGCGAATCGCGCGCATCGCCAACGCCCAACACGTGGAAGGCGCAGAAAAACTACTGCAATTGACGCTCGACTTGGGCAATGAAACGCGCAATGTATTTGCCGGCATTAAATCGGCCTACAAACCAGAAGATTTAATCGGCAAACACACCGTGATGGTTGCCAACCTCGCACCACGCAAGATGAAGTTTGGTATGTCCGAAGGTATGGTCTTGGCCGCGGGTGGCGATGGTGGTTTGTATATCTTAGAACCACACGAAGGTGCGAAACCAGGAATGCGCGTTAAGTAATCTTCGTCTCGCTTTTAAAAAAAATGCCGCTATTCTAGTGATTAGCGGCATTTTCTATGGGGCAGATCATGATCAAAGCAATGCATTTTTTAGTGGGGGGCTTGGTGCAAGGCGTTGGCTTTCGTTTTGCCAGTAGCGAGAAAGCCCAACAGCTCGGTATTTGTGGTTGGGTCAAAAATCGGCAAGATGGTCGAGTCGAGCTATGGGCCGAAGGTAGTGCTATTGCACTGGATCAGCTAACAATTTGGTTGCAACAAGGCCCGCCCACCGCCCGCGTCGACCACGTCACGATTGAACGCGCAGATATCAAGCAGTACACCGAATTCCAAATCAAAGAGTAAACCATAGGTATTACCCTGCAGCCCTTAATAAAAAATGGCTAGTGAGCAATACCCATCAATCAAACAAAGATCTCATCCACTCGCGATAAATCTCAACCGCCGCATCACCTTCACTCGGCGCCCATTTGGCACGTTCATTGTCAGCCACCGGTACATACGGGCCCGCTTTAGCCTCAAAAAACACGGTTGGCTCCAATGCAACCAAACTATGAATCACCCCAGATGGAATATTAACGCCAATACAATCAGTGCCTGCTGCCACCACTTGCTGCGAAATCACCATCCCATCTTTGTTAAAAATTAGCACCCCCATCCGACCGCTCAGCACCACCATGGTTTCTTCTTTCTCTGGCGAGAAATGGCAGTGCGGCTGCACATAGGTATCGGGCTGCAAAGCATTCAGCAAACGATGACAACTGGCGGCATCATCCGCATGAAAATTACGATTTTTGCGGAAGCGTGGGCTTTGCGCCGCCTCGTCCAACAAGCCGGACAATAAAGCTTGGTCAATAAAAGTCGTTGTACTCACGGCGGTTTTCCTATTTTGATTTTATTCAATGCTCGGCATGATGCGATAAAACCGCCGCGCTCGCCAGACTTGTTACCGACAGAACCCAATCTGATGGGTATAATTGCACTTTCGCTTTCACCCTGTACTCGGTACCCGCCATGAATCTGCCTGATCCACGCCTCTACCCACGTGTTAATCCACAAAACCCAATCATTCGCCAAGTGATGTCTTTGATGACTGAGCGCGACGCGCAATTGGTCGCACAAAAACGCGTCGGTTTGCAGCAACTGATGGCGGAATTGTTGATGTCAAAAGATCATTACGCCCTGAACGGAGCACTGACCCAAGCGCCATCACAAGACGCATGGCTCACCATGTGGCACGTACTGCGGGTTGAAGTTGAAACAGCCAGTACGCACGATCAACGATCAGCCGTTTTGTTTGCGATTCCCGTGGTTTTGGTTGCAGGCTGTAAAGGAGAAACAACATTGCCGAGCGAAATCGATGGTGCTGCTGCATTAGCTATTTTGCGGGAACATGGCGTGGTTGCGGCCAACGTCGATGCGTGGCTCTCGGGTGCACTGCTCGGCCCCGATGTACTTGCGGCAATCAGCCCAGCGCAACTGGCCGAATGGCGCGCCACGATTACTGAAGCAGCAAAATTCCCAATCGACTCCGCTGGCAGCGTTATCAAAGTGAAAGATGAAGCCGTGGCGCTGCGCTATTTGATTGGCGTGGCGATTCAAGAAAAAACTGCAGAACCTGCGATTAAGCTCGGTGGCCAAGTTACTAGCTGGGGCATGCCCTTGGCTAACTTAATTAGCGAAACGCTAAAAACCGACGGCGTCACGCTATTCCCAATCCCACGTACGCCACTACCGTGGTTGGTCGCGCAAGACGTTGGCCGCGTGACGCAACTCGAAACTCGTCTGCAAGTCATGACCAGCAATGCGCTGCGCAGCATTCGCACCAAAGGGCGCACCCCAGTCGTGACCGTGGCCGCGCATGAAAACAACGAAATCCGGATTACTTTTTCAAGCAAAGAAGATCCAGAACGCTGGGAAGGTTACGTCTGGAATTTGCTGCCCTCTGATCACGTCGAGCAAATCGCCCAATATGTGCGCGAATTGATGCAAGAGTGCCGCTTGGATGACTTGGTCTTTATTGAAAACGTTCAGCCCACCTTAGACACTGATGGTCTACCCTTGTTTATTACCGCCCACACTAAACCCGTTGTGCTGCAATAAATAACCCAAGGAATCGCGATGAGCCATTACCAACATCATGTGTTTTTTTGCTTAAATCAACGCGCCCCAGGTGAGCGTCAATCTTGCAATAGCTGCGGTGCAGATACACTTTGGGCCTACGCCAAAGATCGCGTCAAAGCACTGGGCCTCAATGGTGACGGCAAAGTTCGCATCAATAAAGCCGGCTGTTTGGAGCGCTGTGAAGAAGGCCCTGTGATCGTTATTTATCCCGAAGAAACTTGGTATACCTATATCGACAAAGAGGATATCGACGAGATCATCAACGAACATTTGTTAAACGGCCGAGTGGTTGAGCGCTTGCTTATTCCTGCGCGACCCACCGCCAATTAATTTTGAATCAACCACAATGCGCCACACGTCGCATTGTTTACGTATACACACCCAGACCATATAAAATAATAGCTATATGACCATACCCCGTAAAGCAGTCATTTTTGAACTGGTCGAAATTGCCGGTCCCGCTGGTAAATTAGAATGTTTGCGCCTCGACGCCCAAACCGAAACTGCCATCGGCATTGTCTTGGTCGCCCACCCCAATCCCACTGAAGGTGGCACCTTTAATAACAAAATCGTTCACACGCTCGCCAAAACACTTTCTCGACTTGGCTACATTGCCTACTGCCCGAATTTGCGCGGCGTCGGTTTGTCTGAAGGCGAGCATAGTCGCGGTGAGTTTGAGCCTGATGATATGGCGGTGGTACTTGCATTTGCCCGCGCCAACCATCCACAGCTCACGCGACTGACTTTGGCGGGTTTTTCTTTTGGTAGCTTGGTACAAAGTCGCTTACGTGAACGCCTGACAGACAGCGAAGTCGAAGGAATGATTTTGATTGGCCCCGCAGTCAGCCGCTACGCCTTTCCGAATGTGCCTAAGGGCACACTGGTCATTCACGGCGAAGAAGACGAAGTGATTAGTCTAAGCGCAGTACTCAATTGGGCGCGACCGCAACAATTGCCGATTATCGTCGCCCCCGGCGTTGGGCATTTTTTCCATGGCAGACTCACCCAACTTGCCGAACTCGTACACGAGGCGTGGCGCAAGCGATGAATTTGCCTGCAAGTTTCTTTCCTACTTGGCCGTTAATCCTTAGCGCTTTATCGAGCGTCACGCTGTGTGTCTGGGCCGCGAAGAAAGAGACATGGCATACGCTAAACCAAACCCAAATCACGAGCTGGTTATGCTGCTCGGTGATTTTACTGGTCACATGGCAACTCAAAGCCCAGATATACGCAGGCATTGTCTTTCATATCCTAGGAGCCACTGCGCTCACGCTCATCGCAGGGCCTTACCGAGCATTACTCAGTATGGCGGCCTTGCTGGGCATGGACCTGGGATTAGCTGGTGGAGATATAGTAAGCTGGGGATTATCATTTTGGCTCATCGGGGTTTTACCCGTTTTAAGCACACAATCGCTCTTACTGTTTGCCCAAAATCGATTCAGCCCCAATCTTTTTGTTTATATTTTTGTAAATTGTTTTGCAGCAGGGGCAATTTCAATGTGGCTATTTGGCATTGCCAACTGCATCTTGCTCTATCTCACCAAAGCCTATTCGCCCCAGTTCTTATTTGAAGAAATACTACCCATCTATTTTTTAATGGGCTGGCCCGAGGCATTCATTACCGGCTTAAATCTCACCTTACTCGTCATTTGGCGCCCTGAATGGGTGATCAGTTTTAATGACCGACTTTATCTGCAAAAAAGATAATCCTCTGCTAGATTGGTTGCAAGCACTTATAAACCAAAGCACCTGTGTATGCGCCAAATACGGACTGATTTAAATTTAATCTTTATTGCGATTGTCACCACGGTGCTTACCATCTCAGGCGCCATCTCCTACTATCGAACTCAAAATCAACTCAATATTGAGCTAGAAGCATTTAGTCGATCACTCGATGCCCGCCTGCAAAGTGTTTTACCCGGCATTATGTGGAATTTTGATGACCAGCAACTGGCCCTAGTACTCGACGCGGAAATGCGCTCACCCGACATCTGGGCACTCGAAGTTTCTAACATGGAAGTTATGCTGGCTGGCCACCTGCGCGAAAGCGGCACTGTTACCCCTATTCTTTCGCCAACTACATTTTCAGGGCCAGACACGCACACCACTACGATTAACTACCTACAAAATCAAGACAAACACCCGATCGGCACTGTCAAAATAACGATCACCCGCGACCGAATTAACGGTTTACTACGCAAAATTATTATTGAAAAACTGATCGAAATATTATTACTCGATGCTTTATTACTGATTGCGTTATCGACCACACTACAACGCATGGTGATTTCACCGCTGTCGCTACTAGGCAAAAAATTAAGCCAAGCCGCACAATCGAGCAAAGATCTTGAAGAGATCGAACTACCCAATAATCCCTACAAAGAATTTACGGCTCTCACTGATGGTTTTACCCGCATCGTGAGTCGACTCAAAGATGACGTAAACATTCGCAGCCAAGCAGAAAAAGAAATGCGTACCGCTAAAGACGCTGCTGAAACGGCACTAGGCCAATTAAAAGAAGCTCAAAACAGCCTCGTTCAATCTGAAAAAATGGCTTCGCTGGGTAGCTTAGTCGCAGGCATTGCCCATGAAATCAATACGCCAGTTGGTATTATTCTCACGAGCGCCTCGGTATTACATGATGATTCAGTGCTATTTCGCGAGAAAATTGAATCGGGGAATATGAAAAAATCAGAAGTGATCAGCTATAGCCAGACGGCTGAACAATCATCATCGCTGATTATTAGCAATGCAATGCGCGCAGCGGATTTAATCCAAAGTTTTAAACGAGTTGCTGTTGACCAAACCTCTGAAGCAAGACGCGATTTTGAGCTGGGCAAATACCTGCAAGAAATCATTACCAGTATTGGGCCAGCATTAAAACACTCACAAATCACCATCAATATTATTTGCCCTGAACCCATCGAGCTTGAAGGTTACCCTGGGGCAATATCACAAATCATCACCAATCTAATTAACAATGCGGCTCTTCATGCGTTTACGGATGATTTACCTTCAAGCAAAAAACACGTCAACATTGTTGCTGAGCGATATTTCAATACTGTCACGCTTCACGTGTCTGACAACGGCCGTGGCATTGACGAAGCCGTTATCTCTAAGATTTTCGACCCTTTTTATACCACCAAACGTGCCAATGGCGGCAGTGGCTTGGGCTTGAACATTGTTTTTAACCTTGTGACACAAACCTTGGGTGGCCACATCCACGTAAAATCGACCGTCGGCAAAGGCACTTCATTCATAATGACATTCCCTGCCATGGCACCAAAACCGAAAGAGCTCCGTACACCCAATGCCTAGCCATCGACACAGACAATCACCTGTTGGCATTGGTTAAATGGCATTTCTTGGGTATCCTTGCGTCTTTTCAGTATCGAGCCTCACGTCATGACCACACTGCTTGCCGGTAAACCCTATGCTCTTCTCGCCTACTGCCGCCCTGGTTTTGAGCCTGAGTGCGCAGAGGAGATTGCTGACCATACTCAAGGCCCAGGCAAATTTGAACGTGGCGATGGCTGGGTCATGTTCACGCCAAATGAAAATCACGGTGCTCAATTGCGTGAACTACTGCCTAAGCAATTCATCTTCTCGCGTCAAACCGTACAAGTACACGGCCGTATTGCGCTCGGCACTAAAGATCGCCTAACCCCCATCGTTGACGCACTTAAAGTGATCAATGGCATCTATAGTGATGTTTGGCTGGAACACCCCGACTCAAACGAAGGCAAATCCCTATCAAGCTTTACCCGCAAATTTGGTGATTACGTTGCCAAAGCCCTAGTACAAAATAATTGGCTACAGCCTGAGCAATCACGCCAACGGCTGCATTTATTTTTCCCCAAGCAAGGCGAAGTGATGATTTGCACACGCCCAGTGCGCGCAACGGATTGGCTCAATGGCATTCCGCGCCTGCGTATGCCTTGCGATGCACCAAGTCGCTCTACACTGAAAATGCTCGAGGCCATCTTAGTGCTTGTTGATGAGCCCGAGAAAAAATTCCGTGAAGACATGACCGCAGTCGACTTAGGCGCTGCGCCTGGTGGCTGGACATACCAACTGGTCTCTCGCGGACTGAAAGTATTCGCAATCGACAATGGGCCTATGAAAGGCAGCATGGATGGCCACCATCAAGTGAAACACGTTCGTGATGATGGCTTTAAATTCCGCCCAAAAAATCCTGTCGATTGGCTCGTTTGCGATATGGTTGAACAGCCCATTCGGATTGCCGAACTCATGGCAAAATGGCTCGCTTCTGGTAACGCGCGTCGTGCGATTTTTAATTTAAAACTACCGATGAAAAAGCGTCATTTAGAAGTTGAAAAATGTTTTGATTTAATCGATCAAAAGCTCAAAAAAGCCGATATTTCATATAAAATTAGCGCGAAACAATTATTCCACGACCGTGAAGAAATCACCTGCTATATCACCACAGTCAAAGACTAATTTTTGATTAAAATACTTAGATAAGAAAATAGGAGAGTTCGATGCTTAAGGAATTTCGCGAATTTGCAATGCGTGGCAATGTTGTCGATTTAGCAGTCGGTGTGGTAATTGGTGCCGCCTTTGGCAAGATTGTTGACTCACTAGTTAAAGACGTCATCATGCCGCCGCTGGGTTTTTTAATTGGCAAAGTTGACTTCACGAATATGTTTGTGACTTTAGCCGATGGCAAAACAGCAGGCCCTTACGACACGCTGAAAGTCGCACAAGATGCCGGTGCAGTAACAATGAATTTGGGGATGTTTTTTAATTCATTGATTAGTTTCATTATTGTCGCCTTTGCTATTTTTATGGTGGTTAAAGCGATGAACAAATTAAACCGCAAACCTGCAGCTCCAGAAGAAGCACCGGTTACACCAGAAGAAGTTGTCTTACTTCGTGAAATCCGCGATGCACTAAAAAAGTAAGGAAATAAAACCCCGCCCAAAAAGACGGGGTTTGTCATCAATCTGAGGGCGGTTTTCACCGCCCCTTTTTACAAACTCAGCGCAGTCAAAAACCCCTGCTCAATCGCCCGTTTTGCATCTAACTCTCCCGCTTCTAAAGCGCCACCAATTAAATGCACTGACTGCTGCAAAGACATTAGCTCTGTATACAGCGAATTAACCGACTCTTGCCCGGCACAAACGATGATTTGCTCAACGGGCAGGCATTTTTCTTCACCATCGTGGCGCAAGTGCAAACCCGCATCATCAATCTTTAGATATTCAACTGAACCCCATAAATGCACGCCGCTGCGTTGCAAGCCGATGCGGTGTATCCAACCCGTCGTTCGGCCAGGCCCAGCGCCGGGCTTACCTTTGCTACGCTTGAGTAACCAGACTTCACGCTCAGGCACATGCGTCACTGGTGCACATAAACCACCTTGACTATTCAACGTCGTATCAACGCCCCATTCGGCCAAATACGCACTACCTTGACCTTCTACGCCAGTGCGCAAGCCCAAGCCATTCACTAAATAATCAGCAACATCCACGCCAATGCCTCCAGCGCCAATAATCGCAATTTTTCGCTTGGACTGTACTTTGCCAGAAATTAAATCGGGATAAGCCACTACCGAAGAATGATCAATACCGGCAATCTGAGCTATGCGCGGCATCACACCAGTAGCGACAATCACCTCATCAAACTTACCTGCCAAGCTCGTGGCTGACACACGCTGGTTGAGTTGAATATTGACTTTGTATTTAGCTAACATCACCGAGAAATAGCGTAAAGTTTCCGCAAATTCAGCCTTAGCAGGAATATTTTGCGCCAAGCCAAACTGCCCGCCGATCTGAGCATCGGCTTCAAAGAGTGTCACCGCATGACCAGCTTGCGCGGCAGTGAGTGCAGCAGATAATCCAGCAGGGCCAGCGCCGACCACCGCAACGGTTTTTGGACTGCTAGCCATCACGATATTAAGCTCTGTCTCTCGGCAAGCGCGTGGATTGACCAAACACGAAGCCGGCTTACCCTCAAACACATGGTCAAGACAGGCCTGATTACAGGCAATACAGGTATTGATCTCTAACGCATTATTGGATTGGGCTTTCAGCAGATACTCAGGATCTGCCAACAGTGGCCGCGCCAAAGACACCATGTCGGCGTCGCCTTTCGCCAAAATCTCTTCTGCAATTTCCGGTGTACTAATTCGATTCACTGCGATCAGTGGCACGCCAACATGCGGTTTGAGTGCCCTCGTTACCCAGCTATACGCGCCGCGCGGCACGGTTGCGGCAATCGTCGGAATCCGCGCCTCATGCCAGCCAATACCGGTATTGAGCAAGGTAACACCAGCTAATTCCAGCGCTTGCGCCAGCTCAATCGCCTCAGTCAAAGTACCGCCATTTTCGACTAAATCCAGCAGTGAAATTCTAAAAATCACGATCGAATTGGGCCCCAGAGCAGCTCGTACAGCTTTCGCAATCTCAATAGCAAACCGCTGCCGATTGGCAACGCTGCCGCCCCAATGATCTTGCCGCTGATTGGTGCGCGCAACCAGAAATTGATTAATTAAATAGCCTTCTGAACCCATGATTTCCACACCATCGTAACCAGCGCGTTGCGCCAAACTCGCCGTTTGCGCAAAGTCAGCAATGGTCTGCTCGATTTCAGCATGACTTAATTCGCGGGGTGTAAATGGGGAAATCGGCGATGTAATTGCCGAAGGTGCAACCGCATCAGCATGATAGGCGTAACGTCCGGTATGCAAAATTTGCAAGGCGATCTTGCCACCTTGGGCATGTACGGCTTGGGTAATGGGCGTGTGCCGAGCTATTTGGCTTTCATCGTTGAGCAGTGTTGAGCCTGCAAACATACAGCCAGCAATATTAGGCGCGATGCCACCCGTCACAATCAGACTCACACCACCCGCGGCTCGCTCGGCGTAAAACGCAGCCAAACGCTCTGGCGCATCGTGATGCTCTTCCAAGCCCGTATGCATCGAGCCCATCAGCGCACGATTTTTAAGGGTGGTAAAACCTAAATTCAGCGGGGTAAACAAATGAGAATACTGCGACACGGGCCTCTCCAAACGATCGTTTGAATTACATTAGCCTATATCACAGCAAATGACGATTAGGGTTTTTCACTCAATTGCAGAAAAGTGGATATATTCAGAATTAAGTAGCACGTATTGCCACCCAGACGTTACTTATCAATACCTAGACAGCAATACATCAGTTATTCCAATTCACTTTTTTGGTACAAACCGAAATCAAAGCCGCTGCTACGGCAATCACCGCCATACCCCACGCCAAACTACTGGCATTTGCGATAAAGCCAATCACGGGCGGTCCCATCAGCGCGCCAATTGAACCCATCGTCGTCACGGCCGCTAAAGCGACTGAGCCATGCTTGGCTGCCGCGGCATACACGCAAGGCGAAACAGCAGCAACGCCCAAGCCGACCAAGGCAAAACCCAGCAAAGCAGGCACCAAACCGCCGAGCGATAAAGTCAGCGCCAAACCACCGCCAGCCAATAAACCACCAACGGTCAACATGCGCTCCGCACCAAAGCGCATCCGCCAGCCATCACCAAACCAACGCGCAATCAACATGGTGCCTGAGACGCAGGCAATGCCCAGCGGCGCAATTTGTGCCGATGCGCCGACCACGTCTTTTAAATACAAAGCCGACCAATCCGACATAGAGCCTTCGACCACCGTGCCGCACAAGGCAATCAAACCCAACCACAAAGCAACACCCGTTGGGATGACAAAGCGTTTGCCATTGCCACCGTCTTCATCTTTGATTTTTTCGTGCAGCAAGCCAGGCATTGCATAAACCACACCCAGCCATAAAATAGCAGCACCGGCGACAAAATGAATCACCAAGGAGTCGGTATACATCGTCAACGCGGAAGCAAATAAAGCAGCCAATAAGCCACCCAAACTAAACACCGCATGCAAGCGTGACATAATGGCTTGTTTGCCGGCCAATTCAACCTCAACGCCTTGCGAATTCATCGCTACATTCAAGCAGGCGACCGTAACGCCTTCAATTGCCATCACGGCCATCGCAATTGGAAATGTCGGTGCTAAAGCCAATGCAATTAGGACGCAAGGCAAAGTCATACCCGCTAAAATGCATAATTTGCGTGAACCCAGTTTGTGTAACAAAGTCGCAGTCACTGGAAAAGAAAATACCGCGCCCAAACCACTGGCGAGCAATAAAATGCCGACTTCAGCAGCGCTGAGGCCTAATTGCATCTTGAGCGCAGGAATACGCGATGCCCAAGTACCAAAATTAAAGCCTAAAACGAGAAACAGCGAGGCCACCGCAAGCTGGCTGCGGCGCAAAGAAACGACTGAATTAATCACTTGGAATCCGTTGATTGATCTGGAGATTGGTCTGAAGAATGCGGCGCAATCGGCTCGTCCGGTGGTGGTAAATTGCTAAAGTCTGGCGCAAACACATCGTCACCGCGCTCTAGCATGTAAATAAACGCCAGCAATTCTGCCACAGCGCGGTAAAGTTGCGGGGGAATATGGCTATCTAAATCCACTTGCATCAGTAAAGCCACCATTTCTGGCGAATCATGCACAAAAACGCCAGCTTCTTTGGCTTTTTCAATAATCCGCTCCGCCAACATGCCCTTGCCTTTGGCGACCACTCGCGGTGCGGCACTGCCTTCACGATAAGCCAGCGCTACCGCACGCGGCATCGTATTACGGATTTTCATTATCAATCCGAGACTGAATTAAACTGAGTCCGGCCGCCTCAAAGCGCTGTAGTAAATCAGGCTGATGCTGCTTGATTAGAGACGCAGTTTTTTCATCCATCGCCTTAAAGCGCAAAGAAAACTGCCCATTAACCATCGTGGCGACTACGCCCAACTCACCCAATTTCGGCAAAGTTAGATCAAGTTTAGTCTGCCATTGGCGTTGCTCTACTGACAAATCAGCTTCATGCTCTTGCTCATTTTGCAGCTCTAATTCCCATTTTAAAGGCTGCCCCGGCCAAACATTGCCTTGCCACACTAAGGGCCGTTGCTCAAGTAAATCGACTTGCTGCCGAACAATTTGGCGCATTGCTTGTTCTGGCGGTATATCATCCGCTTTTTTTAGTAAGCTTTGCTGTGCTATTTCGTTATTTAACGCCGTTTTAACATTTTTATCGGCCAGCCGCGGTGAGTCTCCTTCTGCTGCTTTATTTTCCCCACCCAATTCTTGATTTACATTTGGCAAATGCATTGTCGCCTGCGGCTCACGCATTAGGCTTTGCAAGGGCCTCTGCCCAGTCACCCATTCAGCTTGATGAGATTCATAAAACAAACCACTTTCCGCCAAACGCCCAGCCAATTGACCAGCCAACTGCGTGGTATCGGGCTTAGCGGAAAATAGCGGCAGCGCCTGCTGCAAGACCGCCGGCTTGCCGTCCGATGATTTTTCAAGAACTTGATTCAGTAGCGCAGCCCCTTTGCTTAATTCAACATTGGGCGCTTGCGATAAATTCAGTTTTGCTTCTGCCGGAGCAAGGCTAAATGTCAACGTTGGGGATTTTGAAATAACGGTAAGATCGAGCTTCTCGCCGGGTTGGGTATTACGTGGCAAATTCAGATCAAGCAGCTGATCCTTAATTAGAACAGCGAAACGACCATTGGGGAGCTGATTGGTGACCGTAGCCTGAACTTTCTCACCGACCGTAAGGCGAATATCATCAGGAGAAAGCTTAACCGCCTCCATAACCCCCTGCTGCCCCCGCAAATATTGCGAAAGCAAAGTGGATGACATATTGCCGGCTAACATGGCTAGTTGCGCTCCGAACTACTGCGATAAAGTGCAACAATCAAATCAGCTTCACCCCGCGAAATACCACAGGTGGCAGCAAGCTCATTGGCATCAGCGCCTTTTTGGGCTAAGCGAATAGCCTGAGCGTAGGGGGTATCTGCCGGAGTTTTTGAGGTTTCAATTGAATTTAGGTGCGAAGGTAAAGGAAAAACAGGATCATCGACCAAATTAGAAGCATGCAATTGCGCGGCCAACGCAGCAATTTTCACTTTCGATGATGCCAGTTCCTGACGCAATTCATCCATCTGCTCCTGAAGCTGTTCGAGATGGGGCGATGACTTATTTTTACGGCCATGGCGCAGCCAAAAGAAAAACAACTCGGCCACATAAAACGACAGCACAAGAATACCCACATAGAGTAATTGTGGCCAAGTAATAAATATCCCTGAATTACTCACCTGACCCCCTGATAGTGCCGCATTAATTCTTAACGATAGTGCTCATTTAGTTTGCGAGACTGCATTGAGTTTTGCAAAAGCTCTTTGAGTTCTGAACGAAAACCAGCCATTTTTTCGATGAGACGATCGTGTAACTCTTGTAGTTTGACTAATTTGTCCCTCAAAGTCTCGCTATCTTCAGCACTGAACTCCGCCCACTTAATCTGAGGCAATTGGGTAGTGGTCTGTTCATACTTTGGAAAATCCATAAGCAAATCATCCCAACTCTCGTGCTCAGCCAAATCAGACAAAATAATTAACACCGCCATCATTTTATCAATTTGAGCTAAGGTATCTTCAAGCACGGCCATAACTGAGTACACCCTTTGCAGAATCAGCCCCTGCAACATTTTGTTGTTCAGTCGCTTGTTGGCTATTTTCAATACTAACCCATGCTGACTTAAGATCATTCATCAATTGCAATATCTGATCCAAAATCACTTCATCATTTCGCAAATTAGCAGTTAGCAATTGATGGGACGAATATTCATAGAGCGCATCTAAATTTTCAACCAACTCACCGCCTGATTTTTTATCAAGAGCAAGCCGAAGACCCTCCTCAATAATCGCGATGGCTTGCGTAATTGAGCGGCCTTTGTCTGCAATATTGCCTTGCTGCAAATGAAATTTAGCAAGATTAATCGACTTAATCGCTCCATCAAACAGCATCACAATCAAACGGTGCGGGCTAGCAGATGATACTTGATCATCCAAGCTCGAAGCATTGTATGCACTTAGTGCTTTTTTATTGGCATTCATCATGAAGCCTTCGGCAAATTAGCCAACTGAGACGCAAGCCAGCTTGAGGTCTGTTGCATTTTTTGTACGTTAATATCTAAAGTAGTAAATTGATCCCGATAACGCTTCTCAACAGCATTAAAACGTAGAGTTAGAGATTCACGCTGCTGAACTATCGATTTAACAGTCAAATTAAGACCATCCACCTTAGTATCAAAAGTTCCACCTTTATCAACCATTCCCTTCAGAACTTGATCGTATCGATATACGAGTCCTTTTTTAGCTGCTTCAGGTACAGCTGTTGCACTTGTTGCTTTATCATAAGCGCCAAAAAAATTAGCTACCTTGATTGGATCTGCGGCCATTGTTTTATCTAGTTTCGACTTATCAAATTTTAGCGAACCATCTTTTTGAATGCTAACACCCAAATCAGCAATAGAACTTAAGCCTTCAACTCCATCAATTTGGGTCGACAACAAACTTCGCAGTTGACTCTGGGCCGAGCGTACCGTGCTGTCACCATTGAGCACAGCAGCCCTATTTGAATCTGCGTTGTATGCCGTAGCATCTTTGAGCATTTTACTGGCATCATTAAATGCCTTTACCAATCCTTCCATCAATCCAGAAACAGAGCTACTATCAGACTTAACCTCCAGATTAATAGTGGCCGTCGTTTTTTTTGCTAATGTGATGGTAGTTTTATCTATCAAATCTGTGATCGTATTGCTTGCACGATTGACTGTTACGCCATTAAGTAATATTTGCGCATCTTGTGCTTCATTTCCAGCAAGCACCTCAAAATTTGGTCCCCCAACGGCATCTGGATCATAAGCCAATTTATTCAAGTCGGTTAATGCGCTATCACCAGCCACTTCAATTTTTATGCCATTTGCTTTGCCAGTATCTTTACTAACTAAACTTAATCGCACATCACCATTAGAAACTTTAATCAAGCTCGCAGTCACGCCGATATCTTTGGCATTAATTTGATCCCTGACCTCAGCTAAAGTCAAATTACTATCAGAACCTGGATCAAGGTCTATCGTTGCAGGCGTTTTAGCTGAGTTTGGTATAAATGCACTCGCACCATTTGCATCACCAAAGGTGATTTTAATTTGCCCCTTTCCAGATGCACCCAGTGAAGCAGCGCTAGCCAACACTTGAGTATCAGAGGTAAATGTAGCGACCTTGCTGGTTAATTTTTGATTATTGGCTAACTGCTGTACTTCCAAGCTATAACTACCTACTGTAGCACCTGCTGCTGCACTGAAGCTGGCAAAACTAGAATCAGAGCTTGTGGCCTTCAATCCAATAAATTTACTGATATCTTGCAATGCTTGCATCGCAGTTTGTACTGCAGAAATGCTACCCTTCACGGTACCTAGTGCCGAAATTTTGGCCTGCATACCTGCTTCTTTGGTATTTAATTTACCTAAGGGTGCGCGCTCAACCGCCATTAGCGAACTGACAATCCCCGCCACATCCAAGCCAGACCCTAAACCGGCAGAAGAGAGTGCCATAATATAAACCCCTAATTTATTACTACCATTTCATTTGTAGAACTAATCTATGCTTTATCGCGAACCAGCATGCCCTGCAATTTATCAATTGCACGTGCAATATTGACAATTTCCTCCGAGGGAAATTGCCGTACGGTTTCTTTTGTATTCATATCAATCAATTTCACCACGCGAATATCGGTATCATCATCAATTGAGAACTGTAACGACTCATTTTTTTGCTTAATCACGCTATTTAATTTTTCTACCGCATCACGACGCTCTTCCTTGCTCGGCTCATTACCAGTCGAGCTACTTTTCTCGCTGGCAGTTGTTGCGGCAACGGCAAAAGCAGAAACAGTCGACGCAGCTGCAGACTGATTAGCGCCAGCAGCATCAGCCAAATTCTGAGTCCGTTCCGCTCTAGACTGCGGATCGCTCGTATTTAAAACAGTACCACCCAGATTCGCAACGGGATTAATTTGCATCACACACCTCCACTGGATAAACGCCCCGACTGCGTGGCAGACGGGGCGATAAGTTACTCTGCCACTCTACTACTCTACTACCCGACTAACCACGCAGCAAGCTCAACACTTGATTTGGCAGTGCATTAGCTTGGCCCAACATCGCAGTACCCGCTTGTTGCAACACTTGGTTACGTGTCAAGTTAGCGGTTTCTGAAGCAAAGTCAGCGTCACGAATACGGCTACGTGATGCAGACAGATTTTCAGAAGTTGTCGACAAGTTACCAATCGCCACTTCAAAACGTGATTGCAAAGCACCAAATTTAGCACGTTGGTTATTCACCGAGGCCAATGCGGAATCGATGGTTTTGATTGCCTCTTGTGAATTAGCAAACGAAGTCACATCCAAGCCTGAAACTGAATTCAATTTTGAAGCGGTTGTTGTTGCATCCATCCCAGATGCATCGACCAAAGAAAAACTATTCTCTGAATCATAGGTTACCGAGCCTGTTGCGATGATAGCTGTAGCAGCAGATGGATTACCTGCAACAACTGCAGTCCCAGTCTTATTATAGCCATCAATTTGAAAGGCCATTGGCGTAGCTGTAGTATCAGTAATCTTGATATCCGCACCGGTTGAGTTGGTCAGCTTAATTTTATTAAGCACCTTATCATACTCAGCCGTCACACCAGTTTTAGAAGATTGAGCATTAATATTGTTAATTGCAGAAGCATAGCCATCAGCATTAAGCGTCGAACCAATTGCCACAGAAACCGTTACCGCAGCCCCCACATTATCTGATTCAATCTTAAAAGTGCCTGCCTGATTAGCAGTAAAAGTTAAAGCTGCTTCCGTTTTCGCGGTAGCTGTTACACCCGTACTGTTGGTTACTTGATTAACTTGCTGAGCAATTGATTTTGCCGAGTCACCCGCTACTGCGGTAATTTGTTTCGTACCTAAATAACCTGAAATATCAATCGTACCCCCCGTTACGATTGAAGTTCCAGCGGGCCCCTCTTGGTCGTTTTTAATTTGATTATTACCGTAATTTGTCGTACGGAAATTCGCACCAGAAGCTGAAATTAACTCATTAGAGTTTGCCCCAACCTGAAAGTTTAATGTGCCGGCCGTACCATCCAAAAGCTTAGTACCATTAAACGCAGTTTGCGTTGCGATACGATCCAAATCTTGCGTCAGCTGATTTACCTCAGCCTGAATAGCTTGTCTATCTGAAGAGCTATTGGTTGAATTGGAAGATTGCACGGCCAATTCACGAACGCGTTGCAGGATATCGCCCGATGAGGACAAGGCTCCCTCAGCCGTTTGCGACATTGATACACCATCATTCGCATTGCGTTTAGCTTGATCCAAACCGCGAATTTGGCTAGTCATACGTTCAGAAATTGCCAAGCCTGCGGCATCATCTTTTGCGCTATTGATGCGCATACCAGAAGACAAGCGTTGCAAAGAAGTCGAAAGCGCAGATTGCGATTTAGATAAATTATTTTGCGCTGTGAGCGAAGGTACATTGGTATTAATAACGGCAGCCATGATGCTTCTCCTTGAAGATTGATTTACTCTTTAGCGGTTCGCATCATTTGCGCCGCCTACATTCTCATTTTCGGCGGTCTATCTCAAAACTTTAGATTTATTTTGTTCCGCCCCCAGAAGTAATCGCCAGAGCAGCTAGCTCACGCATCCACACACAACTAACAGCGCCTTCGTGACCATGCCCACACCTAAAAAATCGTCATGAGTGAAGCGCGTGTCAATGACGGACACCATTACTTTAAACGTCAGCTAATTGCTTCCGCTCATATTCTCTTGCAAACACCGCAGGGGCGACATCACCTAATCGAGAATGGCGACGTTGCCGGTTATAAAAAATCTCAATGTA
>CAUOZE010000014.1:0-51506 GCA_963508915.1 uncultured Deefgea sp.
GTCTGATTTGGCGAAAGAAGTGAGGACGAAGGGTTTAATCTACGTTGCAAGGTCAATGCCTTAAGGGTGGGTTCAAACTCACTTCGCCTCATGTGGTAGTAGCTAACCACCACGGAGAGAAAGATACAAGGGCGGGTTAGTTTTATTAATCCGCGCTGAGCCAAATTGTGATGTCGGAATCAAATTGGCGGGTTACGTCTTTGGCTAACCCGCCCTACAGCTGGATTGTGGTAAGCTTTTCGAAAATTAAATCAACCATTACTCTACATGGCTATAAGTTCTTTAACGACGTGGCCAAGATTAGGTGACATCTACAAATGTTGGCTGTGAAAAACGTTATACATAGAGAAAAAACTCCAAACCTTCAATTAACTCTTCAACCCAGCGCGGGCGGTAAGTGTTGGTATGATTTATCGATTCAAAACGTTGGACAGAGCCTACTTACGGAAATCTTGATTGATTATGCTTCGTTATTACATCCTGGTCAGTTTGGGCTTGATGACACGCACATGCCCAAGGACATATGGGTTAAAGAAGCAATTGCTCTAGACTATCTTGCCCCCGGTGAAGTCGTAACCGCAATAGTCGAGGGTTATAACACTCCAGATCGGTACGACGGTTGGATTCTTCGGTTGGTAGCAGTGGATATGAAAATAGGCTCTGATGAAGCTGATTTGTGCAAAAATTATTTAGCGCATGTGAGTGTCATTCTTCCAAATGCGCGAAAAAATACATTTTGTTATTAAACGTCGTAGCCACATAGACCGGGTTGGTTTTATCAACCCGCGCTGAGCAAAATTATGATCTCAGAATCAAATTGGCGGGTTATGCCTTTGGCTAACCCGCCCTACAGATTCCATGTATTTTATTGCAGCCCTTGAAATACAATGCTTAGCGAGCAATACATCTAATTAAAGCAAAACCTCGCTGAGCTGCGCGAGATCCCTTGTGTCAAGCCGAGCGAGGAACAAGCGGGGCGGGGTTTTTGGGGTCAATGTTTGAGGCCGCAGGCCGAGTTTTGACCCCAACCGCCTCGATTGTCCGCAACGAGGTGTGGCGAAGCTTGGCAACTTGTTGCCTTAGCGCAGCCCATGGCCTAAGGCCAGCACGGGCGTAGCGGGACGCAGATACCAGGGTCGCCTTTCTTTGGCCCACCTTTCTTTGGCGAAGCAAAGATAAGGTGGGTGCCGCGCGGCATCAGCGCGACTCAGCTTATAAAAATCACGACCGATTCAGTCCAAAGCTAAAGCTCATTAAAATATTGCACTAGGTATACAACCACAGCCATTATCCCAAAATGGCTGCATTGATATACCCTACAAATTAAAAAAGGCGACCACAGTCGCCTTTTTTTAAAACTCAAACTAAATCAGCAATTACGCCAAATTAACCTGCGGTGCATTACGCAATTTGATATGCAATTCACGCAATTGTTTCTCGTCCACTTCGTTCGGTGCATTGGTCAACAAGCACTGCGCACGTTGGGTTTTCGGGAACGCGATCACGTCGCGGATTGATTCTGCGCCGGTCATCAACGTTACCAAACGATCCAAACCAAACGCTAAGCCGCCATGCGGAGGTGCGCCGAATTGTAGATTATCGAGCAAGAAGCCGAATTTGTTTTGGGCTTCTTCTTCGCCAATACCGAGTGCTTCAAATACAGTCGATTGCATATCAGCGCGGTGGATACGGACTGAACCGCCGCCCATTTCCCAACCGTTGAGTACCATATCGTAAGCGCGGGCCTTGCATTTGCTTGGATCGGTTTTCAAAAACTCGATGTGCTCCACTTTCGGGCTGGTGAACGGATGGTGGCAAGCATTCCAGCGGCCTGCGTCGTCATCGCGTTCAAACATTGGGAAATCAACCACCCACAAAGGTTTCCAGCCGCGAGTGAAGTAACCCGCTGCCTCGCCTTTTTCATGGCCCACTTTCAAGCGCAATGCGCCGATCGCTTCGTTCACGATTTTTTCTTTGTCAGCGCCAAAGAAAATCAAGTCGCCGGTCGTTGCGCCAGTGCGAGTAATGATTTCTTGCAAGCACGCTTCGCTCAAGTTTTTCACGATTGGCGATTGCAAGCCAGAACCTTCGCCATTGCTCAGGTTCGTTACATCGTTGACTTTGATGTACGCCAAGCCTTTAGCACCGTAGATCGCCACGAACTTGGTGTAGTCGTCGATTTCTTTACGACTGATGCTTGCACCGCCTGGAATACGTAAGCCCACTACGCGGCCGTTTTCCATATCGGCTGCGCCACGGAAGACTTTGAATTCTTCGGTTTTCATCAAGTCAGTCAGTTCAGTGAACTGCAATGACACGCGAAGGTCTGGCTTGTCCGAGCCGTACAAACGCATTGCGTCGTCATACGCCATACGTGGGAATTCGCCGAGTTCAACGTTGATCGCTTCTTTGAATACGTGCTGCGCCATTGCTTCAGTGATGCTCATGATTTCGTCTTCGTTCAAGAACGAAGTCTCGATATCAATCTGCGTGAATTCAGGCTGACGATCGGCGCGCAAATCTTCATCGCGGAAGCATTTCACGATTTGGTAGTAACGATCAAAACCAGCGACCATCAACAATTGTTTGAACAATTGTGGCGATTGCGGCAAGGCAAAGAATTGGCCGTCATGTACGCGGCTTGGCACGAGGTAATCGCGCGCGCCTTCTGGCGTAGAGCGCGTCAACATCGGTGTTTCGATGTCGATAAAGCCCAAACCATCGAGGTAGTTACGGATTAACATCGCGACGCGGTAACGCAAACGCATATTTTTTTGCATTACTGGGCGACGCAAATCGATGACGCGGTTCGTCAAACGCACATTTTCAGAGAGATTTTCATCGTCGATCTGGAACGGTGGCGTTGCCGCTTGATTGAGTACCGTGATGCCTTTAGCCAAGATTTCGATTTGACCTGAAACCATTTTGCTATTGGTGGTGCCTTCTGGGCGTGCACGAACTAGACCGGTGATTTCCAATACGTATTCATTGCGGCTCGCATCGGCAGTTGCGAATGCTTCTGGGGTATCAGGATCAAATACCACTTGCACTAAACCTTCACGGTCGCGCAAGTCGATAAAAATCACGCCACCATGGTCACGGCGACGGTGCGCCCAACCTTGAATGGTGACAGTTTGACCAAGGTAACGGCTATCAATCAGCCCGCAATAATCAGTACGCATCAAAAACTTCCTTAAAATAAAAAGCTAAACATTTACGGGCTTTCATGCCCGTCTGCGGCAGCACCGCTTTGATTTAATGGCTAATCAGCAAAAATTTTTGCATTCTTGTCTCGCCATGCCGTAGGTTTTGTACACCCTGCCGCTTCGACCTTTGCGATAAAATTTTGCACCAACTACTTGTTAACTACGCCGGGCAAAGCCTGCGCATCAGGGTAGCTAATGTCTTTACTGAGTGGCATCACCACTCCGAGCGAAATGACATACTTCAGCGCTTCATCGACCGACATATCGAGTTCTTTTACATCCGCCGTTTTGGCCATAAACAAAAAGCCCGACGTTGGGTTAGGTGTGGTCGGTACAAATACCGAAATCAATTCACCGCCCAATTTTTCACTAATTTCGCCGCTAGGCACACCGGTCACAAAACCGACCGCCCACGTGCCTTGATGGGGAAATTGTACCAACACCGCTTTGCGAAATGCATTACCTGAGTCGGAAAATAAAGTATCTGAAACCTGTTTCACGCTCATATAAATTGAGCGAACAATAGGAATCCGTTTCACTATCGAGCCGCCCACTTGCAACAAGCGACGACCCAAGATATTGGTACCAACAATCCCGGTAATCAACAGCACCAGCGCCGTCAAAATCACCCCAAAGCCGGGGATATTGTGCATGCCAGTAAATTGCGGAAATAACTTAGCTAAGCTTTGTAAAATCCAATAATCAGGGCGAATTTGATTCGGTACATACGTCCCCAGTTGGTCCATCGTGCCGATGAGTAAATTCAAAACCCATAAGGTGATGACCAAAGGGATCCAAATTAACAAACCAGTAAATAGATAGCGCTTGAGCGGAGAGGTCACATTTTACCTAATCAAGAAATAAAACTACTCGGAACTGGCGGCCGTTTTGCCGCCTTTAAAATCAGTTTGATACCAGCCTGAGCCTTTAAGCTGAAAACCAGCGGCCGTTACGCACTTTTCATATTTTGGCGCATTACAAGCAGGGCAAACCGTAAGGGCATCGGCCGACATTTTTTGTAAATGTTCATCTTGGTGGCCGCATTCGGCACAGCGATAAGCATAAATTGGCATAACTGAATCTTCACACGCAACGACAAAGCGTTGGATTATACCTTGTTCACACGCCTAGGTCGAAATCGTCCGTCCAATCATCACGCCCAAGCAGAAAATTACGCGCAATTATTCCGCTTGATCGAGTAACTCACCACCCCAACCCCAATCTTGTAGCGGCGACTCATCAATGGTGACGATGACATACTCAGCGGGTTTATTAGCTACTCGCACCATGGTGGCGGTAAATTCAGCGACGATTTGCTGTTTTTGTTCGCGGCTTAGGTGCTGTCGTCATAAGTTTTACGGTTGCGCTGGAACGCATTTTTAAGCCAATCAAGACACGACAGGCGTAACATAGTCATTCTATGTCAGCCTGTCGTAACGCCGAGTGGCTTAAAAAGACGCCCAGCCCTTCGGGTTTGTCGTATTTTGCCCTGATGCAGCGTTACAAAGCGCTAGCATAGAATGACTATGCGGTGCGCTTCGTGCCTTGCCTCAGGGCAAAATACGAACAAACGCAATCCGCAAAACTCATGACGACAGCACCTGATTCACCCGCAACACGTAAATTTATATAGGGCATCACAAATCCTTACCAAGTTTTCACACTAACGTAACACAAAAACACTAAGCTGCGAGGCATCCGCAACACTCGGGAATACCCTAATGCCGTTCCGCCCTTTTCTGGCTGCACTCTGCTTAATCGCCTCACCTAGCTATGCCGACATTACCGTTGGCCTACTCACCACCCGTGCCGACGAACAAACACTTGAAGACTGGCAGCCGGTACTCAATGATCTTTCTGCAGCGATTGGCCAACCTGTAAAAGGCTGGGTTAGCAGTGATCGCGATGCGATGCTCAAAAAAATTCAAAATAACGAAATTCAAGTGGCTCGGCTCGATAATAAACTTGCACTCGATGCAGTTGAAAGCGGCAAAAGCGATGTGTTTGCCAGTTTAATTCAAAGTGGCAACCTTAAAACCTATCGCAGCGTGATCCTTGTAGCAAAAAATAGTCCGATTCAAAATGCCGAACAGCTATTAGATAAGCCAAAACAACTACGCTACGCCTCGGGCAAAACCTCAAGCACCGCTGACTTTTATATCCCACAGTACCATCTGTTTATGAAAAAAAATATTTTGCCGGAACAATATTTCAAACAGATCATTGTCGGCACGGCCGAGCAATCTTTTGTCGCGCTAGCTAAAAAACAGGTCGATGTGGCGGTGAGCAATACTTTTGACTTAGAGCAGCTCAAAGAAAAATACCCTCGCGATTTCGCGCAAATGAAAATAGTTTGGCAATCGCCTGATTTCACCTTTGACCCACTAGTGATGCGCCGCGACTTGCCTGCCAATGTTAAAAGCAAAATCGGCCAGTTTTTCCTTGACTACGGCCGCACGGGCAACAACACCGGACTGGCGAGGCAACGTTTGTATTACGCCGACCAATTGGCAGGATTTGCCGCAGCGGATAATCGCAACCTGCGCCAAGTCACCGATTTACAGCTATTTCACGATTTGTTCCGGCTGACTTTCAACACCAAGCTCGACCCCAAACTCAAATCCGAGCAAGAAAAAGCTTACTACGATCGCTACAATCAATTGGTCACTGTTCTGGGGGGCGCGAAGTAATTCGCAAACCTAGGGTATCTGCTTGTAATCAATATTTAATATTGCCTCGAAGCAGATACATCCGCAATACGACTTACCCCGCATTCTGAAGCCACTAATTTCATTTATTTAGAAACTGATAAATAAACCCCCGCTACGCTGGCGATGCGCCTATGATGGTCTGAGGTTCGTTCGCACAGTCTATGTGCGCTGCGGCTGCAGGACATCCTGCTCAGCAGTATTTACAGTGGTGGCATGCTAGATAGGGCAGCCCAAACGGAGAAACATCATGGCCAAAGGTCAAGCACGTAGCAATAAAGAAACGAAAAAGCCAAAGAAAGACAAAACCGCAGCGGTACCAGTTGCTGGCTTTATGCCGGTAGCGAAAGACACAAAAAAATAAGCATCGCACTTGATACTCAATACAACCGGCCTATGCCGGTTTTTTTACGCCTTTCATCAAGTGTTTTTACTGATTTCGCTAATTGCCCAACAAAACCACACTGCTTATGCTGCAGCCTTCGTTTGATTCAAGAAAATAAAAATGAGTACACCACTAGCAGCCACGCTCAATGGCTTTGCCCTTTGCGCGAGTTTAATCATGGCGATTGGCGCGCAAAATGCGTTTGTGATGCGCCAAGGTATTGCCCGCAAACAGCAGTTTCTGACCGCGCTGACCTGCTCGCTGTGTGATTTAGTGCTAATGAGTGCGGGCGTGCTCGGCATGGGAAAAATTCTACAATCGATGCCGCAGCTGCAATTTTGGATGGCGCTCGGTGGTGCGCTATTTGTGTTTGCCTATGGTGCCTTGGCACTAAAAAAATCGCTTCACCCTGATGCCTTAGACAGCAAGCAACTGCAGCAAGGGCTAGATCGCCCATGGGCGGTGGTGGCGGCTGGACTTGGCTTTTCGATTTTGAATCCACACGCACTCTTGGATACCGTGGTGTTGGTCGGTGGGATTGGTGCACAACAGGCGAGCATTGATCAGCCCTTTTTCTTATTGGGTGCGGTGGGTTTTTCTTTTGTGTGGTTTTTTTCCTTGGCCTTCGCAGCCAGCCAACTGAGTCCTTGGTTTGCCAAGCCGATGGCGTGGCGAATTTTAGATGGGCTGATTGCGCTGATGATGTTCGCCATTGGCGTGTCTTTATTGCGCTCAATTTATTAAAAAATCGCTCAAAATTTAAGCACCACTATATTTTCCTATTAAATCAGCACACTAAATGAGTTACCCACAGCTTATGCAGGTGAAACACCTTGCAATTGGGCATAAGTCGAACTATCTGGCCTATTTTTTCACATCACCGACCCCCCAAGCCTTGATTCCTGCGGGTTCAAGGACTTAGCTAAGTTATCCACAGCTTGACCCGGTTTTTATCCACGCCAATGGGGATAACAAATTGAATACGGCGAAACACGATGTCTCACCCAAGATTAGCCAGAATCACTACCCAGCGGCTACACTAGCTACAATCACTCTTCAGCCATCACAACGTATTTGAATAGGATGCATCATGAATTTAGAAAAGGTAATTTTTGGCTTCTTTATTTTGCTGGCATTTACGCTTAATTTTGGCTTTGTGATTGGCGATATTGATGTCGCCCACCAGCATGATGTCAATGAGCTTTTTGCTGCGATTGTGGTCAATTTAATTACCACGGTGATTAAATTTGGTGACCACACTCAAGTGGGGGCCTTGCATCTTGCCACCAGTTTAGTGGCCGACTTACAGCTAATAGCGGCCGCTCTAGTCTGGTGGAATGCGCTTTATATTACGCAGTTGGGTTTGACGCCGGGCACCACGACAACCATCGTATCGTTGGCGGCAGGCGCATTGGCTGCTAATTTGGTATCGGTCATTTTGTTGATTGGCGAAACCTTGCAGCATCGCCGTTAAGCCGTTCAATCGACAATACTGAGCGATCGCAATGCCTAATATTTTTTTCTTGATGCTTCGGCGTTTACGTACGCCCATCATCACGCTCATTTTGATCTACGCAATTTCGGTCATGGGCTTGGTAATGATTCCTGGCGTGGATGACCAAGGCCAGCCGTATCGCATGGATTTTTTCCATGCGTTTTATTTCATTAGCTATACCGCAACAACGATTGGCTTTGGTGAAATCCCTTACCCATTTACCAATGCGCAGCGCATGTGGGTGGTGATTTGCATTTATTTGGCGGTCGTTGGCTGGACTTATGCACTGGGCTCTATTTTTGCCTTGTCGCGCGACCAAGCCTTTGCCAAAGCGATGCAATACACGCGCTTTATTAATAAAGTTAAAAACTTCACCGAGCCTTTTTATATCATCTGTGGTTACGGCCAAACTGGCCGTTTACTATGCAAAGTACTCGATGAACAAAACATTCGATTTGTCGTCATCGACCTAAGAGAAGAACGCATCAATGAAGTCGCGCTCGCAAACTATCATTTTGATGCGCCTTACCATGCTGGTGATGCAGGCAACCCAGAGCTACTCAAAATTGCAGGTCTGAGCCAACCGTATTGCAAAGGCGTACTCGGGATTACCGGCGATGAAAACACCAATCTGGCGATTGCCATCAGCGCCTACGTGTTGCGCCCCAAGCTGCTGTCGATTTGTCGTAGTAAAAATCAAGCGATCAGCGACAATATGGCGTCGTTTGGCACTAATAAAGTGATTAATATGTTTGAGGCAGTGGGGGCGCAATTTCACTTGGCACTCCATGCGCCCACCGCTTCGCAATTAAAAATAATTTTGTCTGACTTTCCAGGCAACCCGATTCCTGAGCCCATCGTGCCGCCCAAAGGCCATTGGGTGATTGTGGGGTATGGTCGATTTGGTCGCGCTGTGCATGCGGCTTTAAACTTAGAAGCAGAGATTACTGTCCATATCATCGACCCAGAACCGCAGCCCGAGTTGGATCCAAATGTCTTTCATCTGGCACTGGGCGTTGACGCCGCCTCACTGAAAGCGGCTGGCATCGAGCACGCCGTTGGCTTATTGGTAAGCCACGACCATGATGCTAATAATTTATCGGCAATTGCTACGGCACGCATACTCAATCCCAATTTATTCATCGTGGCGCGGCAAAACTTAGCCAGCAATCATTTACTGTTTGAAGCCTTTAAACCAAACTTTACGTCGATTCGCAGTGAAGTCGTTGCACACGAAGCCCTCCGCGCGATGGCCAGTCCGATGCTGTCTCGCTTTGTGAATCGCCTCGAACATCAAGATGAAGCATGGGCGGCGGCGCTCACTCGCAAAGTGGAAGCACTGTGTGAGCATCACATACCAGATCACTGGAGCATCAAACTCGACGCCAAAAACATCGCCGCTGTACATGCTTTTTTGGCTCGCCCCAGCCCCCGTTTGCACCTGAAGCACTTTTACAATAATGTACTTGAGCACGGCGAATCACTACGCTGCATCGCATTAATGCGCAGCCATGCCGGAGAAGACATCCTCATCCCAGACGAAGATAGTTTTTTAAACTTTGGTGATGAATTGCTCTTTATAGGCGACCACGAAGCTTGGCAATCGCATGAAGCCATGTGCAGTGAAACCAGCATACTTGAATACGCTCGCACAGGGCTTGAACAACCTCAAAGCTGGGTGTTTCGCAAAATGGCCACTTGGCGTGAGAATCGTAAGCTAGAGCAAAGTAGCTCAGACTAAATGCCGTGGCTGGCCGCGCAGGAAAGCATCGACATTACCAATCAGTTGATCCGCCAGCGTTTGCATGGTTTCGACACTCGCCCACGCCACATGCGGCGTAATGATTAAATTAGGTAACTGCACGTCAAGTAATGCGTTACCTGCGCGCGGCGGCTCAGTCATCAACACATCAATCCCCGCCCCCGCAATCTGCCCTGCTTGCAAGGCCGCCAATAATGCCGCTTCATCGACCAAACCACCGCGAGCAGTATTGATTAAAATCGCTGACTTTTTCATCTGCGCCAACTCAGTCGCGCCAATCAAGTTTTTCGTGCCTTCGGTCAATGGGCAATGCAAGCTGATCACATCCGCCGTCGCCAAGGCCTCATCCCAAGCCAGAAAACCAGACCGAACTTGCGCTGCGCCTTTGCGCTCAACAAAAACCACCTCCATGCCAAACGCTCGCGCCAAGTTCGCTGTCGCTTGCCCCAATGCGCCCGAACCAATAACGGCTATTCGGCTACCCGCTAAATCATGCATTGGCTCTGCAAATAAGCAAAACCCTGCCGCGTTTTGCCACTCTCCCGCTGCCAATCGTTGCCGATACGAAAATACCTGGCGACGTAATGCCAACATCAGCATCAGGGTATGTTCCGCTACTCCATGAATGGCATAGTCTTGAATATTACACACACCTACCGTATATTCACGCGCAGCGGCCACATCGATTTGGTTATAACCAGTCGCGGCGACCGCAATCAGTTTTAAATCGGGTAGTTGCGCCAGCATGTCTCGCGTGACGGGGACTTTATTGGTGATCACCACCGTAGCACCCTGCAATCGCTCAACCACGTCATCGGGCGAGCTTTGTGGATATGCAAGCCAGCGATGCGGCGCACTCACCGACAGCAGCGGCACTGGCAAAGTCGCGGCGTCGAGAAATACAATCAGAGGTTCAGTCATCGTTTCTATTCACTCAATCAGAATTAAAATGCGCAGCAGCAAACTGGGCGATGGCTTGCGTGAGCAACACCGCAGGCCGCGTTTGCCGTGCCCAATGATGCCAATAGAGCGGCACGCTGGCGCTTAATGCGCTCAATGCCTGCATCCGCCCTGCTGCAATATCCGCTTGCGCTTGTGCCCATGGCACGACGGCATAGGCTAAACCCGCCTGCGCCGCCGCATACAGCGCGTGACTTTCAGGTATCACAAAACACGGATATTGCTCTTCGAGTAGGGAAAACTGCTCCCGCAACATTCGGCGATGCAAACTTTCTTTACGGCTGTCAATTCGGCCATAGACCGCGGCCGGTGCGGTAGCTAAAGTCGCGGCATTGATGCCTGCAACAAAATACTGCGCAATAAACTCAGTATTGGCCACGCCAACATACCGCAACTTACCCAAGGGTATTGAAACACAGCCAGCTACAGAAAATGGCTGCGTACTAATACATCCAAAAACCTCACCCGAGCGTAATAAATCAAGCGTATACGCCTCATCATCAATCACGCATTCGAGCAATAATCTGGCCTGCATTAAATTGGGTGCTAGCGCCGCAATCAGGCCAATTGCCAAACTATCGGCGGTAATCCCCACCCGCAACGTCGTTAAAGCCGCCGCGGTCGTCTCTTGCGCAAAATCGTTTTCCAACAACCGTACTTGGCGCACATGCGCGAGTAATTTTTCACCCGTAGCCGTAGCGCGCAGCGGATTTTCCCGCCGCAGCAAAACCTCACCGTGACGCTCTTCTAATTGGCGAATCCGCTGCGAAATCGCCGATGGCGTTAAGTGCAAGCGTTTGGCCGCCGCATCAAAGCTGCCGCAGCGCAAAATCATATCCAGTGCTTCAAGTAGTTTGTAATCAAACATAGCGTTAAGACCAAAGTGCTCACGTGCGCTACATCGCCTTGCGTGAAAACTTTTGTGCGGCTCCTTAAGCAAAATTAATGGGGGAGCAGAATTTATTGTTTTACCACGATTTAACAATCTGTTTGAATAGCGAACTTAAGAATTATCCGCCGAGCATTGCCATGACCATACTGTCGATCAATATCAATAAAATTGCCTTACTGCGCAATTCTCGTGGCCGCAATTATCCCGATGTGCGCGCTTTTGCTGAGCGTTGCCTCGATTTGGGCGCGGGCGGCATCACGCTGCACCCACGACCCGACCAACGTCACGCAAGATATTCGGATGTCACCGAGCTGGGCGCATTGTGTGAGTCACGCGGTGTTGAACTCAATGTCGAAGGCTACCCAACGCCTGAATTTTTAGACGTCGTCAAAGCCAATCGCCCTGCGCAATGCACACTAGTTCCTGATGCGCCCGATCAAGTCACGTCCGATCACGGCTGGGATTTACAAAAAGACGGCGATTTTTTACGCACGATTTTGGCCGAACTCAAAGCGCTTGGCATTCGCAGTAGCTTGTTTATCGATTACGACACACAAGACATGGCGCTGGCCAAAGAACTCGGTGCCGACCGCGTTGAGCTGTATACCGAACCCTACGCTGAGCACTTTGGTACAACAGAAGGCGAAGCCATTTTTTCAGGCTTTATCGCCGCCGCTCAGCGCGCTCAAGATGCTGGATTAGAAGTCAACGCCGGTCACGATCTGAATCTAAACAACTTGGCAAAATTTTTGACTATTCCAAACATCGTCGAAGTATCAATCGGCCATGCGGTAATTGTGGAATGCCTTGAATCAGGCATCACTGATGTCCTACGCCAATACGTAGAAATCTGCCGACCAAAAATATCAAATTAAACAATTATCAAAATAATAAATAGGACATCACTGTGAAACCACTTAACGCCGCGCAAACCATTGCCATCGCCCAGCAATTTGGCACCCCAGTTTGGACGTATGACGCAGCCACGATTCGCGCGCGCATTGCCCAGCTCAAAATGTTCGACACGATTCGTTTTGCGCAAAAAGCCAACTCCAACATTCACATTCTCAAACTGATGCGCGAGCAAGGCGTGAAAGTGGATTCAGTCTCACTCGGTGAAATCGAGCGCGCTATTGCGGCGGGATTTGCGACGGGCGCTGACGCAGATGACATCGTATTTACCGCCGACCTGCTTGATCGAGCAACGTTAGCGCGCGTCGTAGAGCTCGATATCCAAGTCAATTGCGGCAGTCCACAAATGCTCGAGCAATTGGGTGAAGCGCATCCTGGTCACCGCGTTTGGCTGCGCGTAAATCCTGGCTTTGGTCATGGCCACAGCCAAAAAACCAATACCGGCGGCGAGCAAAGCAAACACGGCATTTGGCACGAACAAATTCCAGAAGCATTGGCACTGATTGAAAAATACAATCTCGATCTGGTTGGCCTGCACATGCACATTGGCTCGGGCGTGGATTACAGCCATTTGCAAGAAGTCTGTGCGGCGATGGTGTCGCAAGTCAAAGAGTCGGGCCGCGATTTGCGCGCAATTTCTGCAGGTGGTGGTTTGTCGATCCCATACCGCCTTGGTGGTGAAGCCATCGACACAGCGCATTACTTCAATCTGTGGGATGCGGCACGCAATGAAATCGCAGCTCATCTGGGCCATGCTGTTCACCTTGAAATTGAGCCCGGCCGTTTCCTCGTTGCAGAAAGCGGCAAATTAATTGCTGAAGTTCGTGCCAAGAAAGACGTTGGCAACAATCATTTCGTCTTGGTCGACGCTGGGTTTTCTGATCTGATGCGCCCAGCGATGTACGGCAGTTACCACGAAATCAGTCTGCTTCGTGCGGATGGCTCAGAGGCTGGCGGCGAAACCCGCCCTACCGTGTTGGCGGGACCACTGTGCGAATCTGGCGACGTCTTTACACAAGAAGAAGGTGGCGTGGTAACACCACGCGATTTAGCCGCTGCCGAGATCGGCGATTTTGTCGTGCTGCATGATACGGGGGCCTACGGAGCCAGCATGTCGAGCAACTACAATACGCGCCCGCTGATTGCCGAAGTATTGCTTGATGGCGAAGCAATCCAACAGATTCGTCGTCGCCAAACGATTGCCGAATTGTTAGCGCTTGAGTTGTAAAGCGGAATAATTAACAAGCACTTTCATTGTAATTACACGCAATAGGCGACACAATCTGTGTTGCCTATTTTTTTAAACGATCAATTTGCCCTCCAAATCAGTGAACCGTTGTCATACGCCAAGCTGGCTATTGCCAGCGCGACAAAAGACACGCCATGATTAAAGACTATGGGGCAACTTCCAAGGGAACTGCATGATTACTATCGGCGGATACGGCACGCTTGTCGCGGCCTCACTCGTGCTACTTTTTGGCCGCGTACTGGTCGAAAAAACAGCACCACTCAAAGCATTTGCCATTCCAGAACCGGTTGCCGGCGGTTTGCTGGTAGCCTTACTTATGTTGCTCGCACAGCAAGTCGCTGGCTTCACCGTAAAATTTGATACCTCATTGCAAACGCCATTGATGTTGGCCTTCTTTGCCACCATTGGTCTATCGGCTAATCTGGCTAGCCTAAAAGCGGGTGGCAGTGTAATGATCAAATTTCTTGGCGTCGTGCTAGGGCTTTTGATCATGCAAAACGTCATCGGGATTAGTTTAGCCAAACTACTTGGACTCGAAGGCCATCTAGGCTTGCTAGCGGGTTCAATTACCTTATCAGGCGGTCACGGTACGGGCGCGGCGTGGAGTAGCGTATTTAGCGAACGCTTTGGCATTCAAGGCGCAACCGAGCTGGCAATGGCCTGTGCCACTTTCGGTCTGGTGCTCGGCGGCTTAATTGGCGGCCCCGTGGCTAAATTTTTAATGCGCAAAGTAAACGCCCCCGGTGCCTCTCACAATCAAGATCAAGCACCAACGGGATTTGAAGAACCGCAAGCTACGCGCCTAATTACTGTTAATTCATTTATTGAGTCGCTAGCCTTAATTGCTCTAAGCTTAGCTGGTGGTCAAATGCTGTCTGAGACCCTAGCAGGCAGCGCATTTGAGCTACCTACCTTTGTCTGCGTACTCTTCATTGGCGTATTACTGCGCAATGTTTTAGGGGGTTTAGGCTGGTATCAAGTGTTTGAACGCGAAATCTCAGTGCTGGGTAATGTTAGCCTGGCGCTATTTTTGGCAATGGCATTAATGACTTTACGTCTGTGGGAATTGGCGCATTTGGCATTACCGATCTTGTTAATCCTTAGTGTACAAGCCGTTGCAATGGCCGCTTACGCCATATTTGTGACCTTCCGCGTGATGGGCAAAAACTACGATGCCGTCGTGCTTGCTGCCGGTCATTGCGGCTTTGGCCTAGGCGCAACACCGACAGCGATTGCCAATATGCAAGCGGTAACCCATCGTTTTGGTCCATCGCACCTAGCGTTTATCGTTGTCCCTATGGTCGGCGCATTCTTTATCGATATCGCCAACGCCATCATCATCAAACTATTTATGGCATTGCCGATTTATTAATTAGATTGCTCAAGCAAACCGCAGCTGCCAGACAAAACACATAGTTTATCTAGCAGCTGCGAAATTCGATACAGCCAAAACGACAGGCAAAGCATGTATCTACCTGTAGACAATATTAAATATAGCCTTACAAGCAATACACAAGTACACAGCAAATCGGACTGAAGTCGCGGCCTGCAATGATATAATGAGTGCATTCAATCTATTACCGTGCAGCTCATCATGTCCAACACCACTTCGATCCCCGACCTTAGCCAAGCCCTCACACTATTGCGTGCCGGTGAACTGGTCGGCATCCCCACCGAAACCGTGTATGGACTCGCAGCGGACGCCAGCCAACCCGCAGCTGTAGCCAAAATATTCGCCGCCAAAGGCCGCCCTAACGATCATCCGGTGATCGTGCACATCGCGGGTGTTGAGCAGCTAACAGACTGGGCACAAAACATCCCCGATTCAGCCCATCAGCTCGCCGAAGCATTTTGGCCAGGCCCGCTCACGCTGATTTTGGAGCGACAAGCCCATGTTAGCGATTCGGTGACGGGCGGACAAAATACTGTCGGTCTGCGCGCGCCAGCGCATCCCATCACGCATGAGTTACTGACCCAATTTGGCGGTGGCCTCGCCGCACCGAGCGCGAACCAATTCGGTCACGTCAGCCCCACCACTGCCGAGCATGTACGACATGAGTTTACGAACGATCAAGTTCAATTGATTTTGGATGGCGGCGCCTGCCATGTTGGCGTTGAATCAACGATTGTTAGTCTAGTCGACGGCTTTGCCAAGCTCTTACGCCCCGGCGGCATTTCACGTGCTGCGATTGAAGCCGTACTCGGCACACAAATCCCACACCACACCGATCAAGCCAGCGCCCAGCAGCGCGTATCCGGATTGCTCGATTCACACTACGCACCGCGCACACCATTACTACTAGGATCGATGGCTCATTTATTACAACGAGCTACCAAGGAACAAGCCGCAGGGCATAAAGTGGTATTACTCACTCAAGAGAAAAATACAGAATTGGGCTTCCCACAACACCTTATGCCCGACAATCCAACCGCCTACGCCCAAGAAATTTACGCCACTTTACGTGACCTCGATCAAAAAAAATTTGATCTACTGCTACTAGAAACACCGCCGAAAGGCGCAGAATGGCTAGCGATTCACGACAGACTCAATCGTGCAGCGCAGCAAAAACTAGATTAAACATTTGCAGTTATGTGCGGTCTGCAACACCAGCTTACCGCTCATCCTTTCAGCAAGACCGCTCCGCCCAATCCATGCAAAGTGGTATTGCCTGCTGTAAGTAAATAGCAGTAGTATCACCCCAAAACAAACAAACCCAATACCAGACAGGATTGCCATGACTCGCTCGCAAAACGGCTTTACCCTCATTGAAATGATGATCGTCGTCGCCATCATCGGCATCTTGGCGGCGATTGCGATCCCGAGTTACCAAGACTACGTCCGAAAAAGCCGCCGCACCGATGCAACGGTAGCGATTAGCAAAATTCAGCAGGCGCAGGAAAAATGGCGAGCTAATAACACAAGCTACACAGTTGACGTATCAACTAGCGGACTCAACATCACACCACTGACCACAGCAACCACCGCAACATCAGAAACACTCACGTCAAAATTTGGTGGTAACGACTATTACAAAATTAAAATTGATACAGTAAGTGCGACTGGGTATGTAATCACTGCAACACCACAAGGCAGTCAAGCCAATGACAAAGCAAATGGCACAGATTGCACCTTAGTGATGACCATCAGTAACGGCAATTCAACCGGCTCTCCCGCAGCCTGCTGGAGCAAATAAAATGCCTCGAATTAAATATCAAGGTTTTACACTCATTGAAATGATGCTTACAGTTTCAATTATTGCGATATTAGCTGCAACGGCCCTCCCCAGCTTTACTGAGTGGTTACAAAAAACAAGAGTGAAAGGAGCTAGCGAAGAATTTCATACCTTATTAAATTATGCAAAAGCTGAAGCCATTAAAAACAACCAGGACATTTGCTTACTAATCGAAAATCCATCTGATAACTGGACAATTAAAGTCAGCACCACATCAAGCACATGTGATACACCTGTGACTGATTTACGCACACTAAAATCACTAGATTATCGTAACGGTGTCGTTATCACATTAGCAGCAGATAGCAAATTGAATAAAACACGATTCACGCCAAGAACACAGCGTCCAATACTTGGGGATGACGCCACTATAACAGCCTCACAATCAATAAAATTCAGCAATGGCAATTCAGAAAAAACTGTTGAAATCACCGCAACGGGACTAACAAGCTTGCAATAAAAGGCGTTTAGCTAAAACTATGCTTATACACAAAAAACAAATCGGGATGTCCTTGATTGAAATTCTTGTTGCCATGGCAATAGGATTATTCTTATTAAGCGCTGCGGCTTCTATTGGATTGAGCAGCATAACATTTGGCTCTCAAATATCACAGCAAGCAGGATTACAAAATACACTTAAAAATATTTTAACAGAAACTGGACGAGAATTACGCCGAGCTGGCTATAGCAGAGATAGTAATACTGCTCATAATTTCAGGCAAATACGCTTGCTAGATCCTGTAACAAAAAAAGACCGCGACAATAATGACATCACGGCTTATCAGTGTATATTATTTCGTTATGATCATTTTATTAATACCACGACCCCCGGCAACGGGACATTAGATCAAACTGATGTGGTTGGTTTTAAGTTCAAAGACAATCAAGTTTTCACATTAATTAACTCGACCAACGCAACTGCTGTCGTAAATTGCAATACTGATTCCGATGGCTGGACTCCCATCAATAGCAATGCCACCACAATGCCAAAAGTGACTGATTTTTATATTGGCATGGATAATACAGCAACACAGACAAGCCAATCAGATTCTACAGGACGTATGGCCTTAGGCTCGGCCACAATTTACGTACAAGGCCAAGCGATAAAAACAGGCTCAACTGAAATATTATTTGAATTAAAATCTAATGAAACAATTCAAATCCGCAACCAGCCAATTATTCAATAAAGAATATTTTATGAAAACACACTTCAATTCACCCAACCAACAAAAAGGTGTTGCGGCTCTTTTTGTTACCATTATGATATTACTCATAGCGACATTAGGTTCACTCTATGCAAGCAGAAATAGCTATATCGCACAAAAAAATGCAACCAGTTTATATCAATATGATGCCGCACTACAAGCCGCAGAAGCAGGCATTGTTGATCTAGTACCAATCATCAAAAATGACCTGAAAATCCTCAGTACTGGTGTTGGTACTACTACTTTGTTAGATAAAGCGCCAGCGGTAGCTGCTACATCATGTAACCCAGACCCTAGCGCAGGTGGAAGCTACACACTCAAAAAAACTTTCCTTGCCAAAAATATTACGCTAATTAACTCAACTAGAGCAGGGAACAATGAACCCGGCCTTGCATATCGCATCGGCTTAAATATTACTGGCTCCACTCTCACCGCAACCAGTGTTGGTTGCACTAGCAATTCAGTAACAGGAACAGGCTCTAACGTTTGTAGCAACTCAGGCACATCAAAAGCATTAGTACGAAATCGTATTGAATTAGGCGGATCGGTTACACCACCAGCATCCGCGTTAGCAACTCGTGGTCATATTGATTCTAAAGTCTCTCTAGTCATTCAATATCCCAATGCAATCAAAGCAATGTGCGGCGTTCTTTATGGCGACGGCGGCTCAAGTAGTCCTCAGTGTGATCCAACAAACGCCCTATACAACCCAGCCAATGATCCAGATAATAAATTTTGTCTTAACTTCACGAAACCAAAATGCGCTTCAAATGCTTGCGGTGAGGGAATGTACATTCCCGATGCAGGTACAGGAACAAACTTTACAAAGAAAGACACAACGTTATTTACGATGACCGCAGATGACTTCTTTAAAGCCAACATGGGAAATCGCTCGCGCGAAGAAATGAAAAGTATAGCCAAAAGTAGCGGATCTTTCGTTGATGCTAGCGGAGGTTGTACTCAAATTGCAGCTGCAATTGTGGCCGCAAAAACATCTGCAACTCCACTGTTATGGATAGAGGGCGATTTAACTTGCGCAACAACAGCAACATTCCCAAGAGACACCAGTGTTATTGTCAATGGAAACATTACATCGGCTTTAAATATCAATAATGCATTCATCTACGTTAAAAATGTATTTCAACTAGGATCAATCAATGTCACTGATGGTTCTGTCGTAGTAGAAGACGTATGGGATGCGCTACCTTTAGGTGATATTGTTAATATTCCACTGGAGCCTAATTTAACCGTTCCAAATACAGATCCACTCTGGAACACATATAATTATAGGAATTCTCGTAACGACGCACTCTGGGGAAAACCGCCCGATACATATGAGAATATGAAGACAAAAATGAGTGCAAATGGTGCTCTAAATATTACTTACAAAGCAATTAAACCAGAGCTTCCACCCAGCGCAGAAAATGGCGCTTCAGGTAAATGGATTGACTATTAAATGAAAAAATTAATACCCAATGGTTTTGGGATGATCGAAGTGCTCATCACCATTCTCATCTTGAGTGCTGGTGCTTTATTTTTAGTTCGATTTCAAATCGTCAGCACAAGCAGCATGACCGAAGCTTCTGAACGCAGTGAAGCTGTACAAATTGCAAAATCAAGACTTGATGGCATTCGAAAAGTAATCAACACAGAGTTTAATTTATCAACACCTACGGATTTCAAAGCAACTAAACTTAGTATTCAAGGAAAAACGACAACATTTAATAGCTATATTGATATTGGTACAATTACTTGCCCGATCGGACCATGTGGCACATTTAACAATCTAAATATAAACGATGTTATACCGATACAGTCAACCACAACTTGGGTCGATAAAACAGGCCAAACACAATATGCCGTACTAGTAACTAGCATTACAAAACCAGCAGCACCTTGGCCTAGCAGTTTATGTCGATGGGACTCAAGCAATACAACAGACTATTTGCGTGGGATATTTATATTGCCCACTACAGGAACTGACGTTTGGTTGTGTACTAGCACCAATTGTGGTCAAGGAACAGGAAAAGAGCCAAAAGCAGGAGATTGGAAAAAGGTAGGTAGTTTCAATGGCACAGCCATAACCGGAGCCACCTGCAAACCACCAAATCTCAATGGCAGCCCTAAATAGATTGAATTTCACGTTTTGAGAACGAATGAAACGCAGATTTCAATCAATCATTCACAATTCTCGTTTAAACTACGCCCCTGCCCCCAGCATGGGGCGTTTTCATTTTTAGCGAAGGAATCACATGCGCTTTAACTTTCCCCTCGTCATCATCGACGAAGACTTCCGCACCGAGAACACCAGTGGTTCCGGTATTCGTGAACTGGCTGCGGCAATTGAGGCCGAGGGCATGGATGTGGTGGGCTATACCAGTTATGGCGACCTGACCTCCTTCGCACAGCAACAAAGCCGTGCTTCTGGTTTTATTTTATCGATCGACGATGAAGAATTCGGCGCTGGTTCGAAAGAAGAAACCCATGCAGCATTAACTAACCTACGCGATTTCGTTGCCGAAATCCGCCGCCGCAATCCAGACATTCCGATTTATATCTACGGTGAAACGCGCACTGCGCGCCACATTCCAAACGATATCTTGCGCGAATTGCATGGTTTTATTCATATGCATGAGGACACGCCTGAATTCGTCGCGCGGCATATTATCCGCGAAGCCAAATCTTACCTCGACACGCTCGCTCCGCCGTTTTTCCGCGCGCTAACGCATTACGCCAATGATGGTTCATATTCATGGCACTGCCCAGGTCACTCGGGTGGCGTGGCATTTTTGAAATCGCCCGTTGGGCAAATGTTCCACCAGTTTTTCGGTGAAAACATGCTGCGCGCCGACGTGTGTAACGCGGTCGAAGAACTCGGCCAGTTACTCGACCACACAGGCCCGATTGCCGCGTCTGAGCGCAATGCCGCACGCATTTTTAATGCCGACCATTTGTTCTTCGTCACCAACGGTACATCCACGTCGAACAAAATCGTTTGGCACTCAACCGTGGCACCGGGTGATGTAGTCGTTGTGGATCGCAACTGCCACAAATCAATTTTGCATTCGATCATGATGATGGGCGCTGTGCCGGTATTCTTGATGCCAACGCGCAATCATTACGGCATTATCGGCCCAATCCCAAAGAGCGAATTCACAAAAGAAAACATCCGTAAAAAGATGATGGACAATCCATTTGCGCGTGCAAAACTCATCGAAAATACAAATTTCAAACCGCGTATTTTGACGATCACTCAATCAACGTACGACGGCATTATGTACAACGTTGAAGACATCAAAGGCATGCTCGACGGCGAAATCGATACGCTGCATTTCGATGAAGCGTGGTTGCCACACGCGGCCTTCCATGAGTTCTACGGTGATTACCACGCAATTGGCGAAGATCGCCCGCGTTGCAAAGAATCAATGGTGTTCTCAACGCAATCCACGCATAAATTGCTCGCAGGTTTGAGCCAAGCATCGCAAATCTTGGTACAAGACCCAGAAAATCGTAAATTGGATCGCGATTTATTCAACGAAGCGTATTTGATGCACACGTCAACCAGCCCGCAATATTCAATTATTGCGTCTTGCGATGTGGCGGCAGCGATGATGGAAGCGCCAGGCGGTACGGCTTTGGTTGAAGAATCATTGATGGAAGCACTGGATTTTCGCCGTGCAATGCGCAAAGTGGATGAAGAATACGGCGAAGATTGGTGGTTCTCGGTGTGGGGCCCAGACGATTTGACCGATGAAGGCTTGGATCATCGTGACGCTTGGATGCTTAAAGCGGGTGATAACTGGCACGGTTTTGGCGATATCGCCGATGGCTTTAATATGCTTGACCCGATTAAAGCAACCATCCTGACCCCAGGTCTGGACTTGAATGGTGACTTTGATGCACAAGGCATTCCAGCCAGTATTGTAACGAAGTATCTGGCTGAACACGGTGTGGTTGTTGAGAAGTGCGGGCTATACTCCTTCTTTATTATGTTTACCATCGGCATTACCAAAGGCCGTTGGAACACATTGCTAGCTGCCTTGCAGCAGTTTAAGGACGAATACGATAAAAACGCCCCACTTTGGCGTGTATTGCCAGACTTTATTGCCAAATTCCCGCAATACGAACGCCTTGGCTTGCGCGACCTTTGCCAACAAATTCATGGCATTTACAAAGAACACGGCGTGGCTCGCCTAACGACAGAGATGTATTTGTCGGATATGGTGCCTGCGATGAAGCCGGCCAAAGCGTTTGCAAAAATGGCGCACAAAGAAATCGACCGTGTCGCGATTGACGAGCTCGAAGGCCGTGTGACCGCTGTGATGCTCACGCCTTACCCGCCGGGCATTCCACTATTGATTCCAGGCGAAGTATTCAACAAAACGATTGTGGATTACCTGAAATTTGCGCGTGATTTCAATCAGAAATTCCCAGGCTTTGAAACCTATATTCATGGCTTAGTCGCCGTGACTGAGGGTGGAAAAACCAACTACTTTATGGATTGTGTGCAGACTTAATCTCCCCGCTTTAAGCCCAAATCAACCGCCAGCTAGTCTGGCGGTTTTTTTATTTTTTTAAAAATTTGCTTACTATACTGCGCTAAAGAAAATTTGAGGCCAAGCATATTAAGTCGCGAAGCATTCGAGCAAGAAATGGCTCGACTCGACCACATCATTAATTTGGGTAATCGGATCAGGCCATCAGCTCGCTCAAAGCCTTGTTACGTGAACATCGATCAGCGCCAAATCAAGCCTGCCAAACTCTATAAGGCCAAACACACTGGGCGTAATAAAGTTAGCGGCTAAAGCCGCCCTCATATCGTCCCCGCCATCACTGATAATCAGTACTTTCAAATATCTATTTAATTACAATCACTTGAAGAACATGAAGGCGGCAGCCATGTATTCTTTAACTAAGCAAATTGGAGAAACAAAATGCGTTTCGATAAACTCACCACTAAGTTTCAACAAGCACTGGCCGATGCGCAAAGCCTCGCCAATATGAATGACAACGCCTATATCGAGCCACAGCACTTACTGCTCGCTTTGCTCAACGATACAGATTCGGGTACTGCCGCCCTACTCGCCCGCGCCGGGGTCAATGTTCAACCACTGCGAAACGCACTCGATCTTGCTTTAGCGCGCATTGCAAAAGTATCCGGTAGCGATGCCGATTTAACCGTCGGCAAAGACCTCACTCGACTACTCAATGCGACTGACAAAGCAGCGATGCAAGGTGGCGATCAATTTATCTCTAGCGATTTATTTTTAATTGCGCTCTGCGATGACAAAGGCGAAGCCGGTCGCCTACTGAAAGAAAACGGCGGCAATAAAGCCGCGCTGCAAGCCGCAGTCGATGCGGTACGTGGCGGCAACGCGGTGAATAACCCTGAAGCTGACGGGCAACGTGAAGCACTTGAAAAATATTGTCTCGACCTGACTGAGCGCGCTCGACAAGGCAAACTTGACCCCGTAATTGGTCGTGATGACGAGATTCGCCGCGCGATTCAAGTTTTGCAACGCCGTACCAAAAACAATCCAGTGCTGATTGGTGAGCCTGGAGTGGGTAAAACCGCGATTGTCGAAGGCTTGGCGCAGCGTATTATTAATGGTGAGGTACCTGAGTCACTTAAAGGCAAGAGGGTATTGTCTTTAGACCTAGCTTCATTGCTGGCTGGCGCTAAATACCGTGGTGATTTTGAAGAGCGTCTGAAAGCAGTTTTAAGCGAGCTTGAAAAAGAAGCGGGCCAAGTCATCGTGTTTATCGATGAATTGCACACCTTAGTCGGTGCGGGTAAAGCCGAAGGCGCGATGGACGCTGGCAATATGCTCAAACCGGCACTTGCGCGTGGCGAATTGCATTGCTTGGGCGCGACGACGCTCGATGAATATCGTAAATACATCGAAAAAGACGCAGCGCTAGAGCGCCGCTTCCAAAAAGTCATGGTCGACGAGCCGAGTGTTGAAGCGACTATTGCGATTTTGCGTGGCTTGCAAGAGAAATACGAAATCCATCATGGCGTTGAAATCACCGACCCTGCGATTGTGGCCGCAGCAGAACTCTCACATCGCTATATCACGGATCGATTCTTGCCAGATAAAGCCATCGATTTGATTGATGAGGCTGCGGCCAAAATCAAAATGGAAATCGACAGCAAGCCCGAAGTGATGGACAAGCTTGATCGCCGGATTATTCAGCTCAAAATCGAACGCGAAGCGGTCAAACGCGAAAAAGACGAAGCGAGTAAAAAACGCCTCGCCTTGATTGAAGACGAAATCGCCAAACTGGATGTCGAATATTCCGATTTGGACGAAATCTGGAAAGCCGAAAAAGCCTGTGTGCTTGGCAGCCAAGCGATTCGCGAAGAAATCGAGCAAGTCAAAATGGCGATGGACACCGCGCGCCGCGCTGGTGAATGGGATAAGGCATCCGAGTTGCAATACGGCCAATTGCCGCAATTGGAGGCCAAACTCAAAGCGGCCGAAGCCTCTGAAACCACAGGTGGAACGAATAAATTGCTCCGCACGCAAGTCGGTGCCGAGGAAATCGCAGAAGTGGTCAGCCGCGCAACGGGTATTCCGGTGAGCAAAATGCTGCAGGGCGAGCGTGAAAAATTGCTGCATATGGAAGATGTCTTGCATCAACGCCTGGTCGGGCAAGATGAAGCCGTTCGTTTGGTATCGGATGCGATTCGCCGCTCGCGCGCAGGCTTGGGTGACCCAAATCGGCCGTATGGTTCATTCCTCTTTTTGGGGCCAACCGGTGTCGGTAAAACCGAGCTGTGCAAAACGCTGGCGAACTATTTGTTCGACTCAGAAGATCATATGATTCGCATCGATATGAGCGAATTTATGGAGAAACACTCAGTGGCTCGCTTGATTGGCGCGCCTCCGGGATACGTGGGTTACGAAGAAGGCGGTTATTTGACCGAATTGGTACGCCGTAAACCGTACAGTGTGATTTTGCTGGATGAAGTCGAAAAAGCACATCCGGATGTATTCAATGTGCTGCTGCAAGTGCTCGATGATGGTCGACTCACCGACGGCCAAGGCCGCACGGTCGATTTTAGAAATACCGTGGTGATTATGACGTCAAATCTTGGCAGCGATCACATCCAACGCCTTGCTGATTCCGACTATCAAATCATCAAAATGGCGGTAATGGCTGAAGTGAAAACACACTTCCGGCCTGAGTTTATCAACCGGATTGATGAAGTCGTGGTGTTCCACGGTCTGGGTCAAGAGCAAATTCGCCATATTGCGCGGATTCAATTGGATAAATTAATGAATCGCTTGGCAAGCATGGAAATTGGATTAACGGTTTCTGATGCGGCACTCGATCTGATCGCCGAAGCCGGTTTCGATCCAGTCTATGGCGCTCGACCACTGAAACGCGCAATACAGAGCGAATTGGAAAACGTGTTGGCAAAACGTCTCTTAGCGGGTGAATTTGCTGCGAAAGACACGATTCACGTCGATGCTAAAGACGGAGCAATGGTGTTTAGTCGTTAGGTCTACTGCAAAATAAAATACGGCGCATCTGCGCCGTATTTTTTATGTATATGATTCTAGTCATTGATATATATAGGCTAGTATCAAATACCCACTAAGCTCGCGTATCGATATTCTGCCCAAGATTAGGCGGATTAAGCGGTGCGGGCTGTGGGATTGCTTGCAACAAACTCAATGCGCCTTGTGCTTGGATATCCAAACTTTTGCGCAGCATCATCAGTGGAACAGGATTATTCGCCGATGCACTACTCGCCGCATTCACCATGCTATCGCTCATGATTATTCCCCCTCTTTGTATTACCGCTTAATTATCGGCCTTTTTTCCACAAAATGAAGGGCGAGCGTTTGAGTAATGATAAAATGCGCCAATGAACGCACCTGCTTATATCCATCTCCGCCTCCATTCCGAGTTTTCAGTTTCTGACGGCATTGTTCGTTTAGAAGATGCCGTCAAACGCGCCAAGGCCGACAAAATGCCCGCGCTCGGCATGTCGGATTTGATGAATTTGTTTGGCTTAGTCAAGCATTACAAAGCCTGCCGCAATGCGGGCATTAAGCCGATTATCGGCCTTGATGCGTGGATCGAAAATCCAGACAACCGCGATAAGCCCTTCCGCGCCTTGCTGATTTGTAAAAACCGCGATGGCTATGGCCGCCTGTGCGAGCTGATCACGATGGCGTTTCGCGATAATCAATATCGCGGCCGTGGCGAACTCAAAAAAGAATGGTTTACTACAGGTGATAATAGCGGGCTGATTGCGCTATCGGGCGCTGAGCTTGGCGAAATCGGTCAGCAGTTTTTGGCTAATAATGCCGATCTTGCTAGCGCCGCAGCGCAATGGTGGGCAGCGCAGTTCCCTAATAGTTTTTACTTAGAAATTCAGCGCACCGGCACACAAGCGAGCGAGACCAGTTTGCAGCGCCAGCTCGATTTGGCGGGTGATCTCAATCTGCCGGTGGTCGCCACACACCCGATTCAGTTTATGGATCCCGACGATTTCAAAGCGCATGAAGCGCGCACCTGCATTTCGGCGGGCTTTGTCATGAACGACAAGCGCCGCCCAAAAGACTTCACCGAAGAGCAATATTTCAAAACCACCGCACAAATGCAGGAATTGTTTGCCGATTTGCCCGAAGCGCTCGCTAATACGGTAACGATTGCGCAACGCTGCAATATTGAGATTGTGCTCGGCAAAAACGTATTACCACCGTTCCCGACACCCGAAGGCATGACGCTGGATGATTTCCTGGTGTATGAGGCAAAACGCGGACTAGAAATGCGCCTTGCTCAGCTATACCTCGATGAAGCTGAGCGTGAAGCCGAACGTCCTCGCTACTACGAACGACTCAAAATTGAAACCGACACCATCATTAATATGGGCTTCCCTGGTTACTTTTTGATCGTTGCTGACTTTATCGCTTGGGGCAAAGTCAACGGCTGCCCAGTCGGCCCCGGCCGTGGTTCAGGTGCGGGTTCGCTGGTGGCGTATAGCTTGGGCATTACTGATATTGACCCAACCGCGTACGCCCTACTTTTTGAGCGCTTTTTGAATCCAGAACGCGTTTCAATGCCCGACTTTGATATCGACTTCTGCCAAGAAAATCGCTGGCGCGTCATTGAATACGTGCGCGAAAAATACGGCGCAGATGCGGTGAGCCAGATTGCGACTTTTGGTACGATGGCCGCCAAAGCGGTAGTACGCGACGTCGGCCGCGTGCTCGATTTGCCGTATATGTTTTGTGACGGCGTCTCCAAACTGATTCCTGCCGCACCCGGCAAGCAATATAGTCTGGATGATGCACTGGAAATGGTGCCCGAACTCGCCGAGCGCGTTGAGCGTGAAGAAGAGCTAAAAGAATTATGGGAGCTGGCCAAAAAGCTCGAAGGCTTAACGCGCAATATCGGTATGCATGCCGGTGGTGTGTTGATTGCACCGAATAAAATCACTGATTTCTGCCCAGTCTATCAAGCCGCAGGTGATGATGCGTCACCCGTATCCATGCTGGATAAAGACGACGTTGAAGCCGTTGGCTTGGTGAAATTCGACTTTTTGGGCCTGCGAAATCTCACGATTATCGAACTCGCACTGCAATACATCAAAACGCAAACGGGCGAATATCTGGACTTAATGAGTCTGGGTTTTGGCGATCAAGCGGCGTACCAAGTATTCCGCGATGCCAATACCACCGGCGTGTTTCAGGTCGAGTCGGACGGCATGAAACGCTTGCTCGAAAAGCTCGCGCCCGACCGTTTTGAGGACATTATTGCGGTATTGGCGCTGTATCGTCCGGGGCCGCTGGGTTCGGGCATGGTCGACACCTTTATTAATCGTAAAAAAGGTCTCGAAGCACCCGATTACTTCCATCCTGACCTCGAAAAATGTTTGGAACCGACTTACGGCGTTATCGTGTATCAAGAGCAGGTGATGCAGATTTCGCAGATTATCGGTGGCTACACATTGGGCGGCGCCGACATGCTGCGCCGTGCGATGGGTAAGAAAAAGCCAGAAGAAATGGCCAAGCACAGGGAAACGATTGCTGAGGGTGCGGCCAAGCAAGGCTACGACCCTAAGCTCGCCGAAACCTTGTTTGACTTGATGACCAAGTTTGCCGAGTACGGTTTTAATAAATCACATACTGCAGCGTACGCGGTGGTGTCGTACCACACGGCATGGCTCAAAGCCCATCATACTGCGGCCTTTATGGCGGCGACGATGTCGTCCGAGCTGGATAATACCGAACAGCTCAAAGTGTTTTACGACGATTGCTTGGATAAAAAGAACAAACTCGTCATTTTGCCGCCCGATTTAAATGAAAGTTTTTATCGTTTTGTTCCGGTAGGCAAAAAACAAATTCGTTATGCACTGGGCGCGATTAAGGGCGTGGGCGAAAGTGCAGTCAATATGATTGTGGCGGAGCGTGAGAAAAACGGCCCATTTAAAGACTTGTACGATTTATGCAGCCGTACCGATAAAAAAGAAGTCAATAAACGCGTAGTCGATGCGCTAATTCGCGGTGGTGCTTTTGATGCGCTTGAACCCAATCGCGCCAAATTGATGGCCAATGTCGAGCAAGCGATGGCGGTCGCCGAAGCGGAGCTGGCCAATGCCAACCAATGCAGTCTATTTGAAATGCTAGAGCCGGCTGCCGCGCCGCAAATTGAGCACATTGAAGCCGAGCCGTGGGATGAAAAAATCAAACTCGCCGAAGAAAAAACTGCGATTGGGTTTTATCTATCCGGCCATCCATTTGACGCTCACGCCAAGCCAATCAAAGGTTTAATCCGTACACGACTGGATCGCCTGCAAAATCAACGTGAACCGCAATTTATTGCGGGTATCGTCGCTGGCATGCGGATTAAAAATGGCGACCGAGGTCGGATGTGCTTTTTGCAGCTCGACGATGGTCATGCCAAAGTCGAGCTCACGCTGTATTCAGAATCCTATGAAGCCAACCGGACTAAGCTTAAAGAAGACACGCTACTGGTCATCGAGGCCAAAGTCTCCGAAGACCGTTTTTCTGGCGGGCAGCGGATCATTGCCGATCGCGTCTTTGATCTGGCCGAAGCGCGCAGCCATTTTGCACGTGCCTTGAAAATCAATATGGGCAGTGTAGCCGATGCCGCGCGACTGAAACAATTACTCGCCCCGCACACCGCAGAGCATGGCTGCGCTGTTGAAATTGATTATCAAAATACCGAAGCACGCTGCCAAATGACTTTGAATCACGCTTGGCGGATTTTATTGCGCGATGAATTATTAGCCGATTTACGCGCTTGGTTAGGCTCACAAGCAGCCGAACCTCGCTTCTAACCGTATTGCCCTCTAAGCTTTTATCAATAGTGCTTAGGGGGCTATACACCAACATTTTAATTCCAACGTCCTACCCTTCTTTTTTTGCCGCCCCTGCGGCAAACTTCATCTTGATTAAAATCAATTTCTTACAAGCCTTCTGCCACTTTTCACATTCCATTTCAGCCATTAAAGGCATAAGATATTTTCATGAAAGAGATCAACATCTAAACAGTATTGTTTGAAATAGTTTGATTTAGAGCCAGCGTATGTAGTTGAAAATATTCAGTAACATATTCTGGAATATGATGTACATCAACCTTTAGAATAACAAGATTGTTACGATGATTTAATGAGTATCAAGAAAACACATTGCCCAATCCGGCAATACACTGATGCGCTTTCAATACACCAATTGAAAGCTTCGGCCCAAAGATTGTCCAACAGACATCGCCCATAGGAGTCTCACCCAAATGAATGCCCCTCAAGAAAACCTGCAAATCAACGCTTGGCGTAATTTCACTGCAGGCGAATGGCAAGATAAAGTACTGGTTCGCGAATTTATTCAAGCCAACTACACACCGTATTTGGGTGACGATACTTTCCTTGCCGGCCCGACCGAGCGCACCACCCAATTATGGACAGAATTGTCAGCACTCTTAAAAGAAGAGCGCAAACGTGGTGTTTTAGAAGTATCCACTTCAGTGGGCTCAAGCATCACTGCACACGGCCCTGGCTACATCAATAAAGATTTGGAAACCATCGTTGGCTTGCAAACCGACGCCCCACTACGCCGCGCGATTATGCCAAACGGCGGTTTGAAAATGGTTGAGAATGGCCTCAAAGCCTACCATTTTGAAATGAATCCACAGATCAAAGACATCTTTACTAAATATCGTAAAGATCACAATAACGCCGTATTTGATGCCTACACGCCAGAAATCATGGCCTGCCGTAGCTCAGGTGTTATTACCGGTTTACCAGATTCATACGGTCGTGGCCGGATTATCGGTGACTATCGCCGTGTAGCGCTATATGGTGTGGATTTCCTGATTGCGGACAAAAAACGCGAAAAATCAGAAATTGATAACGTGCCATTCACTGAAGCCATCATTCGTTTGCGCGAAGAATTGGCAGAGCAAATCAAAGCGCTGTCTGAACTCAAACAAATGGCGAAAAACTACGGCTTTGATATTGGTCGCCCAGCTGCGACAGCACAAGAAGCGGTGCAATGGCTGTACTTCGGTTACTTGGCTGCTGTAAAAGAGCAAAATGGCGCGGCGATGTCGATTGGTCGTATCTCGACCTTCCTTGACGTGTACTTCGAGCGCGATTTGGCTGAAGGCACGATTAACGAATCACAAGCGCAAGAATTGATCGACCATCTGGTGATGAAATTGCGCATCGTACGCTTCTTGCGTACCCCAGAATACGATGATCTATTCTCTGGCGACCCAACTTGGGTGACTGAATCGATTGGTGGTATGAGTGAAGATGGCCGTACTTTGGTCAGCAAAACCAGCTTCCGTGTACTCAATACTCTCTACAACCTTGGCCCAGCACCAGAGCCAAATTTGACTGTTTTGTGGTCGACTTCATTCCCACAAGGCTTTAAAGAATTCTGCGCGAAAGTATCAATCGACACCTCGGCGATCCAGTACGAAAACGACGATTTGATGCTGCCAAAATGGGGTGATGATTACGCAATTGCCTGCTGCGTTTCTGCGATGCGCGTTGGTAAACAAATGCAATTCTTCGGTGCCCGTGTGAACTTGGCTAAAGCCATGTTGTACGCGATCAACGGCGGCGTGGATGAAAAAACCGGCAAAGTCGTTGCAAAAGGTTTCGAGCCAATCAAGAGCGATATTCTCGAATACGATGAATTGATGCCGAAATTTAACGCCATGCTCGACTGGTTGGCAAAAACCTACGTGACGGCACTGAACTCAATCCATTACATGCACGATAAATACTCGTACGAACGCATCGAAATGGCATTGCACGACCGTGACATCTTGCGCACGATGGCCTGCGGTATCGCTGGTTTGTCAGTGGCAGCCGATTCATTGTCTGCCGTGAAACACGCCAAAGTGCATATCAAACGCAATGAAGCCGGTATTGCAGTGGATTACGAGATCGAAGGTGAATACCCAGCCTATGGCAATAACGACGACCGCGTTGATGACATCGCCGTGTGGTTGACGACTGAATTCATGAACAAGATCAAAGCGCAACCCGTGTTCTACCGTGAGTCAATGCCAACACAATCGGTATTGACCATCACTTCAAACGTGGTTTACGGCAAAAAAACCGGTAACACACCAGATGGTCGCCGTTCAGGCGCACCATTCTCACCGGGCGCAAACCCGATGAATGGCCGTGATACCAATGGTTTCGTTGCTGCGGGTTTCTCAGTGTCGAAGATTCCATACGAATCAGCACTGGATGGTGTGTCTTGGACTGCATCGATGACACCCGATGCTCTAGGCCACAACGCAGCAGATCGCGTTAAGACTTTGGCTGCATCGATTGACGGTTTGTTTGGCCCGCACGGCGACGAATGTTCTGCGTGCATGACTTCAGATAAAGTCGACGCAAAATTGGCTGAAATCGAACAAGGTCCAGACCAATTGTTCCACTTGAACATGAACGTACTGAATAAAGATACTTTGCTGGATGCCGTTGAACACCCAGAAAACTATCCACAATTGACGATTCGTGTTTCAGGCTACGCAGTGAATTTTGTGAAGTTGACTCGCGAACAACAAATGGACGTGATTAACCGCACCTTCCACGCCAAGTGCTAATTTGACATAGCATGGCAATATCCCACAAGGGTATTGCCATGTAGACATTATTCAATAATGCCTACAAGCGTATACCAAAAAGGATAAATGATGGCTCAGCTTTTTCACTTGAACATGAATGTCTTGAATAAAGAAACACTCGAAGACGCGATGGAAAATCCAGACAAATACCCACAACTCACCGTGCGCGTATCTGGCTATGCCGTGAACTTTGTGAAGCTCACGCGTGAACAACAGCAAGACGTGATTAATCGCACTTTCCACGAAAAATGCTAATTTAAAACGCCTCGCACCAACGGATCTCAGGCAAGCCTGCGGTCCGTTTTCATATCCAGCGCCAACCTAGCGTCTAAACTGCAATATTACGCGCGGCGTAACAGAGTTCAGTTAAAATCAAAAAAACACACTGGAAATCACATGCAGATCAACAAACCCGCAGGTGAAATAGTCCCTGCCGCTTTTGATGCCGATGGCAATCAATATGGCTATGTCCATTCAATTGAAACGGGTGCCGCCGTTGATGGCCCAGGCATGCGTTTTGCATTATTTGTGAGCGGCTGCCAGTTCCGCTGCCTTTACTGCCACAATCCTGATACGTGGAAGCTACACAATGGCAAGCAATACACGGTCGACAATATCGTGGCTGAGATTGGCAAATACGCTAGCTTCCTACGTATTGCCGGTGGCCTGACCATTTCAGGTGGCGAGCCACTGATGCAAGCGCATTTTATTGGCGAGATTTTCCGCCGTGCCAAACACGATCTAAAAATCCATACCGCACTCGATACGCAAGGCTTTTTGGCCGCACATTTGCCGGATGAATATTTCGACAACATCGATTTGGTGCTGCTCGATATCAAGCAATTTAATCCCGAAAAATACGAAGCACTCACCAGCAAGCCTTTACAACCGACACTCGACTTTACTGAGCGCCTAATTCGCATGCAAAAGAAAATTTGGCTGCGCTATGTGCTAGTGCCAGGTATCAGCGATGACGAAGCCGATGTAGAAGGTTTGGCACAGTATTTAGGCGATTTAAACCGCCAAGCGCCTGACTTACTTGAGCGCGTAGAAGTGCTGCCCTTCCATAAAATGGGTGAAGACAAATGGGCTGAGCTGGGTATGAAATACGAGCTCACCGACACCCGTCCACCGAGCCAAGAACTCGTTCACCGAGTGCGCGAACAATTCCGCGCGCAAGGCCTATTCTGCTGTTAATCAAAGTGCCCACTTTCGAAGTGGGCACTTTTCATGCCTGGCAATCAAACCATCTGTCATCAATTTTACAAAACACTGTTTAAGCAGCGTCACACTAGGTTTGTCTCATGAATTGGCCTTCATTTTCATTGCTACTGTGCACCGTACTGACATTGGCGCTCGCCGTGTTTGCGGCAAAGCGCAAAGTGTTTCCTGCGCAATATTATTTTGTAGCTACCCTCTTAGGCTCGGCGTGGTGGAGTACTGCTGCAGCGATCGAGCTCTTGCTAACTTCGCCCTCCTCCAAAGTACTGTTCGCGCAACTGGCGTGGATTGGCATCATGGCCGTCCCGACTTTTTGGGCGATGTTTGTTTGGTCTTATGTGAAAGGCTATTATCAAAAGCCCTCGTGGCGCTGGCAGCTTGGACTGTGGCTGATGCCACTCGTTACGGTCGCTATCGCGCTCAGTAATGAAATGCATCACTGGATGTACGTCAGCACCCTCCCCATCAGTGCCGAGGTCGGAGCCGCGATTGTTTATCAACATGGACCATGGTTTTATATCGCCGCGCTATTTATGTATGGCTATATGACACTCAGTATGTTGGTGCTACTCAATGCCCTCGCACGAGCCAGCCGCTTGCATCGTCGGCATTACATTGGACTCGCTATTGCGATGGCGGTGCCGTGGCTCGCCAATGCTGCGCACCTCACCGGATTAGTGACTCTGTTTGATTTTGACCCTACGCCGTTTAGTTTTTTACTGATGGGATGTATTTTTTATTGGCTCGTTTCACACCGGCAACTGTTTGATTTGCTCCCAATTGCCCACGATGTATTGCTCGATGCAATGCCCGATGCCGTGTTGGTAATTAACGAAGCCAAACAAATTGCGCAACTGAATCAAGCCGCACAGTCACTACCCAATATGCCGCCCAACGCAACAGGCCTGCCTTTGGCGCGCTTAGAATACCTCAATAGCGTTTTGCCATTGCTGTGGGGCAAAGAGTTACCCGTTGAATTTGAAATCGAACTAGGTGATACCTACTATGATCTGCGCTCGGTCACTGTTTATTATCAACAGCAAGCAATTGGCTTATTGCTGGTATTGCGTGATATCACTCACCAAAAACTCATCCAGCACGAACTGAAACAAACTTTAAATATTCTTGAAGATCAAATCGAAGCCAATGCCTTATTACAGCAACAATTACGTGAAGAGGCGATTCACGACCCACTCACAGGCCTACATAACCGGCGCTTCCTCGATGAAATCGCCCCTAATCTGATCGCAAATGCCTCACGAAAAGAGCAACCTTTATCCGTAGTCATGCTCGATTTGGATCATTTCAAAACCATTAACGACCAACAAGGCCATGCTGTGGGCGATATCGTACTGCGCCATGTGGCGCAGTTATTACAAACGAATTTACGTCAAAGTGATTATATTTTCAGAATTGGCGGTGAAGAATTTCTGATCCTGATGACTGATACACTGTCCGAACAAGCTATCCAACAAACCGAAGTCTGGCGCGCAGCCTTGCGTCAGCAATTGCCTCAAATTGCGGGGCGAGACTTACCCGTCACCTTCTCTGCCGGCATTGCGCAGCAAAGCGATGAGCAACTTAATTTGGCCAATGCGCTCATTCAAGCGGACCAAGCCCTCTATCAAGCCAAAGCCAAGGGGCGTAATCGCAGTGAGCAAGCACCACACCAAGCGCCTTATATTAACCAGGCATGTACATCTCCAACTTTGGCGCAGCCACAACAAGCTTAAAGCATTAAAAAGTAGAGCCTCGGCACCAGAACAGCTGCCAAATTGCATCGTTTTTACCGGATTGAACATGCCAATCACGGCACTAACCCTCAGTTCAGGTATATTAATGCCCAAATTACAATGTACTGAATCAATAGGGAGCCAGCATGGCAGGAACTAGCCTACTTGTATTACTAGACGATATCGCAGCGGTACTCGACGATGTTGCACTGATGACCAAAGTTGCCGCCAAGAAAACCGCAGGCGTACTAGGCGACGATTTAGCACTCAATGCCCAGCAAGTCTCAGGCGTACGCGCCGAGCGCGAATTGCCCGTGGTATGGGCGGTTGCAAAAGGTTCATTCAAAAATAAACTCATCCTTGTCCCCGCTGCGCTATTGATCAGCTTTATCGAAGACCAGCTCAAAGCCTTTGGCTACCCAATTCCACTCATTATGCCGCTCTTGATGCTCGGCGGTTTGTATCTGTGCTTTGAAGGCTTCGAAAAAATTGCCCATCCATTTTTGCACAGCAAAGCAGAAGATGAAGCCGAACACCAAGCCCTTAGCGAAGCGGCTCAAAACACCGAAATCGATTTGGTCGCTTTTGAAAAAGACAAAATCCAAGGTGCAATACGCACCGACTTTGTCCTCTCAGCCGAAATCATCGTTATCACGCTCGGCACCGTGGCCAGCATGGCGTTCATGTCCAAGCTCAGCGTACTGGCTGGAATTTCACTAATTATGACCGTTGGCGTTTATGGTTTGGTCGCTGCGATTGTCAAAATGGATGATGCCGGTCTGTATCTGAATCAACGCCCCAATAGCAATGCCTTCACGCAAGCCATCGGCCGAGGGCTTTTAGCTGGCGCACCGAAATTGATGCGCGTTTTGGCCATTGTTGGCACCTTGGCGATGTTTATGGTCGGCGGCGGCATTCTCACGCATGGGATTGATTTTCTGCACCACACCATCGAGCACATTGGTCACGATGCCGAAACCATTCCTTATTTTGGCCACACGCTCGCAATTTTGACGCCATCGTTTTTAAATGCGATTGCCGGGGTGATTGCGGGTGCCGCATCATTGGCGGTGGTGACAGTCGTTGGAAAAGTAGTTGGTATGTTTAAAAAATAAACACAATAATCACAACGGCCTTCATTGCGAAGGCCGTTTTTTTGTTTTTAATTTGAATGTGTATCGATGTATAGCCAGTGAGGCTATTTACATAAATATTTCCCAGCAAAAAAAGCGCTATCAAGGGCCAACCAGCTTCCTTAATGTTTTTCAAACAAGGTATAAATGGGTATACGCAGCTATCAATGAGAAGAAAAGCGCTAAAGACGAATACCCATTAAAATTCAAAGTTCAAAGTTCAAAGTTCAAAGTTCAAAGTTCAAAATTATTGCTTGGTTGTTATTTAGCCATTCAAGATGAACAGCTGTAGTGCGATATGCCGCCAGCGTTAAAAAATGCTTTCGGTTTTAGTTGGTAATATTTTTCTTCAATCGCCTGTTCTTGTTCACTATATGGATCGCTAAACACCTGCTTCAGCTCTTCGATGAGTGAATAGTCGCCTTGTCTCGCTTGTTCATAAGCGGGGGCAACCAGCCATTCGCGCCAGGTGTATTTTGGATTGGTCAGTAGCATGCTGGCTTTAATCGTCTTTAAATCTTGTTTTTGATTGGCCAGTAGATCGAGCCATTGTTCTAGCCAATGTTGCCATTGCTGATCTAGCGCAGCAGTCGTGGTCTGATAAAAGCTTTTTTTCAATGCACCGATGTCTTGCGGGATATGCGATAGCTCGCGAAAGAAGATGGTGTAATCGACCTTTGTTCGGTGCATTAACTGCACCAATTGAGTAAACAGTTCGGTGTCAAAATCAAGCAGCCCCAATTTCGCGGCCCACATGCTTTGGCAGTGCTGCTGCATCTCGATTTTAAAGCCATGGCGAACTTCATCTAGCTGAACTATTGCCTCCTTATCTTCCGCAAGCAGCGTCTGTAGGGCCAGCCAAAACATATGAAAATTAGCCTCGGCGGCTTGCGCTTGGTTAAAAAATGCGAAGTGCTGACCACCGCCGGTCCACGGCTGAAATTCAGGGTCAAAAGCTTCACAGAAGCCAAATGGGCCATAATCGAGAGTTAATCCGCCTGCGTGGCAGTTATCACTATTAAAATTACCTTGGCAGAAGCCTACACGTAACCAATGGGCGATGAGTTGACTTAATCGCATTCTAAAAATTTTAGCCAATTCAATAATCTGTTGGTTAAATTCAAGATTTGGGTCGATGTCGCTTTGGTATTCGCGCTCAATTAAATGTGCCACGATGTTTTTTAGTTCGGTGCGAGCATTGCCATGGGCTTTTTTACGCACTCGACGGGCAAACAGCTCAATCTGGCCGACCCGCAAGAATGATGAAGCCACGCGAGTAGAAATCGCAACCGGGTTCTTCACCATGATGTCGGGATCGGCAGTGTAGGAATTGGGTGAATACCAAGGCCGCGCAGCCGTTTCTGACTTTGATACAAAAAGCGTGAGCGAACGAGAGCTTGGTACGCCTAAGGCATGCATATACTCTTGAGCCAGAAATTCACGCACGCTTGATCGCAATACTGCACGCCCATCTCCTCCGCGGCAGTAGGCCGTTGGCCCGCCGCCTTTTAATTGCATTTCGTAGCGTTGACCGCGAAATAAGCCTTCAAATACAGACATTGCACGACCATCGCCGTAGCCATTGCCGGTGCGAAAAGGGCATTGTTGAGTATATTCAGTACCATAGATCGCTAATGCATAGCCGGTTGCCCAACCATAGCGCCGCATCGGTGCCGGGGCTTGGCTTAAATCACCGGAAAAGAGCTGTCTAAAGCCTTTGTCATAAGCGAGGGCATCGGCCAATCCCAATTGCGCAAATAAAGCTTGGCTGTGGCTAACATATTCGGCATCGGCAATCGAGGTGGGTTTCACTCGAACATAATGACCAGAAAACACCTGCCTCGAATCGTGATCATCACCATCTGATGTGCCATCTGGATCTGGCGTGAGCTTATCCATCAAAGAGTAATCTACCGCCTTGGCAAAGCTTGCTAAATCTAAAATGTTAGGCTGCGGGAATGCGTTTGATGGGGCGGTCATTGCTGAAATCCTTTGTGATCTGAGTATTAGGTAGGCCACTGAAACGCGGCGGATGCGTGCGCTGCGAATATCCATTTATGCCGCGGCTACTTTAGTTTCTATTCGCTTGGCTGGTGAGTCACTGACAAGAGTTTATATGATGGCCAGATAACAATCACATAGACTTTCTAAAACAAAATCGATTCATCGCCTGAGACAAAGCAGGATCGGGGTGAAATCGAAAATTGTGATTTTGCCTACCATCGCTGAGCGTGCCACTTTCTACGACGCCTTGCCGCTCTACTTTCAACAATGCAGCAGGCGTCGGCTGAGTGGCCTCAGGCAAATAGAGCGCCAATAGCTGACGGTAAATACGAGAAGCTTGCATCAGAAATGTATTAATAAATTTTTCTCGCCATTCCTGATGCACCGTTGCAATCAGCTCATCGATACGTCGAGAGGGTTCGTGAACTTATTCAGTTACTAAGTATGGCTTCAGTCATGGTTTCTGCGAGCCTAGTCATCGAATAGAGACCGCCATTGGTCCATACTGGCGCAATCGAGCGAACTTTATTTCGCTGCACAACGGGTAGCGCTTGCCAAAGCGGGCTGCGGAGTAATTCGGCTTCGCGTGGAAATGGGGCGATACTCAAAAGTAAACCGGTGTGAATTTGAGCCAAATCGGGGACTTTGCGTAAGCGCGTTCCCCATGCTGTTCTGGGCTGCGGGCAGGCATTTTTCAAGCCCAACGCTTTCATTGCAGCTTCTGGCATCGAGTTCTCGCCATACGCCCAGAAGGCCGTTGGCGACGCAAAACGTACCATGCAAATTTCAGGCGGTGATTGACCGTAACGCTGCTGGATTTGTTGGCGTAGTATTTTCAGTCTTGTCTTTTGCGCTTGAAGAAATAAATCATGTTCTTTCTCTCGTGCAAAACGAAGCGCCAATTGCCGCTGGAGTTGCTCTGCCGCGATGGCGTTATCGTGCTCTTCTTTAAATGAGTCTAATAATAGTGTGGGTGCGATTCGCTCTAAGCTGGTTTGCATGCTCGCCAGGGCAGGATTAATAATGATCAATTCTGGCTTGAGTGCGTAAATCCGCTCTAAGTTTGGCTCAAGCCGACTACCTGCGTCGAGTACCGTTGGGGGTAGCGCGGGCGCGATCACCCATTGCTGATAATCTTGTCGATCTGCTACAGCAAGAGGCGTAATACCAAGGGTGAGTAGGTATTCTGTAGCTTCCCAACTGAGTGCTATTACGCGAGATGGCGCAGCGAGTAAATGAGAACTCAATAGTAGATTCAGTAGAAACAGATATCTCATGTGCGGCTCCGTGAAAAAAGCAGCGTCAGCAGCAGTAGCGTGCCGCAAGCGAGTGAACCTAAAGCCCCCACGGGGAGCTGAGCCGGAAAAAATGCCGTGCGACTGGCTAAATCGGCCAAGCCCAGCATGACCGCTCCCAGCACACTGGCTAAAGCAATTTGCGCGTAAACCTGCCGCGCACCGAGTTGAATCGCCAATTGCGGTAAGACCAAGCCGATAAATGCCAGCGGTCCAAATTGGCTGCTAATCACGAGGCTTAAACTTCCAGCCAATAGCAATAATCCCCAGCGGGCACGGCGCACGTTCAAGCCGCTCGCACGAGCATGCGTTTCGCCCAGTACCAAAATCGTCAACATACGGCCAGCAGGAAAAGTGAGTGCGCCAAGTACTCCCACTAGAGCACACAGCAGCAGGGCTTGCGTTGCTGTGGTGTGATAGGTCGAGCCCGCCAACCAATTGAGTAGTTGAAAACTATCGTTATTGCCTTGAGCGAGGACAAATTGCAGAGCCGCCTCCAGCAAAGTGGATAGCCCGATGCCCAGCAAAATCAAACGTGCTGGATTCTGGCGCGGAGCCAGCCAACACAGAGCCAGTAAAACGACAGCCGCGCCAGCCGCAGAAAAAAACCACGGCGACAGTGCTGTACCCAGCATTAGGCCTGCCAGCATTCCTAAACTCGCCCCCGCCGAGATACCCAATAAATCAGGGCTAGCAAGTGGGTTATTGAGTAATCGCTGTAAAATTAGACCTGCAATCGCCAATCCCATACCTGCCGCACAAGCGGCTAATAATCGTGGCCAACGTAAATCCCATAGCTGTGCATCAGGCCAGGCCAAAGTCCAGCCCCCCCATGCGTCACGACCTACAAACCCACAAATCAGCAGCAAAACACCGCCTAAGACCATCCAAAACGCCAGCGGAAAATAGCGGCGGATACTACTGCGCGTTGGTAGCACCTCAATGCCATCGGCCAGCGGTTGCTTAAGGCACAACCAAATCAACAGCGGCGCGCCAAGCAAACCTGCGGCCGCGCTACTCGGTAAAGTATCAGACAAAAATTGCGAAAGATACATAGCAAGGGTATCGGCCAATAGTAAAGACAAAATACCGATTAGCGCTGAATACATCATGTTTTCAGCGGGTTTGACTGCGCCGAGCAGTCGCGCTAAGGCGGGTGCTAATAAGCTCACAAAGCCAATTAAACCCACGGCACTGATGGCCAGCCCATTGAGCCACAAGGCCAGCAAACTGGTGATGACGGCCAATCGAACAACATTCAATCCCGCGGCAGCAGCGGCTGCACTCCCCAATTGCATTAGCTGCAAAGGACGGCACAGCAAGGGCAAAATGAGCAGCACAGGCAATAGCCGTGGGATCAACCAACTCACCCAGTGCCAGTCATTCTGCGCCAAATCGCCCGCGCCCCAGACCAACAAGGAACGGCTGTATTGATCGTTCATCATCACGGCGATGCCCGCAATACTACCTAGCAATAGATTAAGCGCAGTGCCGGCGAGCAGCGCACCCAAGCCATGTAATTGTCGCCAGCCCGCTAATGTGCCAACTAAAAAAAAAGCCAGCAAACTGCCACCTAGCGCTAACCATTCGAGTGGAATTTGCGCATTAGGCCAGAGCAAACCGCCCAGCACAATTGCACACCAAGCGCCAGCCGACGTCCCCAAGGTCATTGGTGATGCAAGCGGATTTTGTGTTAATTGCTGTAGTAAGCTACCCGACAAGGCCATCGCCGCCCCCAGCAAAATCGCCAGTATGGTGCGCGGCCAATATGCGCTCAGATAAATAATTTGTTCAATATTGCTCAGCGTCTGCTGCCAAATCGCTTGCCATTGCGCGGCCAGCGATAAAGTCGTTGCCAATTGCAAATGCAGCAACGCGCAAAACAAAATGCTGGCGCCTAGCCACCGTTTCAGTGGTCGCTTCATGCCACCACCGCCACGGCGTGCTTGCCTTCACGCGGCAAAATATCCAGCTCGATGCCGTATAAATCGTGCAACTGTGGGTGCGCCAATAATTGCGCTGGCGTGCCGTCAAACCAAATTTCTCCACTGTGCAAAGCAATAATTCGATCAGCGTAACGCAGCGCCAGATTCAAATCGTGCAAGATGGTAATCACCGTACAGCTTTGACGATCCGCCTGTTGGCGCAATAAATTCATCAATTGGTATTGGTGTGCGAGATCCAGTGCTGAGCTGGGTTCATCGAGTAAGAGCATTGGTGCATTTTGTGCCAATAACATAGCCAACCAAGCGCGCTGACGCTCACCGCCAGAAATCTCATGCAAGCCCTGTTCCGCAAGGTGGGTCACATCGGCTGCAGTCATTGCGGCATTCACGAATTGGTGGTCATCCGCTTGCCAGCGCGCCAGCCAACCCCGCCATGCAAAACGACCGAGTTTAACGAGCTCTCGTACCTGCAATAAGCTAGGCTGTGGGATTTGCTGCGGCATATAGGCAATTTGCCTCGCCAATGCGCGCGGTGAGAGCTGATAAACATCGTGCTGACCCAAGCGTACGTGGCCTTGATCAGGTTTGAGTTGCCCTGCGAGAATTTTTAATAGCGTCGATTTCCCTGAGCCGTTGTGCCCCAAAATCACATTCAGGCCATGTGGTGCGATATTGAGCTGCTCGATATTGAGTAGTTTTCGTTTGTTGCGGGTGATCTTAATTTGAGTGAGCTGATACATAGATTATTTTAGGTATTTAATTGTAGATAATATTTAATATTGGCTATAGCCATATACCTAACAAGTATTCGCAAGTTCGCACTGAATCTTTTCAATGCGTATCGGCATCGGCCAACGTGGGCAAGTGCTGCACGCGTCTTCACCTGGAATTCGAAAATGCTGGCAGCAGCCTTGCCGATTCAGCGCCGCGATTTCACGCTCGTGTAGCGATATAAACATCAAATTGCCATGCCGAGTCCATTGCAAAGCCGCCAGCCACGCATCGCTTTGCGCCGCTAATTCAGCATTGCTCCAGCCGTAATGTTGCTGGACATACAACAAGGCAGCCAATATACAATCGACCGACATGCACGCCGCTTGTTTGGCCGAGTACGTCTGCAGCGTAGTGAGCTGCGCGTAATGAATATGGTGGTAGTCTTGTAAAAATTGCGCAGCGCTAGCGATCAGCTCATCTCGCTCGCCAAAGTGCACGGCGCCTTCGGGCAAAGCAAATCCCTGCGTAACACCCGCTTGCGCGTCTTGCAATAGCCCATTCAAATCTAGCGCGGCATGGCTGGCGTAAACAGCAAACACACTTAGATACGCCGGCTGCCACATCAACATGCCCCAGCTGCGCGCACACCAATACGGCCTACCCGCTTGCGGCTGTGCCGCCTGCCAGTGCGAAAGCAGCTGAGCAGACAAATCCACTTGCAACAGTTGCAACTGTTTCAAGTGGTGCCGCTGGTGCTGCGCCATCTGCCGCCCCTGCAATGCAGGGAGCAGCACAGCAACTTGATCCAATACCGACTGCAGCATTTAACTGAGTTGCCCCAGACGGCTTCGATCGGCCCAGCGCGCCAGTGGATTGTCTAAACGCCCCACCACTTGCAGCCCGCTGGCGGGGTCTTCTAAATTGAGCATGTGCTTGTTATTGGCCATCTGCAGACGATTTAAGCAAGAGTGCTGAAAATCTTCGGCAAACAAATCGTAGCGTGCAAACTGCGTCGCCAATTCAGGGTGCTCGGACTGGTAAGCATGCGTGCAACGCGCAACCGCATGCCAAAACTGCGTCGCACTATAATTGCATTGATTATGCAAAATAGCCGCCAAATGGCGTAAATAACCGTCAAATACGTCGATAAACAAGCAAAGTGTTTTCAATTCATCCGGCAAATACGTCGACACCCGCTGCATAATTTCAGGCAACTCGACCGCCGGATTCAAAATGCCCACTTCTTCGGCAATGTCTTTCATCAACACGCGCGCAACCCGATGGTCTTTTAAAACCATAATCAGGTTTTCACCATGCGGCATATAGATTAAATCGTGCTGGTAAAAACAATGCAGCAAGGGCGCAAAGTACGCTTCCAGATATTCGGCAATCCATTGGTCTGTGCTTTGCCCAGAGGCGGCAATCAGCTCGGCCACCAAGGCACGGCCCTCATTATCCAAATGCACCAAGGCGGTCATCGTCATGAGCTTTTCGCCGTCACGCAGCCGCGTGCTCGGGCACTCACGCCATAGCGCAGCCAGCATTTTTTTAAAGGCGTTATTTTCTTGAATCGCGGCTTCGTAATACGGGTTGCGATAGCCGATGGCGGCCACCTCGCGCAAAATGCTAAAGCCTTTGCTTTGCAGATAGGCATCGCCTTCCACCAACTTATAAACCCAATCATTGATGGCGGGCGTAGCCAACATGTAATAAGGCGATAGGCCACGCATAAAGCCCATATTCAATACCGACAACGCCGTTTTCACATAGCGTTTATGCGGCGCACTCACATTAAAGAAAGTACGAATCGATTGCTGGGCGAGGTATAAATCCTCACTCCGGCCCAATAAGACGATTTGCTGCTGGGCGATTTCGGCGGCAAAAGCCATAGCCAATTTGTTTTGCCATTGCCACGGATGCGCGGGCATAAACCAATAATCGGCATCGTTTAAACCCAGCGAGTGTAGATGCAACTTGAACTTGCCGATTTGCTCCCCGCCCAATTCCTCTTCAATCAGCTGCTCATAAGTGAGCGTTTCCGAAATCGATAAAGTGGCGCGTTGCTGATGCACTGCAAGCCACACCACTTGAAACGGCGAAGCCGCCTCGGGGGCGTAACGGCTGTAATCGTTGGCATCAAAGCCCAAACGACCGTTATTAGCAACAAAGCATGGATGACCTTCGCTCATCGCGGTTTCAACTTGCTGAAAATCGGCGTCAATCAATTCAGCCGCCGTGGACGCAATGCGGTCATGCTTGTAGGCGCTGCCGTAGAGCGTGCTGCTGATTTCATCCAGATACACAGGCAGCACACTGTCTTTGAGCAGCAGCGTCTTGCGTAGCTCAATCATAAACAGCAAGGCATCGAGTGGCTGCTCTTGCTCGCCACGGAATTTCCGAATCGAATCGGCAGGGATGCTCCAATGATTCAAATCCAGCACGCGGGCGCTAAAGCAATATTGAATCTGACCATCATCGCTGTGAACCTGATACGTGCCACTTTGCATCAGCGTAGGCTGGATAAGGCGCTCATGCGCAAATTCACTCAGTGCTTTACGCAGCAGTAATCGGTTTATTTTCTGCCAGATGACAGGATTTAAATGCGAGCATTCAGCAAGTTGGCTTAACGGTAGGCGGTGGGTCATACGGCAGTCTCCAGAGCGATTGGATTCAGAAAAGTACTTCGGTCGCAGGTAGCAAACCATGCGGTTTTGTACGAAAGCGCAACGGTGTGTTGATACTGAAAGCCCGCATCACGGTTGAGCGGGTGGATTTTTTGATTGTTCACGTCAGGCTCAACGACCACGCGCTGCACCTTGGCGTCGGCAAATAAAAAAGCCAAAATCGTCGCCATCACGGCACGGGTAAAGCCATGAACTGGTGCGCCATCTGCTGGCGCCACCAAGAAATGCATACCAATATCGCCGGGCAACATGGTGTAATGCTGACCTAACTCATCCCATGCAGGATCGTAGGTTTCCAGTAGAAATGCAGGTTTGCCATTGTGAAATGCCAAATAGGGCCAACTGAAATGGCTATCGATTTGCTGTTGATAGCAATCAGCGACCTCCACCAACGTCGCGTCTTGCATCCCCCAAAAAGTAGCTCGAGGGGCAGTCACCCATTGGTGCAATAATTGAAAATCACTGCTGCACAGCGGCCGAATTTGAAACTCGCCGACCTCAGCAATCGTGTGACGAAACACAGTAGCAGGCGTACGAATCAGCTCATCATGGCAAAACATCGGCCACTCTCCCTTCGGCCAATTTTGGCGCTTGGTTAATCATTGGGTAAATCAGCAGGGTGAGTAAAAGACCTGCTGCGGCCAGCCAAAATGGCATGCTCAAGCCCTTGAGGCTGACCAGCCAACCCGCGCTGTAATAAGACAACAGCACACCAATGTTTTGGAATACATTGATCTTGCTGTAATCGTGCGCGTAGGCCTCTGGGCTGCTCCGTTCAAAAATCAGCACATCAAGGCGAACGGTGATTTGAAATGAGGCCCAACCAAATAAGACGCGACCCAACAACACCCAATTGGCTTGCCCTGAGCCTTGCAGCATCAAACCGGCAATCCCCAAAATCAGGCAAAAACTGACGTTGCTGGCAAAACTGTTTTCACCGCTTCGATGGTTAAACCACAGCGCAATCAAACCCACACCCGCAGGGATGGCATACACCCATGCAGCCATCTGAAGGCCATGCTCTGGCTCGATCGATTGCCAATATTGAACAAAAAACGGCACAATCTGATATTCGCTGAAGTAAAACAGCAGCATCAAAAAGCCCAAGGCATAAATGCCAGGCGATGTTTTAACGGCTTGCTCTGAATAGGTGAACGTTGAGGGGCGCTCTAGTCCTAAATAAATAATGAAAGCGCAGACGATAATCTGTACCACATCGCCCACCGCCATCAGCAAAAAGGCATGCTCAAGCGGCCAATGCGCCAACGCAAAACCACCCAGCACCGCGCCTGCAATATGGCCAAAATGCACCACAATCGACAAAATTCCGATAGTTTTACTGTGATCAGCCTCTTCCTCCCCCTCCATCAAATAGGGATAAATCAACAGGTAGCTGGCTTTGAACACAATCATCGCCAAGGACAAAATCCAGAACAGCAGTAAGTTATCGACCAAACTGCAGGCCACGCATAATAGTCCCGCGCCGATTTGCGTCCACATGAGCAACTTTAACGTGCTGTAGTGCCGAACGAGCTTGGCCCAAAAAGGCAACGCCAACATCGCAGTCAAGCAGATTGCAGCCGTATAAAGCCCGATATGCTCTGGATCTGTAATACCAAATCGTTCCGAAAAATACTGCGGATAAAATGGCAAAAGCATCGAGTCGGCCACGACGGCCACTGCGGTCATCGCGATCAGTAAATATTTCAAGCCCATGCTAATTCCTGCTGGTGAGACTCGAATACGCCAAAGGTTTGGAATGCGACTTTTTGCTCAATCGGATACGGCGAGTAGCCCAAAACCTCGCGCAGAATGAGCGAGTTACGGTAGCAAGCCATCGTCAAGTCTGGCGCGGCCAGCCCGTGCGTGTGTAATTCCGCATTTTGGACAAAGATCTCCGCCGCCCAAGGATCAATACTGTAGTTGCGCTGCACTGCAAATTGCCCCTGCTCATCGCGCACAATCCGTTGCGTAATCCCTTGTAAAAACGCTGGTTCTTGGTAGCCGTAACCGCTGGCAACCACTACGCCGTCGTAATCCGCGCTGCTGTATTGCTGCACTTCTTTATGGTGTAGATCCAAGGTGAAACGACCGTTGTAATGCATCGACTGCAATTCGGTATTACAAATCAGCTGTGTTGGCGGTGGGCCATCGATACCGATGCGATAGAGCTCATCAAAAATAGCGTTAATCAGCGTGCGATTAATGCCTTTGTACAAACCTTTTTGCGACTCCAATAAAGGCGCACGCACCGAGCGCGGCAATGCGTGGAAATAATCGACGTAATCAGGAGAAGTCATCTCTAGCGTGAGCTTGGTGTATTCCAAGGGGAAAAACCGCTCCGAGCGCGTAATCCAATCGAGCTGATAGCCCAGACGACGGGCGTCTTTGAGTAAATCGAGATAAATCTCGGCGGCGCTTTGTCCACTGCCGACAATCGCGATGCGTCTTTTCTTTTGAAGATCGTCTTTTTGATAGGCGTACTGACCGCTATGCACTACAGGAACGCCCTCGCAGCAAGGCGGCAATAGCGGTTTGGTGCCCGTGCCAAGTACAATTTTCTTGGCTAGGTATTGACTTGCAACCCCCGTTTTAGTTGATATACAACTCAATACATAGCAAGCCATTTTTTCATCATAACGAGCAAATTGCACAAACTGCTGAAAACGCACATTGCTCAATTGCGCGGCAACCCATTGGCAGTACTGGTTATATTCTTGCCGTAGCAGGAAAAAGTCTTCCTTAATGTAGAAGGCGTACAGCCTGCCACTGTGCTTGGCAAAATTCAGAAAACTGTACGGGCTAGTTGGATTGGCCAGCGTCACCAAATCGGCGATAAACGACGTTTGCATCGTGGCATGATCCAGCAACATCCCCGGATGCCAATTAAATCCATCGGCCATATCGAGAAATAAAGTATCGAATCCCGCGATCGGCTCGCTCAGTGCCGCCAGCCCCAAATTAAAGGGGCCAATCCCTAACCCGATTAAATCGTAAATTTTGTCATGCATTCCTACATCTCCCATACGAGGCGAACGTCAGGCTCTTTCACAAAACCTGTAAGTTGGCCCAAATCATGTCACAGATGACAATGATTATCAATACCATTATCATTATTGACGACCTAGGGTAATTTCGCCCCGGTAGATGAATGTGAGGAATGTATGAAGCAACAAGAATGGATGCTGCGCCCGCTCGTGAAGGCCTTGTGTGCCGCAGGAATGACGATGCTCACTAGTTCAGTGCTGGCTGGTGATGCCGCATTATTGGCCGAAGTCGAAGTCGTCACGACCACCAACGATCAGCCGCGAAACGCAGGAGATTGGTCTCGCAGCGATAGCCGGGCCGCGACCAAAACGACGACGCCCCTCAATGAGTTAGCACAGTCGGTGAGTGTCATCACCCAAGCGCAAATTGAAGCGCAAATGCCCAAGACGGTCGTGCAGGCACTGAATTACTCGCCGGGTGCGTTTGCGGGTCTGTTTGGTAATGCCACGCGCTACGACTATGTCGCACTGCGCGGTTTTACCGATACCAGCATGGCCAATACGGTACTCGATGGCCTGCGTTTAATGTCGGATGCCGGCAGTTTTAGCGCTTTTCAGGTTGATCCGTTCTTTATTGAGCGCGTTGATTTAGTGCGTGGCCCGATGTCGGTGCTGTACGGAAATGCTGCTCCGGGCGGCATGGTGGCACTGCAAAGTAAAAAGCCGCAGATGGAAAGCCACAACGAAGTGCGCGTCGATGTCGGCACTAATAATGAACGAGCGCTCGGCTTTGATTTCACTGGTCCTTTAAGCGAAACGCTGAGCTACCGCTTAACGGGGATGGGTCGCGCAGCAGACAGTATGCAAGACCATGCCAAAGAAGAACGACTCGCTTTGATGCCGCAACTGATGTGGAAGCCCAGCGCAGACACCACTTTATTGCTGCAAGCGTATTTACAAAACGATCCCAAAGGCGGCTACCACAGCGGCACGCCATTTGAAGGCTCGGTCACCGAACACGCAGGACGCAAAGTCAGCCGCGAATTTTTTGATGGCGAACCAAACAATGACAAATTTGATCGCGAACAGCGCATGTTAGGCTACCAGTTGGCGCATCGTTTCAATCCTGAGTGGGAAGTACGCCAAAATCTACGTTACACCAAATCAGATATTGATCTCGAGCAAGTGTATCAATCCGGTTGGAGCGACGACACGCACCTATCCAGAGGGTATTCTTTCTCAAAAGAGAAGCTAGATGGCCTAGCGGTCGATACCCGAATGCAAGGCGTATTCACCACAGGGGCCTTGCTGCATGATGTGGTCTTTGGGATTGACTACCAAACACGGGAAAACGAAGGATATTGGGGCTGGGGTAGCGTTGGTGAAATCAATGCATTCAATCCGGTCTACGGCCAGCACACGATTACCGATAAAGGCCAATCAAACTGGATTCGTGAATTCAGACAACTCGGTTACTACCTGCAAGATCAAATCAGCGTCGGCGGATGGCGTTTGACTGGTGGGCTTCGCTACGACCGTGCCCGCACGTCCTCGCTCGATACCGATACCCAAGTAGCAACCGACTGGAACGGCAGCGAAACCAGCACCCGCCTTGGTGCATTGTATTTATTTGATAACGGATTGGCGCCGTATCTAAGCTACAGCGAATCGTTTGACCCAAGCAGCAATACCGACCAAAACGGTCAAGTATTACGCCCAACACGCGGCAAACAGTGGGAAGCCGGTCTGAAATATCAGCCCACTCCAAGAACTTTATTCACAGCCGCAATTTATGACTTAGACCAGACCAATTTAGCGCGTATGGTACCTGGCGAATCGTATTTTGAGCCCGTTGGCGCCGTGAACTCGCGCGGTGTAGAGCTGGAATCGCAGTTTGGCATCACTGAAAACGTGCACCTGATGGCATCTTATACCTACAACAAGATGTCGATCGAAAATGGCGTATCCAATGAAGACGGCAATCGACCACGCCAATCACCAAGCCAGATGGCCTCCGCATGGCTGAACTACACGCCAGTGACAGGGGCGCGAATTGGCGGCGGTGTGCGTTATGTTGGCAAGAGTTATGCTGATTTAGCCAACACGCTCACCGTGCCTGCGGTAACGCTACTTGATTTGTCGGCCAGTGCTGATTTGGGCATCTGGTGGAGCCAAATGAAAGGCGCATCGGTGCAAATTAATGTGCAAAACTTGTTTGATAAGGACTACGTGGCTTCGTGCTATGACGAAAAATACTGCTATTTCGGCAATGCGCGCAGCATTACAACCTCATTAAAGTATGCGTGGTAAGCAATACTAAGTTAAATGGCCCCCAGCAAAGCTGGGGGCTTATTAAGTGCCACCAGAAAACCGAGCAGCAACACGATGCAATAGTGAATCGGAATGAAACAGAACATACGTTCGATACCTTTTTAAGCAGCGCAGCGAAAGTCAATCGGATCAACACGTTTTGCACTGATCGGCTGGGCTTATCCACTGTTGTTGTGGATTATTTGACGAGCAACACTGACTTGGCGCTGGCCCAACAAGATGCACAAATGCAATCCTTAGCCGAAAATTGAATCATTGAGTATTTCTATCAGAACATTACAGATGATGACTCAGGAAGATATACCCAGTAGCAACCTCGAAGAATCAGCGCCGGATATGCGAGCAAGTACTGCACGACTATTAGATGCACGGCACAGCCAGCCAAACTCGCAGCGGCGAACCGAGCTTCCCCTGCTCACTCACGCCCAGCAAAGCCTTTAGCCTGCACGCTGTCCAGCTCCGCCAAATCCACACGCCTAGCAAACCCTCGCCCCAGCCCTAAGCCAAACGAATACCGCGTTCGCCCTGATGGCCTGCTACCAAAAACCACTGATCCCACTGGAAACCGTTGGCGCGGATTACCTTGGCCTCGGCCAAGTCAACGAGCAAGCCGCCCGCAACCCCCTCCCCCGCTATCCGCCTCACCGACAGCGCCAAAGCCCCACGCTTCGTGCGCATCGAAGACCTAGCCAAAGAATCGACCAACAAGCCGAGCAGGCACAAAAAAGCTGGCAACGAAGCCAGCTTTGAGAGCATTGGCAATACAAACATAACGAGGTAAATGCAACTAATCTGGTAGCAATGAACAAATTATTCTCACGAAATGGCATGTATATATACATCGAAGTAAGGCAGTCTTTATCCTGCAACAGTAGCTTCTTTCGTCTTATCGAGCGTCATGTCAGTCCCCAGCACATCAGGACTTTCGATTGCCTCATCAAGTTGAATGAGAATGTTGAGCATATGCCTTACTACGACAGGGTCAAACTCCTCCACGCGGTCCTCTTCGTGCGTCCCCTTATTCAGGTAGTTCCATTTGATTTGGTGCCTATCACCTTTCCCTATGATTTCTGCCAAGCATGGTAGCGCGCCTTGAAATACTTCAACATCTTTCTTATCAAGCAACTGATAGAGTCCTGTTGCTAAACTCATAAGATCAGGCACCCCTGGTCCCCTCATTCTGAAGCGCGTGTCAATGACGGACACCATTACTTTAAACGTCAGCTAATTGCTTCCGCTCATATTCTCTTGCAAACACCGCAGGGGCGACATCACCTAATCGAGAATGGCGACGTTGCCGGTTATAAAAAATCTCAATGTA
>CAUOZE010000015.1:0-50393 GCA_963508915.1 uncultured Deefgea sp.
CAATCAGCTGGTGGCGACGTAATTGCTTCCGGCAAACCGTCTTTTCATGTGCATCTACGCCATGGATTTGAAAAACCTGTTTGGCAAGATCAAGGCCAATGCGGATAATCTTCATGGTGGACTCCTTTTGCTGTGTGACTGGTGTTTTGACACTTCCAGTCTGGCACATCGATGCCGTATCAGGAGGGAGGAGTCCATCCCATTGTCTGATGGGCTATTTCACAATTCAAACTTGATTCCTCATTGCATCGCAATAGGAGTGAGGCAAATACACGACAAAGCCAATAAAATAAACACTTTAGCAATTCCTAATGTAGCTATCGTGATATTGCACCGCACGATTAAGCCAAAGCCGCAGCCAGATTGAATTCGTAAGAATTGATAACGCAAGCAGAGCAGAGACTGGATGTGACATAGGCAAGTGTTCCTCAGGAAGGAACTAGGCGTAAGGATTGAGAGCCGTTATAGTGCGCACTTCCCCAAGGTAAAGTTTGAGTGTTGCATCATGTCTAAATTTTATGTGCGAACGGTGTGGATTCAGTGTTGTTTTGCCATCTTATTTGGGCTGCTACTGCAGTTGTTTTCAGCCAATGTCTATGCCGAAACCCAAAATATAGTGCGCAACGCAAGTGCAGAAGATGCGAGCCCATCCGGTGGTGCGGCAGGCTGGACTTTTGATCACTGGACACAAGGCGATCCGCCGAGCACCGCTACGCGGGATGAAACCGTCTTTCATAGCGGCAGCGCATCACTCAAAATCAATCTTCAGCAAGGCGATGACGGCAAGCTCATGCAAGCGATTCAGGTCAAGCCTGATACATGGTATCGCTTGTCTAGCTGGGTGAAAACGCAAGGTATTCCAAGTGATAGCAAAGTCGGTGCGAATATCAGCGTGGTGGATGCCATGGAATTTGCTGGTGACATCAAAGGCGATAGCGATTGGCAAGAAATCGTCGCCTGGGGCAAAACTGGGCCAGAACAAACTGAGATTAAAGTTGCCGTCCGACTCGGCTTTTACGGCAGCCTAGCCACCGGCACAGTCTGGTTTGATGATATTTCTCTCAGCCAGAGCGAGCCACCTGCAGGCGCTAAAGTCATTAGTTTTACCCCTCCCGCAGCCGCACCAGTGGCTGCTGCACCAAGTGGAAAAGCATCTGCCGCACTAGTTTCAACACTCGCGGTCAGTGTAACGCTTGCATTTTTGCTCCTCGCTTGGTTTGTCATTAAACAGCGCAATACGCTCGAACAACGCTATGGCACCATCATTGATGGCATCACGCCCCTGACACAAACTTGGCGGGTATTCGCTTTAATTGCAGCCGTCGTACTGCTCAAAGCATGGGGAGCAGGTACGGTACTGGGTTATACACAAGACGTGGGCACGTTTAGCGCTTGGGCCATCGATATGTATAGCCGTGGTTTTGCTGGCTTTTATCAACCCGGCTATTTCGCTGATTACCCACCGGGCTACATCACGGTGCTGTGGCTCGTTGGTGCCATCTCGAACTGGTTTGGCATTCAATACGGCACGCCAGGCTTTTTAGTCTTGCTCAAAATGCCAGCGATGTTAGCTGATATTGCGGGCGCTTTCTTTTTACTCAGCCTTGCCCGCCACAACACCACCGAGCGTGCCCTCGCTTTAGTGGCTGCGCTCCTGTGGTTATTTAACCCGCTGGCGATTGTGACTTCGGCCTTCTGGGGTCAAGTGGATAGTATTTTCACACTCATGCTCGCAGCCTCGTTCTTGATGCTAGAGCGTCGCCGCGTTATTTTTGCGGCGAGTTTATATGCACTGGCCGTTCTGTTTAAGCCGCAAGCGCTGCTGGTCGGCCCAATTGCGCTGATTGCACTGCTGTCACTTCGCAACATCCCATTGCAACTCAAAGCGCTCGGTGCGGCGATTGCAACATTTGTACTCTTGTCACTGCCGTTTACGATTTCTCGTGAACCGACATGGATTTTTAGCCTGTATGGCGGCACATTGGCCAGCTACAACTACCTTACTTTAAACGCATTTAATCTATACGCCCTGCTCGGTCAAAACTGGGTGCCAAACGAAACTTTATTCCTAGGTCTTCAAGTCAGCACTTGGGCTTGGATCTTGACGCTGTCGGCTTTGGGCGCGGTGGTGTACGGCATCATCGCCGCGAATCAACGTGAAAATAATACAGGTCGTTATCTATTTGGTGCTTTTGCCATTTTTGTGTTGTTCTTCGTACTCGGGCCAAAAATGCACGAGCGCTATTTATTCCCAGCGGCGTTTATCGGCTTCACCGCCTTCCTCGTCATCGGCGACAAACGCGTACTGTGGTTGGCAATTGCAGCGAGCTTAACAACGTACATCAACACACTCATTACGCTCGATATGATGATGCGCTTGCAAAGCTCATTGGTCGAAAACAGCAATGTGTTCTTGTGGCTAGGTTCGCTAGTGAATGTCATTTTGCTGATCCAAACCTTCCGTGTGGGCTACGATATTTTCTTGCGTGGCAATATCCAGCGCCTACCCGAAGCCGCCGTATCCACACCACTGACTACAGCTCCGGCCAACACCATCCCAAGCGATACACCACTGGCGAAAGTCAGCAAAAACGCATGGCTAGGCTTGGCGACCATTTGTGTACTCTACTCAATCGCCGCATTTACGTATCTCGGCAATTTTGCCTCGCCACAAAAATTCTGGAACCCACCCGCAGCAGGGGATTGGGCAGTATTTGACTTGGGCTCAATGCAGACAGTGTCTACAGTGCAATACCACCATGGTTTAGGCACTGGCGAGTATGCGATTGCTTGGTCCAATGATGGACAAACTTGGGCCAACGGCAAGGGCATTATTGTCGACAATCGTTTTGCTGAATTTCGCTGGCGCAAAGTCGATGCCAATGTACCGGCACGCTTTTTCAAAGTGGGTTTAAGCACCGGCTCATTGCAAATGAATGAACTCGCCCTCTTGGATGGCCAAGGCCAAGTGCTGCCAATTAAGCAAATTGCAGGCCCCGATGAGGCGGCAGCGTTGTTTGATGAACAAGGCAAATTTGACTCGCCTTCGACTGCGTTCAACGGCATGTATTTTGATGAGGTCTATCACGCACACAGTGCATGGGAAATTTTGCAAGGTATCGACGCGACCGAAAACACACATCCACCGCTGGGCAAAATCATCATCGCGATTGGCATCGCCCTATTTGGCATGAATCCATTTGGTTTCCGCTTTATGGGCGTGACTTTTGGCATCATGATGCTGCCGGTGTTTTTCTATCTATCGCGTCGCTTGTTCCGCTCGGACAATTTCGCCCTATTAGCCACGGCATTTCTTGCTGTCGATTTCATGCATTTCACGCAAACGCGAATCGCCACGATTGATACCTACGGCGTGTTCTTTATTCTGGTCAGCTCGTACTGGATGCTGCGCTTTATGCAAAGCGAGCCAGTGCAAAATGACTGGAAAACCGATGTGAAATCGCTCTTCCTGTGCGGTGCGATGTTTGGTCTTGGCGCAGCCAGTAAATGGATCGTGCTCTACCACGGCTTAGGTTTAGCAATCCTGTATTGCTGGAATCTCTGGCGACAAGCAGGCGTCGCCAAAGCGCAAGGCCCGCTGATGCCAGATCAACGCGGTTACGCGCAATGGGTCACGCAAACCGTGTTGGTGTCGATTGTCGCCTTCATTGTCGTGCCGGTACTCATCTACACCGCCGCCTACATTCCATTGATGCAAGCGACTGGCCAAGGTATTTCAGGCATGCTCGCCAACCAATCGAGTATGCTGTCTTACCACAGCGAACTCAAAGCCACGCACCCATTTAGCTCATTCTGGTATGAATGGCCAACGATGGTCAAACCAATGTGGTACTACGGCGGCAGCGAATGGGCTGGCCCGCTGAAAGTATCGACAATTAGCGCTTTTGGTAATCCAATCACCTGGTATCTGGGCACGCTCGCATTTATCTTCGCGCTGGCTTGGCGTGCCGTGTTGGCGGGGTCAAAAGCAACGGTTGAGCGCTTTAATGTCAGCGACAGCCAAAAACTGGCGCTGGGTTTTATCCTTATCGCTGGCTTGGCGCAATTCCTACCTTGGGCAGTCATCCCCCGCAAATTGGTCTTTATCTACCATTTCTTCGCGTCAGTGCCGTTCATTATTTTAGCGCTGGTATGGTGGTTGCAACGCTTGCAAATCTACAATCCAAATCGCAAATGGGCGCAATACTTGCCGTGGAGTCTGTTTGCCGTCGCGCTCGTACTCTTTATCGCCTACTTCCCAGCCATCAGCGGCCTACCCGTACCACGCGGGTGGCTAGAATTGATGAGCAAAGGGCCGATTACTTTGTACTACTGATCAAATTTGCAGCCACAAAAAAAACGACCTTCGGGTCGTTTTTTAATTTACACAAGGTATATCAATGCAGTCTTTAAAAATAAAAGGCTAGCGAGTAATACCCACGAATGCAAACCAACAAACAAAAAATACATCCACGCCACGCTCATCGATTGAGCAAAAAATCCTTGCCCACCAGCGCACAATGCGGTGAAATCCGCCCATGACTTTTCAATGCCGCCCACAATGCGCCGCCTGCTGCACCGCGCCCTCCATCTCTAGCCCCATTCCCGGCATGCCCAACGGCAAACCTGCCGGTGTTTTATGCATTCAACTCGACGAACAGCTGGGCTGTAAAATATTTGGCCAGCCAGAGCGGCCAGCCGTTTGTGCTGGGTTGCAACCTTCGTTTGAAATGTGCAGCAATTCTAAAACTGAAGCGATGTTTTTTTTGACGCAACTTGAGGTCGCCACCGCGCCTCAGGCAAACAACAGCCAATAAAAAAGCCACCGCAGTTTTTAGCTGCAGTGGCTTTATCATGATCACTGCGAATTACTTGCTCGCCGCAGTCACCGTTTGATCCAATACTGTTAAATCCGGCAAGGTTTTGCACGCATCGGCCGCGACGATCCATTTTTCTGGCACAAACCAGCTTTTAGCTGCCGCATCGACGTTAGCACGACTCAAAATTTGAGCTGGTTTTGGATTGATCCAGCTCATATCTTGATTGTTCACCCAATGAAACATTTGCGAATAAGCATACCAGTAAGGATTTTTCGGGCCGTTATCCAAGCCTTTTTGCATCAATTCATGCATCGCTTTCAATTCAGCATCGGTTACCGAATTTTGGCTCAGTTTTCTTAATTCCTGTGCCGCGAGCACTAAAGCCTCCCCGCATTTTTCACGCGATACACTGTAATTGATCTGCAAAATCTGACCAAAGTACGGCGACATTTCGCCACTGCTATTTACGGTATAAGAATCACCTGCCTGCTCGCGCAATGTCGTCAACAAACGCTGTTTAATCACATCGTTTAAGCCTTCTTGCAAGAATGCCTCCTGTGTATTGGCTCCTGCACTATCTAAGGCAACGCTCCAAACGGTATACGCCTGATCATGTAATGTGAACGTATTGAGCGACTCCTTCAAACGCTCACTGAGTACTGTACTCGACAAAGATTGAACTTTCGGTTCAATTTTGGTCGGCAACAAAGTCACCGCAATTGGCTTAGCAGGCGGGATGCTAGCGATGTAACGTTCAACCAAATCTTTGGCCTTGTCCATATCTGCAACGCCAGTCAATACAATCCTCAACTGCGCTGGATTGCCGTACAACTGATCGCGTAGCTGATCGAGTTTTTCTGTCGTGATCGTAAAATCACTCAAGCTGCCCCAAGCGCGATACGGCCATGCGGTGCCATACAGATTCTGGTTAAAGCCTGGGCCATTAGGCCAATAGCTTTGGTAGGCTTGTGCAGAGGCTTTTTCTCGTACGGCATCATCGCTACGTGGCTCAGCGAGGCTGAGATAAATCAATTGCATCAACGGTTCAAAAGAACGCGTCGCAGCACTGCCGCCAAAACCATGTTGGGCCGTTTCAAAAATCGGTTGCAATTGTAATTCTTCATTGCGAATCGCTTGACCGATTTCTGCTGAATTCAAATTCCCTAAGCCAGCTCCAGACATATAATTCGGCAATATTTTGGACACAAACCGCAATTCTTTCGGTAGCGCCAAAGCACCGCCAACAAAACGGCCATTTACGCCGATGTGTTCATCTGCCTGACGCTGCTGACGAATAAGAACTTGCGCACCATTACTCAACGTCCATACCGTTGCCCCATTTTCGGTTTTAATCTGCACAATCTTGCCACGCTGCGGCTGTTTGGCCATCATCGGTTTATCGGCCTGCACAACTTGGGTTTGCAAAGTTTCAGCATCCACGGCGGCCATCATCGAATCTAATTTTTCATCATTCCAAGTATCACCATCTTTTCTGCTGCTGGTATCTTTTGGCCACAAGATCATGGCGACTTGATCAGGGGTAGTAACAATGCTTTGCCATGCAGTATTCACCGCATGCGTCGTCATCTTTGCAGGGTCAAAAATGGATTTTTGCTCAGCGACATACAAAGCCGGCAGTCCAAATTTGGCAGAACGTATCAGCGAATTAGCCCATACCTCATTCGACACAGGCGTATTTTTGAGAGCTAAAGCAAAGCTGGCGATGGCATCAGCCACCTCTTTGTCATTAAAGCCCGTTTCGCGCGCACGGCGCACTTCACGATACAGCTGTGTTAATCCCTCACCGAGCTTTTCGTTTTTTACAACGGTATACAAGGAAAAATAGCGTTCACATCCTACTATTCCACTTTCATCAAACCATTGCGCTGAAGAAAAATGCTGATTGTCTTGCATTGCCAATTTCTGCAACCGTTGTTGCATCGCTTGCATCGCAACCAGTTGCAAAAGAACTTGCGCTGCATCTGTCGCTGGCTGCTGAATAAAATTCCAAGTTACGCCAAACTCAGTATGTGGCCACGGTGGAGGGTTGCCACGATAAGTACGTACTTTTGGCGTGAGTGGCAAAGCGGGATATTGACTAGCCTGATCGCCGATTGAAGCTTTGGCAAATAGCGTTTTGATTGTTTTTTCGATATTTTTTGGAACATCACCAGCGATCACCAAGGTCATTTTTTGCGGCTGATATAGCTTTCGATACAAGGCTTCAATTCGTTCTTGCGGCAAATCTCGTACATTCTCTTCAAATCCACCCGGGGGCTGCTCTAAATGCGGCGAATTAGGAATTAACACCGAGTAAAAATGATCCCAGCCCTGCTGATTGTCTTTGCGTAAATTAATTTCATCGAGCACCACGCCACGCTCGACTTTTAATTCTTCAACATCAAAAACAATATCGCCATTGGCCCAATCCGCCATTAGTTGCAAGCCACGATCTAATGCTTCGGACTTCACTTTAAAAAAGTAACTGGTATTTTCTACCGTGGTAAAGGCGTTACTGTCATTACCCCAACGCATGCCACTGCTATTGAAAAAATCTTTTACTTCATCTTTTCCAAAATTTTTAGTTTGTCGAAACGCCATATGCTCAATCAAATGCGCAATACCGCGCTCGTCGTCAGCCTCGCTGAGCGAGCCGCTATTGACCAGCAAACGCAACTCAACTTCGCTAGGCTGCCCCGCTTGCGGCGCAATCGGCTTGATCAAATAGCGCAAGCCATTGGGTAATTGCCCCTGGATCACACTGGGGTGTAAATGCGGAATCGGCGCGAGTTTTTCTGGCGCGGCAAAAGCCGGAAATGCGGCAAGCAACGCAAGAGACAGAAGGATTGTTTTTTTCATGACAGGCTCAAGACATATTAACGTTGGCATTATGCCTGAATTAAAAATTTACAAAGTTGATGGTGCTTCAACTTTTATCTGAAGATCGAGATCAAAATTTCGACAAACAACTGATTAATATAAATTTTTTATCCTTATTACAGCAGCTTGATCTGCACTATTTCACTGCGCATGCCGTAAACCTAAGCTGATCCTCATGGGGTATTGCACCTATTTACGCTGCTTACGCGCCTATTTACGCTGCTTACGCGCCTATTTCAGCGCAAAAGCAAGGTACAATCAGCGGCATCTTCGGACGGCCTTGTTACAAATAATATGCAAGCCGAACGCCTCATCGTGCAGCCTGAAGTGTCAGTGCTGCTGTGCGTTAATCCCCAACACGACGATGGATTAAACAATATGGAACAAACCCTAATTCGGATGATGGATGCGAAAAGCGATTCCGTCACCAGCCTAAAAGAACTCATTGATGCATTACGCCCAGCCAAGGCCAGCGATACCGTCACGGCGGTGAATAATGCCCGCGCACTGTGCTATTTGCTGGAACAACACGCCGACTATCGTGCGGCATTGCGCAAACAACTCTTTACACTCTTGGGGACGACCCGCCAAGTTCAGTTGTATACCGACACGGGTATTTTATCGAATGAGAGTTTCTTTACCGCAATTCAACGACGTGTCGGTTCCAAGCTACTGCCCCCCCCCATCAAGCCTGAATATTTAAAAGATTTATTCGGTGTATTATTCCCAAATCGCAATGATTACATATGGTTGAACGCAATACCCAAAGAAGTTTGGTTTGAAGTCGGCGATGCGGCCCATACTGAAGAACTCAGTATGTTTGAGATTCCAACGCATATTCGCTTGCAACAGCTCGAAGCGATTCAGGTTTTGTCTTGCCGCCTGTCTGCGATTGGTCTTGAGCCTGAAATCGTCTTGCATCACCCCGATGTGGAACGGTTTGAATCGCCCTTTGTGCGGCTCAATGCCGAAGTTTTGAGCTATATCGAACGCTATCGGGAAGACCTCACTACTCGCCGCCCGCCGGATGAAGATCATCTCCATATTTTTGTTTTGCTCGACCAGTGCGAAACCATCATTGCCAAAGTCTGGAAAATGGCCGCCAAAAATGGTGCATCGGTCAGCCTGACATATCATTTATTGCGCTTAAAACAGCATATTGATCGTTTAAAAGTATTATTCCAACTGGTCGATTCAACGCCAGAAGCCAAACACTCACCAGCGCTACTCGGCCTTTTTCTCGAACTGGTCAAAGCTGAAAATCGCAAATACAGTGTGCGCGATGTATTGCGCGAGAATACTGAACTACTGGCTTTACAAGTCACCGAACACGCCAGCCACACCGGCGAGCACTACATCAGTGAAACGCGGCGTGAATGGTTACAAATGTTCCGTTCTGCCGCGGGAGCTGGGGTGATTGTCGGGTTTATGGCGCTGATTAAGATTTTGTCGGCCAAAGCCCATTTACCACCGCTGCTCGAAGCCTTTGCCTTCAGCATGAATTACGCCTTGGGTTTTATGCTGATTCATATTTTGCATTTCACGGTAGCGACCAAGCAGCCAGCGATGACGGCGGCGCGCATCGCGGCGGCACTGCCTTCGCTCGACAATAAAAAAACCGATAGTTATACCGAATTGGTTGAGCTGATTATCAAGGTGATACGCACGCAGTTTATTGCAATTATTGGCAATGTCTTGCTCGCAGCCCCCGTGGCACTGGGGATTGCATGGCTGTGGTGGTATGAATTGGGTCATCACGTTGTCGACACCGCCAAGGCCGATAAAATGCTCTCGGAGTTAATGCCGATAAGTGGCAATGCTGTTTTCTATGCCGCTATTGCCGGTTGCTGCTTATTCTTGGCCGGATTGATTTCCGGTTATTACGACAATAAATCGCTCTACAACCAAATCCCACAGCGGATTGCAGCCATGCCACTCCTTAATAAAATCTTGGGTGAGCATCGTAGCCGTCGTTTGGGCCAATACATCGAACACAATCTGGGCGCATTGGCGGGTAATTTTTACTTCGGGATTATGCTCGGCAGTATCGGCACCATCGGCTTTCTGCTCGGGCTGCCGCTGGATATACGTCACATTACTTTCTCGGCAGCGAATCTGGCTTATGCGATCTCAGCCTATGAATTTACGCTGGCGTGGCCGATTGTTGCGTGGGGTGCGTTGGGCGTCACCATCATCGGTGTGACCAATTTATTTGTGAGTTTCACCTTGGCGCTGTGGGTCGCGATGCGCTCACGTAAACGTCATTTACGTGAACTTAAACCACTCTGGGGCAAGTTCTGGCGCCGAGCACTAAGCCGGCCGATTGATTTGTTTATCGCCCCAAAAACGCCAACCACCGAGGAAAAATCCCATGCCTAAGCTAGAGACCAATGGTGCAACTGAATTAAATACAACCATTGCGGATGCATTGGCTGGCGTGGGCTGGATTGTGATTCCGAATTTTTTATCCGCTGATGAACTGAGTCATTTGCAGCAACTTGCCACCACACGAAAAAGGGCCTTCGTCGCCGCCGGCGTTGGCCGGGAAGCCGCGCATCAAGTGCGACAAGACATTCGCGGTGATGCGGTATTGTGGGTTGAGAACGATGATGCTGAAATGAGCGAAGCCAACCAGCGTATGGCCGACTTGCAGCAGTGCTTAAACCGTGAGCTGTATTTGGGCTTGAACGAACTAGAATGGCACTTTGCGCGATATCCGGTCGGTAGTTTTTACCAACGCCACCTCGATCAGCACCGCAATCAAGACACCCGCGTTGTTACTGTCGTGCAATACCTCAATGACAACTGGACCGAGCTTGATGGCGGGCAGTTACGCATTTACCTCAATGACGAACAGCATATCGACGTAACGCCGCACGGCGGCACTTTGGTGGTGTTTTTATCCAATCGATTTGAGCACGAAGTACTTCCCGCGCAGCACGAGCGCCTCTCGCTCACCGGCTGGTATCGTCGCCGTACCAATTAATTCAAAGCCCCTTTCGTAAGGGGCTTTTTCTATATGGACAAAGGCGTCCACGCGCCTAGCTGCATTAGCAATTACTCATTTTATCGCCACCCACTGAGCCAACAGACCGCTTACCTCAAATCCATCACCGCTCACTGATTTTCCATCCCTGCGTACGCCACTGATCGATCACACTACCGCTTTGCCGCATGAAGCCAATTAAAACCATAAGCGCGCAATTTAATACCATAGGGAAATCACATGTTCATTAATTCAGTCTTGCAGCGTTGGCGAGTCAGTATCCGACTACTTTCACTTTGCTTATTAGCCACCCTTATTCTGGCGACCGTTGGGGGATTATCGCTACTTGACCTACGCCAAAGTATGCTCGAAGAGCGCCAGTCCAAAGTCCGTGCACAGGTTGAATCAGCGGTTGGGATGGTGAATTATTTTCAAAATCAGGCCGAACGTGGCCAGTTAAGCCAAGAGGCCGCCCAAGCCCAAGCCGCCGCTGCACTACGTGATATCCGCTTTGAAAAAAGCGAGTACTTTTTTATTATCAATACCGATATGGTCTACCAGATGCACCCGATCAAGCCAGAATTGGTCGGCCAATATAAAGGCGATCTGAAAGATACCAATGGTGTGATGATCTTGCAGGACTTAGTGGCAGCAGCCAAAAAAGGCGGTGATTTTTCATACTTCCATTTTGCAAAACCCGGCGCTAAAGAGCCACAACCCAAAATCGCGTATTCCATGCTGGTTCCTGCTTGGAATTGGGTGATCGCAACAGGCGTTTATGAAGACGACCTCAATGCCGCCTTCATCAATAAGCTGATCTTTGCATCGGTGCAATTACTTGGACTGGCTTTGTTACTCGCTTGGGTTTCATGGCTTATTTCGCGCTCAATTTTGCAGCAATTGGGCGGAGAGCCTCAAGATGCCATGCAGATTATGAGCGAAATCACGGCGGGTAACTTGCAAGTGGAGATACATTGCAAACACCCCAACAGCCTACTCGCTTCTTTACAAACTATGGTGCAAGGTCTGCGCAGCACCTTGCAATCCGTTCAGCAACACGCCGGTACGCTCAGCCAGCAATCCTCGCAAATTGCCCAATCGAGCAATGCCATCGCCCAAGCGGCAGCCAAGCAAGCGGATGCGACTTGCTCCATGGCGGCGGCGATGGAAGAGCTAACTGTGAGCATTTCTCATATTTCTGATAATTCGAACATGACCGAGCATGCGTCACGCGATGCAACCGAGCTTGCCCGCACAGGCGTCACTCAGGTGCGGGACACCACCGAATTAATGGAACATATCGCCCGAAGTGTGAGCGGCGCAACACATCAAATCCAAGAGCTCGATAGCAAAGCCAAAGCGATTTCAGGAATTGCAGCAGTCATCAAAGATATCGCAGGCCAAACTAATTTGCTGGCACTCAACGCAGCGATCGAGGCCGCTCGGGCTGGTGAGCAAGGTCGTGGCTTTGCGGTGGTCGCCGATGAAGTGCGTAAACTAGCAGAGCGAACCTCATCCGCTACGATTGATATTGAGCGGATGCTCATTACCATTTTGGGCGAAACAGAACAGGTCGTCTTGCTGATGCAAACTGCGCTGCCTGAAGTCAATCGCGGTGTCGAATTGGCCCGCCATGTCGCAAACTCTCTGCAGCACATTCACCAAGGTGCTGAGTCCACGCTGGAGCACCTGCAAGAAGTATCATCGGCTACGCGCGAGCAGAGTGTCGCCAGCAATAGCATTGCCGTGCGGGTTGAGGATATTTCACAAATGGTGGAGGAAACCAGCTTAGCGATTCGTCATTCAGCAGAGAGTGCGCGTGGCGTCGAGCAAATCGCAGGGGAACTTAAAGAAATGGTTGGCCGTTTCCGCATTTGAGGTATTGGCCGCGCAGCGGGAGCATCTGACTTTGTGCACAGCACTCTCCATACAAAGGGCGTAAAATCACTTAATTACGCTTCTTAAATGACGAGGGCAATATGTCCAGAATCACTGCCTGCTTGCCCGCCCTGCTATTTATTTTACTCAACGCCTGTAGCACTTCGCCGACGGTATATCCTGTATCGCAAGTACTCACAGGGAAAATTGAGCACGTCAAAATCATTACTATCAACGATAGCAGTGGCATTGGCAGCATTGCCGGCGGGGTGCTTGGCGGTATTTTGGCGGGCAACCATATTGGCAACGGTACAGGCAGTGCGGTCAGTAGCGTGTTTGGTGCGCTCTTGGGTGGCTTTTTAGGCAATCAAATGGAGCAGCAACTCAATCATAAAACCGCGCAAGAGCTGACGATTAGGATGCAGGATAATGGCGAGCGCTTGGTCGTCGTGCAAGATCCGCCACAAATTTTCTTGCTAGGCCAAACTGTCGACGTGATTAGCGACGGCAAAACGGCTCGCGTGCAAGCTCTGTCAGTCCAGAAATAAAAAAGGCTTGCCAACTGGCAAGCCAAAAAAAATAGATGTATATCACCGTAGATCATTAAAAATAAGGTCTAGCTAGCAATACCCATCAATAACCTAATCGCTGACACACGGTTGATACCGCGCCTGCGGCATTGAGCGTATAAAAATGCAATCCCGGTGCGCCGCCCGCCAACAGGCGATCAGATAGTTCAGTGACAAAATCCAAACCAAATGCACGAATCGACGCACTGTCGTCGCCATATGATTGCAAACGCAAACGCAACCAGCGCGGAATTTCTGCGCCGCACATATCCGAGAACCGCTGCAATTGGCTGTAGTTTTGAATCGGCATAATGCCCGGCACAATATGGATATTCACGCCACGGCCTTGCACTTCATCGACAAAACGGAAATAAGCATCGGCATTAAAGAAATACTGCGTAATCGCTGAATTAGCGCCCGCATTCACTTTATTCACAAAGTTGCGGATATCCGCTTCGGCGCTCGGTGATTGCGGGTGAAACTCAGGGTAAGCAGCGACTTCGATATGAAACCAATCGCCAAATTCTTGGCGCAAAAAAGTCACCAACTCATTGGCATAACGGAACTCGCCAAATGCCCCCATTCCCGATGGAATATCACCGCGCAAAGCCACAATATGCTTGATGCCGTGATCTTTATATTGCTGCACCACCGCGCGGATATTCTCTTTGGTCGAGCCTACACACGATAAATGCGGCGCAGCCGAATAACCGGCGGCTTGAATATCCACCACCGCGCGCAAAGTGCCTTCTTGCGTCGTACCACCAGCGCCAAACGTTACTGAGAAAAACTCAGGATTAAATTGCGCGAGTTGCTTGCGCGTGGTCGCTAATTTGGCTGCACCTTCATCGGTTTTGGGCGGAAAAAATTCAAAACTAATCGGACGCAAAGGATGGGTCATGGCCGGCAACTTATTCACATTCATCGAGACATGAATGTTACCACCAGCCCATTGGACGAGAGATGAGTAAAATTCATACCCAGTACAAATCGAGCGCGCATTACATCATGCAAACAACATCTTCAATTAAATATGACCATGAATATACCCACAAAAATGAAATGGGAATAGTATCGCAATGGACTTGGGCATTCGACTCAAGCAAAGCGGTCAACCGATTTGGTTGCCACCTAAACAATAAGGATGAGACGACAATGGCACAATCACGCGCAAAAATGACTCGTTTAGCCACTTTACTCGGTGGTTTACTGCTTGCAGCAAGCGTACATGCTGCATCTTGGCAAGAAGGCACGACTTACCAAGCTAACAGCGTAGTCGATTACAACGGTAAAACCTATAGCGCTTTAGTGACTCACACCGCCCACATAGGCGCAGGCTGGAATCCAGCGTCAACGCCAACGCTATGGAAAGAAACTGGCACGATTAGCGCAACGCCTACACCAACAGCAACCCCACTAGCTTGCCCAATTGGGACCCCCAATCAATACGGATATTGGAAAATAACCAATCCTGTGAGCTGCTCAACAGAGTGGGTCATTACGGCAACCATGACGCCACCACCAAGCCCAACGCCAACCGCCACTGCAACGCCTGTTAGCGGCACACCTGCTTGGAGTTCTACAACAATCTATAACGGCGGCGAGCGTGTTAGCGTGGGTAGCGCCGTGTATGAAGCAAAATGGTGGACACAAGGCAATGTGCCAGGCGCCGATCAATGGGGCCCGTGGAAATTAGTTTCGGGCTCAGCAATGACACCGACACCAACTCCTACATCCACTCCAACACCAACCAAAGCACCTTGCCCGATTGTGACGCCAATCCCAGGTAGCACTTGGGTGCCACCTGCGACTCCAAGTGATTGCGGCTATTGGATTCCACCATCGCCAACGCCTTCACCAACAATGACAACAACTCCATCAGCCACACCAACACCAAGCACCCCACCTGTTGGCACCGACTTGCTGCCAAAACACGTGGTTGTCGGCTACTGGCACAACTTTGATAATGGTTCCGGTGTGATGCGTTTGAAAGACGTTCCAGCTGAATACAACATCATTAACGTATCGTTCGTAGAAGGTGATCAATCTGCAGCTAAAGGCACGGCCGCATTTGTGTTGGATAAATTGTTTAATGAAGCTGAATTCATCGCCGACATTAAACTCAAGCAATCACAAGGCACTAAAGTATTGGTGTCACTCGGTGGTGCCAATGGCGTTATCGTGATTGATTCGCTCGAAGCGCGTGAGCGTTTCATCAAAACCTTGGGCGACATTATCGCGAAATATGGTTTTGATGGTCTCGATTTGGATATGGAAAATAATCTAACGATTACCGCCCAAGACGACTACCGCAAACCCGTTACCCCACAAATCGTCAACGTGATTGCGGGCGTGAAAGCGATCAAAGCGCGCTTTGGTGAGAAATTCATCCTGACCATGGCACCGGAAGTGAATTATGTGCAAGGTGGTCACGGTTACTACGGCGGCACGTGGGGTGGCTACTTGCCTATCATCCACGGCTTGCGTGATGACTTGAATATGCTCCACGTTCAGCATTACAACACCGGCAGTATCGGTGCAACCGATGGCCGTCAGTACTCACAAGGTACGATGGACTTCCAAGTGGCGATGACCGATATGCTGCTGACTGGCTTTAACCTCGGTGGCGATGTCAATAAACCTTTCCCTGCGCTGCGCCCTGACCAAGTTGGCTTTGGCTTGCCAGCAACGACCAGCGCAGCGGGTGGTGGTTATCTGTCGATTACTGAAACGCAAAAAGCATTGGATTGCTTGATGAAATTGCAAAATTGCGGCACCTACAAACCCGCAAAAGCACAGCCTGATCTACGCGGCATTATGACGTGGTCGATCAACTGGGATAGCAAGCAAAACTACGATTTTGCGAGAAAACACAGCGCGTATTTCAACAAATAAACGCTAGCGTGTAATACAAAATGGCGACACTGCGGTGTCGCCATTTTTATTTCAATCAACGCCATCTTCAAGATTGCTTTGCATCACGGTTGGATGAGGTAAATTGCCACAGCTGCTCCATGGCAAGTCAGCCAGTTTAATCGCTTGTGAGTTACCGAAGGTTAGAATCACCGTAAACCTGGTCAACAGCAGCCAGCATCTGAGCTAATGCTTCTGCAAAAGGCAGCAAAGCAGCACCCGCATCACCAGGTGAAGCGTGTAGTGCTGTTTCCAATTGACTTGCCGCATCCGCCAATACCGGCATGCCCAAGGTGCCCGCCACCCCCTTCATCGAATGCGCCAACCGCTCGGCACTGACATGATCTTTTTGCAGTAACTCCAGCAAACTGGCGTAGGCATCAGAATAGTCAGTTAGAAACTGCTTAAATAAAGCCTCATACAACACGGCATCGCCCATCAATCGCTGCAAAACATCTCTGGTATTGACCCCTGAAATAGAAGGAACAATGCCTTCGTCTATATACCCACTATCAACCTCAAGCTCAGCATTATCAATAATATGTTGTCCGGCCCATTTGGCAACCGTAGCAAACAACACATCAAGCTGAATCGGCTTGGTGATGTAATCATTCATCCCTGTATCAAGGCAACGTTGCCGCTCATCCGACATCGCATGCGCCGTCATTGCAATAATCGGTAGATCTTTAAAGCGCTCATCGGTACGGATTAATCGAGTCGCATAATGGCCATCAAGCACCGGCATTTGCAAGTCCATCAAAATAATGTCGCACGGCAAGGGATCAATCGACAACCAGCCCAAAGCTTCCCCCCCATGCTGGGCCAAGATGACACTGGCCCCCGCGCCAGTCAGTAGCTCATTGGCAACTTGTTGATTGAGCGGATTATCCTCAACCAACATAATCCTGACCCCCTTAAGATTCTGACCTCGACTGGTTCGCACCTCATTGAGCAGCGCCTCGGATGAGCGCCCCAGCCACAAAGTGAAATGAAATGTACAGCCTTGATGGGCCTGACTTTCTACCCAAACATCGCCTTCCATCATGGCAATCAGTCGCTTGCAAATCGACAAGCCCAAACCCGTTCCACCAAATTTACGCGTCGTTGAACCATCCGCTTGTGAAAACGGCTTAAATAGCAGTTTAATTTGCTCGGGGCTAAGACCAATTCCGCTATCTTTAACGGCAATATGGAGCCGAACTCGCCCCTCTAGCTGCGCCACCATATCGACATTGACACTGACGCCACCTTTTTGCGTGAACTTAATGGCGTTACTGACCAAGTTATTTAGTACTTGGCCCAATCTTAATGGGTCTCCCAACAGCGCCACAGGGCAATCCGGTGCCATATTTAGACTGAGCTGCAAGCCTTTCTCTTCTGCCTTGATTTGGTGCAAGGTGCGCAGCTGCGCAAAAATCGCTTCAAAACTAAACGGGATATTCTCTAACTGCAAACGATCCGCTTCAATCTTAGAAAAATCGAGAATATCATTCAAAATATGCAGCAATGATTCGGCGGCAAGACTGGTTTTACTCAGATAATCACGCTGCTTCGCGCTCAGCTCGGTTTTTAAAGTGAGATGCGTCATGCCAATGATGGCATTCATTGGGGTGCGAATTTCATGACTCATATTGGCTAAAAAATCACTTTTTAAGCGATTAGCTTGGTCAGCAGCTTCTTTGGCATTGATTAATTCTTGCTCAGCCGCTTTACGCAGCTCAATGTTTTCATACACGGCAACAAAATGTGTAATTTGCCCTGCCGTATCGCGAATCGGCGAAATCGACATCGACATCCACATCAACGTCCCGTCTTTACAGCGATTGCGTAGATCTTTTCGCCACTCTTCACCAATCAACAGCGATTGCATCAGCTGCTCATGCACGACAGGTTTGGGTGTGCTGCCCAACAAAATTTCCGTGGGATTCTTACCGAGAATTTCCGTCAAGGTATAACCAAACGTATGTTCAAATTTTGGATTGGTATATTCAATCAGGCCTTTGACGTCCGTAATTAAAACTGGACTTGGACTAGCTTCGATCGCCGCCGACAACTGTCGCAAACGATTGGCGGCACGTTTTTGCTCGGTGACATCAAAGATCAACCCGTCCAAACATTCTGCACGCCCTGCAGCATCACGCACCACTTGACCACGCTCATAAACCCAATGCACCTCGCCTTTGGCGTCAACAATCCGGTACTCGACCGAGTAGCGCTCTCCGCCAGCCACCGCCGCACTCACAGCAGAATCAACCACAGACAAGTCATCAGCATAAATCAATGAACCATAACTACAAGAAGGCTGCGGCGCTAAAAATAGATCTGAGGTATAGCCCGTAAGCACCTCAATTTCATCGTTGATATAGTGCATACCCCATGGGTAATCAATTTGACAACGAAACACCACGCCAGGGATATTGCTAGCTAAAGTACGGAACTGCGCCTCTTGGGCCAATAATGCAGCTTCCGCTTTTTGCCGAGCATCAACCAGTTGCCCCATCAACACCGACAACTGCTCTAAATCAGCCGTTTTTTCATCTATCGGCGGCAGACCCAAACTCAGCTGCAATTGACCTGCGGTTTGCCACAGCGCATCAATCGCGCGCTGCCGCGTTGCTGCCTCCTGCCTGAGTGTTTCATTGGCTTGCGTTAATTCATCCGAACTAATTTGCAGACTACGCGACCCCAAAGCGACATCACGATCAAACTGACTATACGCCTCATCGGTCGCGGTAATCAGTGTACGCAGGCCAAGTAATACATTGGCCACCGCTCGATTTTCAAGCCCATCCGCCGTTTGCTCGATCGATTGCAGCATCGCTTGAACCGCCTGCTCATCAACACAAGCTAGATGGCGCTTTAATTGACGAGCCAGCAGTTTGTTCATGCTTGCGATTCACTCAAAATGGTGATGGTCATCGTTTGATTGTGTAATTTACACTCAGTCGAATTTACAAACGGGCTAATTTCGCCATAGGAATAAAATCCAGCTATGGCAATATGCTGGCCAAATACATCACCAACCGCTTCGATTTCTTCATCAATACGTCCACCCATCACCAGCTTGCGACCCACGCAGCTAACCAACAAACCCAAACCTTGTCCAACTTGACTCACCATCTCTTGGGCCGCATTGGCTGCAGCTTCTGCTCCTTCAACCAAAGCATCATTGCTGGCATGCATCAGGCGCAAATAACCATCGGTTTGAATATCCCCCGCCAAAATCAAACTGCCATTAACCTCATCGACGCCTAAAATTGTACGCACCAAGCCCATCGCGGAGTGATCTTGCCCCAGCATCTCAAAGGGGAATAGCAAGCCCGATGACGGCAATTGCGCAGCATATTCGCCAAGGTAGCGCCTATAGACTTCTAATGCGGGCTCGCCATCGAGCTCAAAAAGCACATTGCCGGTACTGCGTGTTACTTTGCGCGCAGGGCCAAATGGTTTCCAACCACCAAACGAACCATGACCGATTTGTACGCCAACAGGGATCGCCAGAGCCACCACGGTATTGCTCGCGACGCCGTCATTACTAAGCACCGCCGTCTGCCCAAATGCCGTACCATCACCGGCCAAACCGCCCATAATCGGTACCCCGCCAGCTAAGCCACTGGCCAAACCGTGCACCAAAGCACTGCCATTGATATTAACGCCCTGCCCCAGCACCAGCACCCCCGATAAAGGCTGCTGACTCAAAATCGAAGCTAAGCGCTGCCCTGCAGCCTCGCTGTCTTCCATGTTCTGCAACTGAGTTACCGCGGTTTTCGGTACTCCATACGACCACTTCACCGCCGTGATCACGCAACTGTGATCATCAACACCATCAACTGAAATTTCACCCGCTGTCGAGCACCCCAACAAAGCAGCGTCTGGAAACTGTTGTCGCAATATTGAAAAGCATTGCGCATCACTCAATAGGGCTCGACTCGCAAACACCAATAGCCATTGCGGCTCAATGGCAGCCAAATTTTGCAACTGTGCATTGAGTTCAGATAACTGTTTCACTTTAATTTGCTTAACTTGCATCGTGGAAGCCCTCATGAATGGCTTTTCAGCTTAGCAAACACATCTTTTTTCGCCGAAAAAAAACCGACTTAATCGCCGGTTGTTGCCTTTTTAGAAAAATTACTTTGCCGAACTCTGCCAAGCGGCCAAAGCAATCGCAGCCACTCTCGCCGCAGCGACCGCAGTCGCAATCTCTTTTGGATTAGCGCATTGCGTGGCAATCGCGCCTGCATCGACCGCTGCGGCGGCTTCACGCATCGTCAATAAATACGCGTGCTGCGGGTACTCGCAATCCTCAAACTGATAGCGACCGCGCGCATCCGCCAAGCAGGCATCAAGCATCTGCGTAAATCGCTCTGGACGGCGCAAGGCATCGCAACGCATGAGCAGCGCCATGACCGTTTCAGGCCGCAACTGCTCGGAGGTATGCACCAAGGTATGTTCGCGACAAACCAAAACGGCAAGCTCTTTGCAGTCACTTGGCACCCGCAAACGCTTGCACAATGCTTCAACCAGCGGCACACCACGCGCTTCGTGGCCAATATGCCGCGGCAACACATCGGCAGGCGTTTTGGCTTTACCCAAATCGTGGCACAAGGCAGCAAAACGCACCGCCAACGGCCAGCCTTGTGCGGCGGTATAGTTCAGCACCAGCATCGTGTGCAAGCCGGTATCAACTTCTGGATGATAATCCGCGCGTTGCGGCACTCCCCACAGCGCGTCGATTTCGGGCGCAATTCGCGCCAAAGCGCCGCATTCTCGCAAGATCTCAAACATCAAACTTGGCTTGTCTTCCATCAGCCCTTTGGCGACTTCTTGCCAAACCCGCTCGGCAACCAAATGATCGACCTCGCCATCCGCGACCATCTGCCGCATCAACGCCATCGTTTCTGGCGCGACGACAAAATCAAAGCGCGCAGCAAAACGCGCCAAACGTAAAATCCGCACTGGATCTTCGGCAAAAGCAGGCGAAACATGGCGTAACACTTTGACCGCCAAATCAGCTTGCCCACCGTAGGGGTCGATCAAGTTGCCGTGCTCATCTTCGGCAATCGCATTAATCGTCAAATCGCGGCGTAGCAAGTCTTCTTCCAAAGTCACATCTGGGCTAGCCTGCACTTCAAAGCCAGTATAGCCATGGCCGCTTTTACGTTCAAGGCGTGCAAGCGCATACTCCTGATGCGTTTTCGGATGCAAAAACACGGGAAAATCTTTACCCACCGCTTGATAGCCTAAATCGAGCATCTGCTGCGGCGTTGCACCGACCACCACCCAATCGATGTCTTTGACCGGCAGTCCCAATAAACGATCCCGAACCGCACCGCCAACGCGATAGACCTGCATATTCTTTCCTTAAAATGAAGAGTTCCTTCAATTGCGCGAACAACTGCGATTACAATCTGATTATCGCTTAATTCACCCCAAGGATAAACGCATGAAAATCGCAAATAATGTCACCGAACTGATCGGCCGCACACCGCTGGTTAAACTGAACCGTGTTACCGAAGGTTGTGTTGCGACCCTCGTTGCTAAATTGGAATACATGAATCCATCGCATTCAGTCAAAGACCGCATCGCAGTCAGCATGATTGACGCGGCGGAAGCGGCAGGCCAAATCGGCTCGGATACGGTGATTGTTGAGCCAACATCGGGCAATACTGGCATTGGTTTGGCGATGGTGTGCGCGGCGCGTGGCTATAAATTGGTGCTGACGATGCCAGAAACGATGTCGAAAGAACGTCGTGCGCTATTGCGTGGTTATGGCGCTGAATTGATCTTAACACCAGGTCCTGATGGCATGGGCGGTGCGATTGGCAAGGCTAAAGCCCTCACTGAAGAACACAGCAATTACTTAATGCTGCAACAATTTGAAAATCCAGCCAATCCAGAAATTCACCGCAACACCACGGCGATTGAATTGTGGGAAGACACCGACGGTCAAATCGACATTTTAATTTCTGGCGTGGGTACAGGCGGCACGATTACCGGTATCGCTGAAGTCATCAAAGCAAAAAAACCATCCTTCCAAGCGATTGCAATTGAACCCGATGCCAGCCCAGTGCTCAGCGGCGGCGCAAAAGGGCCACATCCAATTCAAGGGATTGGCGCAGGCTTTGTGCCAGCGGTACTCAATACAACCATTTACGATGAAGTGATTCGTGTAACGAACGACGACGCGTTTGCGATGGCGCGTTTGATGGCAACACAAGAAGGGATTTTGTGCGGCATTTCAGCAGGCGCGGCAACGTGGGCAGCGATTCAGGTGGCGAAACGCCCTGAAAACGCTGGCAAACTGATTGCGATTATTATCCCATCGTTTGGCGAGCGATATTTGTCGACTAAGTTGTTTGAAGGTCTGTCAGACTAAGCAAAACAAGGGTATCGGCCTGTAGACACCTAATAAAAATAGCTACAGACCAATACCCACTAAAACCCATCCACTCGCTCATTCTCATCGCGCCAATTGCTGACATCTCGAAACACCAGTACCGCACCTAAAGTACGATTGTTTTCATCGCGAATTCTCGCCGCGCTTTCCTCAATTTGAAAATGTAAGCCCAGTTTATTGAGTAAGACACTACGCCGCGCCCCTTGATTGTCGGCGCCCCCCTGCAACGAAGCTGTGACCAAATTAGCCAACGGTAAACGATTTTTTACGTCAACCGATTGATAAACTGCACCCAAAAATTGACCTCGCGCCATTTCTAATTCCCAGCCCAACAAGGCGGAAGCGACAGGATTAATATAATCAATCCGCCCATTCACATCCGTCGTCAGTACGCCATCGGCAATCGATTCTAATGTGGCCAATGCCCGTTGCCGCTCTTCGAATAAGGCCACTTGAGCATTGCGCATGGCAGTAACATTACGCCCAACCCCACGATAGCCAGCAAAAGAGCCGTCCGCAGCAAAGATGGGGCGACCTGAAACACTAAAATACAAAATCTGATTGTTTAAAAACGCTTGGTATTCAAAGTCACGATACGGCCAATGCGACGCCAAAACACCACGATGAGCATCCCACTGCGCCTCACTTAAGCCCCCCGAGCCCAACTCCCAGCGACATTTGCCGATAAAAATCGCTGGATTTACATCCAAATCAGCAAAGAAACCACCCGACACATAGGTAAATCTGGCTTGCGCGTCTTGCTCCCAAAACCAATCGCTCGAGACCTCAACCAATTCACTCAATCGATCCAACTTATATTGCAACTCTTGGGTCAGCGCAGCCCCCGCACTGATATCTCGCGCATGTAGTACATTACCTACCCAGTGCAAGCCTTGATTTCGCAGCGGTTTGATAATCACATCGTATTGTCGCAAAACGCCATCACGATCAAGATGCTGTTGGCTCAGTTGTACGGGCATCGCCAAATTACCCAGCTCAGCGGCATCAAATACAAACTGATTCTCGCTAAGGAGGCCTTGCTCGCCCTCAGCAAAACGGTGCTCGGCCAGCGCATTGGCATAAATAACGACGCCATTGATGTCTCGCAAAATGAGCGGATCGCTCACCGCATCGAGCATCGCTCGACTTTGGCGCTCAAACGTTAGGCTCTGAATTGACTCTTGCCCTTGAGCTGCCAATTCAAGTACGCGTTGACGTTGAAAAAACCGTTGAAACGCCACAGCCAGTACGCAACTTAAAGTGCAACCCAATAAAGCCAAAAACAGGATCAAGCGTTGCTCTGATGGCAATAAAGCGCCATGCAAGTTCGCAAACTCCAAACGCCATTGTCGCCCAAATATATTCACGATTTGGCTCTCTGCGGCCCCATATTGGCTAATGGCAGCCGACCATTTTTTAGATGTAAATAAAATTGTGCTCTCTGCGTCTCCCACCCTTTGATTAGGACCAAGATCCATGAGGCGAATCGCGAAACCAGCAGACTGGGCGTCGCGCTCGATACCTCGCAGCAATTCGCTCACCTTGAACCATACGACGGCACTTCCCAGATAGTTGTCTTGCAATAACTCCGCTGTCGGCTGCTCAAGCACGTTTTGAAAAATCGGCAAATAGAGTGCGTATACATTCCCATTGGGCTGACCGCGCAAGTTAATCGACGCGCCCCACGCTAAGCCAGTACTTAGCGCAGAGTCTAAATTGGCTTGAATCAACGGAACCTTGGCCAAATCCTCCCCCAGCCACAGGGCGGAACTTCGATTAAGCGGGCTAACCATCTCCAGCACCTGCGCTTGCGCAGAGTCTGTTTGCACGCCAAATTGGGCATAAAACCCAGCGCCAAAATCCGTATTTGAACGATTGGTTAACACATACTCATTAAGAAGCGCACTAGCAACGGGGCGAATAAATCCGATGGCAAAAATGGCTGGAGCACGATTTGGAAAATTGGTATTGAGTGCCAACTGATTAAACTGCCCACGTGACAAGCTAGGCTGCGCAATAAACGCCGCTTGGATTTGACGCAAAATGGCTTCTTTTTGATCCAGATCGGCAGCTAATTGCAAGGCGATCGCTTGCTGCAGCTCATTTGTTCGCTGCGAGCTAGATGACGTCATTTGGCCATACCACAAGCCGATCATGGCCGCGGTCAGAATCAATCCGCTCAATAAAATCAAAATTGCGGCTCGGAAGCGTTGAAAGTTGGGCATCACCTGAATTTACTCAAAATGGAAGGCAAAAAGACGCCCCACGTTTAACGGCAGGGCGACATGCATTACTTACTATAGAATGGAGTGCGATAAATAGCTGTGTTGCACGCCAGCGCGTTGCAATTTATGCCTCGGGGCCAGTGACCGCCGCATCCGTTCCCAAGAAAAGCTGATACGCCAAGTTTTGTGTTTCTACCCAGTACGGATAAGCCAAACGCGTTAAGAAAGCATTAAATTCAGCATCATCTTCCGGTGGCACTTGAATTCCGACCAAGACCCGGCCGTAATCGGCACCATGATTACGATAATGGAATAAAGAAATATTCCAGTTGTCGCTCATGCCATTGAGGAAATTCAACAAAGCACCTGGCCGCTCAGGAAATTCAAAACGAATCAAACGCTCATTCACCGCTTGCGGTGCATGACCGCCAACCAAGTGACGAATATGCAGTTTGGCCAGCTCATTATCAGTCAAATCCACCGCAGCCAATTGATGCTCAGCCAACTTGCCGATCAGATCCACTACTTCTGAACGATGCTGAATCGATAAACCAACAAATACATGCGCTTCAGAATCTTTGGCGTAGCGATAGTTAAATTCGGTCACGTTCCGTGCACCAATTAAACTGCAGAAAGTACGGAAACTGCCAGGTTTTTCTGGCACCGTCACGACCATAATCGCTTCGCGCTGCTCGCCCATTTCGGCTTGCTCGGCCACATAACGCAGACGATCGAAATTCATATTCGCGCCTGAGGCAATGGCGATCAAAGTCTGATCTTGTACATTTTCTCGTGCCGCCCAGGCCTTCATACCGGCAATCGCTAAAGCGCCTGCGGGCTCTAAAATCGAGCGATTGTCTTCAAAAGCGTCTTTAATCGCCGCGCACATGGCGTCGGTATCGACCAGAATCACATCATCGACAAATTCTTGTGAAAGGCGGAAAGTCTCTTCACCGACTTGTTTGACTGCGACACCGTCAGCAAAAATGCCCACTTGCGGCAAAGTAATCCGCTCGCCTAATTTCAGCGACAAATACATCGCATTGGCATCTGTTGGCTCAACCCCGATCACTTTCACCTCGGGACGCAGGCGTTTGATATACGCCGCCATGCCCGCCAACAGGCCACCACCACCTACAGGAATAAACACCGCATGGATGTGATCCGGATGCTGGCGCAAAATCTCCATCGCCACCGTCCCCTGCCCTGCAATGACATCGGGATCATCATAAGGATGAACAAATGTTGCACCTGACTCGGCAGCCAGTTGTGTCGCATGCGCATAACAATCCGAATACGAATCGCCGATCAATACGACCTCAGCACCACGCCGCGTTACGGCATCAACTTTAATCCGTGGCGCGGTCGCCGGCATCACAATCGTTGCACGGCATTTTAAATGTTGCGCAGCAATTGCCACGCCCTGTGCGTGATTGCCTGCCGATGCAGTAATCACCCCACGCTCTAAATCAGCGCGTGAGAGTTGCACCATTTTGTTATAAGCACCCCGAATCTTAAATGAGAACACTGGCTGCATATCTTCACGCTTGAAATACACTGTATTACCAATACGACGCGATAAATTAGGTGCGAGTTCGAGTGGCGATTCAATCGCAATATCGTAGACGCGAGCAGATAGGATGCGTTCGAGATAGTCTTTATTCATTCGGAGTGACCTTTGTTAAATCACACGATGCCAGTAAAAAGCACATCATGCTTGTTCCAGACGACAAAAAGGGCGATGCCTACAGCAATCGCCCATTCTAACCGGAAATCCCCTATTTACTTAGGCATTAAACATCACAATCACGATAAGCCATGCGAATTTCCTCTAATTTTGGCAAGCAGCGGAAAAACGCCGCCACCACATTAGGGTCAAAGTGATTGCCAGAGCCTGCTTGTATCGTCTCTAAAACCCGCTCACGCGACCACGGTGGTTTATAGCAGCGCGAATGTGCTAATGCATCGTAGACATCGGCCAACGCAATAATCCGCCCTGCAATGTGAATTTCTTCTCCTTTCAATTTGCGCGGGTAGCCGCTACCGTCCCACTTTTCATGATGCTCATGCGCAATAATTGCCGCCATTTTTAGAATCCGAGGTTTAGATTCTTTCAACATGTCGTAACCCAACTGCGCATGCGTATCCATTACGGCGCGCTCTTGAGCGTCGAGCACCCCCAGCTTATTTAAGACCAAATCAGGAATGCCCACCTTGCCGATATCGTGCAGGGGGCTAGCCGTGCGAATAATTTCTGCCTCTTCTTCGTCCATACCCAATTCAAGCGCCAAGGCATAGGAAAAATCAGCCATACGATGAATATGTTTACCAGTGTCTTTAGAGCGGTTTTCAATCACCTCAGACAATTGATAAATAATGCTGCGTTGCGTGTCTTCGATCTCTTTATTGAGCATTAAGTTTTCGTAAGCAATCGCGACATTTTTGCAGAACAAATCAATCAAATCAGCATCAGGGTGCGACAACGCAACGGGGCCATCGATAATCAATAAATTCAATGCGCCATGCGGAGCTTGAAAAAAACCAACAAAATGATCCGGCGCAAAAATACTTTGTCGTTTCATGAGTGCCTCATCAATCGATGGGCGCAAACGCTCCAAATCGGCCTCGGCTAAAGACTGACCACAAAACGCTTGGTAGCCTCCGGTCGCATACATGACCTTCAAATTATCGCTATCGCTCAGCGCTGCAAGACCACCACTAACCACCACATACAAAGCGTCTTGCTCAAAAAACAGCAACGCTTGCAGTTGCTCAAGCACGCCTTGTGCAAATTTCAGCACCGACTGCTGCTTGAAGATCGTTGTTGATGCATCGACGACTTTGATCAACCCTCGACGATTCGCTTCAAGCTGGCGTCGTTGATGCTCGATCAACATGATGTCATTGTACGAGCGCAAAGTACCCAACACGGCGGTGTATAACTTGTCGCGCGTGAGTTCGGTTTTGGCTTTGTAATCATTGATATCGTAGTTTTCAATCACATGCCGTTCTGGTGCCACGCCAGGCTGGCCAGTCCGTAAAATAATTCGAATATGATGGTTATGAAGTTTTTCCCGAATATCACGCGCTACATTCAGACCCGCGTCTTCCGACTCCATCACCACATCGAGCAGCACCAGCGCAATATCATCACGTGTGGCCAATAAATCCAAAGCCTCGCTGCCTGAGTAACATGACAAAATGTTCAATGGCCGTTTCAGAAAATCGATATTGGATAGCGCTAATTTTGTCACATGATGAATATCGGGCTCATCATCCACCACGAGGACATGCCAAGGCTCAGCGTGTACGCTCGATAGCGAATCGGTATCGTCCTCTAGCCAGTTGTCATCATCAATCATTGCGCCCCCTTGTTAAATCCATTCATGCGGCTTGTCTAAGCTTGCACCGCATCATTTGGCGTTTTTTATACTTCAATCTCAGAGAGACCTTGGATTACTTCTATATCGCCCTAAGCACCTTGACGCGTTATGTATAAGACTAGTCAAGAATTTTGAAATTGCATCATCGAATTGACAGGCAAATTCACACCACGAACTACGCTCCCTTTAAAAAAGACCTGCCAGCCCCGATGTATTTTCCAACCTGTATTGAAATGGAATGCATATGACCCAAATGACCCCGCAAGAAATCGTCCACGAACTCGACAAGCACATCGTCGGGCAAGCTGCTGCGAAAAAAGCCGTTGCCATTGCGTTACGCAATCGCTGGCGCCGTCAGCAAGTGGCTGAGCCGCTACGCAGTGAAATCACGCCGAAAAATATTTTGATGATTGGGCCAACGGGCGTGGGTAAAACTGAAATTGCGCGTCGTTTAGCCAAACTCTCTGATGCGCCATTTATTAAAGTGGAAGCCACCAAATTCACCGAAGTCGGTTATGTCGGCAAAGATGTCGACAGCATCATTCGTGATTTAATTGAAATCGCGATTAAACAAGTTCGCGAGACCGCCATTAGCAAAAATCGGGTTCGTGCCGAAGATGCCGCTGAAAACCGCGTACTGGATGTGCTGCTACCGCCTGCAACGCCAAGCTATGGCGCTGTGAATGGTGAAGACAGCATGAGCGAAACTCGGCAAAAATTCCGCAAGATGCTGCGCGAAGGCAAATTCGACGATAAAGAAATCGAAATCGACGTCGCCGCCCACGCGCCGGCAATGGAAGTATTTGCACCGCCGGGCATGGAAGACTTTTCTAGCCAGATTCAAAATATGTTTAAAGGCGCGATGGGCGGTAAAACCAAAAAGCAATCGCAGAAAGTACCCGACGCGCTCAAAATACTGATCGACGAAGAAGCTGCCAAACTTGTTAATGATGAAGACACCAAAGCTGAAGCGCTACGATTGGTGGAACAAAACGGTATTGTGTTTATCGATGAAATCGACAAAGTGACTACTCGATCTGAGGGCCAAGGCGGTGAAGTGTCTCGCCAAGGTGTGCAGCGCGATTTGCTGCCACTGGTTGAAGGCACCACCGTCACCACGAAATACGGCATGGTCAAAACAGACCATATTTTATTTATCGCCAGCGGCGCATTTCACTTAGCCAAACCGTCCGATTTAATCCCCGAATTGCAAGGCCGCTTTCCAATTCGCGTTGAGCTGAACTCGCTCACGGTCGAAGACTTTGCGACGATTCTAACAGGCACGGATGCTTGCCTATCCAAGCAATATCAAGCCTTGCTGGCGACTGAAGACGTTGAGTTGGTCTACACCGAAGACGGCATCCGCCGCTTGGCTGAAATGGCATGGCATGTGAATGAAAGCACCGAAAACATCGGCGCTCGCCGCTTGTACACGGTGATGGAGCGCCTACTCGAAGAGATTTCTTTTGAAGCGAAACGCGGCACGGTAACGATTGATGCTGAATTTGTTAGTGGCAAACTCGCTAGTGTGGCCACCAATCATGATTTAGCGCGGTTCATGCTCTAGCCAACGGGGGTATTGCTGTGTATTCATTATTAAGTAATGGCTAAATAGCAATACATAACCATCAAAAACTCACCGCCAAACCCATACCAAATCCAGATACATTAGGACCAAACATATAGCGCGCCACCAAACGAGTGCGGGTGACGATGATTGAATAAGCGCTCGAATCCAACTCCAAGCCCAAGCCCACTGTCGATAAATAATCGAACCCCAGTACGCCTGCTTGATCACCGTAATAACGGGAATGCGAGGCCTCCAACACATAGCGCAAGGGGCGTTGCAGCAAGGTCATTCCCGTTGCTGCTCGATAACGCGCCCACACATTCGCCGTTTGCGAATCTGCGCTGCCAGAAACCAAATCATCCGATTTAAAAGTCTCTAAGTGCATCGCCGAGAAGCGAAATTCAACATCAACCTCATACTCGGGCTTGACCAACTCATAATCAAACATCAAAGCGCCGCCCAAGCCATAAACATTCATCGAGCCGTCTTGAAAAAAGTTTAAATCGGTATCTGCTTTTTGATTGACCCACCAATTAGCAACCCGCAAATCACTCACCACTTTGCCCAAAGAAAAATCAAAAATGGGTCGCACTACCCAGTTTTCTGACAACGGGAAATCCCAACCGATGCCGCCTGTGCCCGTCACCGCGGTCCACTTCAGCGGAATATCGCGCGTCTCGGTGCCATTACTGGCGACAAAGGTCGGATCAAAGCGGCTGTAAGCGATTGCCCCTTCTAAATACAAAGGAATAGTGTCACTAATCACGTCACCACCACCGAGTTGCGACATCACCAGACTTTTATCCTCACTACCCGACTGTTGAATCGACAAATTACTCGAAGTCAAATCCAAAATCGTCGAATACGACATCACCGCCAACACGGCATCCGCATTTTTTTTCACACTTTGCCGATCTTTCAAACTAAAGCTTTTCCTTTCAGCAGCATGAACAGGCTGCAGCACAGAGAGAACAAGCAAACCCAAGCCCCATTTCGCCCCCAACATCTTGCCTCTCCACTAAATAAAAGCGCAGCATAACACCAAGGAATTACGAGACTAAAACGCTCACTGATGCGCCATACAAAATGCCAACAGATTAAGAAACACCAATTGACTCCGTCAGAATTTGACCATCATCAAAAACACATCATTGTGTGCAGCAAACAAAAACAAAACACCATATATTGTGTTTACTCATCATTCGCAATACAGCTTTTTAATCGACTGACTAGTAAAATCCTAGGGCAACAATCAATGTATCTTGCCCAAATCGTTTAAAGCAAATAAGCCAAGCGCTATACCCTGTAATGAGCCAATTGGGGCGAGCGTACTTTGCTCGCCCACTTTTTTTTTGAGCTATGTTGAACGTTATTTGCGTCAGACGAACAAAGTTGCCCAGCAAGAATTTACTATTAATTGACACACCAATAACTCGCCAAGGGAAGCCCACCACCATGCTCAAAGTGATTAAACGCGACGGCGCTAAAGCCGCCTACGACAGTGCCAAAATTTATGAAGCCTGCCGCCGCGCTGCCACTGCCGCCCGCTACCCTGAGCCTGAGTTATTAGCCGAACAAATCACCAGTTTTGTTGAAGAGGAATGCCGTCGCCTCAATGACGCCGACCTGTTCAATAAAACCCCCTCCGTGCTGGATATTCCAACCATTCAACAGCTCGTCGAAGACGCTTTAATGCAGGAATACCCAGAAGTTGCGCGTATCTATATACAGTATCGTTTCGAGCGCGACCGAATCCGCGCGCAAGGCTCTGAGCTGCACGCCAAATTGATGGGCTTGGTCAACAAAACCGATATCGATGCAACCACTGAAAACGCCAATAAAGACGCCAACGTATTCCCCGTGATGCGCGATTTGATGGCAGGGATTGTGTCTAAACAGTTCGCCAGCACCTTTTTACCGAAAGACATTCTGGAAGCACACAATAGCGGCGACATTCATTTTCACGACCTCGATTATTCGCCCTTTCTGCCATTCACCAACTGCTGCCTCGTTGATTTAAAAGGCATGCTGCGTGATGGCTTTAGGCTTGGAAACGCCAAAATCGAAAGCCCCAAATCGGTCGGGGTCGCTTGCGCCGTCACTGCACAAATCATCGCCCAAGTGGCCAGCCATCAATACGGCGGCACGACGATCCCGAATATCGACCAAACGCTTGCACCGTATGTGCTCAAATCGTACGAAAAAAATCTCGCTGTGGCCCACGAATACGGCATCACCGAGCCAGAACGCTACGCGATTGAGCGCACTGAAAAAGAAGCCAACGATGGCATTCAAGCCTGCGAGTACGAAATCAACACGCTATTTAGCTCGAACGGCCAACAGCCGTTCGTGACGTTCTCGTTCGGCATGGGCACCAGTTGGGCCGAGCGTATCATCCAACAATCGATTTTGCGCGTGCGCATTAAAGGTCTGGGTAAAGAAGGCACGACGCCGGTGTTCCCTAAGCTGGTGTTTTTTATCGACGAGGGAATCAACCTCAAGCCGACCGATCCAAATTACGACATCAAACAGCTCGCACTCGAATGCACGTCCAAACGCATGTACCCCGATATCATTTCGGCCAAGCTCAATCGCCAAATTACCGGCGCCAGCGTGCCCGTGTCACCGATGGGCTGCCGCAGCTTTTTATCGACATGGCGTGATGAAAATGGCGTGGAGCAACTCGATGGTCGCAATAATCTAGGCGTTGTCAGCCTCAATCTGCCGCGCATCGCGATTCAAGCGCAGGGCGATCAAACCCGTTTTCATGAAATACTCCAAGAGCGCCTCGAAGTCTGCTTTCGCGCGCTGTATTTACGCATTCAACGCCTCGAAGGCGTCAAAGCCAATGTGGCTCCGATTTTGTATATGGAAGGCGCATTTGGCATTCGCCTGAAGGCGGACGACGACATCATCAGCATTTTTAAAAACGACCGTGCCTCGATTTCTCTCGGTTACATCGGCCTGCACGAAGTCGGCACACTGATGTTTGGCAATCATCCAGCGCAAAATGCAGCCGCCCGCGAATTCTTGCACACCGTCATTGAAACGATGAGTGCAACCACCAAACGCTGGAAAGCCGAAACGGGCTTTGGCTTTTCGCTGTACTCAACACCGAGCGAATCGCTCTGCCACCGTTTCTGCAAATTCGATCAAGCGCAATTTGGCACGATTGCCGAAGTGACCGACAAGGGCTACTACACCAACTCTTTCCATTTGGACGTACTGCGCAAAGTAAACCCCTTTGAAAAAATCGATTTCGAAACCGGTTACGCTGAACTCGCCAGCGGCGGTCATATTACTTATGTCGAACTGCCAAATATGAAGCACAACTTATTAGCCTTAGAGCGCATTTGGGACTATGCCGTCACAAAAGTGCCGTATTTCGGCACAAATACGCCAGTTGACGCCTGCGGTGCATGCGGCTTTATGGGCGAAACACTGGCGACCGCTGAAGGATTCACCTGCCCCGACTGCGGCAATAGCGACAGCGCAACCTTATCCGTCACCCGCCGCGTCTGCGGCTATCTGGGCAGCCCGAATGCACGGCCATTTAATGCGGGGAAACAAAAAGAAGTGATGCGCCGCGTGAAACACGCAGCTTAGGATTTATTCCCTCCCCCTTGACGGGGGAGGGTTAGGGTGGGGTGAGGTGAAACTACGGAGTGCCGTGATAGTTCATCACCCCCATCCCAGCCTTCCCCCGTCAAGGGGGAAGGAGCTAAAGCAATGTATATCAATCAAGTCACTAATAAACAAAGCCCACAACAGCATACCCATGAATTACGACCGCTACTACACGCACGACCTCGTCAACGGCGAAGGCATCCGAGTGACGCTTTTTGTCACTGGCTGCCTCCACGCCTGCGCTGGCTGCTACAACGAATCAACGTGGGATAGAAAATCGGGCTTACCTTTTACGGCACAAGTTCAACAAGAATTGTTAGACGCCTGTGAAAACCACGACGGTCTCAGCCTCTCCGGCGGCGACCCCCTCCACGCCGCCAACCGCGATGCCATCCTCGAACTCTGCCAAGCCTTCAAACAGCGCTATCCAGCCAAGAATATTTGGTTGTGGACTGGGTATGTTTATGAGGAAGTCGCAGAGCTGGAAATACTGAAATATATAGACGTACTGATTGATGGAAAGTATGAGCAGGACCAGCCTACAAATCAGCCATGGCGGGGCTCGGGGAATCAGCGGGTTATTGAATTAATGAGCTAACTTAAAGCGCTATAACACACAGAACTAGCCAAACCTGTCACAACACAACTTGTTGGCAAGCAATAGCCAATCATTCAAGTTTTTATAAAGAAATAAGAGACACTATTCCAAAATTACCTGTGACCACTCAACCCATACCGACAACATCTACTTTCATACAATTCGTTTGCTGACAGGCACAAATCTTGCACTTGGTTTAATTAACATGAAAATCCAAGCCGTAGGAGAACCGCCATGAGTGCAAAGAGTGTTCAGAATGGTTTTACATTGATTGAATTGATGATTGTGGTCGCTATCATTGGGATTCTGGCAGCAGTTGCGATCACTGCTTACCAAGATGACACCGTGCGCGCTCGCGTCACAGAAGGCTTAAGCCTTGCATTAGCTGCAAAAACATCCGTCATTGACAATTCCTCTAACGGAGCCTCATTTTCCTCTGGCTGGGTTATCCCAAGTCCAAGCACCAATGTTGATCTGATTACAGTAGACGATACAAACGGAGTCATCACAATAACCTACAGCAGCAAAGTTGCTCAAGCTGGAGCAAACACACTGATTTTAACCCCTAGATCATCAGGCTCAGCACTCGCAGCTGGCACAGCACCTTCTGATGCAATTCAATGGTTTTGCGACGGTTCATTCGGAACCAATGCAGGGACACTATTGACAAAATATCGCCCAGCCTCTTGCCGTTAATCGATCAGAAGATATAGCTGAAAACGCCCTTTATGGGCATTTTTTTGACATAACGCAGTGATTGGCAGTCGATGACCAAACGAACCCCACGCCCTCTTGTGCGCCTTTCTGCAACGAACGTGAAAACATCCCTTAAAACGTCATAATAAGTGACACTTTTCGGTAGCTTCATCTTAATTTCCAGCTTAGTGAATACCGCACTACATAATGAAATGCTAATTTCAGCTACTGGCACAGAAGTTGCTTATTAAAAAACCAAGTCAATAATGACTACAACCCCCAAGGAGAATCACAATGAACATGAAACGCGCCCAGCAAGGTTTTACTTTGATCGAATTGATGATCGTTGTTGCAATTATCGGTATTTTGGCGGCAGTCGCAATTCCAGCCTACCAAGACTACACCGTCCGCGCCCGCGTAACTGAAGGTTTAAGCTTGGCATCCGCAGCCAAAACCACTGTGTCTGAAAACGCCGCCAATGGTGCATCGCTTAATTCAGGCTTCAACAAACCAAGCGCATCGACAAATGTAAGCGATTTAAATGTAGATCCAACATCGGGTGCTATTACGATTACTTACACTGCGAAAGTTGCTGCCGCAGGCGCCAATAGTTTGATTCTAACTCCTCGCTCATCAGGTGTGGCGCTAGTTGCTGGAACAGTGCCGTCAGATGCTATTCAATGGATTTGCGATGGCTCATTTGGAACAAATGGCACCTTACTCGCTAAATACCGCCCAGCTGCATGCCGTTAATATTACGTCATAGCCAATAAAAAAAGCGCCCTGTTGGGGCGCTTTTTATCATTTCGGAAACAACTTCTCATGTCACGCACCTCGTATTTATCTTTACTGCTTCTCGCCTCAGCACCATTTATTCTCCAATGGGGTTACGCGCCATCAACAAGTTGGGCTTCTGAAAATATTGCTTTACTATTGGCACTTGGGTTTTGTCTGTCGGCCGGCCTACGCCTGAGAAATACGGAGACGATTAAGCTACCGGCAACAGCAATGGCTTTATTTGGATTTGCTTTATTAAGTTTTATTTCTATTCCGATCAACAAACCAACTTATATTTCTCCTGCACTGATTGCCTGTTTTTACTTTATAACCGCAGCAATTAGTTCAATCATCATTAGTAATTACTCTCTATCACGAACCCAGATCAGTACAGCACTTGCAATTGGTATTTGTGCAGGTGGCCTATTGCAACTGCCTTTCGCACTAATGGAAGTATTTGGCCAAATTAATCGCTACAACGAATGGGTTAGCACACTACCTATGCTAATTCCACGCTTTGCTGACAGCAACAATGCTTCAGGCTTTATGCAGCAGCGCAATTTATTAGGTGACTATGTATTTTTAAGTGGCCTAGCAGCTTGCTACCTTTTCTCTCAAAAAATATTAAATAAATCAATTTTTTTTATTATCTGCATTTCTTTATCCTTCTGCCTCGCCCTTGCCTCTTCAAGAAGTATCCTGCTGTATATTGCATGCACTATAATCATTACGCTTTTTTTCCACATTAAAAAAAATAAAATCCATTCAATAACAAAGCCTTTGTTTTTCTTCTCTATTTTAGCTCTGCTACTACAATTAGCAGCCCCTCTACTTCCTTTTTTAAACTCCGATAGCGCCTTAATACGAGCCACTCAAGAAGCGCCGCTAGGTGTACGTTGGATCGAATGGCAAAAGGCATGGCAAGCTTTTATAGCAAACCCTATTTCTGGACTCGGTGTTGGGGGATATGCAAATTGGAGTTTTGAACAAAATCAGTCCTATCCATTTAATTTCAATAGTTCATCCCCTCCATTATTTACACATAGCCACAACTTAATTCTTCAAATACTTGCAGAGTATGGTTTACTCGGAGCAGTGATTTTATTCGCATTTAGCGCACAGCTAATAAATGGCATATACAACAATAAAAAAGATAGTGAATCAGTTTTTCTTATAGCAGCTATCTCAATCATCACAATTCACTCCCTAGTTGAATTTCCATTGTGGCACGCCCAATTTTTTCTTATCTTTATAATCTTCTGCACACTTCTAGAAGAAACCAATTTCAATAAAAATATCAGCTTTGCAGGAAGAAATTTACTCTTCTTAGCCATACCTACTTTACTTCTAACACTAGGAATAGCCGCATTAAACTGGTATGGAAAATTAGCAACATCTTCATTTCCTACTACGAATACAAGCCAGATGAATGATAATTTAAATGAACTACTTCAATTTAGCAAAAACCCAGTCATGTCCGCCGATTCAGACCACTCTCTGCTTTGGCGTCTTGATCTTACAGACAAAGACCTAGATTTCAAACTTGAGCTAAGCAAACGATTAATTCACTATCGCCCATACCAGAATGTAGCCTATAAAAGAGCGATTTACCTTTCCTACAACAACCAACACAAAGAAGCGATCGAATTATTAGAAAAACTACTAAAAAATAGTCCAAAATCAATCGATACTTTTCTGATTGATTTAGTAGATATTCAAGATGACAAACGACTAAAGCCTATCAAAGATTTCTTAATAAATGCAAAATCACAGCAAACTGCTTTGAAATAAACCACTTAAATCAAAAGAAATTTTTGCATCACGGCATGAGCTTGCTACCATACACAACATCAAGAAAACTTACGAGATCCCAAAATGCGTAATATCTTTTTTTTACTACTAATTACCTTGGCTACGCCCACCTTCGCAGCCCGAATCCTCCCAGAAGGGGATTACGCGAAGCTGGATTCATTCACGCCGCCAGTCATTAGACTAGAAGGCAAAGATTTCCAGACTTCGGCAGCCTTTCAGATTCGGGATACGCAGAATCGCTTGATTCAAGCGCAGCAAGTACCAAAAGATGTGCCGGTTTGGATACAGGTTGAGCCAAGCCGACAAGATTTGATTTGGCGGGCTTGGATTTTGTCTCCTGAGGAGGTGGCTTATCTCAAGTCGATTGGCCGCATCAAAGAGCCTCGTGCAAGCTTTTTTGGTTTGGAGTGCTTATTTGTGAGCTGCAATTAAGCCGCCCCACTTCACCGACCATCGTATTGCACTTCCTTCATACCTAGAAAACACGTACCATGTACACAAATAAGTACATAAACGGAGTTTTTTATGGAAGCGATGACCTACACCTACACTAGGCAGCACTTTGCCGAAGTGATGGATCGCGTCAATGATGACCACTCGCCGGTGGTCATCACCCGCCAACAAGGCCGCCCCGTCGTCATGATTTCGTTGGATGATTATCATGCGATGGAAGAAACAGCGTATCTGCTGCGCAATCCCAATGGTGCGAAACGCTTGATGGATTCCGTACAGCGACTTCGGGCGGGGCAAGGGGAAATCAAAGAGCTGATCGATGCAGATCAAGTTTGATGCCTCCGCCTGGGATGATTACCTATTTTGGCAGACTACAGATAGAGCAATTCTCAAGCGTATTAATCAATTGATCAAAGAAATCCAGCGCGCCCCCTTTGCTGGCATCGGCAAGCCAGAGCCTTTAAAGCACGCACTGTCTGGATTTTGGTCTCGCCGCATCGATGACCGACATCGCTTAGTCTATGCAATTAACGACGACACACTTCTGATCGCCCAGTGCCGTGACCATTACTAACAAATTAAGATGTATACCATTATAGCCATTGTTTATAAATGGCTACAGCCATATACCTAAAGAAGAAATTAACATAATGAGCAAAAAAGTATTTATTAAAACCTTCGGCTGCCAAATGAACGAATACGATTCGGACAAAATGGTCGACGTATTGCATGCCTCCGAAGGCTTGGTGAAAACCGATAACGTCGAAGAAGCTGACGTGATTTTATTTAACACCTGTAGCGTGCGCGAAAAAGCGCAGGAAAAAGTGTTTTCTGATTTAGGCCGAATTAAAGACCTGAAAATCGCCAATCCAAATTTGGTGATCGGCGTTGGCGGCTGTGTCGCGTCACAAGAAGGCGATGCGATTGTGAAACGCGCGCCGTATGTCGATATTGTGTTTGGCCCACAAACTTTGCATCGCTTGCCTGAATTGATCGCAGCCAAACGTAAATCGGGCATTAGCCAAGTGGATATTTCCTTCCCCGAAATCGAAAAATTCGACCACATGCCGCCTGCTCGCGTTGAAGGTGGCGCGGCGTATGTGTCGATTATGGAAGGCTGCTCGAAATATTGCAGTTTCTGCGTGGTGCCGTACACGCGCGGTGAAGAAGTGTCGCGCCCATTTGAAGACATCCTGACCGAAGTCGCGCATTTGGCACAGCAAGGCGTGAAAGAGCTGCATTTGCTAGGCCAAAATGTCAACGCCTATCGCGGTGTGATTTTGGATGGTTCTGATGAAGGTGAAACCGCAGATTTGGCGACCTTGCTCGAATACGTGCACGAAATCCCCGGCATCGAACGCATTCGGTACACCACCAGCCATCCGAAAGAAATGACTGCGCGAATTATCGATTGCTACCGCACGCTGCCAAAACTGTGCTCACAGCTCCATTTGCCGGTGCAGGCGGGTTCAGATCGCGTGCTAGTGAATATGAAACGTGGCTACACCACGCTGGAATACAAATCGGTGATTCGCAAATTACGCGAAGCGCGCCCTGATTTGTGTTTCTCGAGTGACTTTATCGTTGGCTTTCCTGGCGAAACCGAAGAAGACTTCGAGCGCACGATGAAGCTGATCGAAGACGTTGGTTTTGACACCAGCTACAGCTTCGTTTACAGCCGTCGCCCTGGTACGCCAGCCGCCGATTTGCCCGATGATGTGCCAGAAGAAGTCAAACTCGCGCGCCTGCAACGCATGCAAAAACGCTTAGAGCAGCAAGCCGAAGCAATTAATTTAGCGATGGTCGGCAGCATTCAGCGCGTGATGGTTGAGCGTTTTGCCAAAAAAGACAAAACCGAACTCGCTGGCCGTACCGACAATAATCGCATTGTTAATTTTGAAGGCAATCCGCGCTTGATGAATCAATTTGTGCACGTCAAAATCACCGATGCCTTCCCACGCAGCTTGCGCGGTGAGATTGTGACGCAAGAAATCTAATCGCAAACGAGGATTGTTGTGCATACCGAATCCATCAGCTTCACCCCCATCGACAACACCCGCCTCGACAATCTGTGCGGCGCATTGGATGACAATCTGCGCCAAATCGAAGTGGCGCTCGACGTGACGATTGCGCGGCGCAATGAGGTTTTCAAAGTCACAGGGGCGATCAAAGCAGCACGCAAAGCGCTCGATGCTCTGGAAATATTTTACGACGATGCAGACGAGCCGCTGGATATCGATACGGTGCAATTGGGTTTGATTGAAATTTTGCGCAACCCAAATGAGCTGATTATTGATCCGACCGTGCCGCAACTGCGCACCAAGCGTGGTGATTTGCGTGGCCGCACGCCGGGGCAAAATACTTACATCAAAATGATTGCAGAACATGATGTGACATTTGGTATTGGCCCCGCCGGCACAGGTAAGACGTATCTGGCTGTAGCCAGCGCGGTGGATGCGCTAGAGCGAGATACTGTGCAACGCCTCGTCTTGGTTCGCCCTGCAGTTGAGGCGGGTGAAAAGCTCGGCTTCTTGCCCGGCGATTTGGTGCAAAAAGTCGATCCTTATCTGCGCCCTTTATACGATGCGCTCTACGATTTGCTCGGCGTCGAAAAAGTCACCAAGCTGTTTGAAAAACAAATCATCGAAATCGCACCACTCGCGTTTATGCGTGGCCGCACTTTGAGCCACAGCTTTATCATTTTGGACGAAGCGCAAAACACCACGCCCGAACAAATGAAGATGTTTTTAACGCGAATTGGTTTTGGCAGCAAAGCCGTGATTACCGGTGATGCAACGCAAGTTGATTTACCTAAACATCAAAAATCAGGCCTGACCGACGCGCAAGAAGTACTGCAAGGCGTGCGTGGCATTGGCGTGCATCATTTCACCGCCGCCGACGTCGTTCGTCACCCGTTGGTGCAAAAGATCGTCACCGCTTACGAAAAAACCGCAGCACAACGTGCCGCACAAGAAGCTGCGCGCGAAGAACAACGCCGCGCCATCAAAGGTCTTGCCTCATGAGTCGTAATATCCAACTCGCCATCCAAAACGAAAGTGTAGCCAGCCCGATTCCGCGTAAAAAGCTACTCAAAAAATGGGTTCGCGCAGCGCTGTCCGAGCAATTTACACAGGCAGAAATCACGCTGCGCTTTGTTGATGCGGAAGAAGGCCAAAGCTTAAATCGAGATTATCGCGAAAAAGATTACGCCACTAATGTACTGACGTTTACCTTTGATGATGATTTGCCGCAAGGCGCTCCGCTAATGGGTGATTTAGTCTTGTGCGGCTCAGTGATTGAGTGCGAAGCGATTGCGCAAAACAAACCTTTATTGGCGCATTATTGCCACATGATTGTGCACGGCACGCTGCATTTACAAGGGTTTGATCACATTGATGAGGCCGAGGCCGAAGCGATGGAAGCGCTTGAAACACAAATTGTCACGAAGCTGGGTTATGATGACCCTTATCTGAGTGAAAAGGAGTAGTTTGAATTATGGACGACGTTCCGTCCCCGAGTCATAAACCTAGCCTGCTAGAAAGATTGACTCATTTCCTGTTACGGGAGCCGGAAAACCGCGGCGAACTGGTTGAAATTCTACATTCGGCGTTCGAGCGCCAACTTCTCGACGCCGATGCACTCGGCATGATCGAAGGCGTACTGAATGTCGGCGATATGCAAGTGCGCGATGTGATGGTGCCGCGCTCGCAAATGGATGTCATCGACATCAACGACTCCCCCGCCGAATTTATCCCCTATGTCATTGAAACAGCTCACTCACGGTTTCCAGTGATTGATGGCAGCAAAGATCATGTGCTGGGCGTTTTGCTCGCCAAAGACTTGCTGCGATATTACGCAAATGACAGCGAATTCAATGTGCGCGATATGCTGCGCCCTGCCGTTTATATTCCCGAAGCTAAACGTCTGAATGTCTTGCTCAAAGACTTTCGTAATAATCGCAATCACATGGCGATTGTCGTCGATGAATACGGCGGTGTAGCGGGTTTGGTGACGATTGAAGATGTCATGGAACAAATCGTCGGCGACATCGAAGATGAATATGACGAGGATGAAGACGAAGACAATATGGTGCAAGATCGCAAAGGTCACTGGCGCGTCAAAGGCATCACTGAAATTAGCGATCTCAACGAAACCATCGGCAGCCACTTCCCCACCGATGAGTTTGACACCTTAGCTGGCGTGATGATGGATTGCTTTGGTCATGTACCCAAACGTGGTGAAAGTGTCGACTGCTATGGCTATCGCTGTTTAATTTTGCGCGCCGATAGCCGCCGCGTGCATTCGATTTTGCTCGAAAAAATCACTGATAATCACGAGGCTTAGTGCCTTGCTGGCGATGAATCTGTTCCTACCACCGATTCATCGCCCCCACCCGCTTAAAGCCAATCGATGACACTCAATCGCCCTATCGCATTACTCCTTCAATTTCTGAGTGGTGCTGCCGCAGTTACTGCGTTTGCCCCGCTGTCGCAAGCGTGGGTGCTGCTCATTTCGCTATGGGTCTTGTTCTACGGCTGGCAACAAGCCGGTTCTGCGCGGCGCGCCTTGCTACCCAGCTTTATATGGGGTCTGGGGTATTTCATTGGCAACGCCAGCTGGATTTACATCAGTCTACATACCCATGGCAATATGCCAGCACCATTGGCTGGCGCAGCCGTTTTCTTGTTCGCCGCCTACTTAGCACTATTCCCGATGCTGGCAGGCTGGCTCACTTGGCGACTCCCTTGCCCTGAAAAATGGCGTTTCACACTACTCGCGCCCACGCTGTTTCTTTTGACTGAATGGCTACGCGGCTGGATTTTTACTGGTTTCCCATGGGCATCGATTGGTAGCGCTTATATTGATTGGCTTAGCGGGCTATACCCAATAATCGGCATCTATGGTGTAGGCTGGTTGCTTGCCTTGTGCGTCAGTGTGTTTTTAGTCGAGAAGCGCTTTGCGCTCGGCCTTGCGATTGCCGTGCTCAGCACCAGCAGTTTACTGAGTCAAATTGCGTGGACTCAGCCAATTGGCGATCCGGTCAAAGTCAGCGTCTTGCAAGGCAATATCCAGCAAAGCATGAAATGGAATTCGGCGTTTTATATGCAGAGTTTGGAAAACTATCTCAAGCTCACGCAGCAGGCCAAAGGCCAATTAATTCTCATGCCGGAAACGGCGATTCCGTCATTCTTCAAAGATATCCCCGCTTGGTATATCGACGAGTTACGCGCTGCGGCCGCAGCCAAATCGGCGACCTTGCTGCTTGGCGTCGCGACGCAAGGTGAAAATCCGCAGCATTATTACAATTCGGTGGTGAACCTCGCCCAGCCCGAAAACACGCCCTACGGTAAATCGCATTTAGTGCCGTTTGGTGAGTACATTCCACTGCCGTGGCTGTTTGGCAGCATTTATAAAGTACTCGACATGCCGCTCAGCGGCTTTCAGCGCGCACCGCTCACGCAAGCGCCGTTTGATATTGTGGGCGGGAAAGTGGCGGCGAATGTGTGTTACGAGGACGTCTTTGGTGATGAAATTCGCGTCAATGCCGCTAATGCGACACTATTGGCCAATTTCACCAATATGGCGTGGTTTGATGGCTCGTGGGCAGCAGAGCAACACGCGCAAATGGCGCGCGCCCGTGCGCTAGAAAATGGCCGCTACTTAATCCGTGCTACCAACACAGGCAAAACCGCGATCATCAACCCGAAAGGGCAGTTTGTCGCCATGCTTGCGCCAGAGCAAACCAGCATTCTGGAAGGCGAAGTGCGCCACATGCAAGGCACCACGCCGTATCAATCGGTAGGCGACAAACCGGTGATTGGCCTGATGTTTGGGATATTACTGCTGGTGGGGATTTTGCAACGACGAAAAAAATTAAAAATAGAGTGATGTTAAGATTTGGTGTTGATGGTTTTAAGTGCCTGCGGCACGGTATTTTAGAATCGCAATCCGCGATGGGGACTTACTTTTCTTGCTTCGCCAAGAAAAGTAAGCAAAAGAAGGCGACCCGTATATCTGCACCGACTTCGTCGGTTTGATATGAGTGGGTTTTAAAACCCCTACTCAACGAGCGCGAAATAAAATCAACACAAAATCTGAATATCACAAAAAGTGCATGGGTATAAACTCAAAAGCATTACTAAATAATTCCTAGATTAAAATACCCATTAATCACTCTCAGGCTTTGCATGCTTAGATGGCACTTCCTTCGGGAAAAACACCATTCGCGTTTTAGCCAAACGGTCGTGAATGAACTGCTTATCGCGGTCGAATAGAGCCCACAACAAGGGCAGTACAAACAGGGCCAAAGACACCCACATCAGCGGCTGATACTCGGCCTGCTTGCGGGCCAATAAATAAACGGGCAGCAACGGGGCATAGCATAGGCTTGCGACTGAAAAACGAATCAACACCGCCTTACGCGTCAAACTCGTTCCATCTCGCATCAGTAAACGACTGCGCCATGTTTTCATCGCCAGCGTTTGCCCGCCACGCATCCAGCACCAGCCGAAATACAGCAACGTGACGATCAACAACCAGACAAAATTAACGACACCCATCCACGGATAATCGGTCAATTGCGTCACGCTTAAACCGGAAACGATTTGAAACACGCCCTGAAATACGCCCTCAGCAATCAGCATTAAGGCCGTCAGCAATAATATTTCGTACAGAAAGGACACCACACGGCGGATCAGGCCGGCGGCGGGATATTGATTTTGTGTCATGGTGATGGCAACTCAAGGTTCTATCGAATGAATACGACTGGCTTTATGTCTGTGATGCATTTTTTGCAACCACTGTTTTCGCTCTTCAACTGGCATGGCTTGCAGACGGCGGTAATTCTCGCGCGCTTTTTCCCTTTGCTCGGGTGTCCATGCGGCCCAGCGATTCAATCGCTCGCGCATTCTAGCTTGTTTTTCCGCTGGCATATTGGGCAAACGCGCCGCCATCGCCGAAAAGTGATGCTGATCCTCGACAGGCAGAGTTGCCCATTGGCTCGCCATCGGTGCCAATACTTCACGCTGCGCGGGCGTTAATGAGCTCCACTGCACGCCGTTGGCTGCATGTAGCGCGCCAGCCCACATCAGCAATGTAAGCAAAATAAGATGAGTGATTCGCTGCATTATTCACTCGCATCCAGCATGGCAGATTCAAGCAAAAGCTCCATCGGCACGTCACTACTTAACAGGGCAATATCAATTGCCACGTCGCGTTGATTTTGCTGCTGCTGAATCACAGCAACCCACATCAATAAAAGTACGGCCAAACTTGCCAAGGCAAATTTTGGATGGCTGCAAACCATCGCCAAAATACCACTCGGTGAATTTTTTGAGCTGTTGCTTTGCGCAACCGCATTTTGGCGAGCTTGCCGTAAACGAACTTGTACCGCATCGGGCACCGCCGCATCGGCCACTTGCTGGCTCATGCGGCCAATTTGATCTTCATTCATAGGGTAACTCCCCTTTCTTTTAGCCAGTCGGCCAAGGTATGACAGGCGCGGGAACAATGTGTTTTGACACTGCCTTCTGAACACCCCATCACCTGCGCAGTCTCTGCCACATCAAGCTCTTCCCAATAACGCAGCAGAAAGGCTTCTCGTTGACGGGCGGGTAATAAAGTGATGCCAGCTTCGATTAAGGCCATTTTTTGCTGCTGATCGACGTTGTCTTCGGCGCTGGGATTTAATGGGCTGATGTGTGGCAGATGATTAAGTGGATCTGCGTCTAGTTCATCTTCAGCTGCATTGCCTGCAAATTTAGAATACAAAGACACCCAAAAGTTGCGTAACTTGGCGCGCCGCTGAAAGTCACGAATCGTGTTTTGTAAAATGGTTTGAAACAACATCGGCCATTCGGCCTCGGGCTTATCGGCATAGCGCGTCGCCAGTTTGAGCATCGCATCCTGCACAATATCCAGCGCATGCTCATTATCGCGCACCGCGTACTGCGCTTGCCGCCAAGCTCGGCGCTCTACCCTTGCCAAAAAGTCATTGAGTTGCTGCGAACTTGCCAAACGGCCTCCAAATTGCACGCAAATAAAAATGGATGCAAAAAATGAGCAAAAACAGGGGGATTGATACTAACAAAAGCACTAAATATCAGCTAGAAAAACTTGCCAAAATAAGGTTCATCGTTTACCTTTAACCCCCTACACAAAAGTCACTATAGCGACCGGTCGTTTAAAACAGACGGCAGGGGCACTGAGATAAACCGCATGCAAAGCGCAATTCGTCTTAAATGGCCAAAAGCCAGTAGACGGCGGAACATCCAGTTAATAAAAACACCCACAGGAAGGAGCAGGCCAAAGCGCCTACCCGTGCGGTGTTCACTGCTGCGCCAATGCCAGCAGTTGCCTGTTGCACATGCAGCTTGCACCAACCGATCAACTATTGACTCAGGATAAACCCATGCAGATTTCGGGCGCAGAAATTCTCGCGCGCTGTCTAGCCGAAGAAAATGTCGAGTTCGTATTCGGCTATCCCGGTGGCGCCGTTTTGGAAATCTATGATGCTATTTTCAAACAAAATAAATTCAAACACGTTCTCGTTCGTCACGAACAAGCCGCAGTCCATGCAGCTGATGCTTACTCGCGCTCTTCCGAAAAAATCGGTGTCGCTTTAGTAACTTCTGGCCCAGGCGCAACCAATGCTTTAACCGGTATTGCGACGGCATTTATGGACTCGATCCCGATGGTGGTGATTTCGGGTCAAGTTGGCACGCCTTCAATTGGCTCCGATGCATTCCAAGAAGTCGACATGGTGGGCTGCTCACGCCCAATCGTGAAGCACAACTTCTTGGTCAAAGACATCAAAGACCTTGCGACGACGATCAAAAAAGCCTTCCATATTGCGACGACTGGCCGCCCTGGCCCCGTTGTGATTGATGTGCCAAAAGACGTAACGCAAGCCAAATTTACGTTTGAATATCCAAAATCAGTTTCAATTCGCAGCTACAACCCGCCAGTGAAAGGCCATCCAGGCCAAATCAAGAAAGCGGCGCAAATGCTAGCCGAAGCCAAACGCCCATTTATTTATGTTGGCGGTGGTGCGGTATTGGGTAATGCAGCCGCCGAAGTAACTGAATTGGTACGCATGCTCAATTTGCCATGTACCAATACGCTGATGGGTTTGGGTGCTTATCCAGGCTCTGATCCGCTGTTCGTCGGTATGCTGGGTATGCACGGCACGTACGAAGCCAATATGGCGATGCAATACGCCGACACGATTATCGCGATTGGCGCACGTTTTGACGACCGCGTGATTTCTTCACCGAAACACTTCTTGTCGCAAGCCAAACGCATCGTGCAAATCGACATCGATCCATCGTCGATTGCCAAACGCGTGAAAGTCGATGTGCCTATCGTGGGTGACGTAAAAGACGTTCTCAAAGATTTGATCGCAGTTCTAAAAGAAACCAACGCGCGTCCTAGCGAAAAAGCTTTGAACGCGTGGTGGGATCAAATCAACGAATGGCGCGCTCCGAAAAGCTTGTGGTATCCACAAGACAACGAAATCATTCAGCCACAATTCGTTATGGAAAAACTGTACGAAGTAACCGGTGGCGATGCCATCATCACTTCGGACGTGGGCCAGCACCAAATGTACACGGCGCAATACTATGCGTTTAATCGTCCACGCCAATGGATTAATTCTGGTGGTCTTGGCACGATGGGCTTTGGTTTACCTGCGGCAATGGGCGCGCAACTTGCGAACCCAGATGCAACCGTGGCTTGTATTACTGGCGATGGCTCAATTCAGATGAATATCCAAGAATTGTCGACGTGCAAGCAATACCACACGCCAGTGAAAATCATTAACTTGAATAATGGTTATCTCGGCATGGTGCGCCAATGGCAAGAGTTCTTCTACGGCACGCGTTACTCTGAGTCGTATGTGGATGCGTTGCCTGATTTCGTGAAATTGGCAGAAGCCTACGGTCACGTTGGCATGCAAATCACCAAGCCAGCCGATGTTGAGCCAGCTTTGCGTGAAGCGTTTGCGATGAAAGAGCGTTTGGTATTTATGGATTTCCTCACTAATCCAAAAGCCAACGTATTCCCGATGATTCAAAATGGTCGTGGTTTGGACCAAATGGACTTGCCGCCGCATATGCAATCAATGCAGCTCACGCCATTTGAGAACAACCGTGACTACGGCAACCTTTGCTAAGGAGAGATGAACATGCGTCATATTTTATCTGTCCTCATTGAAAACGAAGCGGGTGCGCTATCACGCGTGACCGGCCTGTTTTCAGCACGTGGCTACAATATTGATTCCCTAACGGTGCAAACCACCGAAGATCCAACTATGAGCCGGATGACGATTGTCACCCACGGCTCAGAAGATGTGATCGAACAAATCACCAAGCAGCTCAACAAGCTGATCGAAGTGGTTAAAGTGATCGACCTGAACGAGGCTGATCACATTGAGCGTGAACTGATGCTCATTAAAGTGCGCGCCACCGGTAAAGACCGCGACGAAATAAAACGCATGGCGGACATTTTCCGTGGGCGTATCATCGACGTGACTGAAAAAACGTACACGATTGAATTGACTGGCACCGGTGAAAAGCTCAGCGCTTTCATCAGTGCACTTGATCAATCGGCGATTTTAGAAACCGTCCGCACCGGTGCCTCTGGCATTGGCCGTGGCGAACGAATCTTAAAACTGTGAGGTGTTAGGCGTGAGGTGTTAGGGGGAAAACCCTAAGCCAAAGCGCCAACCCGCTTCACTTATTAATTAAGCACTAGCCGTGGGGAATGAAAGGCCTGTACGCCTCACTCCTCACTCCTTACCCCTCACAGGAGTTTTACACATGAAAGTTTCTTACGATAAAGATTGCGACTTAAACATCATCAAATCTAAAAAAGTAGCCATCATCGGTTACGGTTCACAAGGCCACGCACACGCTTGCAACTTGCAAGATTCAGGCGTTGATGTAACTGTTGGTTTGCGCACTGGTTCTGCCACTGTTGCTAAAGCTCAAGCACACGGCTTGAAAGTAACTGACGTTGCAACTGCAGTTGCTGGCGCAGACGTTGTTATGATTTTGACTCCGGATGAATTCCAATCAAAATTGTACAAAGACGAAATCGAACCAAACATCAAGCAAGGCGCAACATTGGCTTTCGCTCACGGCTTCGCGATCCACTACAACCAAGTTGTGCCACGTAAAGACCTTGACGTCATCATGATCGCGCCAAAAGCACCAGGCCACACTGTACGTTCAGAATTCGTACGCGGCGGCGGCGTTCCTGATTTGATCGCGGTTTACCAAAATGCATCAGGCAAAGCGCTTGAAATCGCAATGTCTTACGCTTCAGGCGTGGGCGGCGGCCGCACTGGTATCATCGAAACTTCATTCAAAGACGAAACTGAAACTGACTTGTTCGGCGAACAAGCGGTATTGTGCGGCGGCGCGGTTGAATTGGTTAAAATGGGCTTCGAAACTTTGGTTGAAGCCGGTTACGAGCCAGAAATGGCTTACTTTGAGTGCTTGCACGAATTGAAATTGATCGTTGATTTGATGTTCGAAGGCGGTATCGCGAACATGAACTACTCAATTTCGAACAACGCTGAATACGGCGAATACGTAACTGGCCCACAAGTTATCAATGAAGAATCTCGCAAAGCAATGCGCCAAGCACTGAAAAACATTCAGTCTGGCGAATACGCGAAACAATTCATCTTGGAAGGTCAAACTAACTACGCATCAATGACTGCAGCCCGCCGCAACAACGCAGCGCACGGCATTGAAGTAGTGGGTAACAAATTGCGCTCAATGATGCCTTGGATTCAAGCTAACAAGATCGTTGATCAAACTAAGAACTAATTCGACGTTACATTTGCTTACGAAAAACCCAGCTTTTTAGCTGGGTTTTTTATTTCAAATTAAGCTAACTAATTTAAAGGGAGATATGCTTTGGAGTTTATTTGTACGATAGATTGGGCGGTCATAAGCGGAGTTGCTAGTTCAATAATCGCGGGAATTAGTTTGATCGTCGCTTGCAAAGCATTAAACAAAAGCACCAAGCAAGCCGAAGAAGCAACAAAACAAAGAAAAGAAACTGAGCAATATAACCGACTATCAATTAAGCCACTACTCAAGCCAAATTATAGATTTGTACCAGACAACCCAGATTTGCAACTAGCAACATACTACGAACTTCAAGTGTACCTACGTAATTATGGTCTTGGTGTTGCAAAAATTAATACTGTATTTTTTTATGTTGATGATAAAAAAATAAATGGATGTAAAAACACCAATCACACAGCGGCAACACGTGTTATTACTGAACTTTCAAGTATGCAATCACAAACTATTCAACTTGAACCAGTTGGGGAAATGATAGAGCCGAAAACAGAACATATAATATTAGCAATTCGCTACAAAATAGGTTCAGAGTATCTTAATGAGCGCTTGCATAATATAGAACGACTAAAAATAGAAGTTGAGTATGAATCCCTGTACGGAGAAATAGACAACTGCTTCTTCAAAAAAAAGAAAAATAACTCATAAGCCGCAATCGTAGGGGGCAATGAGCTTTAGCGAATTGCACCGGCTTTTGCGTAAATTGAATCAATCTATTTGTGAAATGGGCCATGCTTGAATCACACTTGGTTGTTGCTCCACGTTTATTCGGCGCAATTCGTTACACTCATTGTCGCCCCAATCGTATCAACTTAAGCGCTGCTTGTTTTTTCAATCTCCATCCGGCATGATGCAGAAACAAACATAACTCTTTGATTATTAATTACTATATGATTAAGCACCCTAACTGACTCCCTTCGTAATGTGTCCACTCTC
>CAUOZE010000016.1:0-49502 GCA_963508915.1 uncultured Deefgea sp.
CGCCATAACGCACTCTATTGACACCATCAGCATATCCCGCGGTTTCCTCCCTGGAGGCTTGTCCGACGCCAGCCCGGCCATTGACGCTGCTTGCGTTGAGCTCTGCGTTCTTGGGCTGGCATCAGACAACCCTTAACCAACGCGGAAACTCAGTTTTGGTACGATGAGTGGCGGGTAATTAATGTGAAGCTGCCGCGTCCCAGCCTGTCCGGTTGAATGTCTTGTTAGAAATTATTTTTGATTGAGCATTTTAAATTGTACTGTTGAAATATCACTGGATATTTTGAGATCATCTGAGTACGTAGGAAGTCTTGAAACTGAATCACAAAAAAAGTTGTGGTAGGCGGATAGCCATGAAAATTTAGCGAATACTGCTGGCTGATTTGAGTATTGAATAAGGGCATTTTCGATCTGTTTTTTGTGAATCTTTAAGGATTTGATGTCAAGGTGCCAGCCATCATCAGAATCAATTAAGCTTTCTGAGAGATAATTAATGAAGTAACGTCCGTCCGAGTTTACGAGAACATCTCTCATTTGCGGAGCCATTTCTCCGGCGTAAAAACTAAGATGTGAATTAACCAATCTCATTGTTTTATCACATAGAACAATGATTGGATTAACTGCGACTTTGCTCTCAAGTTCGTAGGCGGTAATTAAGGCTTCACCATAAACGCTATTGTCATCTACGAAGAGTTGACCGACCGATAAACCGCCCCGAATGAAGAATCCATTTAAAGCCATTGCATATTGGTATTCGCGGATTGACCACAGGATAAATCCAAACTCGGACTCCATGTCATCACTAAATTGTGGGTGCGCCAATAAGACGTTATCTGAAAATGACTTGAAGTATAAAAGAGACTCACTGGTATCATCTTTAAGTTTGTCAATCTGGCGCTTGAATATGGAGTGAAACTCCTGCAATAGTTGATCGGCAGTGTTATTTTTGTAGCTTGCTCGAGACCGTTCAGAAAAGCCTAAAACGTCTAGAAACGCACAATAAGAAAGCCTGTGAATTGGTTTTCCATTTAGGGTGTAATCATTTTTATCAATTTTTTTTGGCATAATGAGCTCTAACTATTAGGTAGGCTTCACTCATTGAGGCCGACCCTAAACGGATGAGGCCTAACGCAAGAAGTGATGCCATTACCTAATTGGTTTTTATATAGTTTTTATTAAACGGCTCCAACTTCTACAATTTAAAGCCTCAAGTGTTACAAACGCATCAACCGAGCTACTGGTGTCTGATATGGTTAAGGACAGCCGACGCTGATTCGGTCATGAATAGGCGCATATCCTTCCGCTCTTGGCCGATTGCCGACTGTGAGCCACATAATGTTTAAAATAAGCCCTTGAAAACAATAACAGGCAGCTTCGACCCAATGTTTACATTCAATTATTTTGAAGTGGGGCAAGGACTTTCAGCAAGCCGAGTATCACAAACAATTGCGGAACGCAGATATTGCGTCCATTGGGCAACCTGTTCTTTGGTTGGGTCAAACTTAAATGCTTTTTGAACAATATACAAACTATCATTGCCTTTGATTGCTTTGAACCACGTATTTTCTGGCTTTCCTGTCGCAGAATTTAACGGACATGTTTGCACCCAAAATGAAAAATCATAGCCATTTTCTTTGCCATTTTTAAGTGGTGTAACATTCCCATCTTTGCATGCAGCTAACCAAGTTTTTCCCATGTATGTTTGAAATTGCGCAAGAGTTACATTGTTAATTTTTGTGCCCAAGAAAACCTGTGTCGTGACCATTTCAGTCCAATTACTGACGGTCTCTGCTTGAGGAACCATTTCAGTTGTGGCTATGTTGCCTTGTTTGTTCTGGAAGTCCAGTTTGTAGCCTGTTGGAAGTGCGACTAATAAATTTTCATCTGACAGTGCGGCATAACTCATGCATGGCAAAGTAATAAGTAATAATAAAGTTGATTTCATGGGATTTATCCAAATGATTATATTTATTAGCAAATAAAACTAAGCAGGGGATTGACCGAATTTGGTCGACTAGCGCCTGTTTTCGACCCAAAGCAGCTATTGAGAATATTCCAAAGCAATGACATTGTGAAAACTTGACTCTTCTAAGAATGCGGCAACGCTGTTCTCATTGTTAAAACAAAAACGCAATCCATTAAATTTTAAAAATAAGTCTTGATGTCCATGAAAAGAACAATCATCGAGTCTGCTGCTGTAAGTTGAAGCCCAGCTAATTAATTTCATCAACCCCAATTCTGATTGCTCTCTGCCCATATGACTATGACTTTCTGAACCTCGCAGAAGTAAGCGGTCTTTACATGTCGCCCAATCAATATTTAACCAAATTAACATATCAGATTCTGGTAAATAGCTTTCTACAAGTGACCCAAATACTCCTTCAACAATCCAATTGTTAGGTTTCATACTTGTTTCAATTAATTGCGACACTTCTTCATGCGGCCTTTTTTTTCAAATCCATTTGAGTCCCAGAATATGTCATCAAGATGAATTAGTGGGACAGTAATCAGTGAGGCTAAATTTTTAGCCAGCCAAGTTTTCCCACTACCGCTATTTCCAATAATTACAATTTTCATAAATGTGTTTTTTAAATGGGCTCAACATTTTTTACTTTAGGAAAGGTCTGCACTTGGCCGACTGCCGCCAGTGACCTACATCATCCTCGAAATGCGCCCGAAGTTGCAACCACAGGAGCACCCGACCCCCTGCCGACACTCAGTCTTCGGTACCATGAGTGACTGGTAAGGGATGTGAAGCTGCCGCGTTTCGGCCAGTCTGCTTGAATGCCATGTTAGGCGTATTGCCGCTGCACAAAAAATAATGCCCACGTTTTTCGTAGCAAACCAAAAAACTAAATAATGAAGCCACGAAAACGGAGCGAACGAATTAAAAGCGCATTAATAAATAGCGTAAACAGAAAGCTGCAAAACAGAATAAAAATATCAACAAACCGCAACACCAACTGCCACTACAGCGCACCAACTAAAAAACAAAATAATGGGCAGGGGTGCCTATCGGACGAGGTAAACCGCCCGCCGTAGGCGGGACGGCTTTAGCGCCGGGTTAGGCTTTGCGTTGGACAGCAATCGAAACTGCATGAATAACTTCGGCACAAAGTAAAACAAACGCATCATCAACTTCCACTAGCGTTGATATTTCAGAGACATCCCCTTCATTGAAAAAATGCTCCTCTGAAAGCTTGACTTTGAATGGAAGGGGCGCTGTCTTTTTTATCAAATCCTCATAGCTGCGACCCTTCCCATGTTTGAGGACATTAACTGCAAGTTGAAGGTTCGAGAAATTTTCTTTAAGTACGAGCTCACCTTGGGTTTCTAGGAGTCGGCCAGCTTCTTTAAAGCCATCCCCACATTGCAGCTGATCCTGAAGGATGGCATCGAACATAGAGAACATGCCAACAGCAGAAATAGCTTTTTGTAGCTGCACCATTTGAAGAGTCTTCACCAATGTGGTTGCGGCACTTGTTTGTAGTGCTTCAACCGAGCGTTGCTGTGCTTCATCTAGCGCGCTCAGACTGAAAGCAGTACTGCGCTGAACCAGTTCGTTGAATTCGTGCATATTTTTCTTATGGTCTAACGTTGGACATAAGTGGCGCCGGTACGGCGTCCGCTTGATGGGCTTGTTATACGATTCACTCCAAAAACACTATGTTTAGATAATTTGGAGCTACTCCATTTTGTTCACACCAAAGATCGAATCTGCCTCTTTCTGACGAAGCATAGCCGGTATCATCATCTAGCGTTGCGATGTGTGTTACGTTATGAATCGGGCGAATGTATTCCCCATCCTTCATAAACAACCTAGTAAGAATCAAATTCTGACTTACTTCATCCATAGTGGCTTTATGCTTAGTTATAAGATATTCATTCATCCCTTTATCTAAGGGTAAATACCCCCCACGCATTGCCATAATGTTTATCGCTGACATTTCTGCCTTGCCAATAGTCGCTGGTTCCCATACATGGTTGTCATCGCGCTTTAGGCGCTTTTCTTTAAACTCAATCGAGTTGTACATCCAGCCAGCCTTATCTTCTACTCGCACTGCCTTTGCCACTAAAAGAGGCTCAATGTTGTCCATATGAAGACCGTCATCCCATGGCATTTTTATATTAAATTGGCATGATATTTTTGACCAGATCAACTCAAGAATCAGCTTTGCGGAGTTGTGGCGAGTAGAAAAAACAGCTACCCATTCGTTGTTATCTTTTATTGCTAAGAATGGAACGCCATTCCCCTTTACAAGGCAATGTTGGTTTGAAGTCACCAAAGATGGAATGCTTGGAATTCCAAATCCGGCACCATTTTCATTTTTCTTTTCTTCTAATATATCTATAAAAGCGTTCCGCAATCCACTTTCAGTTTTGTATCCATCGTAACCATGAATAATAGAGGCTGGCGCTAAGGACTCTTGCACAAGACAGTAAAATAGAATGCCATCATCCTCAGATAACCCATGAATTCCTGAATAATACTCAGGGGCAACCTTTCCTGTTATTTGAGAGAAGTGACTTCTCGCTGCAGTTATATCCGGCTCATAACCTTCGTGGATTAGTTTGTACTCGAAATGCTCAGCAAACCGCCTTCGTATGCTAGCAAGATGCTCCATCGCATCAATATAATCAGCTTTTTTTAGTGTTTTCTTTACCTCAAAAATACAGAGAATATGCTCTACATCATAAATATATTGCTCTGTAAGTCCATATCGCTCACCTTGCCCATGAACAAGCATGCAGTCAATTTGCTCGGGTAGCATTTCGCCACCTATGGATACAAAGCCAGAAACCACACTCAAATCTAAATGCTTAGGTATGGCAAAGTTTTGATCTATGCCTTGCTTTGTTACTTCCTCATATGCGCTACCCAACGTCGGCATATGCGGCATTTTAATACCGGCTAATTTTTTGGTCTCTTCTTTGATAAAGAGTTCAAGTAATTCAGATGCTTTACTTATCATTGATGAACTTTCGCTTTGTTTAGTTCGTATAACTATTAAGTAGGCCTCACTCATTGATGCCTAATCCTAATCGGGTGAGGCCTAACGCAATCAGTGATGCCATATCCAATTGATTTTTAATGTGATTTTTATTAAACGACTTCAACTTCTACAATCAAAAGCCTCAAGCGTTACTAACGTATCAACCGAGCTACTGGCGTCAGCTATCAGAAGGGCAGACGACGCTCATTCGAGTATGAACAAGCGCAGCTTTACTTCCGCTATTGGCCGACTCCGGCCTGTCGCATAGTTTAAACCCGTCAATCAAAGTGAGCTGCAATCCAAGTTTGGCTGTGGCTAAATTGGTAAGCTGGTAGGCGACGATCGATGAGTTTGGGTGGATAAATTGAATAAGATTCCGCACTTAGCCATTTCGTTCTAAATGTCAGCATCAGGTGGAAGATAACCCGCCTGATGTAAAGCATGGTTGGCTTTGATTACTTCTTCGACATGGATTGAAGGAGGAATTGTTTTGAGTAACGTAACTAGCGCATCACGTAATTCAGGCGCAGCGGCCATCAACAAGGATGTATCAACCCAGGAAGGGTGTTCAATATTGATTTTCGCAATGGCATCACAGGAATCCGCCAAAAAAACGGTCGTATCAGGCTCAATTCCCGCTTCAGTTCTCACTGCGGCGGTTGGATAAATTTCTGACCCAAGGCACATCCACGTTGGTTTAGTCAAAACATGCTTTCCTTAGTTATTTGGGTTGGGTCTGACCTTTTTGAAGCTTGGCAATCCGTGTGCCGCGTTCTTCGATGCTTTCTTTAAGCTCAACATTTTGTTGAAGCAATTCCATAAAATGCGTTGAATGCTTTGTTGTCTGTTTGTGGCAGGTTTTCTTGGCCTTCTTCCGGCAAATTCATCAGCTCAACAATTTCAACCTGCTTGAGCACGGCTTCTTTAGTCTCAGCCAGCACACATTCCAAGCGGCGCAATAGCGTAAAAGGCAAGATGATGCGGCCATACTGGCTCTGCTTAAAATCCCCCGCAGTAAGTCTGCAAGTGACCAAATATACGCAGCGAGATTGTTGGTGGCTTGTGACATGGCTTTCGTACCGCTTAGTGATAACTGATGAGCGGTATCCTATCGGGTTTACAGCGGGTACGGGATAGCTTGAGGCAAAGTAATGCTGGCTTATGTCACCAATTGACTTTCATTGGCAGACTTCATGCCTATTGCTATGCAATCCAAGCATCGCGGTGTGAATTTTTTCGGGTTGATATCGATTTTATAGCTTCGTAGACGGCGGCTCTAAGCTTCTGATTTCATTGATTGCCAAAGTCATCAATTCCTCAAGCGTTAGATCAGGTTGGCGGCAGGAATAGGTTTTGAGTATCAAGGTTAACGGATGCACCTGCATTTGATTGGCGAGTTCATCCACCATGCCCAGTGTCGGATTATTCAGACCTCGCTCTAACTGCGAAATATAGCCTTGTGAGCAGACGTTCAGAAAGTCTTCCTGACTCATCTTTTTTGCCTTTCTTAAATTTCTCAGGGCGAATGAGAACGCTTGCACTGTATCCACGTAACCTCCAAGTTAACGTGGACATCTAACTACTTTATCAACTATAGTGTTACACACTATAGTGATATTTTGGAAAAATAATGTTCTATGCAAATGAAAATTCACGCAATCAGATAGGTTCTTTGCTAGCGGGTAGTGATATCAACTGTTTTGACATCATTGAATTACCAGGCTTTATGCCGTTGTATTTGTTGGAGCTACCAATTTTTGGCGAAGACGGCGAGCTAGTTTTTCACACGCCGATTCTTGTGAATAATATTGATTATATTTTCAGTTTGAAAAACAACTACGAGTTACCGCTTGAGGTTGTTAATGTTTGGGGGATTTTTCCAGGCTCAATGAGCCATGCCAATGGTTGGCAAACGCAAAACATTAAATCAGTTTGGAAAGGTACTTGGACAAAAAAGAAAGAAATATTAACCTGTACTAAGCTCACATTCGCCACCTGTGAATCGATACTTTTACCTGGTAATAAGCCTCCGGCCAATACAAAAGTAGAGTGGACGCAAGTTCTTTGAAATTATCAGGTTTTGAACCCGACAAATCAAAAAGCATCCACTCACGGGAAGAAAATACGCTAAATTGCTCTAAAAATATCCACCTTAGTTTCCAAGAATTTACGCAGGCTTAGGTCTACTACGAATCCTGACCATGGAAATCCGATGGGTAGCTATGTGCACAGGCCATGCCAGACTCAAACCAAACAACTACCGCGAAACCCAGCGCGTTTCACATCAACTGCGCTGAAGTTTTGGTAAAGGCCTATCCAATTGAGTATTCAGTTTTTCCATATCTACACCAGGCATCATATATAAATTATGCTGCCACCGAATAAATTGCTCAGAGAACAGTTTATTTTGCCTTTCAACCCGAGCCAATTTAGCTTCAAGAATTTCAATCTGCTGTTTAGCAAAATCCAATGTGAAGTCCTTTTCTATCTTCACAGGAGCACTGGCTTCCGCACTCAGCATAGCTTTTCTTGCTTTAAATGCCTCAACAAGAGCAGGATATGACAATAAAGTATGGCGACTGATTCGTTCCTCCCCAAGAATAGTCGCCAACTTCTCCGCATAGCGTTCCCAAGTTAGTTTTCCCGTCCAATTATCTAACTCTTGAAAAGCAATTGGCAGCGTTTTATCAGTAATAATCATTTTTGGCATATTAATTCCCCAGTAAATTTCTCACCACTGAGACATCAACAAGGTCAACTGCTTCAGCCTGAATTTTATAGTTTCTCTGCTCGAGCGCTCGTTTTACAGGACTTGGATCATGCTCCGCAGGTATCCATAAAACAGTTCCATCTGGGATCTCTTCGGACTCTAACCTTTCCCGCTGTGTGCGGATATGGGCTAATTTCCACCCAAGATGTGTCTCCCATCGATCGGCACCAAAAACACCAGTAGATGAATCTAACTTCGTTTTTTCAAACTGAGATGCTATTTGTGCCTCTAGCCGTTGTATTCGTTCTAATGTTTTTGGCATTCCCTTAATACACACGTGTTCTTTACATGTCATACACTCTCCCCCTTTAGTGCAAGGAGCCATAGCGTAATCATGTGTGCACATGCCATATTCGGTTACGTCAGCGATACCCTCGCGATGTATTCCTAAAACTTGGTAGGTGACTGGTAAATTCAATTTTAAGGCTTCAAGAGCAGTCGGCTGACTAGTTAATTGCATAACAGCTCGAACTTGCACCTCTCGCTCTGCTGATGTACGCAAGTCATAACTGCGATTATCTAGAATGCGCGCTCTTCCAGCCCATTTAGCAAGCATCCATGAGTCCATTCCTCGTCGCTCAGCCATCGTGGATAACCAAACACGGAGTTGATGAGAAGTCAGCCCAATTTCAGACGAATCCTCATCTACTATTTACAAAGCGCTGGAACAGCGTTTTTGTGGGGTTTTTCATTCCTTCGCGCGGAGCTAACTGCCAATTGATCTGATTTACGTCTGGTAACACCCAACTAAATGCTCTAGGCTGAAAATCTGTGTGGAATTCACGATCACGCACCAATAAAAGAGACTTCCAAACAGGTACCTCAGTAGAAGGTAAATGTGGCCAATCCTGTGTCTTATATTCAGAATAAGTGTGCTTAGCAAGTTCTTCATATGTTGGATTACCGTGCTCTCTAAGTTTTTTAATCCATTGAGAGCTATGTGCACCAAGTGTATTCCAAGCAGTGATGTTATTAAAATTACTTACCTTAGCTTTTAATCGAGAGATTGTTTCATCGGCATAATTCATTGCCATACCAAACTCCAGAGCATCCAAGGGCTTATTTTCAGGGAAGCCTTCTGGTGTAATGCAGTTTTCATGCCGATAGAATACCCCTGGTTTATCGTGTGCAAACTTAGCTGCAGCTCGCGCAGGTTCACCAATTTCCATCAGTCGACGATGCGCCTCAATAACAGCTTCTTTCATCTCAGATGGCACCCACTTAATCGTGTGCCCAAATCCTTTTTCTCCAAACCACCGAACACCTAAATGACCATTCTCTGCGTGGTGTAGACAATCAATAGATAAGAGCAGTATTTCGCCAGCACGAGAAGGAGCAAACATCAGCAGAATAAAAACACTTGACCAATATTTATCTTCATTTGTCTCTGCTCGGGCAAAACAATCTGCAATTGAAAGCATGTGATGAAAACTAGGACACCGCTCCTCCTGCCACTCTCTTGATGCTTTATCAGTTTGCTCTGCTTTTGATTTTTGACGCTGCCAAGGATTTGACCATTCAGGTAGACTGGGTGTAATAAACTTTTTTTGCAAAAATTCATACAGTAATTGCAGAGCCTGCCCATAGCGGTAGAGTACAGCAGAGCCTTTATAGCGAGCATCTGCCAAGTCCCTCACTTTTTGTTGAACCAGCCCATCGGTTTTTAGTACATCGGCCTTTCCGTGTATTTCAATCAAAGCATCATGAAGAAGCCGAAGTACGACCATCCTATTTCCTACGCTTTTCACCTGTTTTTCGCTCTGAGTGTAGCGAATATAGGCTTTTGCAAAGAATATAAACGGTTCGTCCATAGGTTCAAAATTGTACGGGTCATTTTGCTCGTTGTACTTTGAGAAGGTCATAGCAATGGCTCTGCCGTCACTTGTATAGTGCCACTTGTCGACCCCAAATCCACCCTGATCCTCATAAAGCGTGAGCTCACTGCGGCAATGCTCAATGAAATTATTAAGGTTTTGCTTAGCATCCAATGCCGAGCGAGCTTGAAAAAAAATAATCTCAGCCATTGTCAACCTCGTTTAAAGCACCATTCTTAGGCTGCTGGCACAAAAATATTACCTGCTGGACAGCTAGCAGCAAGCGATCCGTCGACTGAATAACACTTACTGAAACGCCACTTTCTCTTTGTCTTTCTCGTTCATCAAGAATTTCATCAAGCACCTCTTGATGTGGTGCATCCCGCCATGGTTGGAAATTCACACAGGTATAACAGGATCGATAACCTGACGCACAAAATGCATAAGTACCGCAGCTACCAACATTATGTGATTTCGCGTTTTTCATCCGACTATGAGGATCGTTACCGCGAAGCGCATCACGCTCAGAATCAATTAATACGCCAGCACATGCCTGAGCCAACGGAGCTAGAATTGAAGCCATAACAGCATCAATTTGCACCGCCATTTCCTCTGTATTTGCAGTGTAAACGTCAATATTCTGAGTACTTGAGTGATCCATGGCCAAAGCCAACGCAACCCCCGTAATACCTCGCCTAGCTAAATTAGTGCCCGTTGTGTACCTAAAACGGCGCGAAGTAAAATTGATAAATTCGCCTGTTCTCTCAGACTTCGCAGTATTTTTTACGGCAACCGACCTTAAAATATCCATCGATGACCTATGTGTCATATGCAAAAAATCTGGCATCTTTGCTGTGCATACAAACAGATCTTCGAGAGAGAGAAATTCAGATAGTCGCTCCTCTTCCAAAAATAGAGGAATTTGCTTACGAAAATCATTAGATAGTTTGACGCCAAATGCTGCTTCAACTTTAGCTTGGGATTCTTCGCTCTGATTTTTCAGGATTAAATAAAGATCTTCATTCACAGGTACTGATTTGAATGCTTCCCGAAATTTAACGCCACTTTGTTTCACTCGAGGGACATTCAACATGTAATCATGCCCATCAGCACCTTCTCGACAAGCAAGATCACAAGCTCGTAATGATCTAACTTGAACCGATCTTCGACCCGTGTACACCAAAGTCATAAAATATGAATACTGGCTCAAGTTAAAGTGGTTTGCGAGGAATGCATTAGATGCCCAATCTAATAATGCACCGCTTTCAATAGAGGTAAGCGGACCAGAGAAAGGGCACATACTTTTAACCGCTTTTCCTTTAACTATCCCTTTTAATGTCTGCTCTTCAAGATATTCAACAACATCGAGATCAACGCCCGGATATCCCCATTCATTCCAAGCAATCAAGAAAGATTTTAATGCCCCAAGCCGATGTTCTGTTTCATCAGTGAGGGATGCACGCCAGTTAGTCAAACCGATCACGTTAACACTGCACTCTTGAGTATCTTTGCAGTAACGCGTAATAAGTGAAAGCATCATCGCCGTAGTCGTTGCAGAAAGTTCCTCTGCATATCGGCACAGCGTTTTTCTCAAGCCGATACCAGTTTCGCGATCCAAATATTTTGTTCGGGTTAAATTAAGCGTTTTAGAGCCGTCAAGTACCCAAATATCACTATTTGCATCGAATGCATAACCCATTTTTGAGGTTCGAAAATCCGGAAGTGATGAAAGTTCAACGAGAGTTGGTTGAATAATTGCCAAAGATTGCGACATGCTTTTCTCCTCTTACCCACGGTTCAAATGCTTAGATAAATCATCCATCTCTTCACGCATTAATTGATTAGCTAACTCCTGAATATGTCTCAAATTATAAACTTGAGCTGTTTCATCAGATGACCAGCCATTTAATTGTTTGCGGATTTGGAGTTCTTCTTTTGGTTTGATGGGTTCAATGTTCGGATCATGTCTAGCTCGTTCATTGTGGGCATCAATTTTCTTAGAGAGGCGATAGTTAAAATTATGACGAAAACCATGCCGAGTTATTTCCTCGAATAACTCTGGATTAGTTTTGGTAGCCGTCCTTAAAACTCTGTTTCGAAAAGAACTGTCAGAAATGGGCTGACCTTGATATCGACCAGGTTTATGAGTAACAAATACATAAGGGTGTTTATTTGCGTTTGGTATCGTTGAGCGCACATTCATGATGTAATCAGAAAGTTTTTTCGCAAGAATTTCACTAATTGGAATCGTCCGACCAAGCGTCTTTTCAACAGGTTGCTTCGCCCTTGGATCTAGAGAATTATCATGCCTGCGCTGCACTTCAATTTTGCAGTTATCGCGAAAGGTTATATCTCCAATCTGCAAAGCGAGAACTCCGCCAGCGCGCATGCCTGTCTCATATAAAACGTCAAACATCAGTGCGTTTCGGTTACGTACCCCCACATTTTTATACGGATTATCGGGTGAGTCCTCCTTAATAATACTCATTAACTTTTCAAAAACTTCGGGAGGTGGAGCCTTTGAGTCTGGATCATTAGCTAAACCCTTGTCACCTAAACCTTTTGGCTTTTGCGCATTCATCCGTTTTTTAATGTCGTCTATGGAATCCGTCAGCGACGAAAAATTTGAGCGTTGTCTTAATATTGTTCTAGCTATGAAATATAAAAAATCAGCGATATGTACAAGTCGATTTGCCACATGGTGCTTTGAAACGCTCTGAAAATGCTGAGAACTTGTAGGCGCATTCACTGCCAACCTGAACACATTCTTGTTTTTGGTAGTCTGATGCCACTTCCGCAAACTTCGCGTTTCAAGCAAGCAATGATCTCGAATTGAGCAAATATCTGACTCTGATAAAAATCGTTCTCGACTGATTTCAGATATCAGGTTGCGCTCATTCAAGCTCTCCCAAAGTCTTAAGTGAATGAGACTTCGAATAGTATTTTCGATCGTTGTCTGCTTCAGTGAAGGCCTAAGTCTTTCCGTTATATAAAGCGTGACCCAATAATCAGGCATGCCTTCGCCATCCAACAACATTGGATATCGCTCTCCACCTGAAAGTATTAGATGCGTAATAAGTCCCATAACGAACACTCATTTTTATCAACACTTTTACATGTATACTCCATTCTAAAAAATAATCAACATTATTTTTTGTTAAAAATAAAAAAGGCCTGCAAAAGCAGGCCCTTATACTTATAATCTACATTTATTAAATCATGTACTAGTCAAAAAGGGATATCGTCCTCGAAATCGTCAAAATTGCGTGCTGGTTTAGCTGCTGCTTGTTGCGGCGCTGACTGGGCTGGCGCTTGGCGTGGGGCTTGCTGAGCTGGGGCGCTGTATTCTTGATTGAAATCGTCGCCACCGCTTTGTTGATTGTAGCCACCACCCATACCGCCACCACCGCCGCCATCACCACGGCCGCCGAGCATTTTCATTTCGTCAGCGATAATTTCAGTCGTGTAACGATCCGCACCCGTTTGTTTATCTTGCCATTTGCGTGTTTGCAAACGACCTTCGATGTAGACGCTGCTGCCTTTTTTCAGGTATTGACCGGCGATTTCAGCTAAACGGCCATACATGCTGATGTTATGCCATTCGGTTTTTTCTTGTTTTTGACCTGATTGCTTGTCTTTCCAGCTCTCAGTCGTCGCAATTGAAAAATTACACACGGCATTGCCATTCGGCATAAAGCGCGTTTCAGGGTCTTTACCCAAATTGCCAATCAGCAATACTTTATTCAATGAGGCCATACATATACTCCAAATCGTTCAATTCAAATATTTTAGCGGGTCAGTTTCTGTGCAAAAGCGCTATCTCAAAGCGTCAACGCTACTGACTGCGTCTATGTAAAACCACTGGGTCACTTTATCGAGCTAGATACTCAATTGGTTTCGGCGATCAATTGGTCAACTGCAGCTTCGTCGTAACCGACTTGCAGTACTTTAAGCAAGGCAACACGCTCGTCGAGCAAAACAACCGCTTCTTTTACACCTTCAATAGCGCCTAGTTTAGCAGACAGCAGCACTGCGTCGCCTGTCCATTCTTCACCAATGTGGAACATTTTGGTTTTTACTGGCAGCGGCGCTTGCATCCCCCATGACACCACCAACCAAATCGCCATTAGCCCTGCACACAGCGCAAACACCGGAACTGGGCTTTGGAAATGTTGATATAGATACCCAGCCAAGGCCGAGCCGATAAACATACTCGCCGCTTGGCAGGTGTTGTAAACGCCCATCGCAGTGCCTTTGGCGGCGGTTGGGGCTATTTTCGAAATCAGCGAGGGTTGAGTCGCTTCAAGAATATTAAAGGCAATAAAATAGACACCCAGCCACACCACAATCCAAGTCAGGCTTGGCATCCACAAAGTCATTCCCAATTGCGCAATAAACATCAGTGCAATCGCAAACAAAAAGACTTCTTTCAGATGATGTTTTTTCTCACCATAAATAATCGCTGGCACCATTAAGATAAAACCAAGCAGCACGACAGGCAAATACACCCACCAATGATGCTCCACATCGAGTCCGCCGATTTTGTTTAGCAGCAGCGGCATCACGGTAAACATGGCCATTTGCGCGGCGTGCAGCGCAAATACGCCATAATTGAGGCGCAATAATTGTGGATCTTGCAGCACTTGCGGCAAGCGGCTGGTATTGGCTTCGGCATCAGAATGAAAGCGCGAAATTGTGGGGTTCGGGATCACTTTCCATACGCCAATCAGCGCAAAAATTCCCAAGGTGCCGGTCAACAAAAAGATGCCAGGCAAACCAATCCATTCAGCTAATTTGGGCGCAGCAACCAATGAAATTGCAAACGTTGATGCAATGGCGGCACCAATCATCGCCATTGCCTTGGTGCGATGCTCTTCACGCGTTAAATCTGCAAGTAAAGCAGTTACTGCTGCCGAAATCGCCCCCGCACCTTGCACTGCGCGCCCGACAATCAGCCACACAATATGATCGGCCATCGCACACATGATCGAGCCAATCACAAACAAGGCGAGGCCGATATAAATCACTTTTTTACGGCCAACGCGATCCGACCACATGCCAAACGGCAATTGCAACAATGCTTGCGTTAAACCGTAGGCACCAAAGGCTAAGCCGACCATGGTGTGATTATCCCCGCCGGGCAAATGCCCTGCATACACTGCAAAAACCGGCAGGATCAGGAACATGCCCAGCATCCGCAGCGCATACAAACCGGCAAGGCTGGTTGCGGAGCGGAATTCAAGCGCAGACATTTGAGGGGAGGCAGACATCAGCAAGCACATTCAAAAAAGATGAGCGATTTTAACAGCTCAGGGCATGAAAAACAGTGTTTGCTTTAGGCCCAAGCGCGAAGACTTTGCCTAAGTAGAGGTGAGACTAATCAATATGCAATGTATATGCCTACAGCCTTTGATAGATAATAGCCGCAAGCATATACCAACACACACTAACTTAAGCTTCTGCTTTGGCTGGATGCGCTTGATTAGCTGCAGCCGCCAATTCAACGAAACTAGCATCCGTTTCGGCCAAACGCGTGAACTTCGCGGCAAACCATGGCGCGTCGTACCAACCGACATTCACACTGTGTTTCACATCGTCCCACAAAGAGAAAAACCAGCGCCGCGCTGCATAGCCTGCTGCCAGCGGGCATTGCTCGATATAGGTTTCCAGCAAGCGCCATTGCGGATACGCATCGGCCAAATGAAAAATATCTTGCTCACGATGGCGAAACGCGACATCGCACGGATCAATCGCCGATGTTGGCAAACCTGTGACCACGTCATATAGAAAATTACATGCATGCGGATCGTCATGACACAGCGACGAAGGCCCCATGATCGGCGCTACAAATCGCTCGCGTTCGTCCCATAATTTGGTGTATGCAGCACGCAACTCTGTCGAAAATGGCGAATCACTTGCTGCAATAAATTCATGCAAAGGTCGCATCCAAGATTCAAATGCAGGTAAAAATTCTGCAGTAAACGAACCATCAGCATGCTCAAAGCCACGGTTATCACTCACGGCATGCCATGCCAGCATCTGATCAACAATCGCTTGTGCCGTTTGCTGCGGATTGGGCAAAGTTTCTGGCAATTCCCAAGCCGGAACACCACTCAATCGCGGCATCAATAGCGTATCCAACTCGCCTTGCTCGCTCGCAACAAAGCCATGAAACAAAATTTCTGGCATCGGCAAGATGCTATGTGGACGCAAACGATTTAATGCTTGTACTTCACTCGCCAAACGGCCAGCTTGCCGCGAGAACTTCACCACATACTCGCCCTGCAAGCTGCTAATAAAAACCACATGTCCATAAAAACTCGGAACCTCACCCTTCACAGAGACATTTTTAAGTTCCACTTGCGCCGCTAAGGCCAAGGCAGGCTCGCGATAGTGTGAAGTTTCCATAGTGAGGAGTCTCAAGAAGTTGGGTTTAGGGTATATTACTCGATTGCCTTGCGCCTACACTATTTCAATTCTGCATTCAAACCTGACTTTGTCGGCGTCGTCTTGCCGTGCTAGAGCACTGTCTGCGACTCGCCTTCGCGTCATCTTTGATTCAGAATCGAAATATACCGAGCTGCGCCGCTTTCAATGAGAAGAAACATGTATCGTGCGACCGAACAAACCGATATCCCGATGATCCGCATCCGCGGAGCCCGTACGCATAATTTAAAAAACGTCAATTTAGATTTGCCGCGTGGCAAACTAATTGTGATTACGGGGCTGTCTGGCTCGGGTAAATCATCCTTGGCGTTTGATACTTTGTATGCCGAAGGCCAACGACGTTACGTTGAATCGCTATCGGCCTACGCACGGCAATTTTTGCAGCTCATGGAAAAGCCCGATGTGGATTTGATCGAAGGCTTGTCACCCGCGATCTCCATCGAGCAAAAAGCCACCAGCCATAATCCGCGCTCGACGGTCGGCACCGTCACCGAAATTCACGATTATTTGCGGCTGTTATTTGCCCGCGTCGGCACGCCGTTTTGCCCTGAGCATAATCAACCATTAGAAAGCCAAACGGTCAGCCAGATGGTTGACCATGTATTGGCACTACCCGAAGACACCAAGCTGATGATTTTGGCGCCGGTGATTATGGGTAAAAAAGGCGAAAACGCCGACTTACTCGATGATCTACGTGCGCAAGGTTTTGTTCGCGTACGGATTGACGGCGAAGTGTTTGAGCTCGACGAAACGCCAAAACTCGACAAAAACAAAAAACACACCATTGATGTGGTGATCGACCGCCTGAAAGTGCGTGCCGACTTGCAGCAGCGCTTGGCAGAAAGTTTTGAAACCGCACTGCGCCACGCAGAAGGCCGGGCGATTGCCGTCGAAATGGAAAGCGGTAAAGAACATTGGTTCTCGGCTAAATTTGCCTGTCCAGTGTGTAGCTACAGCTTGCCCGAACTCGAGCCGCGCCTGTTCTCATTTAATAACCCGATGGGCGCTTGCCCATCTTGTGATGGCTTGGGTCACCGCACGTTCTTTGACCCACGCCGCGTCGTTGCGCACCCCGATTTAAGTTTGGCGGCGGGAGCGGTCAAAGGCTGGGATAAGCGGAATCAGTTTTATTTCCAAATGCTGATGAGCATCGCTGAGCATTATGGTTTTGATATCAATGCCGCGTGGAATGAGCTGACTGAAGAAGTACAAAACGCGATTTTGTATGGCTCTGGCTTTGATGAAATCGCCTTTATGTACACCAACGAGCGCGGTCACAAAGTAGAACGCGTGCATTCGTTTGAAGGGATTATTCCCAATTTAGAGCGCCGCTACAAAGAAACCGACTCGATGGCGGTGCGCGAAGAACTCGCCAAATATCAAAACAACCAAGTTTGCCCTAACTGTGAAGGTGCGCGTTTGCGTCTTGAAGCGCGTCACGTAAAAGTTGGGGGTATCAATCTACACGCTATATCCAAAATGGCCTTACGCGATACACTGAACTTTTTTAAAGATTTGAAACTGGAAGGCGCCAAAGCACAGATTGCTGAAAAAATCGTCAAAGAAGTCGGCGAGCGTTTGGGTTTTTTGGTCAATGTGGGTCTCGATTATTTGTGCCTAGAGCGCAGCGCCGATACCTTGTCGGGCGGCGAAGCGCAGCGGATTCGCTTAGCAAGCCAAATTGGTTCTGGCCTGACGGGCGTCATGTATGTGCTCGATGAGCCTTCGATTGGTCTGCACCAACGCGACAATGACCGCTTGATTGGCACGCTGATTCATCTGCGCGATTTAGACAACACAGTGATTGTCGTTGAACACGATGAAGACGCAATGCGCGCTGCTGATTGGCTGATCGATATGGGCCCCGGCGCTGGCGTGCATGGCGGAGAAGTGATCGCCTACGGTTTACCCGAAGATGTATTTAATAATCCAAATTCGATTACTGGCCAGTTTATGACCGGCAAACGCAAAATCCATATGCCCGAACAGCGCCGTGTACCAACAGAAGACCGCTGGTTACAAATCAAGGGCGCAAGTGGCAATAACTTGAAAGACGTGACGCTTGATTTGCCGCTCGGCATGATGGTCTGCATTACGGGTGTATCGGGCTCAGGCAAATCAACGCTGATTAACGACACGCTGTACGCGATTGCTGCGCGTGAACTGAACGGTGCAGGGATCGAATCGTCTCCATACAAGGAAGTGAGCGGTCTGCAGCATCTCGATAAAGTGATTAACGTCGACCAATCACCAATTGGCCGCACGCCACGCTCGAATCCTGCCACCTACACCGGCCTGTTTACGCCGATTCGCGAGCTGTTTTCTGGCGTGCCGATGGCGCGTGAACGCGGCTATGGGCCGGGGCGTTTCTCGTTCAACGTCAAAGGCGGGCGCTGCGAAGCGTGTCAGGGCGATGGCGTATTGAAAGTGGAAATGCATTTCTTGCCCGATGTGTATGTGCCCTGCGATGTGTGCCACAGCAAACGCTACAACCGCGAAACATTGGAAGTGCTCTACAAAGGCAAAAATATTACCGAAGTGCTGGAAATGACCGTCGAAAATGCGCTGGAATTTTTCAGCGCCGTGCCAACAGTCGCTCGCAAATTGCAAACGCTGATGGACGTAGGTTTGGGCTATATCCGCCTTGGTCAAAGTGCAACGACACTATCGGGCGGTGAAGCACAGCGCGTGAAGTTGGCTCTGGAATTGTCTAAACGCGACACGGGCCGCACGCTGTATATCTTGGATGAGCCAACGACAGGTCTGCATTTCCACGATATCGACTTGCTGCTGACCGTCGTGCAACGCCTAGCAGGTCACGGCAATTCGGTGGTGGTGATTGAGCACAATCTAGACGTGATTAAAACTGCAGATTGGATCATCGATTTGGGCCCAGAAGGCGGCGCAGGCGGCGGGCAAATCATCGCCACTGGCACGCCGGAAGACGTGGCGGCCAATATGGCGAGTCATACAGGGCTGTATTTGGCGAGATCGTTGGGGATAGCGAGGGAGTGATTGGCATTATGGGTATATGGCTGCAGTCAATTATTAAATTGGACTATAACCATATACCCATACAGCACCAGCGTAGGGCGGCTTAGCCAAAGGCGTAACCCGCCAAGGAAATGGCAATTTCATGAGTTCCGAACTACTGCGTGATTAAAATGAAAAGCAATTTTAAGATGGGGCGTAACGAGATATGCTGGTGTGGCTCAGGAAAAAAATATAAGAAATGCCATCTTGGTCGCGCTGATGAAAAAGCGCCGTCGATTGGTCAGTTGCGATCTTTAATCGGTGATAATTTTATCGATAGAAAGTGCTTGCACCCAAATTCGCCTCATGAATGCAAAGGGAAAATAATTAAAGCACACACTATTCAACGGGCAAGAACACTCGAATCGTTAGCGATTGATGGGCATGTACTTACGTTTTATCCCTTTGAAATCGATTCTGATGGCGCAATTAAGCGACATAAAAAAGGATTAAGTCAGGCGTCTACCTTTACTGGCTTTTGTGCAGATCATGATCGTGAAACATTCTCCCCAGTAGAACAGAATGAATTTAGGTTTAGCCCCCAGAATGCATTTTTGCTGTCTTACCGTGCGTTGTGTCATGAGTTTTTTCAAAAACGCGGAGCCAAACATGCGGGGGTTGCATTACAATCATTGATTGATCGCGGATTAGCTCCAATTACACAAAGAGAAATTCAAGGAGAGCTTAGGAGCAGTCAGAATGGCCGCTCAAAGGCTAACAAAGATCTGAATGACATTAAGGGACTTGCAGACCATGATCTAATTAGTAAAGATTATTCACGCTGGGATTTTGTATGTCTCACGTTCTCCGGCTCATTAACTATTGCTGCATCTGGCGCTACCACACCAAATCAAGATTTCTCAGGAAAAATACTGCAAGTACTACATGATCCAGAAGTAGCACTTCAGCATTTATATATCTCAGTTATTGCATCTGATGGAGCACCAAGAATTGTATTTGGATGGCAAAAAGATCATTCCGCACCGAGTAAATTTATCGATTCTTTATTATCAATCGAGCGAGATATATTGCCTGCCATATTAATGCAGTACATATTTGCTCACATAGAAAATGTTTATTTTTCTGAACGGTGGTGGAACAATCTAACTACTTGTGATCAATTGCACATTCAAGGGCTTGCTAAAAACAGCAATGCTTATTATTTTCCTCCGACTTACGCAGCTACCCCGACTGTTCCATGGTCGCTTGTTTCGATTGAAAGAATAAAATCGTAAATTGATTTTACTAATGAACTGCCGTGGGTTGGGCTAAGCTTGCGCAGCCCCATGTTTACCGAGAACAGCCATCCACGGCGGTTTTTATTTACCCTCACCAATTTATCCAACATGGATTAGCGGCTATGCGCCGCGGCACTTACTTTCCTTGCCTCGCCAAGGAAAGTAAGCAAAGGAAGGCGACCCCGGCATCTGCGTCGGCTACGCCGATGCCCTCGCTGCGGACGGTTCGAGTCGGCGGCTGCGGAACTCGGCCTGCGGCCTCAAACAGTCCTCGCCGAAACCCCGCCCCGCCCGTTCCTCGCTCGGCGCTGATGCAGGGGAATCCATGCAGACCAACCGTTTCGATATATACATGTCATGGTGTTGCCCTAAAGGCATTATTAATTCTGACTTACATTGATATACCCTATTGCCAATTAGAACGGATTGCCCGTGGAGCCGCGCCGTTCGGGAGGCGGTTGGCAAGGTTTTAAGCCGCAACCTGTCTGAGCTGCGCGACGCTAGCGCGCAGCGAGTTTTGCGGCGCCTTGCCAATTGCCGGACGGACGGGGTTTCGCGGCGATCGGGCGCGTTAGGGTTATCAGGGGCAAGGCAAGACTGCCCCTGATTCGTTTGGCCGGCGAAACGGCCGGTCTACCGCCTGCGCCAGCAGGCTATGCTTTGCAGCCCCAATTCAACGAACGTGGCACACAACACTCAACCTTGAACATCGCCGACCGCAAAGCGTTTCAATAAAAACGGCCAGTGAAATCACTGGCCGTTTTCTATTCAACTGCGAATGCCAGAATTAGCGCCCTTTCGTTTCGCCCGCTTTCACAATTTTCAAGCAATTCGTGCCGCCGCCCATGCCCACCACATCGCCAAACGTAAACGCAATGATATCGCCCGGCTGCACGATGCCGCGCTTGAGCATTTCAACTTCGGCGCGCACCAAGAGTGACTCACGATCAGTATTATCGTGCGACAGCATCACAGGCTCTACATCACGGAATAATGAAAGTCGATTATAGGTTTCTGCCTCAGGCGTCAGCGCATAGATCGGCACGCCTGAAATCACGCGTGACATCCACAGCGCCGATGAGCCCGATTGCGTCAATGCGGCAATCACTTTGACATTCAAATGATTGGACGCAAACAACGCAGCCATCGAAATCGTTTGGTCAATCCGCGAGTATTCACCTTCGAGCAAGGCGGCGTTACACACCGCATAGTCCTGCGATTTTTCCGCTTCCACGCAAACACGCGCCATCGATTCAACGGTTTCCACCGGATACATGCCTGACGCTGTTTCTGCCGACAACATCACGGCATCCGTACCATCGAGCACCGCGTTGGCCACGTCAGACACTTCTGCCCGCGTTGGTACAGGGCTAGAAATCATCGACTCCATCATTTGTGTCGCAGTGATGGTCAATTTATTCATGCGGCGTGCCGCTTTAATCATGCGTTTTTGTAGCGCAGGTACTGCAGCATCACCGACTTCTACAGCCAAATCACCACGTGCCACCATAATGCCATCGGTCGCAGTGAGGATGTCCTCAAGATTGGCAATCGCCTCGGTACGTTCGATTTTCGCAATCAAAAGCGCTTTGCTACCTGCCGCTTTGAGCAAAGTGCGCGCCATATACATGTCGTCACTGCTTTTTGGAAAAGAGACGGCGACATAATCAGCACATAATTTCGCCGCAACTTTGATGTCTTCCATATCTTTAGCGGTTAATGCCGGCGCGGTCAGACCACCGCCTTGTCGATTAATACCTTTGTTATTGGATAAAGTACCGCCCACCAAGACCGTCGTGAACACTTTTGCGCCGTCAACCCGATCCACCTGCAATTTCACTTTGCCATCATCGAGTAGCAAAATCACGCCCGGCTCTACGTCATTGGGTAGTTCTTTGTAATCCAAACCGACGGTGTTTTGATTGCCCAATGCGCATTCGGCATCCAGCACAAACTTGGCGCCATTTTTAAGCTCAATTTTATTTTTTTCAAATTTACCAACGCGAATTTTCGGGCCTTGCAAATCCACCATAATCGCAATCGGGCGGTTCATTTTCTTGGCAATTTCACGCACCAAAGCGGCTCGGTCCAGATGATCTTGTGCCGTGCCGTGTGAAAAATTCAAGCGCACCATATTCACACCGGCTTGCAGCAATCGCTCTAAAGTTGCAACATCATTCGATGAAGGACCTAAAGTAGCTACGATTTTTGTACTTCGATTCATACATTTCTCCTGAGCAAGGTGCGATGGGCACATTCGACGATAGCGTAAAGACTAAAGTAATTCAGTTAGCATCACGTTGACAAATGTCATTCTGATGCAAGCTAAAAAACTACAACGAATTAAACAAAGATCATGAATCAACCCAAGTAATGCGCCGTCCTTGCTGTTCGACACCGCGCCCATGCGGTACAATCTGGGCCGTTGTGTCCTCGTAGTACAACGGATAGTACAAGTGCCTCCTAAGCGCTAGATACAGGTTCGATTCCTGTCGGGGACACCATAAACAAAAAGCCCCAGAAATGGGGCTTTGTTGTTTAATCGGGTTTATGATGGTCGGCTGAGGCGGCTATTAAACTCATCGGATAATTTTTGTTCCATTTGCCCTTCTTTGCGTAGCTCGGCTTGATTGTGTCTATCGCGCAGCGCTTCAAAGGCTTTCACCTTTTTTTCGCATTCTTGCCATTCATTTTTTCGGCGCTCATATTCCTGCGCTAAGCGCTCGACTTCAAAATTTTGCTGGTTCGCTGCGCCGTCAAGCTTGGCTAAAAAAAGCTGAAAATCACGCCATTGGCCAATCGACATCCCAGTTTGTGCACTGTTTGCGAGACGAGCGCGATATTCGTTTCGAAAACCATCCACCTGTTCTAATTTGCTGCGCGCCAACAACCACGCTGCTTGTGCAGCTTGCATCAAGCGTGAAGCATCTTCGCGCCGATCAACCGAGAGCTGTAATAAAAACGCAAAGCGAAACTTAGCCACGAGGATTAAACCCCAAACAATTGGGCAAGCTTCATTCTAGCGCCCTCGTAGCTTTCTTTCTCGTGAATGGCTTGCTGTAAAAAAGCTTCAAAGCCGGGATGGCGACGAATCGCTTCATCAAGGACAAGATCCGAGCCCGGCACATAGGCACCGACGCTAATTAAATCGCGACTGCGCTGATAACGGGCATAGAGGTATTTGAATTTACGAACCAGATCAAACTCTTGCGGGCTAATAATATCGTGCATCACGCGCGAAATTGATGCTTCAATATCAATCGCGGGATAGTGCCCCGACTCAGCTAATTGACGCGACAGCACAAAGTGACCATCTAAAATCGCCCGAGCATTATCGGCAATTGGATCTTGTTGATCGTCGCCTTCCGAGAGCACCGTATAAAACGCGGTAATCGAGCCGCCACCTTCACGACCATTGCCAGCACGCTCAACCAATTGTGGTAAACGGGCAAACACCGAGGGTGGATAACCTTTGGTTGCTGGTGGCTCGCCAATCGCCAACGCGATTTCACGCTGCGCCATTGCATAGCGCGTCAACGAATCCATAATCAGCAGTACATTTTGCCCTTGATCGCGAAAATATTCGGCAATACTGGTCGCATAGGCTGCGCCGTAAAGACGCAACAGCGGTGGCGTATCAGCAGGCGCAGCGACGACAACACTGCGGGCGCGACCCTCCTCACCAAGAATATTCTCGATAAAGTCCTTTACCTCACGCCCACGTTCACCGATCAAACCGACCACGACGACATCGGCCTTGGTATAACGCGCCATCATGCCGAGCAACACCGACTTACCCACGCCCGAGCCAGCAAATAAACCTAAACGCTGACCGCGCCCAACCGTGAGCATCGAATTGATCGCGCGCACGCCAACGTCCATCACGTCCTTCACCGGCTCTCTATCCATCGGATTGTAAGGGCGGGCAAATAAAGGCTGATAGCCATCAAAATCAAGCGGCCCTTTACCATCGAGCGGACGACCAAGGCCATCCAAAATACGATTGAGCAAGCCCCAACCCACCGGTACTTGCCGGCCATGATCTTCCATGCGGCGCTGCTCGGCACGTGGCTGACCGTATACAGGCTCCCACGCCGAAAAATCTTCATGCGGCACCACGGCAGCCCCCGGTTCAACACCGTAGACCTCAGCAATCGGCATCAAAAACAGCCTTGCCTCTTGAAAACCAACCACGACTGCCTCGACAGGATGACCACTTGGCGTCATGACATTGCACGAAGCACCAATCGGCAAGCGCAAGCCAACTGCCTCAAGCACCATGCCAGAAACACGTGTTAAGCGACCACGGGGCAACCAAGGCCGCACCGCGTTGACGGCCAAACCACAGTCTTTTAAATACGATTGAATGAGATTAATCGACTGCGTCATTTTCTGCTGCAGATGGCGCGCTCATCGCAGAAGGCAAATCAACTTCTGCTGCGGTCGTTGAATGTGCCTCCATTGTGGCAACATCAGGGTATTTACCCCAAGCCAAATCAGGATGATGGCTACGTTTCAATACCTTCAGAATATTTTCCCAGCGAGACGCCAAGGTATAGCTCAATTGCGTAGCTGGTGTTTCGATTTTGCAACTCCCACTGGCCATATTCGCATCTGGCAAAATACGCCACACATCATCGGGCAACTCCATCTGCAAGGCCGATTGCAGCAGGTCTAAGTCTTCAGGCGATAGATACAAACGGGATGGATTGGTCGGTGTCGGCATCACGGCCAAAGCATCACGAATGGGGGCTAGCAATTGACGAGGCTGGCTTTGCAGTTCAGCACAAATCATCTGCCGCGCAACTAACAAACCCAAGTCCAACACGGATTCGGCTAATTGAGTTTCTGCCGCTTGTAGATTGTCGGTCACGCTGGCAATCAGACTTTGTAATTGCAAAACCTCAGCTTCCGCCGCCAAACGCCCCGCCTCCAAACCAGCTTGAAAACCTTCATAGTGGGCTTGCTGCTGAATAGCTTCAATTTCTTCGGCGGTAGGATAGTTCATCGCTGGCTCAGGCGGTAAAGCCTCTACCGCGACCTGCTCATCCTCAGCAACAAAATTTGCTTCGGGTTGGGACACTGGTGCTTCAGCACCGGCGTCACTTGCTTCAATGTTAGAAGGAGGAATGACAGCTTCCGCAACTGCGGCGGGAGTATCCAATAGTGAATTAAATTGCCAGCGCTGAAATGCAGATAGCTCTTCGCGCGGAATCACGCGACGATGGGATCCAGACATGATGTTCCTTAATCAACTAGACCCTCGCCACCGCCACCGCCAAGAACAATTTGTCCTTCATCGGCCAGACGACGTACGATTTTGAGAATTTCTTTTTGTTCGCCTTCAACTTCAGACAATTTAACTGGACCTTTAGCTTCCAAATCTTCGCGCAGCATTTCTGCGGCCCGCTGCGACATATTTTTGAAGATTTTTTCACGCAGGGCTTGGCTCGTGCCTTTCAAGGCAATAATCAAAGAGTCAGACTGAATTTCACGCATCAATAACTGGATGCCGCGATCGTCAATATCCAAAATGTTATCAAAGGTAAACATCTTGTCCTGAATTTTTTGTGCCAACTCAGGATCGTACTCGCGGATATTAGCGACAGCAGACGTCTCAACGGCACTACCCATAAAGTTGAGCATATCGGCAGCCATTTGCACGCCACCCATCGCGCTTTTCTTAAGCTTATCGGAGCCAGACAAAAGCTGAGTCAATACATCGTTCAGCTCTTTCAATGCGGCAGGCTGCACGCCTTCTAACGTGGCAATCCGTAGCAGCACATCGTTGCGAAGTCGCTCTACAAAATGCCCCATAATTTCAGACGATTGATCTGGCTCTAAATGCACCATGATCGTCGCAATAATCTGCGGGTGTTCATTTTTAATCAATTCGGCCACGGCAATCGAGTCCATCCATTTGAGCGACTCAATGCCATTATTGTCATTGCCTTGCAAGATACGATCGAGCAAGTTAGCCGCTTTATCAGTACCCAGCGCCTTAGTCAGAACAGATCGAATGTATTCGTCGGCGGCACCCAAATTAGCGCGGTTTTGCGTGGAGGCAATAAAATCGCCCAACACCTTGTCCATATCCTCGCGCTTCACCGCATTCATATTGGCCATCGCAAAGCCCAGTTTTTGCACCTCTTTCGGCCCCAAAAACTTAAAGACTTCGACGGCGCAATCTTCGCCCAAGGACATCAAAAGCAAAGCCCCGCGATTGACGCCTTCTTCATTCAAACTGGCAGCCATAGGGACCTCGCTCAGGATATTTTATTTGGATCGGCTTTGTCATCAGAGGCATTGGCCATCCATTCGCGCAGAATCGTTGCCACCATCCGAGGGTCATTTTTCGCCAACTCTTTGGCTTGCTGCAACAAGTCAGCAAAAGCAGACATTTTCTGCTGGTCTTCTTCGCTTTCTGACTTAGGCCCAGAATCGGCAGAGAAATGATCGCCCAGCGGCATTTCGCCCAAGTCAAGCTCCATGGTACGCGCGTCTTCACGTGAGCGCGTAATATCTTTCATCAACGGACGTACGATAAAGAAGAGTAAATAGAATACCGCAACCAGAATCACAAACGCTTTCAGCACATCGGGGCCATTGCTTTGCACATAGCTGAGCGCGCGATCTTGCAATGGTTTTTCTTCCAATGGCATCGATTCGGCAAAAGCCGCATTCACCACATTCACCGAATCACCACGCTCTTTGTTAAAGCCAATCGCTTCACGAACCAAATTGTTAATTTGCGTCATTTCAGCGGGCGTAAACGGAACATAGGATAATTTGCCATCTTTATCTTTGCCTGCCTTGTAGTTCAATACCACCGCTGCGGATAGACGCTTTACATTACCCACTGATTGGCGAACATGCTGAATGGTTTTATCGACCTCGAAGTTAGTTGTGCCTTCTTTACGTAAGTTGGTCGCTGCTGTAGCGACAACGCCACTTGCTGCTGATGCAACAGGCGCAGTAATCGGCGCTGTCGCAGCCCCCGGAGGTTGATTCGACAACGCTCCAGGTACCCCCATTGCAGCATCCTCTGAGGAGCGGCCACTTTGCTCCAGCGATTGCTGGCTACGAATGGCTGCGGCATTAGGTGGTGAATTGGGTTTGAAGGTTTCCGACGTCTGCTCAACTTCAGAAAAATCAATTTGTGCCGTCACTTCGGCGCGAACATTCCCTTTACCGACAATCGGAGCCAGAATAGCTTCTAGGCGCTCAACAAAGCCACGCTCAACCAGATTGACATACTGTAATTGCCGCTGATCTAACGTACCTTTATTCATTAAATCCGCTGAGCGAGAAAGCAAATTACCATCTTGATCAACAACGGTTACGTTGCTAACAGGCAAGCCTGGAATACTCGATGAAACCAAATGAATAATGCCGGCGATTTGACCACCATCGAGCGTACGCCCTGGATGTAAAGTTAAAACAATCGATGCCGATGGTTTCTGCTGATCACGCAAAAAAACCGTTTGCTTTGGCGTTGCTAAATGAACACGGGCTTTTTCCACTGAAGAGATACTCTCAATCGAGCGCACCAATTCACCTTCAACAGCGCGCTGATAATTAACTTGCTCAGCAAATTGAGAAACACCAAATTTTTGATTATCGATCAGCTCAAAACCCGTGTTAGCGGCTTTTGGCAGGCCTTGAGCTGCCAACTTCAAACGGATGTCATAAATTTTATCGGCAGGAACTGAAATGGTGCCCGCATCAAGTTTGTACGGGATTTTGAGTTGCTCTAAAGACTGTACGACGGCGCCGCCGTGTTTATCTGGCAAATTGGAAAATAAGATTCGATAAGCCGGTTCACGTGACCACAGTAATGATCCAACCACGGCAGCGATAATCACCGCCACCATCACCATCGCGATCATTTTTCGGGCAGCAGGCATCTCGTTGAAGCGCTCACGCAGCCCACCGATATTTCCTGCTCTAACTATGGTGTTATCTGTCGCGACGCCCGCTTCTGCCATACCTTACCGATTTTCAAGGTCTCAGGTTTATACCTGCATACTCATAACTTCTTGATAGGCAGTAACAAGCTTATTGCGCACTTGAACCATAGTTTGAAAACTCAAACTGGCTTTTTGCAATGAAACCATCACATCTTGTAAATTAGCCTCAGGATCACCAGACTGAAAAGCCACTTGTTTGGCTTGTGCGTCTTGCGAAACTTGGTTCACTTGATCGATGGATTGTTTAAGTAACTCTGCAAAATCAGGGCCGCCAGACACTGCTGCCGGGTTATTGACTGACTGGCCTGAGGCCAGCGCAGACATCGACCTTAATTCGCCGAGAACCTGATCAATTCCTTGCACGCTCATAACTACCTATCCTTCTTGGCAAAATTGTAGGGGTGCATGGCGGCGGCGGCAAGCAAATCCTGCACCATGTGGCATCAAATTGTTAAATTACCGTCTTGTTCACGATATTGAGCTAGTTTATAGCGCAAAGTTCGCTCACTCATACCCAGTTTCTCCGCCGCAGCCTTCCGAACCCCATTCGTCGACTTCAGCGCATCTAAGATCATGTTTTTTTCCATGTCTTTGATGTTGGCAGTAACAGGCTTCGTTTCTGCTGCATCATCTAGCGCCATATCGGCGGCAATATTTGCCGACACGACAGGCAAATACAAATTCTCAGCGGCAATTTCATCCCCTGGCGCCAAGATCAATGCACGCTGAATCACATTGTCTAGCTCACGGATATTGCCGAACCATTCATAATGCTTCAGTGCTTGCTCCGCTTCATGAGAGAACACGGGTAAGCGCCGTTGGTATGCTACTGAATAACGAGAAAGCATAGATCGTGCCAAAGGCAAAATATCTTCTTGCCGTTCTCGCAGCGCGGGGATTCTGAGTGGAAATACATTCAAGCGATAAAACAAATCTTCACGGAATCGGCCTTCTTTCACCTCGATCGCCAAATCTCGATTGCTCGTTGCCAGCACACGAATATTTAAAGCGATGGGCTTCACTCCCCCGACCCGCTCTAATTCTCGTTCTTGTAATACACGCAACAGTTTAGCTTGCAAGGGCAAAGGCATTTCAGTCACTTCATCCAGCAACAAAGTGCCACCCTGCGCCTGTTCAAACTTACCGACATGCTGCGTTGCTGCGCCAGTAAATGAGCCTTTCTCATGACCAAACAAGGTTGACTCAAGCAGTTGCTCGGGAATGGCTGCGCAATTAATCGCGACAAAAGGCTTGCTAGCGCGTGGACTATGGCGATGAATGTAGCGCGCCATAACTTCTTTACCGACACCCGACTCACCAGTGAGCATGATGGATGCATCAGCCATCGCGGCACGGCGAGCAATATCCATCAACTGCTTCATGATCGGAGCTTCTGCCAGTACTTCGTCCAAGCCCAAATCGGGAAGAACGTACTTCTCAACCTGCGTTAGCAATAAATCGGGTTCAAAAGGCTTAGGCAAGTAATGGCATGCACCTGCATGCAGTGCGGAAACCGCTTTATCGATCACGCCATAAGCTGTCATCAACATCACGGGGAGCCATGGATAGTGCTGCTTAATCTCATACAAGAGTGTATTGCCATCCATCGGCTGCATTTGCACGTCAGATATCACCATACCCACGCGATGCGTTTCCAATAACAACAAAGCTTCAGATCCATCTTCTGCCGCAATCACTTGATAGCCACCCAATTCAAGCGTATCCACGAGGGCTTCGCGCAGAGCATCATCATCTTCAACAATTAAAACAGGTAAAGCCATGTATTCCTTTAAATCCTCAATGCTCGGCCACCATTGGCGGCCAACCAAGCCAATACTTTTTGCGTCATATCTTTCAGGGGAACCACTTCATTAGCCCCACCTTGCGCAATTGCTTCTTTCGGCATACCAAACACCACGCAGCTTGCTTCATCTTGCGCAAAATTATAAGCACCAGCCTGCCTCATTTCCAACATACCCGCTGCGCCATCTTTGCCCATGCCGGTCAGAATAACCCCTACCGCATTTCGCCCAGCCACATTCGCAGCCGAACGAAATAGCACATCCACTGATGGTCGATGACGATTCACAGGTGGCGCTTGAGACAATTGGCAAACATAATTTGCCCCAGATACACCCAGCACCAGATGTGAGTGCCCCGGAGCAATATAAGCGTGCCCAGGCAGAACGCGCTCACCATGCTCTGCTTCTTTAACCGTAATTCGACACAAAGAATCCAAACGATTGGCAAACGACTTAGTAAACATTTCCGGCATATGCTGTGCGATTAAAATTGCTGGCGCATCCGGGGGCATCGGCAATAAAAATTCTTTTAACGCTTCTGTGCCACCAGTCGATGCGCCGACAATAATTAATTTTTCTGACTTCATGAGCGGGCGAACCGATTTCGGCAACACCGCATCAGCAGAATGACTCGGTGAAGCGACATGCTCTTTAGCCAAAGCTCGCACCTTTGCCTTAGAGGCCATACGAATTTTTTCTCGTATCTCATCCGCATAATTCTGAATACCTTGCGCAATATCGAGCTTAGGCTTTGGAATAATGTCGACCGCCCCCAACTCTAAAGCACGTAAAGCAACTTCTGAACCATGCTCTGTAAGCGATGAAATCATTAAGACGGGCGTCGGCTTTAAGCGCATTAAACGCGACAAGAAATCCAAGCCATCCATTTTGGGCATTTCAACATCCAGCGTAATCACGTCTGGATTGAGCTCTCGAATCATTTCCCGCGCAATAATCGGATCCGGCGCGGCTGCAATACACTCCATGTCTGGCGCAGTATCAATAACTTCTTTTAATAAACTCCGCATCAAAGCGGAATCATCAACGACAATCACTCTAATTTTTGGCACGATTGAAACTCCTCGGCAGTCAATTTATGAAAACAACTCCACATCGCCACCGTCTTTCATATGCGTTAAACGAGCACCGTAGCTTTTTTCTCGTTCAACAATCGTATTGTTATGCACTGCCTTCAGTTTTCGAATTAAAACCCGTCCTGTTTGCGGGAAAAAGTACACTTTACGTGGATAAATATCGAGCAGATCTTGCGCAACAATCGGGATGCGCTCCAAGGACAAGAAGCTTTTTACAAATTCGGCATTTTGTAAGCCTACATTAGAAACAGTAAATCCGCGCAAAACATTACCTCCGCCAAAGACTTTGGCTTCTAAACGTGTTTTTTTTGCGCCTTGTTTCAACAATTGATTTATCAACACCTCCATGGCGTAAGTGCCATAACGCGTCGACAAACCGTTCACGGTTGCCATATCCTCTGTCGACTCGGGCAGCATAAAATGATTCATGCCGCCAATACCGGTTACTGGATCACGAATGCATGCGGCGACACACGACCCCAGTACAGTCACCAACAGCATGTCTCGAGCTGTAACGTAATACTCCCCTGGTAGTATTTTAGCCGCCTCAGTGTCGAAATTTCGATCAAAATACAGCGTTGGGGCAAGCACTTCTTCATAGTCTTTGACCGACATTATCGCCCTCCCCACTCATGAATCGCACGTTCTGTGAGGCGGTAAGTGGTTTTACCACAAGAGGCATAGTACTCAGACAAAAAATGCAGGTTTTCGGAATGTCCCACATACAAATGGCCATCGGGTTTGAGTAGGCGCCCCATTTTTTGCAGAATGATTTTTTGTGTGGCCTGATCAAAATAAATCATCACATTGCGGCAGAAAATCGCGTCAAAACGCCCATCTAAGGGCCACTTTGCATCTAATAAATTAATCTGCTGAAAATGTAACAACTCACGCAATGCTTTTTTTGCGCGAACTTTTCCAGCATTTGCATCCTTCCCTTTGAGAAAAAATCCTCGCTTTCGCTCTAAGGACAACTTTTCTAACTTATCCAAGGCATAGACACCCTTGGCTCCGATTGCCAAAACTTGGGTATCTAAATCAGAAGCAATAATCTCTACGTTCGGCTTGGCGACTTGGTAGGCTTCGATCGCGGTCATCGCCAATGAATAAGGTTCCTCGCCAGTGGATGCCGCTGCACACCAGACACGGAAAGGCCGCGAACTACTCTCCTGCATTTGAGCGGCCAGCATGTCAAAATGATAAGCTTCGCGAAAAAATGAGGTGAGATTTGTCGTCAACGCATTCGTAAACTGCTGCCATTCTTCTGAACTTGGATTTTGCTCTAATAGCCGCAAATACTCGGCAAAGGAATTCATACTTAAGGCCCGCAAACGTCGCGCCAATCGGCTGTAGACCATCTGCTGCTTGCTATCATTTAAGCGGATCCCCGCCCGCTGATAAATCAGTTGCACGACCTTATTAAAATCCGCATTACCATAGCTAAATTCATGTTCATTACTTACAACTGGATTTGAAGCCATGATCAACCCCATGGTATACGGCCATAGCCGTTATTTGTTAATACATACAATGACATACATATCAAAAAAAGGGGCTTACAGCCCCTTTGGTTTAACAAGGCACCACAGGGACTGGCTTAAAACTCCTCCCAATCACCATCATCCGAGCCGAGCTTAGGAATTGAACGCCCAGCAGGTGCTTGCTTTGCCGGTGGACGCGAAGCACCCACCTTTGGAGCTGCGACACGCGCCACCGCCGAACGGCTCACTTGCTGCCCAGCCACCAATTTAAAGATGCCCACAGTTTGCGTTAAGTTGTTGGCTTGATCTTCCAAACTTTCCGCAGCGGCAGCGGCCTCTTCTACCAATGCCGCATTCTGTTGGGTATTTTCATCCATTGTCGTGATGGCTTGATTTACTTGCTCAATCCCTGCGCTTTGCTCACTGGATGCAGCAGAGATCTCACTCATGATGTCTGTAACGCGTCGCACTGCGCCGACGACATCCTGCATCGTATTGCCGGCTTGATCGACCAATTTCGAGCCGGCCTCGACTTTAAGCACTGAATCACCAATCAAAGTCTTAATCTCTTTGGCGGCCCCCGCAGAGCGTTGGGCTAAATTACGCACCTCAGAAGCAACCACTGCAAAGCCACGCCCTTGTTCTCCAGCCCGTGCTGCTTCAACAGCCGCATTCAAAGCCAGAATATTGGTCTGGAATGCGATACCGTCGATCACCGAAATAATGTCGACAATCTTCTTCGCCGAATCATTAATATCTGCCATCGTTGACACCACTTGCCCTACCACATCGCCGCCTTTCACCGCGATATCCGATGCACCGATAGCCAGTTGATTGGCTTGTCGTGCGTTTTCAGCATTTTGTTTCACCGTACTGGTGAGTTCTTCCATGCTGGAGGCTGTTTCTTCCAAGCTGGCCGCTTGTTGCTCGGTACGGCTAGATAGATTGCTATTACCCGCAGCGATTTCTTGTGAGGCGACATTAATCGTGCTGGCTGCCTCTTTGATATTGGTGACAATTTCAGCCAAGCGCGCCGTTGTCGTATTGCAATCGTCTTTTAGCTGGCCTAACAAACCACGGTAGTCCGCAGTGATTTGCTGCGTTAAATCACCTTGCGCCAATGCACCTAATACTCGAGCAACATCGTTTAAACCAGCCTCATTGGATGCAACGAGTTGATTCATCCCCTCTGCCAATTTCAACATAAAACCTTCTTTTCCCGTCGGATCGACCCGCTTAGTAAAATCGCCATTCACTGCAGCATCGACCAAACTACCGACTTCGCCTTCAACCGCGACTTCTTGCGTACGATCAACCCACTCCACCACAGAGCCTAGTCGTTTACCATCTTTGGCAAATACGGGGCTGGCGATCAACAGGAAAGTCTTACCAGCAACCGTAATTTGACTGCGATATGCGCTAGTTAAATTTGCCAGCAAACTTGATTGATGACTTGGATTTTTATGGAAGCCATCAATATTCGTACCAATCAATTTACTCACATCAAAATGCGGCAATACTTTACGCAAATCGTTTTGAACACCAGACAACATACTGGTTACGGCTTTATTCATATACACAATCACGCGGTTTTCATCGGCCAACATCACATTGGTTGATGTGGATTCCAGCGCACCCAGAATACGAGCGTTTTCATCGGCGAGTTGTTTTTCGCGCAATTCAGCCGTCAATGCTTCGGTGCGATCCAACCATTCAACCACATAGCCTTCACGGCCATTTTTTTCATTCATCACCGGATTAACAATCAAGGCAAAAGTACGCCCGCCAACTACAATACTGGCGCGATGCTCTGTCGTCAGGCGATCCAACATACCCCGTTGATGGGCTGGATTTTTGTGGAAACCATCGATATTGGCACCAATTATATTGCGCGCGCTAAATTGCGGTAGGTCTTTACGGATATCCGCTTCGGCCGTCGCTAACAAGCGATCCACTGCCCGATTACAGTAAATAATATTCAGTTCGGCATCGGCAATCATCACACTGGTAGAAACTGAATCGAGCGCGATTTTGATACGGATATTCTCTGCAGCCGTTTTAGCATTAGCGCGTAATTTGAGCTGCAAGGTATTTACTTGCGCCAACATACTGCGATTATCTCCAGCAACTAATTGCACATCTTGACTCAAATCACCCGCCGCCATTCGCTCAATTACCGATTGCAAAGCCTCCAACTCGCCCCCTAATTGCTGACGAATACGACGCAATAAAAATACGGCAATCACTACAGCAAGAACGAATCCCAAACTTGCTGCAATCAATATTTGACTCTGAGTAGCATGAGCTAACTCTTTAAGATCTCCGGCACTTTTAAGTGCGCCATCTTGCTCTTGCTGATTCATATTCAAGAGCGCATCACGATAAGCATTAAAACTATCGCGTAACTCACCCATCACAAATAAACGTGAACCCCCAACGTCCCCGGCATCAAACATAAGTTTGAATTTATTTTGTGCGTCAATAAATGAGGCCCGTTTTTCTTTAATTGTCGCCAAATCCTTAAGTACCGTTTGATCATCAATTACTTTAGCTTGGCTCTCCATCTGCTCGAGTAAGCTTTTTATTTTTTCTCTCGACTCCAGTACTCTGCTCCATTCATCACCTGCCTTATTTTTATCCTCTACGGTGGCAAAGCCAATAATTTGCATATTGCGTAACGAACGAGCAATGGTATTCGCTTCGTTCAGTATTTGCTGACCCTTCACTAAGTGTGGCAAATGATCATCCGTCAACGAATTCATTTCTGACTTGGTATGACTACTGGCGCTATAAGCCACCGCAGCTAAAATCACCAGCATAGCGACAATAGCTGCAATACCGAATGACAAACGACGACTAAATGTTAAATTATTCATGGGTCATTTTCCTTTAAACCGCAACGGCTTCAACTAACGCCATATCGGCGCTGGTCATTAGTTTTTCGATATCCACTAAAATAATCATTCGGTCTTCAACCGTACCCAATCCTAAAATATAAGCTGTATCGAGCGCCGATCCGAATTCAGGTGCAGCGCGGAGTTGATCCGTGGCTAAAGTCATCACATCCGACACCCCATCTACTACTATTCCCATAGTGCGCTGAGAAACATTAATAATAATCACAACAGTAAATTGATCGTAAACGACATTCCCCAAACTGAACTTAATTCGCAAATCAACAATCGGCACAATATTGCCACGCAGATTAATCACACCCTTAATAAAATTTGGTGCATTCGCAATGCCAGTTACGGCATCGTAACCACGAATCTCTTGTACTTTAAGAATATCAATGCCGTATTCTTCTTTCCCTAATGCAAAAACCAGCAATTCACGATTGGCATCATCATCTTTCATTAAAGCATCCATGACATTTTCTCCTTATGCAGCAACAGGTATTAAATTCGGTGGAGAGATTTGCTGCGCCATTTGCACTAAAGCCGCAACATCGAGAATAAATGCAACATGGCCATCGCCCATAATGGTTGCACCGGCTACGCCTGGAACTCGGCGATAATTGGTTTCAAGATTTTTAACAACGACTTGATGCTGGCCCAATAAATTATCGACAAACAAAGCGATCTTCTGCCCTTCTGCTTCCAAAATAATGGCAATACCGTCTTCAAATGAGTCGACTTTTGATGGCAAATTAAAAATTTCATACAGTGCAATTAATGGCAAATATTCTCCACGTACATTAATGACATTGCCACGGCCCGCCATGCCTTTAATATCAATCACACGCGGCTGCAGCGATTCAATAATAAATGTGAGTGGAATAATATAAAGCTCATCGGATGCAGCAATCGACATACCATCCAAAATGGCTAAAGTCAGCGGTAAGCGAACACTGATCGTTGAACCAACCCCCGCCATAGATTGAATTTCAACGCGTCCGCCCATAGATTGGATATTTTTGCGCACCACATCCATCCCTACCCCACGCCCAGAAACATCAGTCACTTCGGCCGCGGTCGAGAATCCAGCCTCAAAAATTAGCATCCATACTTCAGAATCGGGCATCAAATCACTTACATTAAAGCCACGTTCTTTGGCTTTGGCTAAAATCCGTTCACGATTAAGGCCAGCGCCATCATCACTCACCTCAATGACAATATTGCCGCCTTGATGAAAGGCTTTGAGCGTGAGATTCCCTTGGGCTGGCTTGCCTTTCGCTAGGCGAACCTCGGGAGTTTCAAGCCCATGATCGAGGCTATTGCGAACCAAATGCGTCATTGGATCGGATAGCTTTTCGATAAAGCCCTTATCCAACTCGGTGTTTTCACCAATCATGCGCAGTTCAACTTGCTTGTTGAGTTTGCCTGCCAAGTCGCGAACTAGGCGAGGATAACGATTAAACACAAAAGAGATCGGCATCATCCGAATTGACATGACTGATTCTTGCAACTCGCGGGTGTTGCGTTCCAGTTGCGCCACTCCTGAAAGTAGTTTTTCATGCAAAACGGGGTCAAGCTGCAGCGCGTTTTGCGCCAGCATCGACTGCGTAATGACGAGCTCGCCCACTAAGTTGAGTAGCTGATCAACTTTTTCTACGCTAACCCGAATTGAGGTATCGCACTTATCGCCAGCAGGGGCTCTATCAGCAGCGACTCGATCACTACTGCGTCGATTTAATTCAGGGACTAAGGTAACAGCCACCTCAGCCTGTGGTAAGACCGCCTCTCGAATCGGCAATGACTCTACAGGCACAAAGAAACCAAACCCCTCCCCCTCCACCAGCGCATCTTTTTTGACAGGGAGTGGCTCAAAAAAACCATAGCCATCATTCGTGGTTTCTTCAGGCTTAGTGATTGGCTCAAAGAAACCATAGGCTTCATCAGCAGACGTAGATTCCGATTTTTCCACTGGCGCAAATAAACCATAGCCAGCATCTGACTCCTCACCCTCAGAAATAGAAATCCGCTCAGGGTTGATTAAAAACGATACTGAATCAAGAATGCTGGCACTCATTTGAGTGGAGTCGATGCGAAATCGCCATGGTCGTGCAATGTCGCCGTGCTCATAGTCGATAATTTCACCATGACTGGTTAACTCACGCAGCAGGGCGGCCATATCAAATTCATCGCCAGCCGCAATTTCAATTGAAATGCGTTCATTGGAAGATGCTGGATTATCTTCATTTGAAAATTGGGCTAATTCTCGGGTGACTTGCACAATGGCTTCCGCGTCCGCATCGCCTTGACCGCGATGAGCTGCCAACATGTCTTGGAGTACATCACCCGTTCGCAAGAACACATCTACCATCTCTGGACGTAATACAGTTTCGTGTTTGCGAATTCGATCGAGTAGATTTTCAAGAATGTGTGTTACTTCGGTTAAATCACTAAACCCAAATGTTGCCGCACCGCCCTTAATCGAATGCGCGGCACGAAAAATAGCATTGAGTTCTTCAGCGTCTGGATTTGCCACATTAAGCTTGAGCAGCAAAGCCTCAAGACTAGCTAAATGCTCAGCGGCCTCATCGAAGAACACTGCAATAAACTGGCTCATATCGATTGTCATTGCCAACTCCTACCTACAGTGAACTAACCAATGACTTTGCGCACAACTTCTAGCAATTTTTGTGGATCAAATGGTTTTACCAGCCAGCCTGTAGCCCCCACAGCACGACCTTGCTGCTTCATTGTGTCGCTCGACTCAGTGGTCAACATTAAGATGGGGGTAGACGCATATTGTGGTAATGCGCGGACAGTACGAATCAAAGTTAAGCCATCCATACCTGGCATATTTTGATCAGTCAGAATTAAATCCACTTGCTGATTTTTTGCTTGAGTCACGCCCGCATTGCCATCTGCAGCTTCAACCACCTCATAACCAGCGCTTTTAAGCGTAAATGCGACCATTTGTCGAATTGAGGTTGAGTCATCCACCGTAAGTACTTTTTTAGCCATACTGCCCCCCTTAATACATAATCAATTTACCGAAACTTACTGCGCAGTGATTTTTAATTGATACTGGACTACTGAAACGAAAATGCAGAAACAATCGTTACATGCATTAATAATCTGCAGTTCGTACAATTGAAACTTCATTTACTATAGACAAGTTTACGATCCGCACAGCAAAAGATTACGCGAGCAGCCCAAAAGCACAACTAAAGCCGACAAAATAGAAATAGGTTGATTTTAGAATAATACAAAAAATGCACTTCACCAAGGACAAAAGCCAAGGGTATAGCTATTGAAGCACCATAAAATATAAATAAAACACACATACCCTACAAGGCATGATTAATGAATGGATAATTTATAGAATGCACTCGACACCACCCCATCCATGCGAATTAAAAACTGATCGAAATGAAGCCGCCAAAAAGTAAAAATGCCGCTCAACGTTAATTAGAGCGGCACTTAAAAAAAGAGGATCAATGATTAGAGTTATGAATTACTCTGAGGTGCGTAATAAACTTCAACCTCATTACCAATTCCAATATAATTAACTCGCAAAGCCAACGCCTTAACTAAAGAGATTCCACAGCCAAATGAATACACGGGTTTAAGATGGTCTGCATCACCATATGTTTTCGACCAATTAAACCCTGGCCCACTATCTTTTACGCGAATACGCAGAACCTCCTGCCCCCGCAATACGACCCCCATTAAGTCAATCTCAATATGCCCTTCTTGCAAAGCCAATAGGCGATGCGTTCGTTCGGTCAAATAGTATTCCATACCATCGGGATCTTGTTTAATCTTTGAATCCATACCCAAAAGGCCATGATCAACGGCATTCAAAAACAGCTCCGTCAAAATCAAAAACACATCAGATTGCGAGCCAGCCAGTGATTTGATTTCCTTAACAAAGGTCATCATAAACGGAATCGTATTGAGATATTTTAGCTCTGACGCCGTGAGCACCAGATTATAGCGCCAACCATTCTCATTCCTAGTTGCAAAATCTGCCGTAAATAGTTGACTCAAATCCGAAGACAGTACATTAGCAACCCGATGCTCACGCTGAGCAATACAGCCAAATGTCGCCAGAACCAAAGAGACATCGTCGTGATGCTTCTCCTGCTTCAAAAAGGAAGCAAATTCATCCTGAAAAAACTCAATGGGCTTGTTATCGCTAGGCTTTTTCAATAAATTTAGCAAGCGTTCAACACCAAACTCTTCACCTTGGACATTTCTTGCCTCTACCAAGCCATCCGAATATGCAACAACAAAGCCTGCGCCATTCGAATAAAAACGTTCCGGCGAAAAATCCATTGAATGCGACGGCACGATACCTAGCGGTAAGTTCTTTGAACGGCATTCGGAAATAACGTCGCCAAGCTCATTTAATAAAAATACCGTTGGCATTCCACCATTCCAAACCTCAATGCAACCTGTTGCCTCATCGATTGAAATTAAGGTTACGCAGACAAAACGCCCCACTGGAAGCACTTGACGAACTTTATCGTTCATCTCCAGCAAGATATCGGCAATCGCATACCCTTTTTCGGTCATGCTATAAAAAGGTTGTGTCAGGGGAAGTACATTCAGGGCCGCGGTTAAGCCATGACCGATGCCATCAGCAAGCATAACGTGAAGCGCTCGACCAGGAGTTCGTGCAGAAGCGATTAAGTCGCCAGAAAGACTTTCAGCAGGGGACAACAAATACTGTAGTTGCGGATCAGATAAGCGCTCAGAGTTTACGAGTTGCTCCATCAAATGACGTACAACACGCTTTTCTTCTTCCGCATTCTCGTAATAGTCAGCAAGTCGCTCTGACTGCTCTCGAACTTTTCGGTTAAGCTCTAAAGTCCTACCAAATGCCTTTAGTTTTGCTTCAAGCACCCGGAAATTGACAGGTTTATTGATGTAGTCATCAGCACCACGCTCTATGGCATCGGCCAAGGCATTTTCTTCACCAATTCCAGTTACGAAGACAATCGGCACCCATCGCTCACCGGACTCTTCTTTAATCAAAATGGCAGCTTCAGGGCCAGACATGACGGGCATCATCACATCCATAAGCACCAAATCTGGTTGTTCAAGACGACACTGCTCTACAGCCTCAAGTCCATTTCGAGCCAGTACTGCACAATGACCCAATGCCTCAACGAAGCGCGAGATCAGTAGCAATATGGCCTCTGTATCGTCGACCACCAAGATTTTCATTTCACATTACCTAATTGTGAAAATCTTGCCAAAGCATGCAATTTCTAATACTTGTTTGACTGTATCTCGGCAATTCACAAGTGCTAAATTTTTACTCGCTGCTGAAATCTTTTCCTTCAAGAGCAATAACATCCCAAGCGCAGAGCTATCTAGATAGTTCACGTTTTGAAAATCGACTAATACCTCTTTGATCTCAGGATTTGCAATCAAGGTCTCGCACACCTGCCGAAACTCTCGATGCGCACTAAAGTCGAACTGCCCCGACAAAATTACACGACCAACATTACCCTCAATCTGCACGGTAGGTGTCATACGATTTAACCCTATTAACTTGTAGTAACTATTTTATATATCGCTCTAGTACTCACTATTCAACTCACAGAATCAGCAAATAAAACGACTCCATTCACACCTTAGTTGCCGCTATCGCTAGTGGCAAGCAAATCTTAAAAGAACTCCCAAAATCAAGCCTAGATTCAACACTTATATCACCACCATACGATGTAACTAAGTTTCGTACAATCGCCAACCCTAAACCGGTACCGTCCTTGCGAGTGGTAAAAAAAGGCTCAAATAGACGATTCCTAACCTCATCAGACATACCACAGCCCTTATCTCGAACTTCTAACACAAGCACATCGGCAGTAACGACTACCTCACAAAAAACTGACTGACCAGAACTTGATGCATAGAGTGCATTTTCAAAAATATTCGCCAAACACCCAGAAAGCTCCCTTGCATTGACTTTTACCCATAAAGGATCCGACGTCTCTTTCACCGCCAAACTGACACCTTTTGACTCAAACTGTGGCAAAACGTGCTGCACCGCATCTTGAATCACAAAGCGAATATCTAAAACATCTGTCAACTGCTGTTGCCCACGCACAAATCTCAACATATTTTGAATCAAAGTTTCTAGGTGACGCAAACGATCAAGTGATTTTTTCGCAAATCGAATGCGATCGTGTTCAGATAAAATAAGTCGACTCAAGTGTCCGTTATACAAAAGGGCCGTCGCAAGCGGGGTTCTCAACTGGTGAGCAAGCCCAGCAGCCATCTCCCCCATTGCAGCTAGCCGCTCATGTCGAGCTAATGCCCCTCGCATCTCGTGTGCCGCAGTAACATCATGAAGCAAAACTAAACGCACATGCTCTTCTGGCACATCGACTTCTTCAAACAAAAGATATGAACTCTGATCCCCAAACCGATACTCTGAAACACCTGGTTCAGAAGTCAACTGCATTTGCTCTTTGACAATCTGCGGCCATACCACATCACCCTCACAACGCAGTATCTGTTTTGCAGCCAAATTTTGAGCCAAGACACGGCCAGTTGAATCCAATTCAAGTACACCTGCAGGCAAGCGATCTAACAAAAGCCGCAAACGCCTCGACAATGCAGACTTCTCTTTAAACTCACTTAATAATTTGCCATTTGCTACTTCTAGCTGCTCAGTTAAGGTAGTCACCTGCCCTTGCAAGTCAGCGTAAGCTAAGGACAACTGCTCCGAGGCGGCAGTAAATAAAGCAAATGCTTCCTCTAAATTTCGCGGGTCAATCAAATCATCTTGTGAATTCATAGATAACTATCCTTGTTGCATTTACGAATATGGATTATAAAGATTTAAAAACGATGGACTAAACATACAACTTACTGATCGACTGCAGTCCTTTAAAAACAGCCACTTTGCAAAAAATATTGTTTAACCGCTGTATATTTGTAATCCTAGGCCGATAATGCATTATTCAATTCACCCTTAGCCGCTTGGAGTAGAGTCGTGTCAGACCTTCTAAAAAATATTGACGCCCGTACCAAATTGGCAGGGACCAACAAGCTTGAGATTTTACTCTTCACTTTAGGCCTAGACCAAAGATCGGGCCGAAGAGAAACGTTCGGAATTAATGTATTCAAAGTTCGTGAAGTAATGCGAACCCCTGAAATCACGCAAGCGCCCGATATGCCTTCTTCTGTCGAAGGCATGGTCAGCTTACGTGGTGTTTTGGTCCCTGTCATCGACCTAGCAAAATACGCTGGTATTATCACAGACAGCAAGCCTGAAATTATGGTTGTTTCAGAATACAACGGCCATACTCAAGGCTTTCTAGTTGAAGCAGTTGATACTATTTTGCGCCTCGACTGGTCTGTGATGCGGGTTCCCCCAGATATGCTGACTATGCAAATGGGCGGCTTAGTCACCGCGGTAACCGAACTTGATAGTGGCAAATTAGTAATGATGCTCGATGTCGAAAAAGTGCTTGCGGAAACGACTCAAAAAAGCAATACCATCGATACTGCTGCAGTTATCAGTGATGCAAGTATCAGCCACAAAACAGTATTTTTTGCCGATGACTCTTTAGTAGCACGAAGTCAAATTGAACAAACCCTTGATGCAATGAACGTTCACCACATGCATGCGATCAATGGCAAAAGAGCATGGGATGAACTGTTAAAACTCGCTAAGTCTGCAGAAGTGCAAGGCAAAATGGTCAAAGATCTTGTTCACCTAGTTTTAACTGATGTAGAAATGCCTGAGATGGATGGCTATATGCTCACAAAACAGATCAAAAGTGATCCACGCTTTGTTGGGATTCCAGTGTTAATGCATTCGTCGCTATCTGGGCTATCTAACCAAAAACTGGGCCAATCCGTCGGTGTAGATGGGTATGTAGCGAAATTTGAGCCACATAAACTTTCAGAAAGCATCATGAATTTTTTGCGTCGCGAATAGATCAAAGCGCCAAAAGCACAAAGACGAGGTAACCCATGAGCAAGCCACCACAAGCAAACTTACTAGATACCGTAGATGCGCGCACTAAACTTGCGGGCTCCAACAAGATGGAAATCCTACTTTTCTCACTAGGAACTCGCGAAATTTTTGGTATCAATGTGTTTAAAGTTCGCGAAGTCTCTCAAACGCCAAAAATCACTAAAACACCAAACATGCCTCATGGTGTAGAAGGCGTTCTTTCTTTGCGTGGCAATATCATCCCGGTCATTTCACTTGCCCGGTTTATTGCAACTAATGAGGAACCGGCAAGTGATGCAACGAGCACAATGATAGTTACTGAATTCTCTAAGCACACTCAAGCGTTTCTAGTGCACGACGTCGACCGTATTATTCGTGTTGATTGGGACAAAGTCCGTGCTCCAGAAACTATGCTTGCAGGTAACCAAGCTCTTATTACTGCCATTACCGAATTACCTGATGGCAAGCTAGTATCCATTCTGGATGTTGAGCAAATTTTAGCTACCGTGATTGGTGAACCAATTATTCCAGACCTACCCCCAACGACAATTCATCCTGAAACGTTCATGTTCTTCGTTGATGACTCTATGGTTGCCCGAAAAGAAATCATCAGTGTTCTGGATAAAATCGGCATCAAATATCATCAAGCGAACAACGGCAAGGAAGCTTGGGATAAATTGCAAAATTTAGCAAATCGGGCTGTTCACGATGGCGAAAGTTTGCGAGACAAATTAAAATTAATATTAGTAGATGCTGAAATGCCAGAAATGGATGGATATGTTCTTACAAAGCACATTAAGTCCGACCATCGTTTTAAAGGTATTCCAGTGGTCATGCACTCATCATTGTCATCAAATGCAAATCGAGCAATGGGTGCTAGTGTAGGCGTAGATGCTTATGTTGCAAAATTTGATGCCCTGATTTTAGCCGACACGCTTTCCCCGATGTTGAGCAGCCAAAGCTAGTTCAACTCTTCGTTTATTTGTTGCACATTTATTTTGCGCGTTTATCAATAGTGATAGCGCTACTGGAGTTAAGTTATGGCAGATCAGAACATGCGTTTTCTCGTGGTGGATGACTTTTCCACTATGCGTCGCATCGTCCGGAATCTTCTAAAGGAGCTCGGATTCACCAATGTGGATGAAGCCGAAGATGGGCAAGTTGCGCTTCATAAGTTAAAAAATGGCCAGTTTGAATTCGTGGTTACAGATTGGAATATGCCAAATATGACAGGGATTGAATTGCTTAGGGCAATTCGTGCGGATGCTCAACTAAAGCATTTACCTGTTTTGATGGTTACCGCAGAAGCAAAAAAAGAAAATATCATTGAAGCCGCCACAGCAGGGGCAAGCGGTTATGTGGTCAAACCCTTTACTGCTGCCACACTAGATGAAAAGCTGAAGAAAATTTTTGCAAATATGGCGAAATAATTTTCAGCACCATAACATACGAAAGCAGGAGGCACTGTGAGCGATAACGCATTAAATAACGGGGACTCACCCGATCTTGAAGCACTGTTTGATAGCATAGTTCAGTCAAATTCTAGTGATGTAAGCACAACAGAATCTGAGTCGAAACCTACATCCGAGCATTCAGTGGCGATGGATGAACCAGCTAAATCAATGTTTTCACATATTGGGCAAATCACAAGAAAACTACATGACACGCTACGCGAACTAGGTTTGGATAAATCGCTGGAATCTGCTGCGGCTTCAATTCCAGATGCCAGAGATCGATTATCTTATGTTGCAACGATGACCGAGCAAGCAGCTGAGCGCACATTAAATGCACTCGATGTAGCAAAGCCCTTGCAAGACAATATCACTGAAAGCTCAAAACGCCTTTCAGCACAGTGGGATCAATTCTACAAGCACGAGCTTAGTGTTGATGAATTCAAAAATTTAGTAGAGCGTACGCGAACTCATTTATCAACTACCGCTAAACAATCAGAACAAGTTAGCAGTCAAATGCTGGAAATTATGATGGCCCAAGACTTCCAAGATCTGACAGGGCAAGTTATTAAGCGGGTTCTCAGTATGGCAAAAGACATGGAAAGCCATTTGCTTGACTTCCTGCTGATGTTTAATCCACAAGGACCAACTAAAACTGATGATGCCAGCCTACTTAATGGGCCAGTAGTCAGCGTGGAAGGGCGTACAGATATTGTTACTAACCAAGAGCAAGTTGATGACTTGCTAGAAAGCCTCGGATTCTGAGATCTTTCTGCACACAAGGGGTACACCATGAGTGTTTTCGGCGGAATGGAAGACCTACTGCAGGACTTCTTGACAGAATCCTCAGAGCTCTTATCTGAGGTTGACAATAAACTTGTTGAGCTAGAAAAACGACCAGACGACAAAGCGCTTTTGAATGACATCTTTCGTGGATTTCACACCATAAAAGGTGGCGCTGGTTTTCTAAATGTCGACTCTATGGTTAGCTTATGCCACAGAACAGAAAATCTGTTTGATAAACTCCGTAATGCCGAACTCACTCTAGATCCTGAAATCATGGATGAAATACTTGCTGCTACTGGTGTGGTTCGCGAAATGTTTGGTGAAATGTCACAAGGCAGGCAGCCTGCGCCTGCCGATCCTGCGCTTTTGAAAGCACTAGATGATGTATTGGAGGGGAGAAAAGCAGACTCTCCTACAGTATCGGTTGGTACTCCAAATGCCCTCCCTGTTATGTCTGTTGTCGAATCACTGTCAACCTCAACCAACACAGAGCCCGATTGGCCGAATTTATACAACGCCCTATTAGGTGAGACTACGCCTGCTCCAGTTCAAACGTTAATTAAGTCTGCATCAAAGGTAATTGAAGACGCTCAGTCAGAACCAGTGGAAGAACTAATATCAGCGAGCCCATTCTTAGAACCTATGCAAAGCCTAAAACCCGCGCCTGCGGCAACAAGTAATGTGCGAGCTCAAGCAAATACTCAACAGCTAGCAACCCAAGAAACAACAATTCGTATTGACACTGTACGACTAGACCAAGTTTTAAACTTATCAGGTGAAATTGGGTTAACAAAAAACCGTCTTACCACCCTACGTGCGGACATTATGTCCGGCAAGATGGATGGAGTAACGCTAAAAGCGCTTGATGAAGCAATCGGGCAGCTAGACCTACTGGTTGGCGACTTGCAAAATGCGGTGATGAAAACACGGATGCAACCAATTGGTCGCTTGTTTCAGAAATATCCTCGTTTAGCACGTGATTTAGCCCGGCAAATGGGCAAGGATGTGGAACTAGTCATTTCTGGTGAAGAAACAGAGCTAGATAAAACGATGCTTGAGGATTTAAATGATCCTTTAGTCCATTTGGTGCGCAACGCAGTAGACCATGGTGTTGAAACGACAGAAGAACGAATTGCAAGTGGCAAGCCTGCGAAAGCAGTAGTCGAACTAACCGCGACTCAAGTTGGAGACCATATTCGGATTGAGATTATTGACGATGGCCGCGGTATGCGTCCTGATGTAATTCGACGCAAAGCCATCGAAAAAGGCCTGATTGATATTGAAACGGCAAATAGTTTAGATGACAAACAAAGCTTGCAATTAATTTTCCTACCTGGCTTTTCGACTAAAGATCAGATTTCAAGCGTATCAGGTCGCGGTGTCGGAATGGATGTTGTAAAAACAAATATCCAAAAACTAAATGGCCGCGTTGACATTCAATCGACAGTTGCAGAAGGCTCTCGCTTCACGATTTCACTTCCACTAACCCTTGCCATATTACCTGTACTCGTTGTTAAAGTCTGCGATCAGCCATTTGCAGTCCCACTTGCAATGGTTCGAGAGATTATTACAATCCGCCAAGAACAAGTACAAGAAGTCTCTGGTCGTGCAACTATTGTAGTACGTGACGAGATCTTATCAGTTCGCTCTTTAGCTCACCTGATTGGCTGGAATGAAGTTCAGCTTCCGCAGTTCGGTGTTTTAATGCAGTCTGCTGAACACTCTTTTATTTTAGCGGTGGATAGCTTTATTGGTAGAGATGATGTTGTCATTAAGCCACTACAGAACATTCGACCTAAAGGTGTTGCTGGCGCTACTTTATCTGGAGATGGTTCTATTGTTTTAGTGCTAGATATGGAGGACCTACTCGCGTCAGATACAGCAGATTCTGCTGCTATCAAAACATCTCGATTCATAGAGCAATTTACTTAATTAGTTATATATTTACAAATAACGAATAAACTTACTAGGAGCACGGCGTATACGCCGGTTAGCCATATATGACGCAAGAGCATGCTTTTATTGGACGCCAGCCTATTTTAAATCGGCAACAACAGATTATTGGATACGAACTCTTATTTCGTCTCAATAAAGAATCTGTATCTGCGGAGTTCTCAAGTGATATGCAAGCAGGTACAAATGTCCTTGTAAACACGATTTCTAATATGGGTACAGACTGGCTTGTCGGAAGCAAGTTAGCATTCATTAATGTTGCTGAATCAATGCTAGAAAGTAATTTTCTAGAGTTATTACAGCCGCAGCGAGTTGTATTAGAAATTGTTGAATCTACGCAACCTAGTGCAGAGTTATTAAATCGACTTAAAGATTTAAGGTCTCAAGGTTTTGGAATTGCTCTTGACGATTTTATTTTAACGCCACAAACAGCGCCAATGATTGAGTTTGCTAATTATATTAAATTAGACATTCAACAGTTAGGAATGGCTCAGGTGCCTGCACTATCAAAAGAGCTACGTCGTCACCCAATTCTTCAAGTTGCAGAGAAAGTTGAAACAAAAGATGAATTCAAACAGTGCCTAGATATTGGCATGGACTGTTTCCAAGGTTACTATTTTGCACACCCAGAAACACTATCAGCCAAAGTAATCAACCCAGGGTATGCAAACATATTGCAGCTACTCAATATGCTTCGAAATAATGCAGAAATCCGCGACATTGAAAATGCACTCAAACGAGACGTAGCACTCTCTTTTAAATTATTACGCTACATCAACTCCGCTGGTTTTGGTTTATCTTGTGAAATCCAGTCATTTAGACATGCCGTGACTATACTGGGCTATCAAAAGCTATATCGCTGGTTGACACTATTGCTTGTAACTGCAGGCGCCGACACAGGAAGTCCACCCGCACTTCTAAAAACAGCTGTTACGCGTGGTCGGCTTGTTGAATTGCTAGGTGGTCATTTACTCGACGGTCAAGACAAAGATAATTTGTTTATTGTCGGCATGTTCTCTTTGCTCGATGTACTCCTTGATATGCCTATGGATAAAATCTTAGAAACCTTAATTCTACCTGAATCCGTCAGCGATGCTTTAATGGAGCATAGCGGTATCTATGGTCCATTCTTAGAGCTTGCTGAGGCTTGTGAAGACCCAGAGATGTCTGAAGTTCCTAGCTTGTGTGAGCAATTACAAATAACACCAGACATGCTAAACCGTTCACATGTGCAAGCTCTAAATTGGGTTGAAGAATTAGGTGTTTAAGTGAATGGCACCGGGTTTCGCGGAGGTGACCTATCCTGACAATAGTAGACACACCTATTTCATACGCACTTGCGGTTTTTGTTGAAGTTTTGGGCAAATACCGCAGGCGCTACATTGCCAAGGCGAGAATCTCGCCGTTGACGGTTATAAAATATTTCAATGTATTCCCTGATGCTGCTGATGGCTGATTCACGTTTCGTATGACGATGATGATGAATCAACTCATTCTTTAAACTGCCCCAGAAGCTTTCCATCGGCGCGTTGTCATAACAATTACCCTTGCGTGACATCGAGGCTTTCAGCCCAAATTGCTGTATGCATCAGGTATAAGGTCGCCAAAGATGAACGCCCCGATATTCCAAATTTACTTAATCGTGAATTTAACCCGCAACGTAAGGGCTTAGCCGTACCACCTCAATTTCTACATTAACTCTGGCATGCTGCACTTTTTATCTTTGGAGCTGCAGCATGGGTATTCGTCGACTACATCTTGGCTTGGAAGCCGTGCAACTTTGGCAGGCCAGTGCCATGA
>CAUOZE010000017.1:0-48511 GCA_963508915.1 uncultured Deefgea sp.
GAGAGTGGACACATTACGAAGGGAGTCAGTTAGGGTGCTTAATCATATAGTAATTAATAATCAAAGAGTTATGTTTGTTTCTGCATCATGCCGGATGGAGATTGAAAAAACAAGCAGCGCTTAAGTTGATACGATTGAGTTTGGACTGCATATCGCATGATTGCTGTGATGTATTGGCGATAGGCTTGCGCAAGATTGTAAGTACCACGTTTTAGAACGAGGTTAAGTGGATATAGCAAGTCTCGAGTTTCTAGACTCTCAATAGTTCGTTTGCCAATTATGGGGAATATGTCGCTTTCTAGGCGTTTCATGATACGAGCCGCATGACTGGCTTTCCATTTGTCACTTGCGAGTTCCTTGGCGTGCCATTCTCTGGCAACGGTTTCGAAGGTGTTGGCAGCTGAATATTGAAGGGCTATTTTTGCGGTTTGTTTTTCAACACGTGGATCTTTACCCGCATCAACTAGCTCTTTGGCAGAGTTGCGCATTTTTCGTGCTGCAGCCAGTGAAAGCTTTGGATATTCGCCAAGCCAAATTTTGCCCTTATTTCCCAATAGAGAAAATTGATACTGCCAGCGCTTCCGTATCTCAGTTACAACACAATATAAACCACCGCCATCATTCAGATTTTTTTCTGTCTTGCCTCTTTCAGGCTTGGCATTGGCTACTTCAATTGAACTTAAACGATTTAATGTATTGGGTTTTGTGAGTGACATGTTAGCCCCAAATTTAGTGATGAAATATCAGCTTAGCATGGGGGTAAATGCGGGGTGAAAATGGGGGTGCTTTTTTATGTGGATGTGGTTGGATCAGTGTGGATTAGCTTAGATACAAAAAAGCCCCGAAACTCAATGTTTTCGGGGCTTCTAGCGTCTTTTTGGACTTCTTGAAACAAAATTCTGGTGCGCAACACGAGACTCGAACTCGCACGCCTGTAAGGGCACAGCGACCTCAACGCTGCGTGTCTACCAATTCCACCAATCGCGCACTACATACTGAAGCATTGCTGTTTCAGTGAGGAAGCGCATTCTAACTAGACTGTTTCCGGTTGTCTAGTGTTTGGCGGGGAATTTTTGGGATTTTATTGTTTTTTCCTGCTTGGCGGCGGGGGGCGTCGTGATTTTGCGATTGTTTATGCTTCTTGCTTGATGCTTATTAAAAGCAGCGTCACACTGTTGGGATAAACTTCCCTGCAATTGATGATTGGAGAATGAAATGACTGTTCGTTATAACGTCGGCGCTCGTGCAAGTAATCGTTTGCCTGAAGCTTTGCAATCCTCTGATGGTATCCGCCAAGCGCTGAAAGCGGTTGCTGAGTATTTCCCTATGGATTTGACGGTGGATGAGCTTGAGCTTGAGCTGCTATTGAAATCGTCAAAAACATTGACGCGCTTTTTTGTGCCAGGTAGCAAGGTGGATGTTGCGATTCAATTTGCTGAATTGTGCGAAATTTCAAGCGAGCTATTTAAAGAAGTAAAAGAGATTCGCAAGAAAGTAAAAAGCATCATCAGGGACCATGAAGATGAATTGGAAGCCAATCACGTGGGCGCCTTGCAGTACGTGACTGAGTTCCGTTCGGAAATGGGCCCAGCTTTGGCAAATTCGATTGTGTTGCGCCGTTTTGCCAACTTCCTTGATGCTGTGTTGTTGGCACAAATTCAATACTCAGCAGAAAACGTTGAGATTGAATTGTACTTTACTGCTTGATAGGTATTGATCTGTAGCTATTGATTTGTAATTGCTGCAGATTAATACATCGAAATAAAAAAGCCCCGCAATCAATGCGGGGCTTTTTGTTGGTGCGTGTTTTAGTTCACGCTAATTGTGGCGCTCTTGCGGTTGCTGCTGCTAAATGCGGCGAGCTTGATACCACCAAATGCTGCGTGTTGGCTAATCGCGTGATAGTCGAGTGGCGCGGTGTACAACGCAGACTGCGCGGTTGGCTCGCTGCCGTCAACGGTGTAACGAATATCCAAGCCAGGCGCTGAGAGGTTGGCATACAGCTTGCCGCCTTCGACTTTGGCGCCAGGCAATGGAATACGGTAGCCGTAGCCGCCGAGGAAGCCATCCAAACGAGCCAATTCACGTTGACCAAGGCGGTTGGCGAACTCATTCCAGTCGCTGTCCATCTTGGTTTTACGTGCTGCGGCATCGGCGATGAAGGTCCATTTTGGATCAACAGCCCATGCGCGCTCGGCCAAGGCAATAATCCGTGGCATCGCGAGGTATTCGAGGCGGCCTTGGTTACGGATATTTTCCGCCCACAATTGACCTTGAATCCCGATGATGTTTTTGGTGCCCTCGCTAGTCAAGCGCACTTTGCTAGCGATATTGTCTTGATCGAGTGCGTGGCCCATCAAGTTTACTGTCGCGGTGGTGAAAATATCGAGCGGGCAGAATTCATACGCGCCGCGCGTTTCGATAAAGCCGCCCCAGTAGTAGCCAGGCTCTGCTGGGTCTTTGGCGTAGGCCAAGTCAAAGTAGAGGTTGGTTACGTTCGACAACACGGTTTTGTAACCGGCATTGGCGAGTTGGTAAGCGAAGTCTTCTTGGCCCCAGCCCCAGACGTTGTTCCACACGTAAGGGCGGAAGTTGGCGTTGACGAATTCTGGATTTGGGCCGTGCGTGTGTGCGCCATCGACTTCTTTTTTGATCAGCGCAATTTCTTCCCAACCGCCAAAGACCAAGCCGTATTTTTTCAATAGGTCGCGATAGCGTGCGAGGAAGTAGTTTTGCAATTCAAGAATCGTCGTCATGCCTTGCTCTTTCATAAAGGCTTGGCAAATCGGTGATTTTTCCCACGCGCCGTGCGGTACTTCGTCGCCACCGGTGTGCATGGTGGTGAATGGTGCGCCTGCAGCTTGGTACATGGCTTGAATGTCGTGCAAGACGGTTTCGATAAAGTTGTAGCAAGACTCTTGGCCAATGCAGATCACATTGTCGTGCCATAGTTGCACTGATTCATATTCAGAGGCGTCTTCAAAATCGACCAGCAGATATTGCTTGGCGGCGGTTTCGTTGCCAGTTTGCATTAGACGGTTGTAGCGCACATTCATTGCTTTGATCGCGGCGCGGGCGTGGCCGGGTACGTCGATCTCAGGTACGACTTCAATGTGGCGCGCAGTGGCAAATTTTAGTATTTCGATGAAGTCTTCGCGGGTGTAAAAACCCGTGCCTGCCGTATTGCTCACATCGCCGCCCGAGCCAAAGCACGGTACGAGATTGTGGTGTTCGTTTTGCGTAAAGCCGCGTTTGCTACCGATTTCGGTGAGTTCAGGCAGGCTAGGGATTTCAAGGCGCCAGCCTTCATCATCAGTCACATGGAAATGGAATTGATTGAGCTTGTACAGTGCCATGCAGTCGAGCAAGCGCAACACACTTTCTTTGCTGCTGAAGTTACGGCCCACATCCAAATGCATGCCGCGATAAGCAAAGCGCGGTGCGTCAACGACTTTGCCGCACGGTACCGCAAGCGTGCTTTGTGGGTTGAGGAAGGCGGCAACAGGGAACAGCTGGCGCAGACTTTGTAATGCATTGAATACGCCGTGTGCGCTTGCGCCGGTGATGGTGATCGTGTCGGCGCTGATCTCGAGCGAGTAGGCTTCTTTTGGCGCGAGTGTATCGCTTACGGCAACGCTACCCACTTGCAAGACAATCGCTTGGCGGCCAGCTGGGCGCGCTGCGGCGCGTTGTAATTTAACTGCGCTCACATCGTGAATCGCGGCGCGCAAGAAACGCGCTTCAGCCGCTAAATCGCTTGAATGAACAATCAGTGTGTCTTTATTGATGGTGAATGTGCTTGCAGTCCATTCGCTAGAAATCGGGGTTGGCGTGATTTTGCCGACTTGCTCACTTGGCAACAGCGTTAAGTCTTTGTTGTGTTCAAAGGTCAGGCTAGGGCTGCTGAGTGGTACTTGATCATTGGCGTTGCGATTGCGTTGACCTTCGGTAGTGAACGGGGCGATTTCAGGATCGCCAATCGTTTCAAAGCGCGCATCGGCTTGGCCGTCGTTATAAACGATGTAAAACCCTAGCGGTGCGTCGGTTTCTGCGATGACCCAGAACAAGCCTTCGTAAGCAAAAGTACGTGTTTCGCCCGGTGCTACAGCGGTAAATTCAGCTTTAGGAGCCAAGCGCCAAAAATCACCATTCACATGCTTCACATCGACATTGCCGCCGACGGTTTCAGGTTTGATCTTGCGGCAGGTATTGAAATAGAGCGCCCAGCCTGTTGCTGGCAGCGGCTTATCTGAAAGATTAGTTAAACTGAGTTCAGCTAAAAAATTATCGCCATTGTGGGCATTGGTGGTGCAAGACCATTTTAGTTGTAGGTGGCTGCCTGATGGCTGGGTCATTCTTATTCTCCCTTCTTGCTGGTCAGTAATGTCAGATGATAGGGCGCGGTGGCGCACGTGAAATCAAGTTTAGAAGCCTTGGCGCGGCTTCGCCAATGAAAGTTGTATGAACCGACAAAATCAGCACATATTAATATACCAAGTGAGTTTTTATCTCACGGGGGCTTGAATTGGGCTGATATTCATGATGAATATTACTTGGGGGATAAAGGACTAAATCCTGTTATAGAAGGATTTAGTCCTTATTTGGCATTGCAGCTAAAAGAGTGAGTTGCTTGCAGTATCACATTTGCGGGGGGGGGACGAGATGATGAGTTTGTGATGCTAGCAAGCCCACACCGAGTTCTTGCGGTATGGGCATTAGTATTGTTGTAATGTTTTGGCGAGGCGGTGTTTGTGAATCGTCGTGCGCGGTACTTTACCGTTAAACCAGACGCGCACATCATCGTCCAGACCGATGCCGTGCATATAGTTATACAGCGCCTTATTCAGTGCTTGGCCGAGTTCGTCGTGATCAACGCCGGTTGGGTCGATAAAGCCGACATCGTTGGTGGCAAAGCTGATTTCCGGCAGTTGCTCAAGCGTCACGCCGAATTCTTCTGGGTTTTTGCCGACAGGTGAATGTACGGTGCAGGCAAAACGATGGAAAAACCCGGATTGAATACAGCCGTTATCAAACAATTGCCGCACGTATTCCAGCGCGTCGACGGTGTCTTGCACTGTTTGCGTCGGGAAACCGTACATCAAATAGGCGTGAACCAGCACACCGGCTTCGGTGAAACTTTGCGTCACCTTGGCGACTTGCTCGACCGACACGCCTTTTTTCATCAGCGCCAACAATCGATCAGAAGCGACTTCCAACCCGCCCGAAATCGCAATACAGCCACTTTCGGCGAGCAGGCGGCATAAATCAGGACTGAAAGTTTTCTCGAAACGAATATTGCCCCACCATGAAATTGATACATTGCGGCGGATCAGTTCTTCGGCCAGTGCTTTCAGTGCTTTGGGCGGGGCGGCTTCGTCGACAAAGTGAAAACCAGTTTGGCCGGTTTCGGCAATGATGGCTTCGATGCGATCAACTAATACTTCGGCGGTGGTGGTTTCATAGCGCGAAATATAATCGAGTGTGATATCGCAAAAACTACATTTTTTCCAATAACAGCCGTGCGCAACGGTGAGCTTGTTCCAGCGCCCATCGCTCCACAAACGGTGCATTGGATTGAGCATATCAAGCAGCGATAGGTAGCGATCTAGCGGCAAGCCATCCCATGTTGGCGTGCCGACTTCACCAAATGGCACTTCAGGCTCGACAAAGTTAATGTATTTCACCTCGCCATCAACGCGGGTAAAGGTGCGTACCAAGCGTTGTTGCGAGCGTTTACCTTTTAAGTGATCAAGCAGCGCCAACAATGGGCGCTCGCCTGCATCGAGCATCACGTAATCAAAGTAATCAAAAACGCGGGTTTCTTTGAGTTCGCGTAATTCAGTATTGGCAAAGCCGCCACCCAGTGCGATGATCATGTCTGGGTATTGCCGTCTAATCGTCTGTGCAATTCGGAAAGCGGCATATACCGCACCAGGGAATGGTACAGATAGCAATACGATATTGGGCTGGTGCTGCGCGACTGAGGCCAGTGTGAGTTCGGCCAAATAGTCGTCGACCATGGTCGTGGGTGAAGCCAGTGCGCGAGCCAGCGGATCAAAAGTCGGTTGCGACATCGCCAATGATTCGGCGTAACGAACAAATTCAAACCTTGGATCGACTGCTTCGCGCAGCACGTCAGCGATATCGTTTAAATACAGCGTGCCCAAATGCCGCGCGCGATCTTGTGTGCCGAGTGCGCCAAAGGCCCAAGCCAGCGGATCACCACCATCGTCGTCAACATAGGCATCTAGCGGCGCAAAGCGCTCGCCTTCGGGCAAAAAGTTACGGCTACAAATGCGGTGAGCGATGGTAGAGTCACGCCCCTGCAAGAAGGCTATCGTTGGGGTAATCGTGGTCAAGTAGCGATCAAACGTCGCATCAAACAGCGCGACTTGATTCGAGCGCTTTTTGGGTGGAATTTTCTCTACTTTTTTGCGTACGTCTTGCAAACCGTTTTTGGAAAACAGTTTCAACATCAAGGCCAGTGCCAAATCAGCTTGCTGCGCTTCAATGCCTTGCGAGCGCAAAAAACCGGTTAAATAAGCGGTCGACGGGTAGGGCGTATTGAGCTGCGTCATCGGCGGGATGATGGATAAAACGCGCGCTGATTCGATGATGCTCATAAAAGTCCTTTCTGCCTTGCTTTGTATTTGACGTGAACGCAATGTATTGCTGGGGTATTGCCATCTGGCCTTTTCTGATAAATGGCTACGATTCAATACCCATAGTGAATTAGTATTTGATTGCTTGCCAATAAAAAACCCCAGTCGCAATCTGCGGGCTGAGGTTTTTTGAATGCGATGCGCAAATCAATTACTGTAAGTATACCTGAGTTTACGGCGGTATCCTTGCTTGGCTGATGAGTGCATTGGGCTGGCCGAGTTTAAAATTCCTCCCAATGCTCTTCATTGTCGTGATTCAGGTGTGGCAATTTGCCCGTGGTTTTGGCTTTATTTGGCATGGGCTTTGGCGCGGCTTTACTGATGTGCGGCACCGGTGCTGTTTTGGCAATCGCAATTTGCGGTGCGTGGTTGAGTTTAAACACACTCACCGATTCAGCCAAGCTTTGCGCTTGCTCTTCGAGCGACTCGGCCGCGGCAGAGGCTTGTTCCACTAAGGCGGCATTTTGTTGTGTGACTTCATCCATTTGGATAATGGCTTGATTGACTTGGGCGATGCCTGCGCTTTGCTCGGCGGATGCGGCTAAAATTTCGCTCATGATGTCGGTCACGCGCTGAATACTGCTTTCGATTTCAGTCATCGTGGCTCCAGCCTCTGCAACTAGTTTCGTGCCGCCCTCGACTTGATTGACTGAGTCGCCAATCAGCGTTTTGATTTCTTTGGCGGCTGACGCTGAGCGCTGCGCGAGGTTGCGAACTTCGGAAGCCACCACCGCAAAGCCACGCCCTTGTTCACCAGCACGTGCGGCTTCAACGGCCGCATTGAGCGCCAAGATATTGGTTTGAAAGGCGATGCCATCAATCACGCTAATGATGTCGACAATCTTGCGCGATGCTTCATTAATTGAGCTCATCGTGTCAACGACTTTGCCAACGACCATCCCGCCTTTATGGGCGACTTCCGACGAGGTGCGTGCCAATTGGGTGGCAACGATGGCGTTTTCAGAGTTTTGTTTAACCGTACTAGTGAGCTCTTCCATGCTGGACGCGGTTTCTTCGAGGCTGGCCGCTTGAGCTTCTGTGCGGCGCGATAGATCCGCGTTGCCTTGTGAAATTTCTTTGGCAGCAGTATTGATCGATCCGCCAGAGTATTGAATTTCGCTGACCAGTCGTTGCAAATTCTCTACGGTCGCATTAACGCCTTGTTTGGTTTCACCAAATAGGCCCGGATAGTCTTGGGTAATCGTTTTGGTTAAATCACCATCGGCTAAGGCATTGGCGACGCGCATGACATCACGCAGGCCGGTGTCAGTGACAGTCGAGAGTTGATTGAGTAATTCAGACAGGCGCAGTGTAAAGCCTTGTTTGTCGCCCAAATTAATTTTGACGCTGAAATCACCCTTGTTGGCTGCTGCTTCAACGGTGTTTTCAATTTCAGCGACGATTTTCTTCAGCGCAGTCACTGTGGCATTGACGCCGTTTTTAGTTTGGCCAAATAAGCCGGGGTAATCTTTGCTGATGGTTTGGCTTAAGTCGCCAGCGGCCAGCGCATTCGATACGCGAAGTACATCATTAAAGCCAACGTCGCAGGTTTCGGTGAGTTGATTGAGATTTTGAATCATCTCTTGGAACATAAATTGATATTTATCAGCATCCGCGCGTTGGCTAAAGTCGCCGCGCGAGCCTGATTCGGCTAGTAGTTTGACGTCGCTACTGATGGCTAATAGTGAAGATTTTACATTCTGAATCGCTGTGGTGATTTTGGCTTTTTCGCCAGGCATTTGATCCATGTCGATGGTGAAATTACCGCGCGCATATTCGCTAATGACGGCCACGATTTTCATCTTGACTGCGATGTGCGAGTTTACGAGGGTATTTGTTTCTTTGGCCATCTCCGCGAAAGAGCCGTTAAATTTTGAGGCATCCATTTGGCGGGAGATCCAGCCTTGCGCGTGTTGTTCGGCCATGTGATTTTGCGCTTGGATGAAACTTTGAATTGCATCTTGCATCTGTTTCATCGCAAACATCACACTGCTTTGGTCGTTGTCGCGCAGCACGATCGGATTATCCATTTTGCCTTGTGAAACGGCGAGGGCGAGTGCCGCTGCTTGTGTTGGTTCGCCTCCAAGTTGCTTCATCAACGTACGAACAATCCACCAGCTAATGACCAAACTCAGTAAGACCGCAATGACCACTAAGAGCAAAATTTGCACTTCCGCTGCTTCAGCCAGCGCTTCTGCATCATTACCATCCTTTATCATTAATTCGGATTGATAGTTGATTAAACTCGAAATCGCGGCGGTATACGCCAGTTGCGCATCGCGCATCTCGCCGAGCAGCAATGGTAGTGCCTCAGCTTGATTATTGTTTTTCACTAAGAGCAAAAACCGATCTAAGTCTTCGACATACACTTTGCGCGCCTCAAGTGCGGCCGCTAGCCTTTGCTTTCCAGTGTTGCTGGTAATGGTTTGCTCTAATTTTTCGTAGCCTGCGCTAATTTTCTTGCGCGCTTCGGCGATTGCCTCGTACTGCTCGGCGATGCTGGGCGGGTCGGTCATTAGCAATAGGTTACGGGTGGCGCGCGCCACCAGATTCAGCTCATCGACAATGCCATTGGCGATTTGGGTTTTTGGGTAGCGATCATCCACTACTGTCCCTACGGCCTTTTCCAAATCAGTTAGTTTGCTAAAGGCGATGCCGCCAATGAGCACCAGTAGCGCTAGCACTACACCAAATCCAAGCCCCAACTGGGTACGTACTTTCATCGTTTGAATTGCAGACATCGATAATTCCTCCACTGGGCTTATGCTGGGATGCTTTCAAGAATTTGTGTTTCATTGCTAACTAACAAGGTTTCAATGTCGACAAGTGCTACCATGCGCTCATCAAGTGTGACCATGCCTAGTAAGTAGCGGATATCAATACGGGCGCCAAATTCTGGCGGAGGCTTGATTTGTTCTGGGGTGATTTCCATTGCATCTGAAACGGCATCCACGACAATACCGATCAGGCGATCAACTAGGCTGAGAATGACCACGACAGTGGTCGCTAAATAATTGACAGTAGTGAGGCCTAACTTGATTCGTAAATCTACAATCGGCACGATGCTGCCGCGCAGATTGATGACGCCTTTGATGTGGTCGGGCAAATTGGCCAGTTGAGTCACAGGCTCGAAGCCCCGAATTTCTTGAACTTTGATAATGTCGAGTGCGTAGTTCTGCTCACCCAAGCTAAAGGTTAACAGCCCGTTGTGGCACGCAGAGAGCAGGGCACGCTGTTTAAAGCATTCCATATTAACGAAGTACATCATCAGGTCCGTGTAAATATTCAAGGTAGTCTAAGTAAATATAGATGTACAGCGGAGAAATATGTTGCGGTGCAATAGATGAAAATTGATTTAGATCAGTTTTGCGGGGAAATGTGAATTTCGTAGTAGAGCGTGATGCGCTTACTTTGCTGTGAGGTAGGAGTGTGGGCAATAAAAAAGGGCTTAGCTTTTCAGCTAAACCCTTGATTTTATTAGTGGTGCTCGGAGCGGGACTTGAACCCGCACACCTTGCGGCGAGGGATTTTAAGTCCGACATTTTGGCTTTTCTTGGATTTGGCAGGATGTATTTTAGTATATATAAAACAATTACTTAAGTTGTTTGTTGGCTATGGTGTTCCATGTGCTTCTAGAGTAAAATGTTCCCCAGAGCGTTCCCCAAATTAGATAGGGTGGGTGGGTATATGGCGGCAAAATTACTAAGTGCGAAGACGATACAAAATGCTAAACCTGGCATGACTTATAAAGGCAAAACGAAGCCAGTTGATAAAGAATTTTTACTGTCTGATGGTGAGTGCCTTTTCTTACGAGTTCGCCCGTCGGGCACTAAAGAATGGATGTTTATTTACACGGCCAGTGACGGTACTCGCGCCAAGATGGTTTTGGGTAGTCTGACTGACCATAGTGATAAAGCTGCGCGAGATTGGGCGTCAGAGCAAAGAGCATTAATTGATGTTGGGATTGACCCTCGAACAGTACGCGCTCAAAAAAAGCAAGCTGAGGCAGAGCTGAAAAGCTACTCTTTTGGCTTGCTACTGAAAGCCTATGTGGGCACTCTAGCCAAGCGTGGGAAGGTTTCATTTCGTGAGGTTGAAAATGCGCTCAACTGCCATATCCCCGAAAAACTTCGTTTAAAAAACGCCGCTGCCATCACACGTGACGATTTGATTCCGATTATTCGTAAGTTACTCGAAGATGGTAAAGGTCGTACTGCGGGTAAAGTTCGTAGTTATTTACGAACTGCGTTTGAAATGGCATTAACCGCCCCTGACGACCCCAATGCCCCAGCAGCCATGCTTGGTTTTAAGCTGACCCATAATCCCGTAGACCGCATTAAGGCACTATCTGAGCATAATAAAGCAGGCGAGCGTGCCTTAAATCGTACCGAATTGATTGAACTTCAAAAGCATATTCTTGAGGTCAAAAATGTAGATATTCGTGATGTTTTACGCTTGGCCATATTGTTAGGTGGTCAACGTTTTACGCAGTTGGCTACCGCAGTGCTGGAAACAGATACCGAGGGTAATCCAGTAATTGTTATTCGTGATAGCAAGGGTCGCCGTCAGCAGGCTCGTCGTCACGTCTTGCCGCTTCAGGGCGAAGCATTGGAAATCGTTAAGTCACGAGACGGTCAGTTATTTTGCTTAGATGCAATTTCTGCTACGGACTTTGTAAAGACCGTATCTAGTCGAATTTCTCGAATCAGCAAAGCGATGTTGGCCGAGGGGTCGTCGACCGAACCATTTCGTGGTGGGGATATACGACGTACTGTTGAAACACATTTGGCCGCTCGCGGCGTTTCAAGTGATTTGCGAGCGCAACTACAGTCGCATGGCTTAGGTGGTGTTCAAGCGCGACATTATGATAAGTACGATTATTTAGAGGAAAAACGCATGGTCCTGTCAAACTGGGAGGCTTATTTGACTGAGATATATGTCGGCAACGTCATCGATTTGAACCGAAAAGTTGCTTAAATGTGACAAATACTATCTTGGTATTGTATGGAATGTGTTGGTGGAGGTCGCTCAGTTACAATTAAAAAAACTTTGGAGACCTCTGATTATGACGACTAAAGCATTTTATCCATTTGACGATACTGGCGTACTCCTTGGAGATCAATTTTTTGCGTCGTTAGCACCTGTTGATTGGGATAAATATAAGAACTCTTCAAAGATTGCCGCTGCTGAAGCGGCATTTTTATTAGTAGGTTTGCCACCGCCTGAACAGTTAAAATTGAATATTAGTTCACAGCTTGGATTGTCAAGCTTGAGTGAATTAGAGGCGCAAGGCGCTTGGCGGAAACATAGTGCAACTATTGCGGCGGCTAAGTTAGCCTTCCAATTTGTGCAAACCATATTGCGACTACTAGCTGATGGTAAGCCCGTGCCTAAGACTGGAACTCTTTCTGATTGGATTACTTGGGCCGATGCTTTTCAGTTGCCGATTTACACGCTTGTACGGGAGTTGGCAAATACGAGTACTAAATCTCAAGTTGTGACCAAGCCCCCGATTGATGCTCTTACGGCTCAAGCATCAATCAAATATAAAAACGAGTTGCCAGAGCCTCCTTGTTTTAATCAGGCCAGAAATGCAAATGTACGTTTAGTCATCGCTGCTGCTTGGGTACTTGAAAGAGATTCTGGTCGCAAGGCGACCGTAACTGATGTATTAAATTTGCTTAATGAGTGGCTTGAGGAACCCAACTATCCTTTGTGGATTGGGCGTGAAATGGAAAAATTATTGGATGTAGATATCGTGAATCATTGCTTTGATTGGGAGTCAGCTAAAAAAGAAGTTAAGGCTCAGTCTAGTTTTGACAATATTCAAGAAATGCTTGAAAGGTGGCGAAAAAACAGAAGTAAATTGGTGAGTGCACTTTAAAACCGCAGATAAACCGCAGATAAACCGCAGTAGCCGAATTAGCCGAACTTGTGAAGTTCGGCTATTTTTTTTGCCATAGAATTTGTTACGTCACTTCCGTCGCTGCACGAGGTGAGCTTACCTGTTCTTTAACAAACTAATTGAGGTTTAAAAATGAAGCACAAAAACTTGGATGAATTTATTCATTTATTACGCCGTCCCATGGTCGAGAAAATTACTGGTTTGGGTCGTTCTGCAATTTATGCGCAAGTGGCACAGGGTGTGTTTCCTGCTCCTGTGCGCTTGACCGCCAAGTCAGTCGCTTGGCGTTCTGACGAGGTGCAAGCATGGGTTGATTCACGCCCATCAACCAAATCGTAGTCGGCATTACTTCATGAACTGATGCATTTTTTCATGAGTGCCATTGGCTTCACCAACCGCGTTTGCTTGCGGTTGTTGAGGCCAATTACAAATTTACTAATAGGAGGCTCTACATGAGTCGTTATCGACAAATTAAAACGAGCATCTGGTCTGATGCGAAGTTTCGTAAGTTGTCCGCTATGCAGCCAAGCGGTCAAGCATTGTGGCTGTATCTACTCACTGGGCCGCACACCAAAATCATTCCTGGCTTATTTCGTCTCGGTCGTGCGGCTCTCGCCGAAGAATTGGGCTGGGATATGGCGGAAGTTGACCGTGCTTTTGCAGAGCTAATTGAGCAAGGCATGGTAAAGGTCGATTTTGATGTGCGACTTGTTTGGCTTCCGAATGCAATTAAACATAATGCACCTGCCAATCCGAATGTAATTCTAGGTTGGACCAGTGATATTGCTGAGCTGCCAGAGTGTGCTTTGAAGACCGAGGCTCTACAGCACTTTGAGCATTTTATTCAAACTTTAGGGGTTAGTGCGAGCGCCCAACAAACTTTCTTGACTGCGTTTTACCGTGCAGTAAACCCATTGAGCACAAAACTAAATACAAACGGTTCGGGTAACGGTTCAGGTAACAGTTCGGGTAACGGTTTAGGTAACGGTTTAGGTAATGGTTCGGGTAATGGTTCGGGTAATGGTTTAGGTAATGGTTTAGGTAATGGTTTCGATAACGGTTTGCCTAATCAGGAGCAAGAACAGCAACAAGAGCAGCAACATGAAAAGTATCAAAAGCATGACTCTTTGGCCCCAACTGAACGCAAGCGTTCATCGCCGCAGAAAGTGAAGTTCGATATGGAAACTGGAATATTTTCTGGAATAAGTGACGCTCAATTGGCGATATGGACAAAAGCACACCCAACTGTAGACATTGAAAACGAAATGGTAAAAGCCGCCGCATGGTTAATCGCTAATCCAAGCAAAAATAAATCGAACTACGCCAGTTTTTTGACGAACTGGTTTAGTCGGGTTTTAGAGTTTGCGCCTGCTAAGTCAACGGTCAAGACGGGTAATCACGAAAACTTTTCTTCTCAAAACTATGGCCAAGGAGGCCTAATCTAATGAACTCACCAATTAATGATTTGCTAACAGATGCTCCTCAAGAAGAGCTTAATAAATGCTCCGTGCATGGCGAGGTGCTAAATTTCGATAACAGTTGCGACACTTGTGTATGGGAGCGTCATCAAGATTATTACGTTTATAGTAAATGGGAGAAGCGTTACCGCGATGCTGATATTCCTGTTCGCCATAAAGAATGTAGATTCTCTACTTATGATGCGAAATTGCTTGGTCAAATTGCTGCGCTCAAGTTCGCCAAAGAGTATTACATTGGTTTGAAGGGGCCTAATAAAGCTCGTAGCGTATTTTTTACAGGAATGACGGGTACAGGTAAGACGCATTTAGCACTGGCAATTGCCCATTCTGCAATGCGTAGACTTGACCTTAGTGTTAAGTACACGACAGTTGCAAATATGATTCGCGCTGTACGTGAAACTTGGAACTCAGGCAGCCACCTTAGCGAACGAGAAGTGATGAAGGTATATATGACGGTCGATTTACTGATTTTGGATGAGGTGGGCATTCAGAAGGGTTCTGATAATGAGTTAAGTATACTGTTTGAAATTCTCAATGAGCGTTATTGCGCTTCTCTTCCTACCATTTTTATTTCAAACCTGAATCGTGCTAAGTACGAAAGCTATCTTGGTTCGCGCATTATTGACCGTTTGCGTGAAGATGGCGCTGAGGAGTTTATTTTTGATTGGGATAGTTACCGTTCGGTGCTAGGCCAGCAAGCTAAACATTTTGCTTTATCGGCACAGAAGGAGTTGGTCGTTGTAGCAACAGAATAAGTGGGTGTAATAATCCATTTAAATGAGTAGGTTATACCGCGCGGTAGTCGGCTCTTTAGATTTCTGTTCGGGCATAAATACCCCGTTCAGACCGTCCGAACGGGTCAAAAGCTGAATTCCGCGAACGAACTATTAACTTGAACGCTAACCGAACGGGGGGTTGAACATGGCGCGTATTTGGACAGATGAACAACGGCAGCGGCAGCGTGAATTGATTTTGCGCACACAACCTTGGCGCAAGTCGACTGGCCCTGTCACTGCAGCAGGCAAGGCCGTCTCTAGCCAGAATGCGACGGTGCATGGATTTTGTAGTCAACGACTGCGGGGTCAGTTGCGCGATGCAATGCGGGCGATGAAACAGGTAAAGCGCGAAATCAAATTGTACGGTCTTGAACTTTAAGAGTATTGCTGAGCGGTTTGTGGGTGTTGCGCCGAATGCTGCCACTCGAACTTATAGATTTAAGCTGTAGGTTTGAGAGGCAGCACCCGACCCAAAGCGGTAATTTAGAAGTTGGAGTTTGAAGAAACACTATGGTTGTGCTGCTGCGCTCTTTGCTTTGAGCTTGCGAAGCGGCAGCAATAGTAGAAGGCACAGGCATCCCACAAATAAAACAAGATAGTCCGCGACATTAAGAGCGTAGCCGACTAGACGCACTTGGGTTAGCTTTGCTGGATTAGCATGAATCAAAATTTCTTTGCCGATAGGCCAAGCGCCAGCGGCCTGTTGTGCAGAAACTTCGGAGCTACTACAAACAAGGTCGGATGTTTGAAGTTCGGAAGTATGGGTTGCGCCATTCAATTGAAAGCTGACCATGCTTTTAGGGCAATAAGTAACCCCTTTACTTGCGTTTGCCCTGTTGACTGTCGTTTCTTTGATGGTGGCAGATACTTGGGGCCACTTTTGAGTCTCCGAGACACTCCAATACGCGGCGAAAAAGTAAAGAAAACAGAGCAAACTAAGGAGAACCGAACCTGCCCCAAGCGCCAATTTTAATATGCTGAATGCCTTCATCGTGATGAATACCTAAACTGAAAAATAAAAAACTGTACTTCCGCTTCTGGCCGACTGCTGCCTGTCGCACAGTCTAACCTAGTCATTTTCACCTAGCATTAAAACTCAGCTTGTTATGACGGAATTGGTATGCGTGAGAGATCGATTGACGGGGCTTGCATGCGCTGCAACACCGCTACCTCAGCGCTTCTTTAAGCAATAGCCCCGTGTAAAAAATAACGGCTTTAAGGTGGCTGCATTGCGGGTAGGGCTGTTTTCGTTTGCAGTACCCGCGCCGCAGTAGTGTCGGCCAGTTGTCGGTTTGGGGTCGTCATCGATTGACTGCGCTGGGCAAGTTCGGTGGTGTGCTTGCCGTCGTGTCGTGAAAGCAAAGTCCGAAATGGTATCGTTCGGCCAATTCCATTTGGGTGTCGTAACAGCAGGCGACGTGCCGCTTTGAATATCGGTCGTAATCGCTTGGCTTTTCTTGGTTTAAATCCCCCTGTTCGTGACCCAATCCATTAAGATGTCACCTTCGCGTCAGCGTCGTGCTGACCACCTATTTTTACGCTCGGCGCATTGCGCGGTGCGGCTGTTATAAATTCTACAAAGTGACCCATGTCTGAAAAATTAACGCTAGAAAACCTTGAATCGTGGCTGTGGGAATCGGCCAATATTCTGCGCGGCTCGATTGATTCGTCTGATTTCAAAAACTACATTTTTGGCCTCTTGTTTCTGAAACGCTTTAACGACGTATTTGAAGAACGCGTTCGCGCCTTGGTGGCGGCGGAAGGCGTATCAGGCAGCGAAGCAGAAGACGAAATCCAAGAAAAGCACGGCACGTTTCCGATTGATGCCCGCTGGTCGTCGCTGATTATTCGTACCGAAAACTTGGGCGAAGCACTGGATAAAGCCTTCGCCGCGATTGAGGCGTACAACCCTGAATTGCAATACGTACTGACCGCCACCCAATACGGCGACAAGCAAAAATTGTCCGACCATGTGTTGCAGCGCCTCTTGCGCCACTTTAACCAGTACAAACTTGGCAACGACGACCTGTATAAAGCCGATATGCTCGGCGACGCCTACGAGTACCTGATTAAGCAATTTGCCGACGACGCGGGTAAAAAAGGCGGCGAGTTCTACACGCCCAAGGGCGTGGTTCAATTGCTGGTGAACATTCTCGACCCGCAGGCTGGGCAGCATGTGTACGACCCGACTTGCGGCAGTGGCGGTATGTTGGTCGAAAGCGCGCACCATGTTGCCGCGCAGCCCAATGGCTTGGTGATGGGCAAGCCCAATGTGCTGCTGTTCGGTCAAGAAAAAAACCTCGGTACGTGGGCCATTGCCAAGCTCAATCTTTACCTGCACAACATGAGCGTCGACGGCATTGCCAAAGGCGATACGCTGGTCGACCCCAAGCACCTGAACGGCACTTACCTGCGTACCTTCGACCGCGTCATTGCCAATCCGCCATTTTCAGCCAAAGCATGGTGGGCTCCGCTGGAGCTGGCCGCCGAAGCCGAAAGTGAAAATGGGCAAAAAGCCAAGTCGCCGAATTACAAACAGGTCAGCGACCCGTATGGCCGCTTTGTGTACGGAGTGCCGCCGCGTGGTTACGCCGATTTGGCTTTTGTGCAGCACATGCTCGCCAGCCTGAAAGACAATGGCCGTATGTGCGTCGTGCTGCCGCATGGCGTGCTGTTCCGTAGCGGCGAAGAAGGCAAAATCCGCGACGGGCTGCTATTTGGCACCGACGCAGCCAGTGGAGGCCATCAAGGCGATTTGATTGAAGCCATCATCGGCCTGCCGTCGGCGCTGTTCTACAACACGGGCATTCCCGCCTGCGTTCTGGTGCTGAACAAAGCCAAACCGACTGCACTAAAAGATAAAGTCATCATCATCGACGCCAGCGCCGACTACGCCGAGGGCAAAGCGCAAAACAGCCTGCGGGTTGAAGACATTGCCCGCATCAGCGCCACGCACAAAGCTGCGTTTGCGTCACAAACCGAAGTGGATAATTACTGCCGCGTCGTACCGCTGGCCGAAATCCGTGGCAACGACGGCAACCTGAACATTGCCCGCTATATCGACAACGGAGAAGTGGAAGATGTGGTCGACGTACCCGCTACGCTGGCGCAACTCGCCGCACTGGCCGACGAAGAGGCTGCCATCGACGCGCGCCTGAACGGCTTTCTGGCCGAGCTTGGTTTGCTGGATGAGGTGAAGTAATGGGGTATCAGTCTGTAGCTTTTTTTAAGATTGGCCTACAAGGTGATACCCATGAGGTGGCGCGATGAGTGTCGTCGGCAAGGCCGGGTATAAAGAAACCGCGATTGGGTGGATACCTGAAGAGTGGCAGTTTCTTCCAATTAGTTCAGTTGCTAATGAATCAAAATTGAGGAGTGAAAATGATGGTGCGCTGCCTGTTCTTTTATGCTCCAAGCATTTTGGTTTTGTTCGTTCATTGGATTTCTTTAAGAAAAAAATATTTAGCGACGATACGAGCAATTACAAGGTTGTCCAAAGAAATTGGATTGCATATCCATCTAACCATATTGAGGAAGGTTCAATTGGGTTACAAAATATATGTGATGCTGGAATTGTAAGTCCGATTTATACGGTATTCATACCAAGTGAAGGTATCTTTGCGGATTACCTAATTCGTGTTTTAAAAACTGATGTGTATCGGCAGCAATATGTTACCGCTATGAGTGGCTCGGTCGATAGACGCGGAAGTCTGCGATGGACACAGTTTTCCAAAATTCATATTCCTGTTCCATCTTGGTCAGAGCAAAAAAAAATTGCGGCGATTTTGGGTGCGGTGGACGACAAGCTGGATGTGATTGCGCGGCAGATAGCCGCGACCAACACACTCAAGCGCGGACTGATGCAAATTCTGTTCAGCCAAGGTGTCGGCACCCAAGACGACAACGGCCAATGGCACCCCCACACCGAATTTCAGCAAACCGAGCTAGGCGAGATTCCTGCGGGGTGGACTGTTCAGCCAATGGGTTCTTTATTGAGACAAAAGCCTGAATATGGCGCAAATGCATCAGCAGTAAATTTTGGTGGCGAGCATCAAATTCGTTATTTACGGATTACAGATATTGATGAGAATGGCAAATTACGAAGCGATTCAATCAAGGCCATCGTCAATGAAGAGGCGCAAGATTACCTTCTGCATGATGCAGATTTACTAATCGCACGCTCAGGCAATACCGTTGGCAAGTCAATTTTGTATCGCGAAGAAATGGGGCTATGTGCCTTTGCGGGCTATTTATTGCGCTTCCGTTTTGATGCAAACACGGCGGTTGAGTATGTCTCGACCTACCTAACTACGGATGCATATTGGGCATGGATAAAGAGCGTCGTAAAAGTTGGAGCCCAGCCTAACGTCAATGCACAACAGTATCAGTCGATGCCTATTCCCGTACCACCTTTAGCTGAGCAGCAACGTATAGCGGCAATTCTGGCTGATTTTGAAGATAAGCTGGATTGCTTGCGCTCGAAACAAACCCACTACCAAACCCTAAAACGCGGCCTGATGCAAAAGCTGTTGACGGGCGAGTGGCGGGTGAAGGTGGCTTAATGGGGTATTGGCTTGTAGCCATTATGCAGCATACTCTTGATGGATATACCTTGTAATGATTGTTGATTCAGTGCTAGCGCATCGTTTTATCGACGCGTATATGGCTTTTTTGGCGACCTTGGTCAGCGAGGAAGAACGGGCAAGTCGCAGTACCACGCAATGGTTGGCGCTGGGGCGCACGCGTTACGCCGCCGACCGTGAAGCATTGACTCGCTACCGCGCCGCCAACGCGCAGCGCCGCAGAATGCGCAGGCTGGTGCTCGACGATGAAATGCTGGACGCGATTGCCTACATGCAAATTGGCCGTTTTGTGTACCTGAAAGACACGCGCAGCTATTCGGTTTGCCTACCGATTGAGGGCGAAGCGGCCTACGGCGTACTGGGCCTGACCGAGCGACTGCGTGACTTAACCCAAGGCCAAACCGCAGTCATTATCGAAATGGGGTTGATGAAGCTAAATGGCCGCTGGGTCAGCGATGGCTTGCTGGCAGGGTTGACGCTGCTAGGCCCGAACTACAAGCGCGACTACACCGCCAGCTACACCGAGCTGCGCGAACAAGGTGCGTTTAGTTTGGGCTGAGGTTGCAGCCTAAAAGGCGACGTTCGTAGCTAAAAAGGCAACGATATAGTGCTGTTATTGGTTGGCAGTCGTGGTGTATCAGGTCGCAAGGAGAGAAGGATATGACGGTGAAAAATGAATTGGCGGCACTGCTAACTGAGTTGGATGCGAGTAAAGCCAAGCTCAATGCTTTGCGACCGTTGCCGCCAGCGGCTGTGCGCAATCTGCACGATGAGCTGGTGCTGCGCTGGACGTACCACTCAAACGCGATTGAAGGCAATACGCTGACGCTAATGGAAACCAAGGTGGTGCTGGAAGGCATTACCGTGGGCGGTAAATTGCTGCGCGAGCATTTTGAGGCCATCAATCATCGCGATGCGATTTTGTATGTGGAAGAGATTGCCCGTCGTGAAGAGCCATTTAGCGAGTGGCAAATCCGCAATTTGCATCGGCTGATTTTGAAGCAAATCGACGACGACAATGCAGGCAGCTACCGCAAGCTGAATGTGACGATTGCAGGTGCGCGGCATATCCCGCCCGATATGTTGCAAGTGCCTGAACAAATGACTGCCTTGCTGCGATGGTATGAACAAAGTCAGTACGATAACGAGGCGCAAGCGCTGCACCCGATTGAGCGCGCCGCTAAGCTGCATTTAGATTTCGTTAAAATCCACCCGTTTATTGACGGCAATGGCCGCACTGCGCGCTTGTTGCTGAACCTTGAACTGATTAAGTCAGGCTTCCCCGCCATTGTGCTGCCCGTCGAGCGTCGCTTGGCCTATTACGAAACCCTTGATACCGCCTGCGTCGACGGCGACCTTGCGCCCTTTGTGGCGCTGGTGGCGGAATGTGTTAAAGAAGGCTTTAAGCCGTATTGGTTTATGTTGGGTATGCCTCAGTAGGCATTTAATTTTAATGCGTACAAGGCAATACCTGCTGTTTCCTGCAAATTGACGCGTTTGGCTGTTTTGCAGGAAACCACTTTGTAAAACACGTAATGGTACAAAAGTTTTCACGCAAGGCGCAAAGCCGAAGACAGTACAGGTAGTACGGCAAGGCGAAGCAACGATGCGTGAAGAGTTTTGTCTTGCTACTTAGAAATGCGCTTACTGAGAATATTGAATGAGCCAAGCTGAAAAAATCGGCGTCGAAAATCCTGCCATCGCTAGTTTGGTGAAGCTGGGTTACCAGCATCTATCGGGCAAAACCATTAAGCCTGAACCGCGTCATTTGGCACCGATTATGTTGGATGTGTTGCAAGCGCGTTTGCTGGTGCTGAACCCTTGGCTGGCCGATACGGCTGGCGGCGTTGCGGCGGCGGTGGTTGAGCTAAAAAAGCGGGTCAACGACGAGCTGATACCTGCGAACCGCGCATTCTGGGAGCAGGTCGTTCACCGTAGCGATATTCAGGTCAAGGACGCGCTGGGCTTTATGAAAAGCGTGCGTTTTTTTGACGCGACCGATGCCACGAATAATGATTTTCATGTGGTCGACCAGTTTGTCGGGGCCAATGCCGACGGTGATGCGTTTCGCCCTGACTTGCTGATATTTGTGAATGGCCTGCCGCTGGCGATGATTGAGTGCAAAGCATCGCACCACAGGATGGAAGAGGCACTCGGGCAGCTTGACGGGTATCAGCGCAGCTTTGCGCCGCAATTTGTATTTAACCAAGTGCTAGTGGGCTTAAATCGCCGCGAAGGCCGTTATGCCGCGATTGCCACCAAGCCCGATTACTATGCGCGTTACCGCTTGCAAGAGGCTGAGCGTCAACAGGTGATTGCAGTGCTTGGGGATGACCCTAGCGAGCAGGACGAGCTGCTATGGGCACTGTTTGAGCCGAGCCGCTTCCTTGAGCTGATTACGCATTTGGTGTTGTTTGAAGTGCGCGACGGCAAGGTCATGAAAAAATTGCCGCGCTATCAGCAATGGCGGGCAATTCGTAAAACGGTGGCGCGTTTGACGGCATCTAAACCAGTTGGCGGCGTGGTTTGGCATACGCAGGGTAGCGGCAAGTCGCTAACGATGGCGTTGCTGGCGCGGTATTTAAGAAGCGATGCTTTGGGCCTAAACAACCCGACCGTACTGGTGCTCACCGACCGCAAAGACCTCGACCAACAGATTTGGGCTACTTTTTGTGCCATTGGTATCAAAGCGACGAAGGCGCAGTCAGTCGACGGCCTGATTAAAATTTTGTCGAATGACTACGGTAGCGTGCTGACCAGTACGGTGCATAAATTCCAAGAGCAAGACGACGAAGCCGACATGGTTGGCGAACATGACGGGCCAGATACGCCTGAAGATGCTGATGAAGCCGATGACGGCGATACTTTAAAACCCAGCGAGCAAGCCGCGCGGCGTGTGCGGGTTCGGGTCGACAATGATTTTTATATCGTTGAGCAGACCAATGCCCATTTTGGCAAAGTCGACGCTGACGGCGTGTTGCTCAAGGCGAAATGGGTCGAGGTAGCACGAGAGAAAATCAATTTCCGTGTACTGAGTAATAAACCTAATTTTTATGTGCTGGTCGATGAGGCGCACCGCAGCCAATACGACTTTTTGGCCGCTTTTATGCGCGCCAGCGTGCCCAATGCCAAGTTTGTGGCGTTTACTGGTACGCCGCTGCTGCAAGACGATAAACACACGCTCGGCGAGTTTGGCGGCGGTGAATATATCGACGAATATCGTCTACATGAAGCAGTCGCCGACGGCGCGACGCTGCCGATTAAGTATCTGGATGCGTGGATTGAGCTGGCTGCCAGTGGCGACCTCGACAAAGCCTTTAAAGAAAAATTTGGCGACGAATCCGAAGTTCGACAGCACGCACTGAAAAAAGCGTTGCTGCAAAAATGGCGCGAAGCCGCTGACCGCTTGGATAAAGTGGCCGAACATTTGACCGAGCATTTTTTAGCCAATGTGCAGGCAAAAGGACTCAAGGCCATGCTGGTTTGCGATGGCCGCGACATGGCGGTTGCGTACAAGGATTTGCTCGACGCCAAAATGGCAGAACGAGCTGAGGCGGGTTTGCCGACATTTGAAAGCCGCGTCGTGATTTCGCTGGCTGGGATTACGTCAAAACGGACGGGGCTTTCGGTGCAAGAGGCCGCCGCCGAGTACAAAATCGACATCAGCAAAGTTGAGAGTATTGAAGAGCGTATTAAGCGCGAGCGCAATGCAGGTAAGACGCCTGTTGCGATACCCACTGAGGATATTAGTAGCTTTGTGAGTAAATTATTCCCGTTGCCCTATGGTGATGAAAGCAAAGGCCGCGACGGCCAAATTCACGCCAATAATATCGGCCTGATTATTGTGTCGGACATGCTGTTGACGGGTTGGGATGCGCCGATTGTGGGTACGATGTATCTGGACAAACCGCTCAAAGAACACACGCTGCTACAAGCCATTGCGCGGGTGAATCGTACCTTGGCGGGTAAAAATGCAGGTTATATCGTCGATTATCATGGCGTAGTCGAACACCTCGACCATGCGCTAAAAATCTACGGCGGCGAAGTTAAACCTTCGCAGGTGTGGGAAGGTGTAGAAAGTGAAATCCCGAAAGCGCAGGCGACGCTAGAGCGGATATTGAAGCTATTACCGCGCAAGCACGACCCCGTGACGCAGCGCGAAGACTACAAAGACGACGCCGAGCAGTTTCTTGACCCCGATACCCGTCTTGATAGCGTCGAAGAATTTATCGCGCTGGTGAAGCAATTTAACCGCTCACTCGACATTATTTTGCCAGACGTACGCGGTATTCCATTTAAACCGTATTTCACGTTGTTTGGCGAAATTCGCTTGATGTTGCGCGATAAGTTACCAAGCAATGCATATCAGGAGCGGATTACCAAATTGGAATCGGCGCTACTTCAGCAATTACTGGATGAATACATCGCCGCCAGCCCCGCTAAAAGCCTACTAGGGCATGAAGTGTCGATACTGGATGCCAGTGATATGGCACGCCTCAAGCACGGTGCAAACACGGGCAGCCAAGCCCTGACGATGAAGAATCAACTCAAACACACGATAGTGACGGGCCGAGATAAAGACCCTGCGTTTTTTGACAAGCTGGCTGAAGAGTTGGCAAAGCTGCTACTTGAAGAAAAAGCGGGTCGTATTACGCAGGTGCAGTTTCTAGAGCAGCTAGAGCTATTTGGGCAACGCATTCGCGATAAGGACGGTGATAGCGGGTTTGCCAATGCGGCGCAAACGGCGGCGTACCACTATTTAGCGAAAGAGCTTAGCGAGGACGTAGCCAAAGTCATTACGACCAAGGTGTTTGAGCATGAAGAGCTGAGTAATACCTTAGCGTCGCATAACTGGAAGCAGATGCGGGATGTTCACCCCGAAGTACGCGACTTATTGCGCAAACTATTGATGCCGCTGGCGGGCTGGGAGCGTGCCGTAGCGCGTGAACATGCCAGTAAATTGTTTGATATTTTGTTGAAGAACTAAGATGCCGCAGTTTCAATACGGGCAGACCGTCATCGAATGGCGCTTTGAGCTTGCACCCGACCTCAAGCGTCATTACATCACCGTTGAACGCGGCGAGCTGGTGCTGTTGCGTGGGCCTGATGCGACGGTAGAAGAGCAGACCCAGCTCATTCGGCAACGGGCGCGCTGGATTTGCGAAAAGCGGCAACAAGTGAATCAACTGGTCGCAGAAGAAATCATTGTGACGGGTAGCCGATTGCGCTACGCAGGGCGCAGCTATTACGTTGAGGTGCAACATCAGCCTGATGCAAAAGGGGTGACGCTGCGCTTTAATGCGTCACGATTTGTGATTCACAACCCCACAGGCACAAGTATCACCCCTGAGCAGTTAGCGCCATTTCTGACCCGTTTTTACATGGAGCGTGGGCACAGCAAATTATTGCCACGGCTGCGCTACTGGGAAAAGAAAACGGGCTTGGTATCGCATGGTGGGCGCATCAAACACTTTCAAGGCCGCTGGGCCAGTTGTGACCCCAACAATGTGATCGAGTTTCACCCGCGCATTATGGAGTTTTCTGCGGCGGTACAGGACTACATCATCGTGCATGAGCTATGCCATACGGTCGAGAAAAGCCACTCAAAAGCGTTTTGGGCGCTAGTGGCTGAGCACATGCCAAATTGGTCGCGTTATCACCAAGAGTTGGAGCGGGCGAATGGTGGGGAGTTCTAATGCTTGATTGAGGCGGGGTTTGGGGCAGTGTTACGAAGAGTGAGTAGCTGGATTGCGGAAAATAAATTTAGCGTGGAATTTTAGGCAAAAAAATAGGGGAGCGATTCAATCGTTCCCCACATCGTTCCCCAAATTCTATTGTTACTACATACCTTGGGTAGGTATAAGGCTGGAAGCCTTGTATTTGTTGGTGCTCGGAGCGGGACTTGAACCCGCACACCTTGCGGCGAGGGATTTTAAGTCCCTTGTGTCTACCAATTTCACCATCCGAGCGCTGGGCATTACTGCTTCAGCATTTTTTAAAATTCGAAATGTCGAATTTTACTGTATGGAGGCGGAGGTCGGAATCGAACCGGCGTAAACGGCTTTGCAGGCCGCGGCATAACCATTTTGCTACTCCGCCAGGAGTCTTGCTAATTGATGAAAAAACTTCATCAATCAATATTTGGAGCGGGATAAGAGACTCGAACTCTCGACCTATACCTTGGCAAGGTATCGCTCTACCAACTGAGCTAATCCCGCATCATGTTTGCTACAAATTTTGGAGCGGGATAAGAGACTCGAACTCTCGACCTATACCTTGGCAAGGTATCGCTCTACCAACTGAGCTAATCCCGCATCCGTGTCTGCATTTCATCTGATTTGCAGAGGAGGCGAATTATGGACAAGGGGCGCGGCGGTGTCAAGTCTATGTGTAATTTTTTTTGCTTATTAGGAGTGTGAATCTTGAAATTAGTGGTATTTAGGGCTGAGTTTGCGGTGGCTGGCATGATAATATTCGGAGATTGATTCGATGTGTTTTTGTAAAGGCAAAAGTCTTGTACTTCGTTGCTGCGCTTTGCTCTATTAATTTGCGCGGCTTTTTCCCTATTGCATCAGCGCATCACCTTTGTGATTTGTCTATTGAGGATCGCCCATGACCCGCGTTGTCACACTTGCTCATTATTATACAGCCCCTGAAATTCAGCAAATGGCGGATAAGGTTGGCGATAGCTTAGAGTTGTCATTGTTTGCGCGTGATGCGGATGCCGACATTATTGTGTTTGCTGGTGTTCGTTTCATGGCTGAAACGGCCAAGATTTTGAATCCGAATGCCACGGTGATTTTGCCCGATGCCGGTTCAACCTGTTCTTTGGTAACACAAACCGATGTTAGTGCTCTAAAAGCGTGGCGTGAATCGTATCCTGATCATGTTCATGTGTCGTACATCAATAGCTCGGCTGAGCACAAAGCATTGAGCGATTGGATTGTGACTAGCCGCAACGTTGATGACATCATTGCTCACCTCTATGCCGAAGGTAAAAAAGTCATTTTCTCGCCAGATTATAATATGGGCGGGTATTTGAACTATCAGCATGGTTACGAGATGCCGCTGTGGTCAGCGGTGTGTGAAGTGCATGATAAGTTTAATCAGGCTGCGCTCGACGAAGCCTTCGCCGCATGTACGACAGCTAAATACCTGATTGCACATCCAGAAAGCCCCTTGCCCGTGTTGAAATTGGCTGATTATGTTGGCTCTACGTCCGGGATGTTGAACTGGATTAAGTCATACGACAAAGAGCCTGATGGCGTGATCTTCGTCGCGACTGAAGACGGTATTTTGTACAATATGCGCTTGGCACGCCCCGATTTGAATATCGAGCAAGCGCCAATTTACGCCGGTTGCCAATGCAATTCATGCCCGTATATGAAGATGAATACCATCAACGCAGTGAAAAACGCGCAAGCAGGAAAAGGGACGGTGATTGATTACCTGACTACTGCTGATATGGATGCGGCGCGTTTGCCGATTGAACGGATGTTGGAGTTTTCAAAACGCTATTATGCTTAATTGCTAGTTGCTGCTGCATAAGGGTATTTGATTGTAGGTATTGTTGAATATTGGCTGCAGTCAAATACCCCTTAGCGGGTTCGTCCGCCGCCTTGATTTGGCCAATGCGCAAAGCGCCAGTCTTGGTAAGATTTTGCATCTTTAAAACTGGCGTATTCGTCGGGGAAATTGTCGGTTTTGAGCGGCTTGGCATTGGATTTACTTTGTACGCCCATAAAGCCGCCGCCAGGCCCGCCAATGTATAGCCAATCTTCGCCAGTCATCGGGTCTTTGTAAGCTTTGCGCAGGTAGTGGCGAGGGAAGGGGACGCGCGGGTCTTGGACTAAATCTTCAATGCGCTTTGGGTATTGTGTGCCGCCTGCCGATTGTTGTTCGCTGTATTGCTTGATGGCACGTCGGATTTCATCGCCCATCCGCATTAATTCGGCTTCTTTATTGCGCTGAATACGGTTATGCCAAGCTTCGCCAACTTGCGCTAGGTAAATGCCCATGATGAGCACCAGCATCAGTGCCCACACATAAGCAAAGCCGCTTTGCTGTGAGTAGTGAGAGTTACCAGCTGCTATACGGCGTGCCATCGTTGCTAGTTCCTTCTGCGCCACTTTTCAGATCATAAACGCCACTGCCCGTTTCTGGGGCAACAATAATCCATGAGTCTCTCTTACCTGTAATCGGATCTAGCGGTAATTCGCGCAAATATTTTTTACTAACGAGCTCATCTAAGTTGGCTGGATAGCGACCGGTATCGGCAAAAAATTTATCAATGCCGTCACGTACTGCGACGAGATTATGCTTGAGCACTGTTTCTTGGGCTCGATCGGTTTGTTGGAAATAGCGGGGTACAACCAGCGTTAACAAACTGGCCATAATGGCCAATACAACTAAAAGTTCAATCAGGGTAAAACCCCGATGCTGCTTACCATTCACGATACGGAACTCCATTCAGGCCAGTTTGCCCAGAGGTAGAGTAAACATCATACACGTCGCGACCCTCTGCTGGGGTATCTGCTGGGCTGGCATAGCTGCGTAAACCCCAAGTTTGCGCATTAGTTTTGCTGGGGCAATCACAAAATGGATCACGGGGTAGACGGCGTAGGAAGTAGATTTTTTTTCCGGCCGGGTCTTTTAAATCTTTAGCGCCTTCAACCAGCGTTTCTAAAGTGGGCGGGTAGCCGGATTCATCGAGTGATTTATTCACCTGACTGGCATCGACTGCCGCTTTGTATTGATCAATCCCACTGCGGATTTGCCATAAAGCGCGGCGTAATTCATCTTCTCGATTCCGAGTGGCTGCCACTTGCGACAAGGGCAGGGCCACTGTCGCAAGTACGGCAAGAATGGTTAAGGTCACCATGAGCTCAATGAGCGTAAATCCGCGATTATGCTTCATTTTAGCGACGCCCCATTCCCCCACTTCGTGGTGCCGGTGTCGCAGCAGGTTGCTCAGGCTGCTGAGGTTGCGGCGCTGAAGGTTGTTGCTCCGGTTGCGGCGCAGGTTGCTGTGGTGCAGGTTGCTGTGGTTCTGGCGGCGGAATATACGGCGCAGGTTGTCCGCCTTGATTGTTAATAATCACCGCTGATGAATTGCGTAAACGTAGTGGATCGGTGCTCATCGCGCCTTCGGTACCACTATCAAAGTTGGTGATATGGGTTGATGGCAATGGCAATGAGCGAACTACGCGTGGTGTGATTAGCAAAATAAGCTCGGTTTTTTCCTTGCTTGAGCTTTTCGTGCCAAAGATGCGGTCAAAGCCAGGAACCGAGCTTAGGAAAGGTAGTCCAGAGCCTGCATCTGCTTCATTGCGTGATAACAAACCAGCCAATACTTGAGTTTCACCGTCACGCGCAGTCATATTCGTTTCGGCGCGACGCGTACCAATTTGATACACGAGCAAACCACCTTTGGTTGGGATGGTTTTGGTGATGTTAGATACTTCTAACGTCACTTTGACGCTGATTTCGTTATCTACGGTGATGACTGGCTCAACATTCAATGTTAAACCCACGTCTTGGTAATTCACGTTTTCAGTGGTCGTTCCGTTTGATACCGTGGTGGTTACAACAGGAACACGTTCACCGATAAGGATTTTTGCCTTATCACGATTTTTTACGCGAATTTTGGGATTTGATAAAATATTTGTCTTGCCTCTACTTTGGTTAAAGTTTGCGGTCACGGTAGGGACGCCCAAGTTCACCAAAATGTCGCTGCTGTTAATATTTCTCAGTTGATCCAATGTTACCGAGCCAGGGGTTAATGCCGAAGGTGATGTAGTTACCGTTGTGCCATCTGGATTTTTGGTAATCGTCGGTGGTGCAGCACCAATGGTATTGCCATAGACGGTTGCAGAGACAGAGCCTGGATACTTGATGCCCATGTCGAGTACATCGTTATTGCTCACTTCGAGCACTTCAACATCCATGAGCACTTCGGATTGCGGAATGTCTTGTGCTGCGATCAAGCGTTCGGCCACCGCAATCGCTTCGGGAGTATCGCGCATCACCAGCATGCTCAAGCGCTCATCGATGTACACATCGCGAGTTTTGACCATTTGCTTAATCATTGATAGAACTTGCTTTGGGTCAGCATTAGATAGGTAGAACGTCCGCATGACCATGTCTTTGTAGTCACGGTCTTTATCAGGACGTTTTGGATAAATCAGAATGGTATTGTCATTCAGAATTTTTTTATCCAATTGATTGGTGGCCAAGATTAAGTTGATCACGTCTTGAACTGTCGTGTCGCGGGCGTAAATCGTTGTTTTTAGATTCGGCGGCACATCTTTGTCAAAGATGAAATTCACATTGCCGATCCGAGAAATAATATCAAACACACTCGTCATGCTTTGATCGCGGAACTGCAAAGAAATCGGGCTTTTGAGGGCTTGCGCCAGCGCGGGTCGTAAGCTCGTTTCGCGAGATTTACGTTGTTCTATATCGTTAAGCAATACTTGGGCTTGCACATTTCGCGGATTATCGGCCAAAATTTGATTTGTTAAAGTCAGCGCTTCTTCTGGGCGGGCGTCTTTGATTTCGCCCGCATATTTCAGCATTGAAGTATGGCGAATACCAATATCAGCGAGTCTAATTCCTTCTTGTGCTCGGGTGTTATTGGGGTCCCAGCTTGAAACTTGCTGATAGCGACTCATGGCCAAAGACAAGTCGCCTCTAGCTCTAGCCTGATCGCCTTCATTTTGTAGTCGAGACATATAGTTTAATAGGCCAGATTGATAGGCTACACGAAGCTTTAAATCAGTCGGGCTGCTCGCCATCTGGGCTTGTAAAGTTTTTAGGGCAGCCTCAGGGTTGCCTTCTTCTTGGTAGGTCTCAGCTTTGTATCGCGCTATATCAGCGGCACAACCCGCCAAAAAAGCCATCGATATCATTGAGGTCATTAACGCTCGTTTCACGGCGTTCCTCCTGTCGGCAGCGATTGCTGCTGATTGAGTGGTAAATAAGTAAACGTCAACATATCGGGCGAGAGCTTATCAAGGCGATAACTGCCCAATAAGTTTTCACCAGGTTGAATTCGGCCCAAGGTATCGCATTTCGTGCACAGGACAATCGACTGACCTTGCCCCTCGACAACAACGTATAGCGTATTTTTTTCTTTCCATGTCGCGGTAACTTGGAAAGGTAAAGGTGGTGCCACAGGCACCGGAGTTGGTGTCGGTGGCGGAGGTTTCGTCGGCGGCGGCGGAGTTGGCAGCCAAGATTGCTTAGGGAATAAATCTGCAATCCCAATACCTATTACCACTGAGGCTGCACTTGCCGTGTTGGCGCCGCTTGCTGCTGACGATTGATCGGCTGCGATACTGGAAGCTTTCGTGGCTTCACTCGCTACTTTTTGAATTGCTTTTTGCATCGGACGCGCTTTGCTTTCCAACTCTGGCTCTGCGCTGCTATTGCTTTCTTGCCAATAAAAGTAAGCCGTGACCGCTAAAGTTAGGCCCAGTACGATTTGTAGGGGACGAGAAAGCATTAGTGTGCCTCCGTCAAGTACGAAAGCTGAACTTGAATCGCCAGTCTATCATCTGAGATTTGTTGTCTTTGTAGATTTAAACTTTCTACTCGGATCCCCGGCGAGGCTTGTAGCTCAAGCAAAAATCGACACAACTGAAGATAAGTCGCATTCGCAGGGAATTGCATGCTGTAACGCATTAATTTGCCATCAGCTTCGGGCTGGCTCTTGTAGTCAATTTGGGTAATGATCACTTTATTATTTGCAGCAAGGTCGTTTAAGCGCCGTAAAAAGAAAGTAAACGTATCGCTTCGATTTAGCTTTGGTAATGCTTCGGTCGTCGATTTGGCAACGACGGGGGGGCGTAATTGTTGAAATTTGCGTTCAAGCGCAATCTCGCGTTCATTTAAATCATAGATGTACGGCTTGAGGTCTTGGGTATAGAGCATCAAAGCAAAGCCAAGTAAGGCTAAGCCGGCAATACCCAAGATGCCTGAGTATTTAGGAATTAGTCGCAGATACCAAAAGATTTGTTCTTTACTCATTTGCTCGCTCCCTGTGATTTGGGGCGTGACATGGGTTTGCTCGCCATTACAGCACTGGCAGCCACAGAAGTGGCCTCGCTGGCATGCTGCTCGATTGCTTCAGGTGCTTGTTTGGCCGTCGCAGATACCGGTGCGTGCCAAAAAACTTCCATCGCGGCAACCGCAGGGAGTTGTGGATCACCAATCTTTACGCTATTTCTAGCTAATGAAACTTGTTTGACCTCATCTTGAGACTGTAGGCGGTCGACTAGCAATAAAACATCGTTGAGTGTTTTGGCTTCTAAATCCATTTTGATGTCACGCTCAACCGTTGCAATTTCTAAACGAGTAAAGGCGATTTGTTGCTCCCACACGCGTTCTAACAGTTCAAAAGCAATGTCGTTACTGAGCATTTGATCACGACGAATTTTTTCAACCTTGGCTGAAACCGGCGAGGCATTTCGCTCGACGGTGGCTTTGGTTTCGCGCTGCTTTAGGCGCAGACTGATTTCATCTTCACGGAGCTCAATTTGATTTTTCTGCTCTTTTGCCACATCAATTTGTGTCATCACCCACAGAACAGCAATAATGCCGAGCACGGTGAGTGCAAGTCCTAGCCATGGCGTGACTGCGCTTTGTTTATTGAAATCTAATTGCAGTGTTTTCATTCGTGATTATCCACCGCCAGAAATTGCGGGTGCACTGGGCCCAGCCACTCAAAATCAAAATCTGCGGATTTAACGCTTCTGAGCGTGACATCAGATGACGTTAAGTAGATATGCTCAGGTAAAAACTGGCCACTTAAGACTGCAGCTTCGCGCACTAAGGCGGCAAGTGACAGTGTTTGTTCTTCTGAATCCAGTTGCACGGGCAACGTGACCAAGCCTTGCCAGGCTTTTTCACGATAAAACCCCACAGTCGCGTGGCCCATTTCTAGGATAAGCAAGGCGTGCTCAGCATCTTTCATTGCTTTGCGATGTTGGTTCACTGCTGTCGTGAACAGTGGCTCAACTTTGCCGAGCTTGAGTTTGCTCGCGCGGCACAGTTCGGCGAAGGTTTGATATAAACCTTCTTCAAACGCGGCGGCGATACGCGGCTGTCCGTATTGAGCATCCGAAATACGAATGCGCCAAGAATCAGTATTGACGCCATATTGCTGGGCTAGCAAAAGTCGCGCGTAGTTTTCCCAATCGCTATCTTTGCCAAGGCTGGTTTGCCAAGGCAAGCATACATAGCGTACCCATGGCGAGCCAAACACCAAGTCAACGCGATCTTGCCCTAGACGACCACGCGGTACTTGATTGAACATATCTTGTAGGCGCGACACCAACACATCGGGCGATGGATCGACCGAGGCACGACGGCGGCTCAGCACTTCACCACCAAAGTTCACACTGGAAAGTCGGATACGCTGCTTGCCAAACCACGCACAGTGATTAATCAACAAAGGTGACACGGTTGATTTCCTGTAATGTTGTTTCACCGCGAGCTACGGCGTTAAGGGCGATTTGTCGCATCGAGATAAAACCGTTGCTCAGCGCAATTTTTTTGAGCTCTACAGCAGGCGCGTGTTTAGCGATGGCTTGTTTGAGGTCATCATCAAGGCGCAAGACTTCAGCGATGGCTTTACGGCCTAAATAACCCGTATTACGACAGGCAGGGCAGCCAGCACCTTTGCGGAAAGTCCATTTACTCACTTGCGTGCGTGTTAGATCCGAAGCTGCCAATAAATCGACGCTTGGCGTGTCGTCGCCGACGCAATGTGGGCAGACTTTTCGGATGAGTCGCTGTGCGACTACACCAATCAGTGCATCAACAAAACTATTTTGCTCTACACCCATATGAATAAAGCGATCAATCACCGAGAAAGCGTTGTTCGCGTGGACTGAAGTTAGCACCAAGTGACCGGTTAAGGCTGCTTGCACTGCGATATTGGCGGTTTCACCGTCGCGAATCTCACCGACCAGAATTTTATCGGGGTCATGGCGCAAGATTGAGCGCAAACCACGAGCAAAGGTCAGGCCTTTTTTATCATTGACTGGAATTTGCAATACGCCGGGCAGTTGGTACTCGACCGGATCTTCAATGGTAATAATTTTTTCTTCACCATTATTAATTTCGGATAACGTTGCATACAGTGTCGTCGATTTGCCCGAGCCCGTTGGACCAGTCACCAAGAGTAGGCCGTAGGGTTCGTGCGATAGCGAGCGAATCGCCGCCATCGTTTGTTCTTCGTGGCCGAGTGTTTCTAGGCGCAGCGATTTAAACGCATCGCCGCCGCCTTGTTTGTCCAAAATCCGCAATACGGCGTCTTCGCCATGAATCGACGGCATGATGGAAACGCGGAAGTCGACATCGCGATTGTTGACTTTGGCTTTGAAGCGCCCGTCTTGGGGGACGCGATGTTCTGAAATGTCGAGCTCAGCTAAAACTTTAATCCGCGAAACAATTTGCTCGGCCATTTCTGCACCATTGGCGCCACCCGCATGTAGTAAAACACCGTCGATACGATATTTGATCGTCATCCCTTGCGGTGTTGTTTCCATGTGAATGTCAGATGCTTTGGCTTTGAGTGCATCGTAGAGCGTCGAATTCACTAATTTAACAACTGGCTTGGCATCTTGCGCCAAGGTAGTCAGTGAAATTTCGGTGACGCCGTCTTTGCTGGCTTCTTGGTTTTCCCCAACCGCCATTTGCTCCATGGCGCGATGCGATGTTTCGTATTCGTCGAAATACTGTTTTAAATCGTCAAATAGCGCAAAAGCGACTCGGAACGCCACGGTGATCCGTTGCTGCGCCCAGTTGCGGACAACAGGGCTAAATGGGTCTGACAAGATCAATACATAGCCATGCTGTGGTACTTCAGCCAATAAGCATTGGTGTGCAACCGCATCGCCAAAGGCGAGTAGGTCGTAGCGAGGTTTAAGTGCATTTAATTCTTGGCTGGTAATGGCTGGTAGGCCAAGGTAGCCGCTGACTTCAAGCCTATACTCGTCATCATTGAGGCCGAGTGATTGCTGTAATAAGACAGAAAGAGGTTGATTGCCGCCTGTTGCGCGCAAATGCTGAATGAGGTCGAGCGTAATCATTGCATATTCCCGGCCAACTCAAAAATCGGCATGTAAAGCAAAAAGACGATGCCGCCAATTAAAATACCGATTAATAACATCAGAATCGGCTCAAACAGGCGGGTAAACATTTCAATCGCTCGGTCAAGTTCTTCATCACAAAACTGAGCCGCGCGTTCAATCATGGTGGCGAGTTCGCCACTTTGCTCGCCTACGCGAAGTAGCCGCTCAGAAACGGGGGTGGTGAGATTGTATTTCGGCAATGTATTAGAAAGCTGTTGCCCTGATTTGATGTCTACAATTGCTTGCGACAGCGCAAGGCGCATTGTGACGGGCAAGAGTTGGGCTGCAAGTTCTAGCGCGGCGACTAAATTCAAGCCACCAGAGAGTAAAAGACCAACGGTACGATAAAAGCGCGTTAATGAAAAAAGCCGACGATATTCTTCGAGGCGAGGTAATTTCCAAAATAGTTCCAGCAGCATCGACTGTACGGCTTTAGTTCGGAAAGCCATGATGATGCTGATAATGCTCGCAATCATTACTGCAAATATCACTTGCCCATGTTGATGCACTAAATCGCCCCACCACAGCATCACTTGTGCGGCAAAAGGGAGGTTTTTCATCGAAGCATAGATTTGGCTAAATTTCGGAATCACATAAAACAGTAAGAACAGCATGATGCTGCCACCAATCCCAATCACCACCATTGGATATACTAAAGACGAAATAACTTTCTTTTTTACGGCGGTGAGGCGGGTTTCGTAGTGATGGTAGCGTTTGAGTGCATCAGCCAAATGCCCTGTTTTTTCTGCCGAGCCTACGCTGGCAATATACAGTGGCGGAAACAAATTAGGCATTTGGGATAGTACTTTGGACAAAGGCAAACCTTGGTATAAACCCTCGATCATCGTGGTGAGTACCGTGCGGTTTTCGTCGTGGCCGCTTTTTTCTTTCAGCGTTTCCATGGCCTCAACGAGGGTTAGGCCCGCTTCGAGTAGTGCAATCAGCTCTTGGGTAAACAGTGAGACTTGAAATTCACTCTTGCCCAATGAAAGGCTGAACTTGCGTTCAGCTTTAAAACTAACAAGCTGTAGGCCCTGTTCTAGCAGGCGTGCGCGTAGGTCATCGACGTTGGCTGCATCGAGTTCTAGTTCGCGCAGAGCACCTGCACTAAGAGCTTTAACTTGGTAACGCATTAGATTTTTTGCTTACCAAAAGTTGATATCGGTGTCTTCACCGCTACCACCAGGTTTGCCATCTAAGCCGTAGCTGAGTAGGTCGTAGTCATGGCCATTTTCGCCCGGAATACGATAAATGTATGGTTTGTCCCAAGGATCGTTGGGTACATCTTTCATTAAGTAAGGACCAGACCACTTGCTTTCTTCTGGAGGTTTTTTGGTCAATGCATTCAGTCCCAATTCATTGCTTGGATAGCGGCCGGTATCTAGGCGGTATTGATCCAGTGCGCCAGCAATTGATTTCATTTGGCTCGCCGCAGTTTTGGTTTTTGCTTTGCCGACTTCGCCAAATAATTTAGGCCCAACATAGCCTGCTAAGAGGGCAATGATGAGGAGTACAACTAACAATTCGAGCAGCGTAAAGCCACTGTGCTTGCGGGTAGAAATTGGCGTTTTCATCTTCAATCTCGGTTGGAATTTTGTAGTGCGAGATGGGGTGATACAACAACCCATTAAGCTGACATGCTAATGCCTAAAAGCGGCTTGAGCAAGCCTTTTTCTTACTTTGTGCGCGCGCTAAAAGCTTGTATTTACTTGCCTTGCGACGGATTTTAGTGGTTTTGAAACTTGATGCGTTTTTGTTGGTTTCGTGTGAATTATTTAGAGTTTTTCATAAAAAAACCCATCGTAAACGATGGGGTTTGAGATGCTATTACAAATTATTTGTGAATGTGAGTCATTGCTTCAACAAGTTCGCCAGTCGACGTATCGCTGTCTGCTTGCCAGCTGAAGATACCGCCCATGCCCATTTTCTTAGCATAGTCAGCTTTCAACTTGATATCACGAGAAGTGTCGTAAGACCAGAATGTTGTGCCATCAAAGCGGTAAGTTTGTTGTGTTACTGGGTGGATGTACTCAGTACCTGGAGCATTTTTCAATACTTTGTAGTCTTCGTAACCCGCTTCGTAAGTGCCAGTTGCTGCTTTAGTGGCTGCTTGGTACAGACCATTATTTGCATTGGTTACACCAGTCCAGCCGCGGCCGTAGAATGGTACGCCCATGTGCAATTTAGCAGCAGGTACGCCACGTGCCAACAAGTCTTTAACGGCAGTATCAGTATTGTAGCTGTTGATTTTGCCAGTTTTTGGATCTTTGTAGCGTGGGCTAGCTGGATCTGGGTACAAAGCTGAATGGAAGTCAGTTGGGCCTTGTGCATCCCATGCGCCGTTGTAGTCGTACGACATGATGTTGATCCAGTCGAGGTACTTGCTGTATTCAGCTGGTTCAGTTGCAGCGATTTTCTCGTCGCCAGCACCGATTGCCACAGTTAACAAGTATTTCTTGCCAGTTGTTTTGCTCAACTCATCCAATTGTTTGCGGAACTCTGCCATCAATAGATTGTTGTTTTGCTTGTCGGCAGGAGAAACTGTGTTAGTGCCAATACCTTGAACGCCTGGGTATTCCCAATCGATGTCGATACCATCAAAGATACCTGCTGCAGTGCCTGGGCCACCTGCATTTGAGCCTGAATCAAATGGCATATTGCCTTTGATCCACACGTCGATACAAGATGCAACCAAAGCTTGACGCAATTCTGGTGTTGCAGATGCCGCAGAGAACCACTTAGACCAAGTCCAGCCACCCAATGAAATAAGCGCTTTCAAGTTTGGATTTTTGGCTTTCAGTTTTTTCAACTGATTCATATTGCCTTTGAGTGGGCCTTCTTTGCCTTGGCGAGGATCATCCCATTTTTCCCAACCGTATGCATCAGCTACGCCATCGACTGATTCGCCAGCGCTGAAGCCTTTTTGGTAAACAGCCCATGCATCGCCGCCATCTTGATTGCCCGATTCTTGTTTATTTACAGAAGCGTCACAAACATATTTGCCGCCCTTGTTGTAAACGTTACCGAATGAGTAGTTCAAGAACGTCAAGTTTTTAGCTTGGCCGCTGGTTTGCATGTCTTTTAGGTAGAACTTACGGCTGTAGATTGACCATTCAGCGAAGTAAGTACCAACTTGTTTAGCGCCAGTGCTTGGTGGTGTGCTTGTTACTGGCGTTGGAGAAGCAGTCACAACTGGAGTTGGAGAAGCAGTCACAACTGGAGTTGGAGAAGCAGTCACAACTGGAGTTGGAGATGCAGTCACCACTGGTGTTGGGGATGCAGTTGGTTTTGGCGTTGCAGTTACTGTTGAGCCGTCGCAAGCACCGATATCTGTCCAAGGTTTGCCAGAGCCTGTGTTAGTCGATGGCTCATTGCCTTGTGTCCACCAGCCTGCTTTGTAGTTACGGCCTTGGTAAGACACAATCGCACCACCGTTGTAGGCGGTTGCAGAATTCCATGGGTTAACACAGCTGCCTGCAGGAGGTGCTGTTGTTACTGGTGTTGGGGTTGCAACGACTGGTGTTGCTGTTGGTGCAACTGGCGTTGCGGTTGCGCTGCCAGATTGAAGTTCCCACGGACCCCATTGTTCGGTGCCTGGGATATTATTTTGTGTCCACCACTTTGCTTTGTAGTCCTTACCAGAGTAAGTCACTACATCGCCAGCGACGTATGCTGTTGTGCTGTTCCATGCTTGGGCAGCAAAAGAGCTAACTGATACAAAAGCGATTGCTGCTGGGATTGCGGCTAAACGGAAGTTCATTTGGTGTCTCCTCTCATCCATTATTTTAGTAAGAATTTCATCGCAACCGATATTGGTTTACGTTGATTTCAATTCACTAACACTTAGTAGTCACTTGTTGTGGGTGGAGTGGTGTGTAATTCTTCGCTTAACCGCTGTATCCACTTAAAGTTGCTACTTCGACGCTGGCGGTTGATTTGATTAATACCAGTCGTCTAACGTAATCCTTGCCGCAGATCCTGTTTGAATTCGCTGCTGTTACGTTTCGTAGCACTAATCTCGCAGACTACATTTGCCTTGTCAACAGGGCGTTGTGATGAAAAACAAAGTAAAATTAAGGTCTTAAGTTGTATGTAAGACTATGGAATGCCTTGCGAAATTGTTGGTTGAGTATATTAGATTGTGCTAATTAATGCGTTGCAATATAGTGCAATAAGATAAATCACTAATGCCATTGAAAGATAAGGATAAATGCCAATTGCTGGGTGTGTTGCGTTGCCTTTGGGCTTTTTTTGGTGCATGTAATTTGGAAAATAAAAAAAAGACGACTGAATGTCGTCTTTTTGATTTGCGTTGGAAAAAGCTGACAGAAGGCCAGCTTTCTTGTGTGGCTTATGCTGCTAGGCGTGCAGCAACCACATTCCAGTCAACCAGCTTCCAGAAGCCTTCAAGGTAGTTCGGGCGGCTGTTGCGGTAATCGATGTAATAAGCGTGTTCCCAAACGTCACAGGTCAGCAATGCAGTGTCTGCTGTTGTCAGTGGTGTGCCTGCTGCGCCAGTGTTAACGATATCCAGTGAGCCGTCGGCTTTTTTTACCAACCAAGTCCAGCCAGAGCCAAAATTGCCAGCAGCTGAAGCGTTGAATGCTTTTTTGAATTCATCAAAAGAGCCCCATTTTGCTGCGATGGTATCTGCCAGTGCGCCAGCAGGTGCGCGATCTTCGCCAGCTGCATTCGGTGCAAAGCCAAACCAGAAGAAAGTGTGGTTCCAAGTTTGTGCTGCATTGTTGTACAAACCACCAGCTGGTGCTGTTTTAATGATCTCTTCGAGCGATTTGCTTTCGTTCTCAGTGCCTTTGATCAGGTTGTTGAGGTTGGTGATATAAGTTTGGTGGTGTTTGCCGTAGTGAAATGACAGCGTTTCTGCAGACATAAATGGTGCCAGCGCATCTTGTGCATAAGGCAGGGTAGGTAGTTGATGTTCCATGTGAATCTCCGGTTGGGTTGGCGTACAGACGATATGGCACTGTGGCGTGCTTTTTCAAGTGGTGTTGTAATTGTTTCTGCTCACTCGGGCTCTATGTTATCTTTGAAACCTAATGGATGTGTGGCTGCGGGCTGATTTTTTTGGTTCGAGCGTAATTGGGAAATTAAGTTTATGAGTATTTTGTCGCTAATTTTAGCTTTGCTGCTTGAGCAAATCCGGCCGATTAGTAGTCGTAATCCGCTCTATCTTGGTTTTATCCGTACTGCCAATGGCATGGGGCGAAACCTCAACGCCGGTGAGTATCGCAATGGTGTTTATGCGTGGTTGATTGCAGTGGTGCCTTTGGTGGCGTTGACCGCCGGCGGCTACTGGTTTTTGATGCAGCATAATATTGCGTTTGCAATGCTGTGGAGTGTGTTGACATTGTATTTGACGATGGGTTTTCGTCAATTTAGTCATGCGTTTACCAAAATATCGAAATCACTGCAGGCGGAAGATTTGGATGCTGCACGTTCTATGTTGGGCGATTGGACGGGGCAGTCCACGTCCGAGTTGAGTGAAGATGAAGTGGCGCGCTTAACGATTGAGCAGGGCATTGTTGATTCTTATCGCTATGTGTTCGGTACTATTTTTTGGTTTGTTGCTTTGGCATGGTTGGTCGGTCCTGCTGGGGCGGTTGCCTATCGTGCAGCGTGCTTGTTGCAGCAAAAATGGGGCGGGCATGGCGATATGTTTGGCCGCTTTGCTGATGCCGTCATGGATGTGTTGGATTTTGTGCCGGTTCGTCTGGCGGCCATTTCATTTGCAATTGTTGGTAATTTTGAAGACGCAGTTTATTGCTGGCGCTCGCAGGCGCAGCAGTGGATGGATCAAGATTACGGTATTTTGCTGGCTTCGGCTGCAGGCGCGTTGGGAGTGCGCTTGGGTGAGGCGCTGCATCAAGATCATACGGTGAAGTATCGTCCTGAGTTGGGTGTGGGTGAGTCGGCGAATCGAGATTATCTAGCCAGTGCGGTTGCGCTGGTGTGGCGCTCGGCTATTTTGTGGTTGGCTGTGATTTTGCTATTTAGTATTTCTCAGTGGGTTGCATGATTTTTATGTATGTGAGCGCAGCCTTTAATTATTAATGTATTCGTGCCTATACCCATTGCTTTTTGTGTTAATAATTGGAATTGATGATGGCAGAGTTAAAAATTGCAGAGACGACCTTGCGCATTAATAATATCTTTTGCGTTGCGCGAAATTTTGTGGCGCATGCAGCGGAGATGGGGTCGGTGATTGCGAGTGAGCCGGTGGTTTTTATTAAACCGAATTCGGCTGTACTGCAGTCTGGCTCGCCAATGGTGTTGCCGTCATGGTCAGAAAATGTGCATCACGAGTTAGAGTTGGTGGTGGCGATTGCTGAGGGCGGTAAAAATATCGCCGCAGCCGATGCCTTAAAGCATGTTGCTGGCTATGCCTTGGGTTTGGATTTAACTGCGCGTGATGTGCAGGCGGCAGCGAAAAAGACGGGGTCGCCGTGGACTTTGGCCAAGGGTTTTGACGGTGCAGCGGTGTTGACACAGTTTGTTGCCGCTGGCGATATTGATCCGACCCAGTTGCAATATACCTTGCATATCAATGATGAGTTGCGCCAGTTGGCGGATACGCGCTTGATGGCGTTTGATGTTGCGACTTTGATTGCATGGATTTCAAGTAAATTTACGTTGCAGGCGGGCGACTTGATTTATACCGGTACGCCAGAAGGTGTTGGTCAAATTCAACGTGGTGATCATTTGCAGTTGACCTGGCCGGGTCGTGTTGAAGAATCTTTTGATGTGATTTAACAATCGTATATTGATGGGCTTGAGAATAAAAAACCCGCTATTGCGGGTTTTTCTATGGGTATTCCCCGTTAGGTATTTAAATTTAATGGCTACAACAATATACCTATTAGGTGCTGCTGAGGCTGGCTAAGTCCCAGCGTGGTTTGACAGCAAAAGAGCCGGCCGTTTGGCGCTCGCTTAAACGCTGTGCGCCTGCATAGGCAATCATCGCGCCATTATCGGTGCAGAGTTCCAGTGGCGGGTAAAACACTGCAAAGCCGCGTTTCTTGGCAGCATCGTCGAGCGCGTTACGCAATTGCCGATTTGCGCCAACGCCTCCTGCAATCACCAATCTTTTCATACCAGTTTGCTTGAGTGCTTTGAGCGATTTTTTAAGTAATACCTCGACGATGGCTGCTTGAAATGCGGCGCAAATATCAGCGCGCGTGGTGTCGTCGAGTGGCGATTGTTGCGTAACCAAATTGAGAACCGCCGTTTTGAGGCCAGAAAAACTCATATCTAAGTTTGGCGTGTGCAGCATCGGGCGCGGTAAAGTAAAGCGATTTACGTCGCCTGTGTCGGCTAATTTAGAGAGTGCAGGGCCGCCGGGGTAGCCAAGACCTAATAACTTGGCTGATTTATCAAAGGCTTCGCCCGCAGCATCATCAACCGTTTCGCCGAGTAATTCGTATTGTCCTACGCCATGCACTGCCATTAGTTGTGTGTGTCCGCCGGAAACTAGTAGCGCAACAAATGGAAATGCGGGGGCGGGTTCGGCCAAGCAAGGTGATAGTAGATGCCCTTCGAGGTGATGAACGGCAATGGTGGGTTTACCGAGCGCAAACGCCATGGCATTGGCAACCGATGCGCCCACTAGGAGTGCGCCCGCTAAGCCGGGGCCTGCGGTGTAGGCAATTGCATCAATATCGGCAAGCTGTTTGCCGGCTTCTGCTAAGCAATTTTCGGTGAGAGGCAGAACACGGCGAATATGGTCGCGCGATGCGAGTTCAGGTACAACACCGCCGTATTCACTGTGCATGGCGATTTGGGTATGCAAACGATGGGCAAGCAGACCCGCTTCGCTATCGTAAAGCGCAACACCCGTTTCGTCGCAAGAAGATTCAATGCCCAGTACCAACATGATTATGCTCGTGTTTTTGCCCAATAATGCCGCTATGGTAACGGGCATGGAAGCAACACGGAAGACCTTCGTGTGTATTCCTTTTGACATTGGCTAATTATTCTAGGATAATCACACCCTTTCCAATCTTTAGTCTGCGCTGAGGTTTCTCAGGCGGGGCTAGAGTTTTATGTTTACTAGGATTCGACTAATGCCTTCCGTACGCGTTAAAGAAAACGAGCCGTTCGAAGTAGCGATGCGCCGCTTCAAGCGTTCTGTTGAAAAGACTGGCCTCCTCACTGACCTTCGTGCACGCGAATTCTACGAGAAGCCAACTGCAGAACGTAAACGCAAGCTTGCTGCCGCTGTTAAGCGTCAACACAAGCGTCTGCGTAGCCAACAATTGCCAGCTAAACTCTACTAAGAGTTTGCTTGCTGTTGTTTGTACTCAAGGTCGCCTAGGCGGCCTTTTGTTTTTTCTAAAAATCAAAAAGTATGGCCTAAACATGCCTTAGCTCGTCGCGGTCTGGGTTCTGCAGTGTAAATATTGCACACGCGCCAAGCGATGCTAAGTTGTTGGATGGGTGGCTTTAAGGAGGCGAAATGTCATTAAAAGCCCGTATTACCGCTGATATGAAAACGGCGATGAAAGAAAAGCAAGTAGACCGCTTGGGTACAATTCGTTTGTTGCTGGCCGCGATGAAACAGCGCGAAGTGGATGAGCGAATTGAGCTTGATGATGCGGCGATTACCGCCATCATCGACAAAATGCTGAAACAACGCAAAGATAGTATTACGCAGTTTGAGGCCGCTAATCGTCAGGATTTGGCAGATAAAGAAAAAGCTGAAGTCGTGGTGCTCATTGAATACATGCCGCAACAACTCAGTGCTGATGAAATTAATGTGATTTTAGATGCCGCAATTGCAACGCACGGCGCAACCGCTGCGGCAATGGGTAAAATTATGGCCGAGATCAAGCCGAAATTGGCGGGTCGTGCTGATATGGCTGAAGTGAGCAAATTAGTTAAAGCGCGGATGGCTTAATCTGTAACTGTTTTGAGGCATTAAGTGGCGCTCATTCCCGATGATTTTATTCAGGATTTATTAAACCGCGTTGATATTGTCGACGTGGTTGAGCGCTATCTGCCGCTTAAAAAAGCAGGCCAAAATTACATGGCCTGCTGCCCGTTTCATAAAGAAAAATCTCCGTCATTTACGGTAAGTCAAACCAAGCAGTTTTATCATTGTTTTGGTTGCGGCGTGCATGGTTCGGCGCTGACGTTTGTGATGGAGCATCAGGCCTTGAGTTTTCCTGAAGCTGTGCGGCAACTGGCTGAATCGGTTGGGATGCAAGTTCCTGTTTCAGATAAGCCGATTACCGAAGAGCAGAAAAAAGCACCTGGTATTTATGATGTTTTAAAAGTTGCTTTTGATTTTTATCGAGCACAACTAAAGACCGCGCCTGCTGCGATTGATTACTTTAAACGGCGTGGCGTTGAGGGTAAAACAGCCGCCAAGTTTGGCTTAGGGTATGCGCCTGGCGGCGATGATTGGCAGCCGCTTAAGGCGGTATACCCAGACTATGATTGGAATTCCATTTTGGCCGAAGCCGGCTTGGTGATTGATAAAGAAGAATCAAAACGCCGCTATGATCGTTTTCGTGAGCGGGTGATGTTTCCGATTATCAATCAGCGCGGTCAAGTCATTGGTTTTGGTGGTCGTGTGATGGGGCAGGGTGAGCCTAAGTACTTGAATTCGCCAGAAACGCCGGTATTTACTAAAGGGCGTGAATTGTATGGCTTGCCACAGGCGCGCACTGCCATTCGTGATCATAACCGCGTGCTAGTTGCCGAAGGGTATATGGACGTGGTTATGTTGCATCAGCATGGCGTTGAGTACGCTGTTGCATCCTTGGGTACGGCGTGTACGCCAGAGCACGTGCGTAAACTACTAAAGCTGGCTGATGAGGTGGTGTTTGGTTTTGATGGCGATAAGGCGGGTATCAAGGCAGCATGGCGTGCGCTAGAAAATAGCCTGCCTGAGGTGAAAGATGGCAAAGAGTTGAAGTTCTTGTTTTTACCTGCTGAGCATGATCCTGATTCCTATGTGCAGGCGTTTGGTAAGGCGCAGTTTGAATTATTAATTGCCGAGTCGGCCCTGCCTTTGTCGCAGTACTTATTAAAAGAACTGGCAGGGCAAGTTGATTTAACAATGGAAGAGGGTCGGGCGCGTTTGGTACACATTGCACGCCCCTATCTTGATGAATTGACACAAGCCCCCATATTGAAACTGATGATCGGTAAACGCTTGGCGGAAATGTGCCAATTATCGAGCGCTGAGTTTGCCTCTTTGCAGGCTGTTGCGCCAGCGCCAAAAGTGCTTGAAGCTCCGTCTGATTGGGGTATTGAGCCAGAAATGGCAGATTGGCAGGCGCCGCAGCAGTGGCAGCAAGCCAAGTCAAGTCGGCGAGAGCCGTTTAGTCGTGGTGGTGGATATAAGCGTGGCAAGGGCTGGAAAATGGAAGAACCACGACCAAGGTTAAAACCAGCGGGTCAATATGATCCGGTGTCACGAGCGCTGGAGTTGGTTTTGTTTCGCCCTTCACTTTTGCTGGGGCAAGAGCCTGTCGAGTTGACGTGGCCGGTTGAGGGTTTGCACGGTTTAGCTCGTGCGGTATTTACTATTGCGCGCCAAGCGCCTGATTTGCAAGGCGTGGAGTTGTTGGCGCGTTGTCGTGAGTTGCCTAATTATTCTCGTTTGAGTCGGTTTTTTAGTGAGCAGCGCGCTTTATTTGAAAAGTTTGACGAAGAGGATTTGCAGGTAGAAATCGCTAATTCATTGTTGGCCGCTACGCAAAATTTTTCGCTAGGGTCTACACTGAGTCGGAAAGAAGAGTTGGACATCCTGTCTGCTAGTCGAGGTTTGACGGACGAGGAATCGCAAGAATATCTGGCGCTTTTATTGCGCCATTAGCCAAGTGAGGTGGCCGTTAAGGTGCTTCACTTCCGGCATTGGGGACAAAACCCTTCAATGTCTGGTATAATTCTCGGTTTTGCTAGACACATAAGCAGAGTCATGGCAGCAGATCAAAAACTAAACAAAGAAAATCTTGACGCGAACGGCGGAAAATCAGGCGAGGTAAAGCTCGATCCTGAAGAGCGCAAAGCCAAATTCAAGACACTCATCGTCCTTGGTAAAGAACGTGGTTACCTCACGTACGCCGAGATTAACGACCATCTTCCTGAAGATATGCTCGACGCCGAGCAAATCGAGGGCATCATCAGCATGATCTCCAATATGGGGATCCAAGTTTATGATGAAGCGCCTGATGCCGAAGATCTGTTGATGTCGGATGCGCCTGCGCGCGTTGCTGATGAAGATGCCGCCGAAGAGGCTGAAGCCGCTTTGTCTTCAGTTGATGCTGACTTTGGTCGAACAACTGACCCTGTGCGTATGTATATGCGTGAAATGGGTACGGTTGAGCTCTTGACGCGTGAAGGCGAAATTGAAATCGCCAAGCGAATCGAAGATGGCCTCCGTCACATGATCACTGCGATTTCAGCGTGTCCAACCACGATTGCCCAAATTATTGATTTGGTTGAGCGTGGCCTGAATGATGAAATCCGCATTGATGACGTGATTGACGGTTTTATCGATCCAAACGCCGTTGAAGCTGAAGAAGAAGTTGCATTGGACCTACCTGATCCAGATGCGGTGCTCGAAGAAAATGCCGATGAAGACGAAGCTGAAGATGACGGCGGCGCAGCGGCTGCGAGTGCAAATCTTGAGCTACTAAAAACTCAAGCTCGCGAACATTTCGAAATCATCAATGATTTGTATGGCCGGATGCTGGAAGCCTTGATTGATCATGGCACTTCTTCACCGACGTATATTTTATTGCAACAGTCGATTGCGATTGAATTTCAAAAGATTCGTTTTTCTGCGCGTCAAGTTGAATCGCTATGTGACGTTTTGCGTGGCATGGTGGATGACATTCGCACGCATGAACGTCAAATCATGGACTTGTGTACTCGTCGCGTTGGCATGCCGCGCGATTACTTCATTAAAACCTTCCCAGGTCGTGAAACGGACTTGACGTGGGTGCAAGAAGAAATCGCCGCAGAGAAAAACTACTCGGGCATCATGTTCCGCTACAAGCATGCGATCATGGAGCAGCAACAAAAGCTCAATGAGCTGCAAGAAGCTGCTCGCTTGAATATTCGTGAGTTGAAAGAAATCAGTCGTCATATGTCGACGGGTGAGGCAAAAGCGAAACGCGCAAAGCGCGAAATGATCGAAGCCAACTTGCGCCTTGTGATCTCGATTGCGAAAAAATATACCAACCGTGGTTTGCAATTCTTGGATTTGATTCAAGAAGGTAATATCGGTTTGATGAAAGCGGTGGATAAATTCGAATACCGTCGTGGATATAAATTCTCGACCTACGCAACCTGGTGGATCCGTCAGGCGATTACTCGTTCGATTGCTGACCAGGCGCGTACGATTCGGATTCCGGTACATATGATCGAAACGATCAACAAAATGAACCGTATCCAGCGTCAAATCCTGCAAGAAACGGGTGTAGAAGCGACGCCAGAAGAATTGGCAGAGCGCATGGAAATGCCGGAAGACAAAATCCGCAAGATTTTGAAAATCGCCAAAGAACCTATTTCAATGGAAACACCCATTGGTGATGATGATGATTCGCACCTCGGTGACTTCATTGAAGATGCCAATAATATGGCACCTGCCGATGCTGCTGTTTATGCTGGCCTACGCGAAGCGACCAAAGAAGTGCTGGATACTTTAACACCACGCGAAGCAAAAGTATTGCGTATGCGTTTTGGTATTGATATGAGCACCGATCACACGCTCGAAGAGGTTGGTAAGCAATTTGACGTAACGCGTGAGCGTATTCGTCAGATTGAAGCCAAGGCACTACGTAAGCTGCGCCATCCGACTCGTTCAGAAAGATTGAAGAGTTTCATTGAAAATAATGCCAGCGAACAGTAGAATAGCAACCCTTTCGGGCCTGTAGCTCAGTTGGTTAGAGCAGAGGACTCATAATCCTTTGGTCCACGGTTCAAGTCCGTGCAGGCCCACCAATAAAATCAAGGACTTAGCAGAAATGCTAGGTCCTTTTTTTTATCAAAAATTCGTTATGTAACCCATATGTAACCAGATTTGGGTGGTGTGGCGGATAAATGGTCGCAGTTTTCTAGCGACTAATGGGTTCATGCTCGGTCTTGTGGTCGTTAAATATGTGGCTTACCTCAACGCACCCGCTTGGCACCCCATCCTCATAAAAAATCGTGCAGCACCAGCAAGGCTGGCTATGTTAATACAAGTTTCTGTAATGTTTGGAATTTGAAGCCGGATGGCATAAAGACTGAGCAGCATTTTTGTACCCTGCTGCCGCCATTTTGAATATCCCATTTGAAGACGCTTAATTCCGAACTGGCGCTTTCCACTGAGCAAGAAATCGACCTTACTACTAGCAGTAAAAATTATGACCGAAGCGGGAGCTAGTTAATGCCGAGCGTATTTTCTTATCCAATTCGACATAGGGAGCAACCCATGGTCGATATAGCCGCAAGAACTCAATACTTCACAGATTACGCAGCCAGAGTGACCGCGTCTTGTACGACATTAGAAACAAGGCAACGACAACGCGCCGAGTTGCAAGCTATTTGGGCGTCTTTACCTCCAATGCTAGAGTGAAAGTAGTATGCAGGGCGCGTGCACGGGTTGTGGCTGAAATCTTAAAACGGCATCGGCATTTGTTTTGATAAAGAGGATAGCTATCTAATTAGAACGCTCATGATTCAAATTGCGGGTATTGCAGCACAGCTCAAAATTACTTGTATGTACCTCAGTCAACGACCGTGGAGGTTTTGAATATGAGCGCAGAGAAATCAAGTCGTTTGCAGAGGTGGCAGAAGTTTTGGGAGGTCGCCAGCCAATCGTATCAACTTAAGCGCTGCTTGTTTTTTCAATCTCCATCCGGCATGATGCAGAAACAAACATAACTCTTTGATTATTAATTACTATATGATTAAGCACCCTAACTGACTCCCTTCGTAATGTGTCCACTCTC